>MGKE01000015.1 GCA_001794635.1 Candidatus Yanofskybacteria bacterium RIFCSPLOWO2_01_FULL_39_28 | reverse complement strand
CTTTTTCCCATAAGCACTTGGTTATTTAATTTATTCATTTTTACATTATATCAACTTCGACCAAGTGTCTGAAATTTGGGGTCCAGGTCACTTTGATATTGAGGCGGAGAGTTGCGCTTAATAAAAAACAAAGAGCCGTTATGGCTCTTTTTGATTTGAAATTACGAAATAAATCCGGCGGTTCGGGCGACTTTGAATAAATGATGCTTTAACATGGAGCAATAACCCCACTCGTTGTCATACCAGGCCCCAATAGTTAGCATGTACCCATCAATTACCGAAGTCATGCCTAGGTCAACAAAACTTCCGTAATCATTGCCAATTATATCTCTTGAAACGACAGGTTCATTTGTTGTTCCGAGGATTTTTCTGAATCGCCAATCATCCAGACGGGCAGCTTTTATAATTGCCGAGTTAAGCTCTGCTATACACGATACATTTTGTTCAACTTCAGTTGTTAAAACGACAAGGGATCCGTTTGGAACAGGAACTCTAATTGAGTAACCGTCAACCTTACCTTTAAGTTCTGGGAAGAGCAGGGGAATGGCCTGGCTGGCGCCAGTAGTTGAGGGAATTATATTTTCTGCTGCCGCTCGGCTGCCTCGCAGGTCTTTTTTGCCAACCGGTGAATCCACCAGAGTTTGACTGGCTGTATAAGCATGGATTGTCCCAATCTGAAGCCGTCTGATTCCTAGTGGCAACAGAACTGATTTAATAATAGGAACTGCCGCATTGGTTGTGCATGAAGCGTTGGATGTGATTAGATGATTCTTGGTTAAATTTTTCTCATTTACTCCTGGAGTAAAAGTAAAAACTTCCTTATCCTTTGCCGGTGCTGTCAGAACAACTCGTTTTGCTCCAGCTTCAAGATGTTTTGCCAATAGGGGATAGGTGGGAAATATTCCATCTATTACAATATCTACATCAAGGTTCCGCCAAGGCAATTTTTCCGGTGATCTTTCAGAAAAAGTTTTAATTTTTTGATTGCCCGCAAAAAAGTAATCAGCTTCTTGAGTTATGCCAATGGTTGAGGGTAAACTACCATGAACGGAGTCATATTGGAATAAATACAAAAGTGTTTCAACTGGTTGAAGATCGTTTACAGCCACAACTTTAAATATGTTGTTACCAGGATGCAAAAGTTGTCTTAATAATGTTCTACCAATCCGGCCGAAGCCGTTGATTGCCACTCGGACTGGTCTCATTTAACCTCCCGATTGTTAAGGAAAACCTGCTATATGATATCATAAAAGTTTAATATGTCAAATAAAAAAGAGCCGATATCTATCGGCTCTCGCTAATGACTTGGTCGGTAGTAGTGAAAATTATTCCGGCTTGACGCATTTCTTCAAGAGCATCGGCTTCATCCGTTGGTTTAAGGTTAACCGCTCGGCAAGCATCAGTTAGAAGATAAACCTTATAACCAAGTTTTACAGCGTCTAAACAGGTAGCTTTTACGCAATAATCAGTTGCTAGCCCGCCAACGCAGATTTCGTTAAATCCATAGAGTAATGATCCTGCGGATAACGGCCAATCGTCTTTTCTAATATATACTCCTTCAAACAATGAATATCCATCATCTTCATTCGTGTACCCCTTTGAAATCGTAAATGCTCTAGTCGGCAATTGCAGGAGAGGATGGAATTCAGCACCGGGTGTATTTTGGATACAATGCGGAGGCCACTTGCTAAAATGTTTTTTATTGTTTCTTGAATGCCAATCTCTTGACGCAAGAATACGCCCATTCTTATTATTCGCATGTCCCATCATCTTATTTAACGGTTCAATAACCTGATCACCATTTGGAACGGCTAATGCCCCGCCCGGACAAAAGTCATTCTGGACATCAACAATCAGCAACGCTTTTCTCAATGGACTATCCTTTCTTGCTGGGACTAAATCCCGGCATGTCTTTAATGGCAAAGGTGGCAAAAAATTTAACAAATCTGCTGCCAGCTAGGTTAGTGTAATCAGACAATAGCAGGGATCCTTTATATTCCCCAAATCTATGAACTCCTTCTTCAATCTTTTCGTTAAAGATTAGCGTCAAGTTTTCATCATTCGTATTTCCTTCGGTTAAGGTAATAGTAATCAATTCAGTGTGTATCATCACCCCCCCTTTTTTTACAATAATGCTACAATTAGTGTATAGATTATATATTATTGTGTCAAGTAGACAATATATTATATTTATGGTATCAAATAGCCAGTATTTTTAACAAACCAAAGAAGGGGGAAGTCATGCCATGCAATATCGGGTATAAAAGCATTGCCAGGGTTCAAATTCCTGCGCCTCAGCCCCAAACATTTAAAGCCAAAGCCGATGCTCCCAAGATTGATGCTGATCTTTTAGCTAAGCTTGGCAGTGAAGATGAGGAATTTTCAGAGTGGTTAACAGAACTTAACACGGAGCCGCTTCTCAAAGAAGCTCTCAAGAGGGCTTTATCTAAGTTGTCAATTAAGGGAATTGAATTATCAGTCAATGATAAAGGGGAGCTTGAAGCAAAAGGCAGTTATGTGGATGCCAAGGAAAAGAAAAATTTGTCTGAAACTTTTTCTCGTGTTTCTGAACGCTGGCAGTTTGAAATTCTTGGTATTGTGGCCGAACTGCTTGATTACGAAGTCAAGATTACTCAAAACGGTGACGAGTTTATTCTTGAAGCCGAAGAAGAAGGCAAGTCTCATCCTTGCGATTATATAAAAATTACAAAGAAAGACGGGGACGCGACTGTTGTTTTTGAACATTTTAAGTCCCGCAAAGCTTTAGAAGTAGAAACAGCTAAGTTTCTATCTCTTGCTCAAAAGCTGGGCGTAAAAATTGTTATCAGAGAATCAACCACATCTGAAGGCGATCCGTTTCCTGGCGAAAACCGCCATACCCACGATCATCACCATCATCATGGTCATAGCCACAATCACAAGCACTGATAGGAGATAATGATGGTAGCCAAAGAGTCAGTTGTCGGACCGGTAATACCGGAGTGGTTTACAGAAGGCATAGCTAGCCGTTTTAAGGCTGGGATTTCATCTGTGTTTATTTTGCATGGTGATATAACCTGTCTTGTTCCTAATCCCTACGCCGACTCAGAAATCCAATGGCCTTACGTGCCGTTGAATGAATTCTTGTCTCGAGTTTTTGATGAAAGAGAGATGGTTATATTCTACAACATTGCTTCCGGTCCGAGATTTCTTAAGCCGGAAATGGAAAATACTTTCAGAAAAATAGCAGAGTTGGAAAAAGAAGATGGTTCTGCTGATGGAAGCGATCCGGTGGCAGCTGCTAAAGCCGGTCTAGCCGCTAAGCGGCCGACTCCACGAGAACCAGAATTGTGCCTGCCCTTAATTGAGAAAGTTTTAAAGAAAATGGAGAACGTTGCTGTTATTGTTGAATCAGCCCACTTTGTTGCCTCTGAATCAAACGGGCCATCACTTACTCCAAATGAGCGGACTCACATAGAGAGATTTAGAAATTGGGCTCAAGACAGTGGAATGAAAAAAAGGCGAAACATAGTTCTGCTTTTTACAGACCTTGCTTCCAAGATTTCTGGAGAGTTGCGTCAATCTTCAAGCAGGATTTCTACGGTTTTTATTCCCAAACCAACTCCGGAAGAGTGTAAGAGATATCTTGAAAGACTTACTAAAGGAAGTTCTCAATTTCAGGAAATTGAAAATCAGATAAAGATATTGGTCAAAAAACTCAAACGTACTAAACGTGAAAAAGCAGAAATTGAAGAAGAAATCTCTAACTTAACCGAGCAATTAAAGGACTTTCCTTCAATTTTTCCAGTGCCAGATGATTTTGATATAGATGTATTTGTTAACGCAACCCAGGGTATGAGCTTGAGGCAGATTTTGGAGATATTTCGTCTTAGCCGTCAAAAAGAACAGATGGTTGATCTATTTTTTGTTAAAGCAAAAAAGGCAGAGATTCTTAACAGCGAATATGGTGATGTTATGGAAATTATAGATCCAGACTGGGGACTTGAAGACATTGGCGGTTTGGAAAAACCAAAAATGTATTTTCGGGAAGTGTTGAGTGCAATTAAGAAAGGTGAAATCAGATCAGTTCCCCAGGGGATAACACTTATGGGGCCGCCTGGAACAGGAAAAACGGCTCTTGTTGAAGCTCTTGCCAAGGGAGCGGGTTATAACTTTGTCAAAATGAAAAATGCCCGTTCCATGTGGGTTGGACAATCGGAAGAAAGAACTGAAAGACAGATTCAGGGCTTATGGGCCTTGGCTCCAGTCGTTGTAATGAACGATGAAGCTGACCTTGGTGAAGCAAACCGGGACGCTCCAAAAGGCGACTCGGGTGTTTCCGAAAGAATCATGCAGTCCTGGATGAAGTTTTTATCCGATCCAAAAATTCAGGGCAAGGTTATTGTTATTAACTGCACAAACCGTCCCGACAGAATGGATGCGGCTATGAAACGATCGGGCCGATCTGACGACAGGATTGCTCTTTTGATGCCTTCGGTTGAAGAGCGTGATCCAATTTTTGTCGTTATGTTTAAGAAATATAAGATCAAGACTTCCATAAAGGACTTCCGGCCTTATGCTAAATTGACCGATGGAATTTCCGGCGCCGATATTCGCAAAATAGTTCTAGACGCCTTTAAGTTTTCAGCTTTGAGCAGTAAAAAAGAAGTAGACGATGCTTCTTTACAAGAAGCGATTGCGGACTTTATTCCTTCGGCCAGCCAGGCAGAAATTGACCTGATGACTTTGTTGGCAATTTCCGAATCATCTTCACGCCGGCTCCTGCCACCTAATTCAAAAGAGATTATTCAGCAGATTAGGAAGAGAAATATAGTTCCAGGCTGTCTTGAGCTTATTGACCAGATTGAAGCCCGTAACATTGTCAAACTAGATCTAGAAGTTGATTTACCGATTGAAGTTCGTAAAATCATGAATTAACCGGCACACTGTGCCGGTTTTAATTTGCTTTGACAAAATTAGTTTATTGTATTATTTTACAAACGTGTTCCTTGAGAAGGAGGTCAAGCCATGGGTGGCGGCGGAAGCTATTATGATCGCGATGTAACGGATAAATCATTCAGAACTTCTGCGGGTTATACGACTACTACTGAAAGAGAATTAAGGCAAAGCAGTATGGATCCGGCATTGTTACCGAAAAATCGTAGAGTTATTTGTATGGCTAAGAATCCCTTGGTATATAATCCCGATGTTACTGGTTCACTTGGTAATCTGCCGAAGATTATCTATGATAAGTGGCCAGGAATTGTCGGTCAAATCGTAGCTCGTAAATATTTACCTGACCCGCAGATGAGTATTGCTGCTACTGGCGATATTCGTTCAGATCGCTCGCCTTTACAGATGGCGGATTTTTCTGCTCTGAGAAATTTGGATAAATGGTTTAAGAAAATACATTTCGAAGGTAATGGTGGAGGTCAGGGTAGCGAATCTTATGCTATGACAGCATATTACTATGCTTATATTTGTGACATGCCTAAGGTAGAGAATCCTATCTATCTTATTACGGCTGACGAAGCTTTTGTTGAGAATCTTTATGCTGACGATTTGCGTGAACATTTTGGTGGCGAACATGGCGATACTACTGCTAAAAAAGTTTTTGATGATCTTGTGGAGAAATTCAAGGAAAATGTTTTTCTCATTCATCGTAGATACGCTGGTATCGGAAGCGAGGGATGGACGGAAAGAAAAATTGTGGATCAATGGGAAGGAGTTCTTGGCCAAGAACGAGTTATTCATCTTCCTGATGATTTAGCTATTGGTGATATTACGCTTGGAGTATATGCTATTGTATCCGGTACGCGAACACTCAAACAGTATCTAGAAGATATGCGTACTAGACCGCTTGATCTTGGCGAAGGGATAAAATATGAACCCCAATCTGATAAACGTATCAAACAAGTAGACGAAGCTTTACAGCCACTGAAAGATTTCAAACCAGTTAAATCGGTTCGCTCAACCGTTACTGTCACAAAAAAGAATAAATCAACTTCTGTTTCAAGTAAGAAAGAAAAAGCGAGCAAGAAAGGCGATAGGAGCTGGAAGATCTAGCATCAAACAACCGCGAGTAATTCTAGCGGATTTTAATTGACCAATTTAAATAACCATGGTAATTTATTGGTCAAAAGTTCACTGAAAACTTGGGAGTGATTTATGCTTATCGTCAGTCTTCCGCCAGTCCATCAGGAAGATTTACTTAAGGAAATTATTACTCATCCCAGTGTGGGGGCAGTTCGTTACAATACCGGAATGAGTTCGGCTTATTCACCGAGAGAGGTTATACAGAGGATACAGAATCTAGCGCGGCCATTAAATAAACCAGTTTGGATTGATCTTAAAGGAAGGCAACTTAGAGTTATTGAGTGGGCGAATCTACCCTATGGTCCGATAGTGCTTAACCACCGGGTTAAGGTTAAGTTGCCGGCTAAAGTTTGTTTCCGGGGTGACGACTGTTGTGAATTAAAAAAAGTGGTTGACGGCAATAAGTTATACGTTGACCCATTACCCAAGGCACCAGTAGGTCGAGGCCAATCAGTCAATATACTTTCTGAAAAACTTGAGGTTGAAGGCGGACTTCTTCCGCTGGACCATGAATATATTGATGTTGCAGTCCAGAATGGAGTTTTTAATTTCATGCTTTCTTTTGTTGAGGGCTGGAATAATATTCTGGAGTTGGAGGATGCTTTGGGAAAACATTGTTCTAAAAGCACTATTTGTCTCAAAATTGAGTCTCAAGCAGGTTTGGATTTTGTATTTCAAAACGATGCCTCCTTATTAAAAGGATATCGTCTTATGGCTGCTCGTGATGACTTAATGATTCAGATAGGAATTTTAAATATGATCAAATCTTTGAATATGATTGTTAACAAGGACCCCAATGCTATTTGTGCTTCTCGTCTTTTGATCGGTCTTGAGAGTGGAAGCGTGTCAATGGCGGATGTTTCCGACCTTGAATATATGTTATCACTTGGGTATAAAGATTTTATGTTCTCAGACGGTATTTCAAGAGAACATTTTCCAGCCGCTATTAAATTCTGGAAAGAGTGGAATAACAGTCTTTGAGCAAGTTTGATCCGGATAATTTTTATCCGGATTTATTTTATGTTCTGTTGACACTATTTAGTGTTTTTAATACACTAAGTAATGGAGTTGGTCGGCCAAAACTACGGTTGACAAATATAGGCAACCGTTCTAATATATTGATGCCGATTGAGGAGGCATCAAGGTTGACCACCTCCAATCACGTTTTTTGACAACAAATCCTCCTACGCACAAAGCTTCGGAGGACAAAGGAGAGAGAAGATGAGAAGCAAGGGTTCGTGGTCTGATGCAACTTACAGGTCAAGGGTAAGCGAGGCAGAAGAAAAAGGAGCTGGCAGGGCTACTTTTAAAGGTGAAGAAAGAGCTCGCCAGGGTGAAGCTCTTGATCCTTTAGTTGATCCGAGCAAATACACCGATCAAAACAAAAGGGGTTCAAATACTCTTTTGGTTCCTGAAGGCGATGAGTTTGTGGCGCCGTTTGGAGTGGCTATTCCTGTTCAGTCAGATTTGGATACAACCGGATCAATGGGCGGTAACGTTGATCTTGCGTTCAAAGCTTTACCTAAGGTCCAGAATCTTTTGATTCAAGGCGAAAACGCGGTTCTGAAAAGATACCATACCCAAATCGCAACCGGTATTGTCCAGGATAGAGTTGATCAGTATCCTTATTTGCGAACTATGTTTGAACCTGATAATGAGGTTGAACGCCAGATGGGCCTTTTAGTTCCAAACAGAAGTGGAGGAGATGCAACTGAAGATTATCAGCTCGGACTTTTTATGGCCGTATATCTTACCAAATTAAGTATTAATGATTATGGTTTAAAAGGATATTATTTTGTGGTTGGTGATGAGAGGGGCCGTGATAAATTAGATGCCAGGGTTCTTGAACAGGTTTTTGGAAGCGATGTGTTAGAGAGGGCATTTGGTTCAAATCCTACAAAAGTACTTCCTTCAACCTCAGAAATTGCTGGTGAGTTAGTCAAAAATTGGTACCCTTTTTATCTCCAGGTTTATGATAATCCGTATGCTACTGATTGGTGGGCCAAGCTTTTTGGAAAAGATCATGTTGTAAAACTGCCTCGGACCGAAGATCTTGCCGAAGTCCAAGCGGTCATTATTGGTCTTACCGAAGGCGTTCTGGATCTACAGAATGCCGTTGAGTTCTTAGGCGGATCAAAGTCAGATCGTGGCAAGTCTTCCCGGATCGTTGAAGCGGTTTCGGGTATTCCAATCGGTCTTCAGGCAAGCTATCCGAATTTCAACAAGATTCCTTTGGCTGGCGCTCGATTCAAGGGCCGTGACGATATTTGGCCGATCGGAACAAGTGTTTCAAAGAAAGAAAAAACTCGGCCTTTAGCCGAAGGCAAGAAAAGTGGCAAGAAGGGCAAGGATTGGAAGATCTAACTTCCAGAGACAGACTGAGCGGTCATTTGACCGCTCTTTTTCAACAAAGGAGGTAGGGTGAGCAAAAAAGCTTTTGTTATAACGGGACTTGGCTATGGTGACGAAGGAAAAGGCAAGGTAACTCTCTGGCTTTCTTCAAAACACAAAGCTCATACGGTAATAAGAACGGGTGGACCCCAGGCGATGCATAGAGTTGTAACTTCAGACGGACATGAACATGTCCATGCTCAGTTTGGGAGTGGAACTCTTGCCGGAGCAAGAACACATTTGTCTAAGAATATGGTCATTGATCCTTATGCCATAATCTCTGAAGGACGGTCTTTGCAAAAAGAACATGGTATCAGAGACATCTTTGACAAGATAACAATTCATGAAGATGCTTTGGTAATTACACCGTTTCATGCCATTGCTAATCGTTTGAAGGAGCTTTCCAGAAGTGATAAAAGATATGGCTCTGTCGGAGTTGGTGTGGGCGAGACTGTTTTGGATGCCGAAGCTTTTCCCGAAGAAGCGATCAGGGCCAAAGATCTTTATCAGCCAAACCTGAAAGATAAACTCGAATCAATTCAAAAAAGAAAAATATTGGAACTGGAAGAAATTATCAGTCGCATTGATAAATTACCAGAAACTCTTCGGGACAGAGCACATTTTGAAGCAGCTAATCTTCAGAGTGAGAAAACTATAGAGTGGGCTCTTAGTTGGTTCATAGAGATAGCTTCTTTAGTAGGTATTGTTGATACAAGTTATGTTGCTGAAAAAATTCTTGGCCGATCTGGAACAGTTATTTTTGAAGGTTCTCAAGGTGTGCTTCTGGATCGCTTTTACGGCTTTCATCCGTATACGACTAAGGTCAGAACTATTCCCGAAACAGCGCTTTCGTTGCTTAAAGAATGTGACTACGACGGCGAGGTTACTAGTCTGGGCGTATTGCGGGCATATCACACTCGCCATGGCGGAGGCCCGTTCGTTACTGAGTCAACTGAATTAACGAGATGTTTACCAGACCCAAGTAATCAAAATCATCAGTGGCAGGGTAATTTCCGAGTAGGTTGCTTTGATGTGGTATTGGCAAAATATGCTGTGGAAGTTTGCAAAGGCCAACTTGATGGCCTGGTGGTTACCTGTGTAGACAGAATCCAATCTCTCGGAAGATGGGAAGTCTGCAGGTCTTATAGTGATCCACATATTAACCCATTTTTTATTTCTGATTTCTTTTTGCAAAATAGTACGGATGAGATTATCGGTATTAAAGTTTCTGATAGTAGTGGTAGATTACAGATTGAACGTCAGGAAGAACTTGGCCGGTTTCTTTACCAATGTTTTCCAAACATAGAAGTATTAAAAATAACAGATCCTCTCTTTATCGGCTTCCAGTTTATTAGAGATGAATTAAATATACCCGTTTATGCTGTGTCAACCGGACCGATGAATAAAGATTGCATTGAACTGAAATATCAAATTGATCTGGGAATTTTACAATAAAAACAGGGCAGACCGTTTAACGGTACTGCCCTTTTTGTTTATTTTTCTAAATCTTTCATTTTTGGTAAAAATACCCGGGAGATAAATAATTTAGTTGCCAGTAATCTGTATCCCGAGTCCCAAAAAACACTGTCCGAATCAATCAGATATGAATATTTAGCCGTTGCTGTGTCGGCCGTGTTAACTGGGTAAAAACGTGCATAGCCCTTATGCATCAAGCGATATTGTAGCGCCTCAAGCTCTAATTGCCTTAACCAGGTTGTTCGTTCTGTTCTGTTCGTGCTGTTTAGATATCGGGGAAGGAATTTTTGCTGCAGATATCTAATCTGGCTAGGTTCACCCAGCCATATTCCTTGAAGAGGAATGTGGATCCAGTCTTTTTCGGCTACGTTATTTTCTTCAAGAGGCATAGAGCGAACAACAAGATCATTATCTTTTTCTTCTAGCCAAAACTCAGTTACCTTGCCCAATGTTTTATAAATTTTACTTTTTTCAGTCCAGGGAACGCCTGGCCTGACAAAAACCGCAATATCCAGATCGGCCGTTAATTTAGCATAACCCTTAACGCGAGAACCGAATGCTATCCCTACGGGATATAGAATTCTAAATAACTCTTCGTTTGACTTAATTTTTTCATTTAAATCATCAACTTCTTTTGTAATGTCATCGTTTTGGGTTGATTCAAGATCGGGACGTTTAAGGTTAAATACTTTAAGATCACTTTCTTTAATAACCCCCATTGATAACCAGTGAAATAATATGGTGGCCAAATCCTCCCTGGTTTCTAAATTACTTTTTCCCCAAATTAGGGTAAAAAGTTCCAAAAAATATTTTGCATATGCAAATGATCTATCGGTAAATTCTATAATCTTTTTATTTTTTCTTTCTTGATCTTCCCAGGCAATCCTGGCTTTTAAATTAGGTGGACAGGTCGGTTTGGCTGGTTTGGTTTGAGCTTTTACTAAATCAGATCTTACCAATCCCAAACAAGCAAGAATTGGAAGGGTGTCTGCAATACTATCATGGAGGATTTTATCACCTTTTGAATCTGTAAATAAAGAAACAACATCCGATGGTGACAAGAGACCCTTATCAACCAACTTTGGAATTAAGTGGGCTGCTTTTCTGACTCGGGGATTTTCTCCTAGTTCTGGCTCGAGCACATCCCCATCCACAAAGTTTGTCCGGAGGTCGTTTTCATTTGCAGTAAGTAATTTTTTCCAACTCTTCAAATAAATATCCGCAAAAGTTGTTCCCGGAGAAGGGAGAAGGTTGAAAGGAAGATAAAGTATAATTCTTATATTTTCCTCGTCTAATAAGAAGTTAGATAACTCGGTGTGTAATTCAGTTAGATCTGCCGGGGAAGTGTCTAAAATTGATTTTAGTCTTTTCCTCCGGTCGCTTAAGGCTAGCTCTACTAGTGGTATCATTGGCTGTTTTCAAAAAACAATTTGCATTACAATACCACACTTATTACTTTTTGACAATCTGATAAATTTATTTGGTAAAAACGTTTTTTGACTTTAGGATAAGTTTGATATATATTATTGACACTAGAAAACAAGCGGAGATTGAAAATGAATAGTGTAGTGGACCTTGATGAGGTAAGAACTGTAGCCGTTGTTTATATTGAAAAAGATGGTGAATTTTCATGTGAGTTTTCATTTGGGTCTTTGTATTTATTGGAGCAGCAATTAGCCAAAATAGACGGTGTTAGGATAATTAGGTCAATGCATATGAGCCATGTTGACCCTGAGATTATTTCATTAATAAGAAATCTGCAAAGATACGACGGATTTGCTGATGTTGCCAAGTTCTTTATAATTTCCGGCTTAATTCTGGGTCCAGCCGTAGATATTCCCAATGATTTAGAATTTATCAGAAAGCTATCCTAAGGAGCAGTGCATGCTCCTTTTATTTATTTTTGACAAAAAGCCAAGTTTTGTCAAAATAATTAAATGAACAAGAGCAAAACCAAAGCAGTTATTGTCGGCAGGTTTTGTCCGGTGCATATCGGGCATGAAAAAGTAATCCGGTCCATGATTGATAATTTCGGCATTGATAACTGCCTGGTTATTATTGGCAGCTCAAACCACCTGGTCAGTGTTTTACACTTCTTCTCTTATACTGAAAGACGGCAATTTTTATCAAAAATTTTTCCTGGTCTTAAACTCGTCGGCCTTCCAGATTATCATGATGATGCCGTGTGGATGACTGCTTTAGACGATATACTTTCCGTGTCTGGAATGAATCCGAAAGATGTTGTCTTTTACGGCGGATCCCGGCAAGATATAGATTTTTTCTATCGTTTCAATCGAAAGGTTGAAATCATGAATCGTTTTGATGGAACGACTCCCGAAATTTCAGCCACTAAAGTCAGAGATGCTCTTATTGAGAAAAGGCCCATAGATGGATTGGTTAACCCTCTTGTGATTGAAGAAATCAAACAATGTTTCTCTGAAAAGTGGGAGAAGTTTAAGAAAATTTAAAGAGCTCTCAATTGAGAGCTCTTTTCTTTAGTTCCAGATAACAATTGGTAAAGTGGACTGATAACATTGATTCTTCCAGATCTCGGCCGAAGGCTCGGCGGGAAACAATAACTATCGGTGGGGCTTGGACTCTTTTGAAGAACGAATTATTGAACATTCTCCAGCATTTTTCTAAATCGGCAATAAATTTTTCAGGAGTAGGGAAGAGGCGGTTTAATGTGCCCGGTTCAAGCATTAATTCTTTTTCTAATTTTCCATCCAGATACATTTCCAAAAACTTTTCCGGATTCCAGCGGAATTCCGTAACAGCTCTGACCCATTCATCGTGATAGCCGCGTTTGGTTGGATAGCCGTAATCAAACGGGTCTTTTTGGTTTTGTTCAAGTTCGGCTGATGGAATTTGGTCAATACATTCTTGGGGAATAACTTCCCGTTTAAATACCTCAATATTTAAATATTGAGCCAGTTGGCGGACTTCTCTTTTAACTAAGTCGCCAAAAGGAATCAGCCAGCCACGCATATCACCGTCAAGAGTGCCATAACCAAAAGCAACCTCAACCTTGTTGGCATTGCAGGTAAATACCCCGCCCAATTTCTGAGCTACTGATGCAAGTATTTCCATGCGGGCGCGGGCTTGGATGTTCTGGTGGGCGAATTCACCTCTTTTTACACCCGTTTCTGCTGATACGGCATCAACTATTCCTTTAATAGGTTTAATTTCAAGAGGCACTTCTAAATTGTCAGCCACTTTTTGAGCTAGAGCCACAATACTTGGATCACTATATTCATAAGGCATATTTATCAGATGAACTCTTTCCGGCCCCAAAATGTCAACCATCAAAGCAGCAATTGTTGCCGAATCAACTCCTCCGCTTAAGCCGATTACAACTCTTCTGTTTTTCTCGGGTAACATGTCCAGCATCTCTTTTACTGCTGTCCGGATGCCCAAGTAAAGTTCTTTTGTGTCGTTCTGGTTTTTAGATTGAACAGGTTTTAGGTTGCCATCAAAATTTACATCTTGAACGCCAGAAAAATATGAATCAACTTCGTGGACGATATTTCCGTTATTGTCATAAACGGTTGAGGCGCCGTCAAAATTAACAACATTATCGCCATTATTCTGACAGCCGGTATTGTTTACATAAACGATGGGAACCTTAATTTCTTGGATAAGATTTTTGATAACTTGGTGGCGTTTCCTATTTTTCTGCCAACCCCAAGGGGAGGCAGATAGAGCAATGAGAAGTTTTGCTCCCTTTTCAGCCAAAATTTTAGACGGGTTAAAAGCATAATCGTCTTTCCAAAGATCTTCGCAAACGCCAATACCTATCGGAATAATGCCGACAGAGGTTTGTAATTGGTATACTTTAGCCAAATCATGAATTGAGCAATTTTCAATTCCTCTTGTGTCTTTATTTTGACGATGAAGTTCAGCTTGTTCTTCAGCAATTTTTCTTGCTGAAAAAAGGTGCTTATCGTCATCAAAATAACGATAATGAGGCTGAAGAGTCTTAACCACATAACCAAGCTGCTTACCACCTTGGGCGATAATGGCTGCATTATGCATCCGGTGACGGCCATCTTCGCCCTTTTTATCAAACTCGGCGATGACTGTTCCAAAAATTGCTGTAATTTTTTCCGGCACTGATTCAACAATTTTTTGGTTAAAAAATTGGACATCGTTAATAAAGCTGGCATCTTCAAATCTGTCGGCGATAACATAACCAGAAGTGGCTAGTTCTGGAAAAACAATAATATCAACTCCTCGTTTTGAAGCGAATTGAATTTCGCTGATTATATATTCGGCGTTAAGGTCCGGCCTTCCCGGAACAACCCTCATTTGGCAGAGTGAAATTTTAAGACCTTGTAATGTTTTCATGAGTCTCCGTGTGTTATAGATTGTTAACAAAACTGCCGTAATTTATAACACCAAATTATTAAAATGGCTATTTTTATTAGAACTTATTTCAAGCGAGTAGTTCTAATCACAGCCATTCTGATTATATCGTGATATTTGCCTTGCCAGAAATACTCGTCCTTGAGGACCCCTTCTTTTATAAAACCGAGTTTTTTATACAAATGACCTGCTTTTTTGTTTTCCTTCCAATGCATTAGCCAGATTTTATGAAGTTTTAGTTCTTTGAAAGCGTAATTCACGAGAGCGGGTAGTATCTCTTGGGCATAACCCTTATTCCAATGTTCCCGCTTTATGATGATTGATAGTCTGCCAAGCTTGTTTTCCCAAGCTATCTGGTGAATTCCTCCTTGACCGATATATTCTTCGTTTTTAGTAAAAAATGAGAATACGAAATCGTTTTTGCTGTTTAAAATTTTTTTAACATATTTTTCTTCATCTTTTCTGGTGAACTTTTTATCAAAATGCTGTAAATTCTTAACAATCTCATGGTCGTTTACCCAGGTCATAATATAATTAACATCTCCTAATTTTAACGGGCTCATTTTTATTTTTAAATTTTTAGTCATACTTTCTTTTCATCCAAACTGTCTTATAGCTGTGCATATGCATAGTTATAAGACAGTTGTTATATTAAAAAAACTTTTTTAACTCTGTCGGGCGGCAGCTAATAAATTGATAAAGTTGTGCCGGGCGTTGGCGGATGCCTTTATGGACCTTTTTGGTTGATCGAATAAGATTGAGTAGGATAAATTTCTTTCTAAAATTTCTCTTGTCCAATTCGCGGTCTAATATTGTTTCATAAGCTTCTTGGAGCTGGTTGAAAGTAAAAAATTGAGGAAGCAAAGAATAAACAACATTTGTATATTCAAGCTTTGAACGAAGACGTTTTAGGGCGTAAGTAATAATTTTTTTATGGTCAAAAGCCAATTGAGGGAGCTTTTTAAGAGAGTAAAATGTTGGTGTTTGAGTTTCTTTTGATTTTTGAATTTTTATTTTTTCTGTAGGTGCTAAGGCAAAGTAGGTGATAGTGATAACGTTGCCCCTTGGATCTCTTCCGGAACCGGGAAATGTGTAGAGTTGCTCCATGTAGATATTGCTGACACCGGCCTTGTTCTTTAAAACTCTCAAAGCGGCTTTTTCCGGTTCTTCGTTTTCCAAAATAAAACCACCGGGTAAAGCCCATTTATTTTTGAATGGTTCTTTGGCCCGCTTGATTAAGAGGACTTTAAGTTCTTCTTGTTCTATGGTAAATATTACTATGTCGGTTGTAACAGACTGGTAAGACCTTAGCATATTGTTTTTATTAAGTGTTTATGTTACACTAAGTATATCAAACCACATATGGCAAGTCAACCCCTAAAAACATTTCACATTTTTTATCATTCTCAAAACAAACGAGCTGTAATTTGGTCTAAACAGATTAATTCTTTTCTTAAGAAAAAATATCCAGCGCTCAAAAGTTACAGCAAAAAACCAGATGTTGTAATTGTTTTGGGCGGGGATGGAGCTATTCTTGAGGCGGCTCGCAAACACCATGAATCTGGCTCGATAATTTTGGGACTAAATCTCGGCCATGTCGGTTTTTTGGCATCAGTTAGGCAAGAAAAAGAATTTTTAAAATCTCTTGATAAATTTTTCCAAGGTAAATACGGAATCATTGAAAGAATGATGATGACCGCTCAAGTTAAAAGAAAAAATAAAGTTATTTTTAAAGCCGAGGCCTTGAATGAGGTAGTGGTTAAAAGCCCGCTGGGTATGGTTGAGCTTGAAGCGCGAATAGCCGATCATCCGGTTAAACACATTCAAGGAACTGGGATTTTAGTTTCTACGGCCACCGGTTCAACTGCTTTCAATCTTTCGGCTCACGGGCCGATAGTTATGCCAGATATTAAATGTTTTATAATAACAGAGGTTTTGGATCACAGCATACCTAGTCCGAGTATTGTGGTTAAATATACTAATATTGTTAATCTCAAGGTTGTTTCTTTCAGGAAAAGGGGTGTTATCTCGCTTTCAAAAAATAATACTAAAATAGACGTTTTATTTATGGCTGATGGCGAGTCACTATTTCCTCTAGAAGAAAAAGACGAAGTTGTAATTGAGAGTTCTCCCCATCTGGTTAAATTTGCTGAACTAGAAAAGAATTATTTCTTCAAAAGTCTTCAAGAAAAGTTCGGATTTAGGTAATTGACTCTGTTCGTGTTTTATAGTATTATATTACTTCTTTAAAGTTCCTTGAAAAAGAAAAGGAGAGCATGTGCTCATAGTGATTCTTAGTGCCATTATTTCAGTGGCTTTGGCCGGTTTGGCTGTTAAATATTTTCTTGAATTTAAGAAAACCAGGGCTCGTATAACTTGGCGTGAATACGCTATTGGCATGGCTATTTCACCTCTTGTGGCAGTATTAGTTTCCTGGGCTGGTTGGTCTATGGCCAAAAACAGCAAAGTTAATTTTAATGAGTACTGGAATGGTTGGGAAGTGGCCGCTATTAAAGAGTATACTCAGTGCACTCGAGACGGTTCGTGTCGTTGGGAGTATGACTGTGATCCATATTGGGTAACAGTTTGTCACGAAGAATGTAGTGGTACAGGAGACGACCGCTCGTGTCATCAGGTGTGTCACCAAGAAGTTCGTTATCATTCTTGTCCCTATGTTAACCGTGAATATCATTTCTATGTTGATACGACGCTTGGTCGTTATACAGTTGCGACTAATGTTTTTCCTGAAAATCCGCAAGCAAATCGCTGGCGGACAGGTCATTCTATTCCACAGTATATTATTTCTAATGCCGGTACAGGCGAACCATCATTTTGGCTGTCAGTTAAAGATAGATGTGAGGCAAATCGCCCCGGTCCTGTTACAGCTCGCAAGGATTATGTAAATTATATTTTGGCCTCAGAAAGAACTTTGATGAAAGAGTATTCAAGCGATATCGCTGAGTACCAAAAAAGTAATTTACTGCCAGTCTTAGTAAATAACGTAGAGAATCTTTACTATGCCAATAAAGTTTATTTTGTTGGTTTAAAATCAAATAATCCGGTTTTGTGGCAAAATACGATTGCATATGTAAATGCTAATCTTGGTTACCAGTTACAAGGTGATCTTCATTTGGTTGTTGTAAAAAACGATAAGATTGCTTCAAATCCAGATCGTTATTCCTTGGCCTTAAAGGCTTACTGGCAGAATAAAGAAGTATTTGGTAAGAATGCTCTTTCTAAAAATGCCATAGTCGTTTTAGTTGGAACGGATGGAACAACTGTTTCTTGGAGCAGGGCATTTACTGGTATGCCTCTTGGTAATGAAAAATTTATTGTTGTGATGCGGGATGGATTAAAAGGCCTGTCCTTAAACCCAGAAACACTTCTCGGGCCTTTATTTAGCCAGAGGAACGGAAATACTGTTTTTTATCCTCCAGGTGGTGGTCAGCCAGGTCCGATTCAGCGCATTATTTGGGGTATAGATGATCCAGCTACCAAATTCAAAAGAATCAGTATGTCCGGCGATGATAGTCAAGGAGGATTTCTCTATCTTAAGAATGAAATTCAGCCAAGTGCTGGTCAAGTTTGGGCGATTCTCATAATCGCATTTCTTATAAGTTGTGGAGTTTGGGTTTGGGCAGCAAATCATTATGACCCGTCAGAGGGAGTTTACAATTGGCGTCGCTGATAATCGTGGTTGACAAAAATAGCAAATCAATCATAATCAATACCGTGGCGAAATTGCTGTTTGCGGCAAATTCGCACAAGATTTTTTACAACGAGGAGGAAAGGTGAGAAAGAGACTTTCTGATGCCGGAGCCGTTAGTGTTGGTTTAATTGCAACCTTATTGATTGTTGGCGGAGTTGTCCTTTTTGGACTTGGCCTTTACGGCTATGCTGCCAGTATTCGTAATCAAGCACTGGCTTGGGAAACAGAATTAAATGCTGTAATTCGAGTGGAGGTATCTGAACGTGCTACTTATGAGAATACTTTTTATGAACAGACTGGTTTGGCTAATCTAAAATCGGCAAAGATGGACACTATTATCACTAACGCTTTAGAAGGGCGCTATGGTGACAACCCTAATCAGGGACAGGCTTTGCTCCAGGCGATAGCCGAAGCCTATCCGGATACCAGTGGTTTGAATATCTATGACAAGATTCTTCCGACTGTCAGTGCTGGTCGTGAAGCAATCAGAAATAAGCAGAATCTGCGCATTGAAAAAGCCCAGGCCTATAACTATTGGCGCAAAGAGGGTATTTTCCGGGCATGGGTTTTGTCTGGACTTTATCCAAGCCGAGATTTGGAGTTTAGCGTCGGAGGCGTGAAATATTACGCCACCGAGGCTTTGGAGAAGATGGCCGAACCGATCAGTACAGCCAATGTTAACAAGTCATTTGAAACCGGTGTTGAGACACCGCTTCAGGTAAAGTAGTTTGTAAGAACTCGTTAAGCGAGTTCTTTTTATTTATCTAATTTCTTATTTTTTTGAGTTAATTTTTTGACATATTTAGTAAAATGAGTTAAATTATCCATACCTTCTTTTCTTTAACAAGAATTCAAAATGCTTGAATTGTTAGATGAACTTAAAGTTGAATTACCGGCGCTTTTGGTTGATGCCGGGTCTTGGCAGAGTTTACGTATAGATTATCATCCACCCCTTGTTAATCGCTTATGGAGAGAGTGGCGAGATTATCGGGTTTATCTCCACATAATTTATCCATGTTCAAGAGAAGAAGCATTATTTCATCCCCATCCTTGGCCGTCGGCTATGGAAATAGTTTCGGGTAAATATGAAATGACTGTTGGTTACGGAGAAGAAAACAATCCGCCACCAGTTGCTTCAATTATTGAACTTCCAGAAGGCGCAAAATATGAAATGACAAATATCAATTCGTGGCATTTGGTCAGACCTTTGGATGGTCCATCGGCAAGTATTATGATTGCCGGAAAACCTTGGAATCGGCAGGCACCGAAGAGTGATAGAGCTTTAGAACCACTACACCCCCAGATTGCCAAGGATTTATTAGATTATTTTCGGCTTCGGCTTGGATATAAGTATAATGCTTTATCACATGATGTAATAGAGGTTGCACGCCATACCGGACACATTCTTGGTTATTATGCTGCATTAGCCCACGTGGTAAAATGTGGTCAGTGTCAAAAGAGACTAGATGATATATATAGAGGAAGGTATTTATCCCTAGATTAGAAATAGTAAGCCGATTCAACTCGGCTTTTTAAATAAATGAAACAACATCGTTTTATTGGAAAATTTAATATTGTACCGGGGATATTTAAAATATCCGATTTTGAGTTGGTTAATCAGATAAGAAATGTTTTGAAATTAAAAGTTGGCGAGAAAGTAATTCTTTGCGATGGAAATAACAAAGAAGGAGTCGCAGAAATTAAAGGGTATGGTAAAAATCTTGTTGAAGTTGAAATCCAAGAAATTAGCGTAAATCAAAACGAACCAGAAAGAAACGTTGTTTTGTATTGCTCAATTCTAAAAAAAGAAAATTTTGAATTGGTTGTTCAGAAAGCGACTGAAATCGGAGTTAAAGAGATTGTGCCGATTATTACCGCCAGAACTGTTAAATTAGACATCCGTAAAGACCGTCTTGAAAAAATCATCAAAGAAGCGGCCGAACAGTCCGGTCGTGGAGTTGTCCCAGTTTTGTACGATCCCGTTAACTTCCAAGAAGCAATTAAATTGTCAGAGGACAATGACGTTAAAATTATTTTTGATCAATTTGGAAAAACCGATCTCCGCTCTCAACTACAAGCTACTTCCTACAAACTACTAGCTATTTTCGTGGGTCCCGAGGGTGGCTGGACTCCGGAAGAGCTACAAACAGCGAGAGATGCTGGTTTTGAAATAGTTTCTCTGGGTAAAACCACCCTACGGGCTGAAACTGCAGCTATAATTGGAACATACCTGGCTGTGCATAAATAATAATTGCCGACAATTTGTTTTTAAAATATAATTGTAAACATGAGTAAACTAATTAAATATTCAGTCATATTTGCAGTCTTTTTCGGCTTGGTTCTTTTTGCTTCAGCGCAAAATGATACTACAACTAGTCCAACTCCAAGCAGGAGTCCGGAAAAAACTCCAGTAAAACAAGAAATAAGAGATACCAGAAAAGAAAATATACAAGAAATGAAAGAGGAGATGGAAGAAAAAAGAGAAGAAAAAATGGAAGAAAGAAAAGAAGTGATGAACGATCAGAAAAAGGAAATGGAAGAAAAAAGAGAAACTTTAAAAAAGGAATTTGAAGTGAAAAAAGAAGCTCTTAAGCAAGAAATGGAGGTAAAAAGAGAGGCATTAAAACAGGATATTGAATCAAAAAGAGAGGCTCTGAAACAAAGTTTAGAACAAAAAAGAGAAGAACTAAAAGACAGGATTGAAACCAAAAGAGGAGAACTCAAAGAACGACTCAAAGTAGTTAAAGATGAACGCAAAAAACAAGTTGTTGAGAAAGTTGATAAATCTCTTGATGATTTAAATGATCGAATGATGAAACATTTTGCCAATGTTCTGGAGAAGTTAGATGGGGTTTTGATTAGAATAAACGAAAGAGCCGATAAGGCCGAGGATGCTGGTTATGATGTATCAACCGTCAGAACGGCGATTGAAAAAGCTCGTCAGGCTATTGCTGAAGCAAGATCGGCAATAGAAGCTCAAGCTGGTAAAACCCATACTATCTTAGTAACTACTGAGGATAAATTAAAAACAGATGTCGGTAAAGCCAGGCAAGATTTACATCGGGAAATAAAATTGGTCTTTGAAAAGGTTAAATTGGCCAAAGAAGCTGTTCATAACGCGGCTAGAGCTTTGGCTGGAGTGCGCGGTGATGACGACAAGTCAACTCCAAGCGTAACCCCAACTTCCAGTCCAAGTTCGATCCCAAGTGCAACTCCAACTTCAAGCGTAACCCCAAGTCCGAGTGTAACCCCAACCCCTAATAACTAATAAATAATTTTTAAAAATTACTACATATGGAAAACAACTTAAATTTCAATCCACAAATGCAAAATCCGAATGTTACACCTCCTTTAATGCCTTCGGGTTCAAGAAATGGTAAAAAACTTTGGATTTGGGTAAGTGTTGCTGTTGCTGTAGTTGTTGCTGGTTTTATCTGGTATTTTGGCTCAAAACAAGGCATTCTTCCTCAACTTCCAATTCCTACCCCAACTCCTCAAACCGAAGCTCAATTAGATGCCCAACTTAATTCAGAAGTGGGAGAGGTAGATTTAGGCGATTTAGATTCTGAGTTTAAATCAATTGATCAAGATCTTAATAGTTTATAAACTAATGACATTGTAGGTTTGTAAAGCACCGAGTGTTAGCTCGGTGATTTACTTTAAACTAGAAGCGTGGTATAATAATGGTTATGTTACAACAACTTACTAGCTTGGGATTATCTGATAACGAAGCCAAGGTTTATATGGCCATGTTGGAACTTGGTCCGGCGACGGTTCTTGAAATTTCTGTCAAAGCCGGAGTTAACCGTCCGACTACTTATGTCCAAATAGAATCTCTCAAAAAACTGGGTTTGGTTAGTGTTCAAACCAAAGGTAAAAAACAACTCTTTATACCAGAGTCTCCAGAACAACTGGAATTTATTATAGAAAACCAGAAAAAAGAAATAGAACAGAAAAAAGAAGAACTAACCAAGTTCTTGCCCGAATTAACTAACCTGTTCAACTTAGCCGGTGAGAAACCGCAGGTTAGGTTTTTTGAAGGAAAAGAAGGCCTTCTTAAAATGCAAACCGAGTTATTGAAATCTGACACCAAAGAAGTAGTCAGTTTTTCTTCGGCCGATGATATTATTAGAGTTTTTCCTGATCACCCCAAAGTTCTTTCTCAAAAACGAGTTCAAAAAGGCATTAAATCAAGATTAATCTACACTAGCGAACGAGGGGTTATATTGAAAAAACAAGATGATAATATGTTGCGTGAAACTAAATATGTTTCACCAGATAAATTTCCATTCAAATCAGATATTGCTATTTATGGCGATAATATAAGCATAAGTGCTCTCCAGGGAAAAGTTGTTGGGGTCATTATAACCCACAAAGAAATAGCCGAATCTTTTAAGTCTTTGTTTAATTTGCTCTGGGACTCTCTGGGTGACTAAAAAAACAAAACCCCGGTTCGCATTTGCGTTGACCGGGGCCAAAGACCCTATGAATTCTTACCGCCGCTCTTTTTAAAAGCCCATTTCAGCCTCCTGTGTTAGTAGGAGGAAGTGGGCTTGATTGTCTTTTATCTTCCTTATGTCGCCTTGATCATCATTTTCTTGGCGTTTGGAAGACTTGGACACGTTTGCCTCCTGCGAGGGGTTGCCCGGACGGAATGCTCTGGGCGACAGCCGCTTTGGCTATCGTATCCATTATATTCCGTATTTAACTTTTTGTCAAGTCTTTTTGACAAAAAAGACTTAAAAACCCAGCTTTTAACTGGTTTTTTTGTTATTTTAAGCTGACACTTTTTGGGCTATTTGGTAATAAAATTAATTTTTTAAAGGATTAAAATTTTATAAAATCTGTCAAAGGGTCTTGACAAATTTTTGGTTAGGGTGTATAATGCAGCGGAAAGTAAAGTTTGGAGCAGAAGTTAGTTCAGGTCTTGGGTCCAAGCCGTCTAGATAATAATCGCGGCTCCCATCCAACCAACTTCGGTTCCAAATAAAAAGGGTGACCCCACTGAGTTAGACTCGGTCCAGTCCAGCCAAAATTGGGGCCTCTTTCCAGACCGGAATGTGCGGACGGTCCAGGAGATGAGGGCGAGAGATGGTAATCTCGTCCTGAATCGTCAGCGCGCATGCCGGCCTAGAAAGGGGAAAGTTCTTTTTGAAAATTATTAAATTCTCATAGCCATGACCTTGAACCTAAAAACAGATTCAAAGTCATGGCTATGGAGAGCCAGAAATCCAGCAATGGATTATACGTCTTGGATAGCACAAGCCAAGGCTTGGAGTCTGGGGTCACCCAGACGAAATTCACCCGGGGCATGAATTGACATTAGAATGTCCCCCTTTCTTTGCTCTTTGTTCTCATAACTCATTCGTCCCTCCCTATTTTCAAATAAAAATACGGAGGGGCTTCCACCAAAGTTTTTAATGTTATGATGAACCATAACAGGATTTGAAAATTTTGATGGGAGTCGGTAGTTTAAATCGAACAGAACACTTGTCTCGGCATACGAGAAGAGAGGTGTAGGAGAAGTAGGAAACCTTCGCGATTCCCTATAATAGTTCTTTTTTCAACAAACCCTTACTCTTCAAGGAGATCAGAATGAATGAGATGACTGTTGTCGCAGTGTCCGAGGCGCCGGCCAAGCCCTTCGTGTGTCATGGCGAGCCCCATCCAGGGAAGCCGTGCCAAGCGAAGCTGACGCAGGCCGAGGCCTGGGTGCCGACGCTCGCCGCCATCTGCAAGATGGTTGGGCGTTGGCCTTCCTTGGCCAAGGACCTGGCTGACCACATTCATTGTGGTCGGTGCGCAGCTCTTGGCCGCAAAGCCGGTCTCCGTTTCTACTCCTACCAGAAGACGGTAGTGGAAGTAGAGCGGCGCCGCGTTGAGCGCAAGGCGGCCGCCCGCCAGGCCTTCCACCGCTATCTCTAAAGAGATGGTGATCCATCCCTCCCCATTTTTTTAAAAATAGGGAGGGGTTTCTACCAAAGTTTTCAATATTTATAAATTTATAACTATATCCTACGCTATAGTTATAAATATTTATTTTTGAAAGTTTTGGTGGGAGAGATCCCAAGTTATATGAAAAAAGAAGAACGTCGTCGGCGGTCGGAAGAAGAGATTCTCGGGCGGCTTCAGCAAGTTGCTCAGGACAATTCTGGCGATGATACAGTTCTGGTGGAGGTGCTTTTCTGGCATCTTCGCTATAACTGGGGTAAGGGTCACAATCCGCGAACGCCACGGATTGACGAACCCCATGTCATCAACGGCGTGAAGTTTTGGCGCGTTGGCCGCAACGCGTCGCATGAATTTTACGCCGGCACCGACGGGAACGGAAAACGATTCCGCTATTCTGCTGGTGAGAGTTGTCGGGTGGACATGGATGGAAACCCACTCGTTCTTGACGAGTCAGGATTTCCAGTTGTTCCGGCTGGTCTTGATGAGTATGTGGCTGAAGTAGTCAACTTCTACGGCTATTACGGCCATTACTGATAGGTGGTGGAGGTTTCATCCTCCCGTGAGCTTTTTGGGGCGACTCACGTTAAAGGGAGTTAAGCTACCCGTCCATTGTGGGACAAAGTTGCCGATGATCCTAAGTCTACGCCGAGCTGATCAGGTGGTCAGCTCGGCGTCCTACCAAAGTTTTGTCCATTGTTATAAATTAGGCAATTGCTTAATTTATAACAATGGGGGATTTTGGTGGGAGATTTTTAAAAAGGAGGAAAATTGTGCGTCGAGATATGGCAAAAGTGGTGACCGAGAAACCACGCTATGGTCACGCCAACCGGAGCAAGAAGACGAGTCTGCGAACTCGCCGCTACAATGGCGAGGATCACCTGGACGATTTACCGAAGAGAGTTGCTTCATCCCGCAGTCGCCAGCATGGCTGGGATGCGAAGGAGTTCTCCGATCGGCTTGGTCCGCTGAAGAAGTTTCTTCGCCGGCAGGTCGGGCGTCACTGGGACGAGGTTTACGGCGAACTGTCCCGGAATCTGGATAAGCGGTCGCTGACCGGCCGTCACATCTGGATCCACGTCTGGCAGTATGTGGAGAAGGATGTTGTCATTGAGAACGGTAAAGTCTATCAAAAAGAAGCCCACTATGGGCGAAGGTACGAGATCAAGGGTCTCTACATCCATCCCAAGAGCGGTGTTCTTTGTTGGGCAGGTGGGCGCGTCTGACGCGCCCACTCCAATTTGCTATAATGGAGGCATTATGAGGAAAAAGAAAATGAAACCGATGTATTTGCGGGTTCGTCTGCCGGCTATTAAGACAGCCGGAGGCGGAGCGCACCAACCCGAAAAAGGTGGTAAATACCGTCGTGAACAGGAAAAGGCGAAGACTCGTCGTGAGATTCAGGCCGAGCGAGATTAGCATTGAAATTGACAAAAATTAACGGATAAATTATAATTAAACAACAATGTTAAATCAAAATCACAATCTAGTTGTTAAAAGCTATGGTTATAAGAAATACAGCCCTTCGGGCTTATTTGACCATGGCGGTTTTGATTTAGAAACTTTCTAATTTTCAATCAAATCTCTCAAGAACGCCCTGGCCAGATAGGGCGTTTTGCTTATCTGGGCTCGTTAACAATAATGAGGGAGATATGATAGTTATCGGTATCTGGAATAAAGTTTTCAAATCAAGCCATTTTATCTTTGCCGAAAACCTGGAGGAATATAAAAAACGATGCGGTCCCAATTGGGACCTATGGTATGAAATAGAAACAACAGAGAATGTGCCTGAAGTTGTGGTTGATAAAATACAGATACTTATTGATATGAATAAGGACTCACAAGCGGCCATAGATAATATAGCTGCTGCTTTCTGGTTCGGGTTATACTGTGGCCAGAACGAAAAAAGGTTGCTTAAGACACGACTTGATGAGCTTGTAATTATTGCCGGTAAAGCTGGTAGATGCCAAGACGTGACTGATTTACAGAAAGAAATACAAATTTTAAAGGAAAAATTGTCTAAGTTAGGATAGTTTTATTATAAGCCGAGATTAATCTCGGCTTTTTAGTCTCTTGTTTTTATAATTAAATAGGGTAATAATAGTTTATTATGAACTGGCAATTCAACAATCAAACGATTGTCAGGAAAAGTCCGGTAGTGATAGTCAAAACTTTTTTAGTGCTTCAATTGACCGCGGTGGCGGTTTTCTTTTTGGCCGGCGTAGCGGCTGATTACGGCGAGCTGTATTCTAACTTGCCTTTTTCAAAATCACTTTCTTTTCATATTGCTGAAATAGCTGGAATTTTTGTTTTGGAAACAATTCTGGTTTTTTATATTTTCTTTTCCTGGCACAAGGAATATTACAGTATCCAGAGAGACCAGATAACCCATGCCGAGGGTATAATATTCAGGAAAAAAAGCACAACTCCAATCGGCGCTATTTATTCAGTTGATTATAGGCAGGGACCGCTTGGCCGTTTGACCAAATATGGCCATATTGAATTAAGAGAAAGCAATTCCGGCAAGCCGATTATTCTGGACAATATTCCGGAGCCGCAACAGTATGTTGAGTTAATAACTCACCTTAAAAACAACATCCAAAAAACCGGCAACCACGTAAACAAACCGTTAAGGAAAATTATTGCTGAAGGCGAACATGAAGGACTTGAGTTTAAAACTTCGTTCCGCTGGGATATTCACCAGGATAAGGTAAATAAAAACCTGGAAAAGGCGGTAATGAAAACAATCGTTGCTTTTTTAAATTCTGAAGGAGGTAGGTTGGTGATTGGCATTGACGATACGGGTAAAATAGTTGGTTTAGAGAATGATTTTAAATCGTTACCCAAATCAAATACTGATGGTTTCCAAAATCACTTTACTAATGTTTTTCATACTATGATTGGCCCGGAATTTAGACAGTTTATAGAACTAACTTTTCATGAAGTTGATGATAAGAACTGTTGTTTAATCAGCGTTTTATCAGCTAATCGACCGACATATTTAAAATTAGACGATCAAGAAGAGTTTTACATAAGAACTGGTAACGGAACAACCGGACTTAAACTTAGTGAAGCGGCGTCTTATGTGGATTCGCATTGGCGAGGCAAATTGATATAATATTTCCATGGCGGAATATAATGAAGATTTTGACGGTATAAGAGTTACGGAAGTAAACCAACGTGAAAATAGTTGGACTTTTTTGGTTGAGTTGGGTCATGGCGATAACTTGGTTGAATGTTATGTTGAGGTTAATCGTGATTACTGGACCCAACTTACTAGTAGACGTGTTGAACCGGCCGGGTTAATTGAGGCGACTTTTAAATTTTTGCTGGAAAAAACCCCCAAAGAGATGATTATGAAAAAATTTAATTTAAACGATATAATCAGATTATATCCTCAATACGAAAATGAAATTAAAAGAATTCTCTAATAAAGCCAAATTAATATTGATTATAGTATTTCTTACGGGAGCGGGCTTGATGGTC
Organism: Candidatus Yanofskybacteria bacterium RIFCSPLOWO2_01_FULL_39_28; assembly: GCA_001794635.1. Classification (GTDB taxonomy): domain Bacteria; phylum Patescibacteriota; class Minisyncoccia; order 2-02-FULL-40-12; family GWA2-44-9; genus 2-01-FULL-39-28. The sequence goes on along the minus strand of MGKE01000015.1, from coordinate 16,885 downwards.
TTCAATAGCGAGAGAGGAGTTGATGTCAGGATAAATCCAATACAATCGCCGCAGTTAACACTAACCCCTGCTTTATCAGAAAGTCCACATGTGTCTGTTGAACCGACAGAAACACTTTTGCCGATAACAAAAAAAGAGTGTCTGGTTACTGGCTGTTCGGGACAAATATGTTCTGATGAAAAAGTGACTACCACCTGTGAATTCAAAGAAGAATATGCTTGCTACAGAACCGCTAAATGCGAACAGCAAGAAGATGGCAAGTGCGGTTGGACCCCGACTGAAGAACTGGTGGCTTGTCTGGTGTCGGCTTGGGAGAAAGAAGGATTGGGAGCTCAATAAAAAACACCCTGAGGGGTGTTTTTAGCTATTTATGGCAAGTGATAAATAGTTACCATTTACTATGGAACTGGTGTTGAATCCGAGTTCTTCTGCTAAAGCAAGAAGTTCTCTGGTGTGATTCTTGTCCTGGCTTCCTCGCGCTCTTATTTCAGTAAAATTACCTAATTCTTTTATTGAGTCCACATGAAGTGTAAAAAAGTGTCCGTCTCCGGTTGTGCCTTCTTTTCTGAAATGTGAACGACTTTTATTTAAAGTAACAATGGCCTCGTATTTTTTAAGAATATTTTCAGCCTCACTTTCCTCAACTGCCAAAGTATGCGGAAGACGATGAGAAAGGAGCTGGTCTCTAGACGGACCCTTATACATGAATTTATTTTTATCGCCCTCTTTTCTTAATCTAAGAATTTCTCCTTGTGGATCCACTAGCGTATTAGGTTTAGGATTTATGTAAGTATCTGTTTCCACACCCTCTCTTATAAATTTCCAACCAGATCTTAATATGGTTTCTGTTTCGGGATGGCCGTAAAGCTTGAGCTGTTCCTCAAAATACGAAGAGTTAACAGCTATTCTTTGAACCAATGATAAAGCATAAGGCATAAACGTATAATCAGGTACTTTGTATCTGATGCAAAGAGTTGGCAGAATGTATCTAAGAGCTTCGTCGGTGGCTTGTTTTATTGTCATTTCTGAAGTGGTAACATGTTTTTTGCTCATTATACCTTTTCTTTCGTTCTTGATATACTAATAAAGCATGTCTGGTAAATTTCGGCTTACCTGGGTTATGTGGTGATTTCTGTTCGTGCCACGATAACCCAATCGTAGCATTATCAACTCCACTAAGAAGAGGAACAAGAAAGCTCCTTTCTGAACTAGAAGACAAAAGGATTTTGTATTTTTTAATTTCCAGACACAAAATGCCAGAAATGGCCAAAAAAATATTATCCAAGCATTCTATGTGGCCACGTTACTTTAATGATAAAAATTCATTTTTTGTAGACAAGCCGGAAGATAAAAACAAAGAAGCAATTAGATTGGGTCTTACTCATTATGTGGACGATGAGTTAAGAGTTATCAATATTTTGAATGATGTTCCAAATAAGTTTCTGTTTGATCCATTCAATGTTCTTGAAAAAGCCAACTATTATACCAGTGTTAAATCGTGGTCAGAATTTAAAAAACATTTATTCAATAAATAAAATGGATGCGATTACTTACGATGACTTCAAAAAATTAGACTTGAGAGTGGCGAAAATCCTTGAAGCCCAAAGAGTGGAGGGTTCGGATAAGTTAGTGAGATTGCAAATTGAAGTTGGTGAATTAGGAGAGAGGCAATTAGTGGCCGGTATCGGCACAGTTTATGAACCGGCGATTTTGATTGGTAAACAGATAGTAATTGTCGCGAATCTCGAACCTCGTAAACTGATGGGTCATGAGTCCCAAGGCATGCTCTTGGCGGCCTCCGATGAACTGGGGCCAGTACTACTTGCTCCAGAGTCGGAAGTTAAGGAGGGAACTCCTATTAAATAAAAGACCGGTGCTTGTTCAGCAACCGGCCTTGGAAAAAGAACAGAGCTTTGCCTCTGGTTGGGTTCTCAGGCCCTTCCTTCGGTCGGCCCCGCGTGAGTCGCGGGAGATTGCCCCAGTGGGCGCAATCAGCTCTTGGGACCAGGGGTAGGTCTCCATCCGGAGTGCCGCCCCTGGACCTCCTAACCTCCCTTGATGACTGGTGAATCGCGGCCGCGTTCCAGTAATCAAGGCTTTCTGTTTTTTAGTTTTTCTTTTGCTTTTATTTTTAAAGAGCCCCACTACGTCCTCATGCGTGACGCAGGCCTGCCTCAAGGACATTCCAGGGGGCTCACTAGTAGAAATAATCGCCTTTTTCTTGTATTGTTTACACTAGTGAACCCACTTTAGCTTATATGACAATTATATCAAAATTTAATTAACTTGTCAAGTCTTTCTGACAATGACTAAATTTAAAGAAAAGGTTTACAGAATTGTAAGTAAGATCCCGAGGGGTAAAGTTTTAACATACAAAGAAGTGGCAAAGTTGTCTGGAAAACCGAAAGCTTTTCGGGCGGTGGGAAATATTTTGAATAAAAATTATGATCCGTCAATTCCTTGCCATAGAGTCGTCCGAAGCGACGGTCAAATAGGCGGATATAACAGGGGATCAAAAATTAAAAAAGAAATTTTAACCAGTGAAAGGGTAATGATATAATTAGTTTATGATAGAACGAAGAATTCTTTTGGTTGGCGGGGGTTCGGGCGGACACGTGTATCCGCTTGTTGTCGTGGCTAGATCTCTGAAAGAACAAGCTTCACTTCAGGGTTTGAATTTAAAATTGATGATGCTGGGGAGCAGTATTTTTTTAGAAAGGGCGGCAAAAGAAAACAATCTTCCTTTCAAAAAAGTAACCGCCGGCAAATTCAGAAGGTACCCCAGCTTGGCCTCTCTGGCCGATCCCTTTAAAGTTCTGGCAAGTTTCGTCCAGTCGTTATGGTATCTTTTTTTATTTATGCCCGATGTTGTATTTACTAAGGGCGGTTATGTTTCGGTAGTTCCTGCTCTGGTGGCGAAGCTTTATATGATTCCAGTTTTTACGCATGAGTCTGATTCAGTGCCTGGATTAGCCAATAAAATTATAAGTAAATTTGCAAAAAAAATATTTATTTCATTTAGTGATTCGGCAAAATATTTAAATGTCGCAAAAACAATATTAACCGGTAATCCTATCCGTAAAGATCTCAGCCAAGGCGACAAGAATTCAGCTATTCAATATTTTAATTTCAGCCAACCTAAACCGACGGTTCTTGTTTTAGGTGGAAGTCGGGGCGCTAAGGTATTAAATGATGTGGTTATATCTGGTCTTCCGGCATTAATCCAAAAGCTTAATATAATTCATCAATGCGGAGAGAGCCAATACGATTCGGTTAAAACTGAAGCCGATAAAATAGCCCCTGAAAGTTACCGTCTGTACTCGTTTTTAGATGAAAACCAGCTTACTTTAGCTTATTCTTTGGCCGATATTATAGTTGCAAGAGCCGGCGGCAGTCTCTTGTTTGAAATTGCTCAAGTTGGCAAGCCGGCGATAGTGGTGCCTATTTTAAATTCACCGGCTAATCATCAATACCTAAATGCCGCCGAATTCAGCTCTTACGGCGGACGACTAATAGAAGAGCCAAATTTTAACTCTGACAGTTTACTTAGAACAATTGAGAATATTTTAAATCCCGATAATTATATTAAAATTAGCGATAGTATAAAAAAATTCGCCACACCCGATGCAGCAGATATTATCGCACGGGAGCTTGTATCAAGTATTAGGTAGTATGTATTAAAGGTTTTTGAAACCTTACTACTTACTACTTACTACTTACTACTCATGGTGATTGGTCATACGAAACAATTAAAATATTTTAAAAATCTCATTAAAAATGACACTCTTGGGCATGCTTACCTATTTACTGGTCCAGAAATGATTGGTAAAAAAACTTTTGCTTTAGAATTGGCTAAATCTATATTCGGCGAAGTTGAACAAAATCAAGATTTTAAATTTATTGAACCCAAAATTGCAGACGAGGAAACAAAACTATACATTGAAGACATTCGAGACTTAAGGAGATTTTTATCATTCAAATCATATAACGGGGGATGGAGAATAGTTTTAATAAATAATGCTCACAGCTTAACCAATGAGGCGGCTAATGCTTTTTTAAAAATACTGGAGGAACCGCCGTCCGATTCCACAATTATATTAATTAGTTCTGTTTCTGGACTTTTGCCGGCAACAATTTTGTCTAGGTGTGAAGAGGTTAAATTTTTACCGTTAAACAATCGGGAAATAAGTGATTTTGTTTCTCAAAATAAAAAATTAAACAAAGAAGATAAAGATTTTTTGATTAAAATTTCTGGAGGCAGAATCGGTTTAATTAAAAACATAATTGATTCAGGCGATTTGGCCAAAATCAAGGCATCAATAGATGACTTAAGGAAGCTTTTGAATAGAGGAATTTTTGAAAGAATGGAGTATGCCAAGAAGATGTATGAAAGTGAGAAATACACCGAAACAGCGAGCTACTGGCTTCACTGGATTTCAGCTCATTTAGCTAGCTCGCCTAAAAATAAAAAAATTGTTGAGAACCTGCTCGCTCTCAACCAACTTATCTCTCAACCGCAATATAATCACCGATTGGCATTGGAGAATTTTCTTCTTAACTTATAACTCCCTCTCGCCCCACCCCATCTTCATCAAAGGACTACGCCTCATAGAGAGTTATATAGGCTTCATTCCTATTTTTATCCGACCGCTGGGGGTTACCCCCGGTCAGGCCATGCGGATCGGCCAAAATCCCGACCGAGCCTGACCACCCCCATCGGTTCCCGGCAAAAATGCGTCATTCAGCCTATAACTCTATCTATTCGTTGTATTGATTCAGATGGGGTAGGGCTACGGGATTTTATTAATATTTTATTTTTTAAGAAACGCCCGTCGGATGTACCGGCAGGCGTTTATGAACTTCTCTTGGCGAGTTCTTGCCAGTGCTCAGGACACAAGACTAGCCATCGTGGGTTATGAGATTTTGTGGAGTATCCGCACCTCTCACATTTTCCATGGTTGGGCGGATTATAGTCATCAGGATACTGCTTCTTCATTTTACACCCCCAACTTATATAATAGCACAAAGTTAAGTATATGTAAAGTAGTATTAATAAATTATAGGTTTTTGGTATAATGATTCAACTAAACAATCAACAAACAAAAAGCGAGAGATTTTTTATGTCTCAAAATTTCTGGGAAAAACTAAATAAGCCTTTTACGGTGCTGGCGCCGATGGCGAATGTGACTGATTGGGCGTTTAGGCAGGTTGTTATTGAGGCGGGTAAACCCGATGTTTTTTTCACGGAATTTATTTCAGCAGATGGTATTTGTGCAATTGGTCCGGAAAAATTTAAAGGAGAATTATATTTTACTGAAAACGAACGGCCAATAGTTGTTCAATTTTTTAGTTCTAAACCAGAGAATATGTATAAGTGCGCTCAACTGGCTCAAGAATTAGGATTTGATGGAGTTGATGTAAATATGGGTTGCCCCGATAAATCAGTTGAAAAACAAGGCGCTGGCGCAGCTTTGATGAAAAACCCAGAACTGGCAAAAGAAATAATTAAAGAAACCATTCGTGGCGCCGGTCCACTACCAGTTTCTGTCAAGACTAGACTCGGAGTTAATAAAATTGACCACGATTGGATTAAGAATCTTTTAGATACAGAAATTACCGCTCTTTCAATTCACGCCCGTACCCGCAAAGAAATGTCCAAAGTTCTCGCTCATTGGGATGAGCTGGATAAGATAGCAAAAATAGCCGAAGAAATTCATGGAAGTCCTTCGGCAAGCTCAGGACGATTATCAACGAAACCGTTGATAATCGGCAATGGGGATGTCAAAAATATGGCTGATGTCAGACAAAAAGCGAAAGCATATGGCTTAGACGGAATTATGGTGGGGCGGGGGATATTTGAGAATCCCTGGTTTTTTACAGATGCGGAAAATGCGGAACATGCGCAAAAGGATAGAGTTAACCTGCTATTAAAACACTTAGATAATTTTGAGAAATTGTGGCCGGAAGGCCCCATAAAATTGCTTCGCAATCACGGGGCAAGCAAAAATTTTGATGTCATGAAACGATTCTTCAAGATTTATATTAATAGTTTTGGTGGAGCTAAGGAGTTAAGGACAGAACTGATGAATACAAAAAGTAGGTCAGAAGTTTTAGAAATATTGACAAAGTTAAAATAATATATTAATTATTGATAAGAACCCTTGAAAAAAGAGGTTATTATGGAAAGAAAAACTCCAGAACAGATTGTTCAAGAGATTCAATCAAGAGCTGATTATTGGGCAAATTTAAGACCCGGGGTTTCTTTCCGATCTATTTGTCAATTATTTTACTTCGACCTTTTTACCAGACAAACTAGACGCATAGAGTTTTAGTACCAAGTCCCTATCCGGGACTTTTTGTTTAAAAAAGACCCTGTTGATTTCGTTTTTCTAGATTCGTTGTATAATTAAAGTAGTGTCAACTAAGATTATAAATATCCTCAAAGATGATCGCTTTGAGGAAATTCTGGATATTTTTAAAAAAGCTTTGGCTGATGAGGTTATTTTTGTGTTGCCAAAAAGACACCAAGCTCTAGCCAATGAAACTGATTTTGAAATTTTATCGGCAATGTCTCAAGAATATAACCGTTCAGTTTTGATTCTTAGCCCTAACCCAACTATTAAAAATCTCGCTCTTCAATATAATTTCGGAGTTTTAAGCGGTAAGAATAGGGAAGATAAAATTGAACCAAAACCATTACCAGCGCCAGAGTCAGAAGAAGGTGAAAGTGACGATTCTGGTCAAGATGATACAAGCGAAGAGGAATCAAAATTGGAGGACGAAGGAGGGTCTTCGACTGCCTTTGAACAGTTTCAACGGGATGTAATCAATAGTTCCGATCCGGAAATTGAGTTGGCTGCCATGAAAAGGCAAACCAAGAGTATTTCAGATATTGTTGAACTTCCTAAAAACGACGGAATAAAAGTTAATATCTCCAAAAAATCAGAACCAATTCTAAATATTGAAGTTAAAAGAAAAGAAAAAAAGGCCTTGGATGAAATAGAGAGCGTTTGGCAATCAAGACCAGCTGAAAAATTCTTGGCTCCTAAAAGAACTTTTTCCAAAAAACCTCTTTCTTTCCATCGCCCCGGATTTAATATTGATTTTAAAAACAAAACCCTCACTTTATTCGCTGTTGCCGTAGTTATTATTTTTACAATTGTAATTTATGTTTCCGTCGGCAGTGCCAAGGTTATAGTTAAGCCCGTAGTTAATGAGTTAAACCTAAACTTAAAAATAACCGTTTCTGACCAGTTTTCTAATGTTAACTGGGAATCTAGAAGAATTCCCGGCCAATTATTCTCAATTGAGAAAAGGTTAGAGGAATCTTTTACATCAACCGGCCTACGCGATGTGGCCCAGAAAGCCCGGGGTAAAATTACTGTCTATAACGAATATGGAACTGCTCCTCAAGTTTTGGTTGCTACAACCAGATTTGAATCTTCAGGCGGATTAGTATTTAGAACACTCAAAACAATTACTGTGTCTGGTATGACCGTCAGAAACGGTGAAATAACACCAGGTAAAATAGAGGTAGAGATAATTGCCGACAAAGCCGGAGAATTATACAATGTTGGATCGGGACGTTTTGGAATAATGGCTTTTAAGGAAAGAGGTGATACTGGAAGATATGAGAAATATTATGGTATCTCTGACGAACAAATGAAAGGCGGAATTGTCGGTCAAGCTAAAGTTGTAACCAGTGAAGATTATATAAACGCGACTAAACAAGTTTCTGATAAATTAATCTCTGTTACCAAAAATGAACTGGAAACTCAATCTGCCGGACTAAAGATAATAACTGAATCAAAACCAGTTTTGAAAGAATTAACTTCCAGCGCTCAACCGGATGAAGCCGCTGATTCGTTTTCAGTTACACAAATAGCGGAATTAGAAACGGTCGGGTTTAAGGAGTCTGATTTAAATAACTTAATTTCACAATATGTCAGCAATATTGATAATCTGACAGTTTTACCAGAAAAATTAAAATTTGAGTTTAATAATATTAGTTTAAATAAAGAAACTAAAGTTTTAGAATTTTCAGTTATAGTTCAAGGGCCGGCTTATAGTAAGATAGACAGCGATAAAATTATTTCTGATTTAGTCAACAAGAATGAAGAAGAAATCACCAGCTATCTAACAAGTGTTGATGGTATTGATTCAGCCAGAGTGTTATTGTCACCATTTTGGGTCACAAAAGTGCCTAAAAACAAGGAAAAAGTAAGGTTTGAAATACAGTACGAGTAATGAGAGTTGACTTTTAAACAGGGTTTTGATAACATATAAGAGCTAAATATTACCACCTTTAAAGCATTTATAAAGGACGACCCGCGATTTTTAAGCGGTGACGCTTAGGCATCTCTTCGTCTTCTTAAGATGTAAAGGTTTATTTTGTCAAATCGAGAGAAATTAAAAGTTAATGGCGTCATAATTGAAGCGCTGCCGGATACTAAATTTAGGGTCCAACTTGATAATGGACGCGAAGTTTTGGCCTATCTTGCGGGAAAGATGAGATTGAATTACATAAAGGTAATGATAGGGGATAAGGTGACATTAGAACTTAGCCCCGATGAGACAAAAGGAAGAATAATAAGAAGATTATAATTATGAAAGTTCGCGCGAGTGTAAAAAAAATTTGTAGCGCATGTAAATTAGTAAGGCGAAAAGGTCGCTTATATTGTATCTGTAAAAATCCAAAACATAAACAACGTCAGGGATAAGAAAATCAAAATTCAAAAGTCAAAATGCAAAATTTCAATTCAAAATCCATTAATTTAATTAATTCAATTTTAAGATTTTAAATTATAATTTTTAATTTCAACTTTTTAATTATTGTATGGCTCGTATATTAGGCATCACAATTCCAGATAATAAGAAGATCTTGCATTCCTTAACTTATGTTTATGGTATAGGAGCGTCTTTAAGCGCCTTGATTTTAAAATCAGCCCACGTTGATTCGGACAAAAGAGCCAAAGACTTAAGTGATGAAGAAATGAACAAAATCCAGAAAATCATAGAAAGAAGTTACCAGGTGGAGGGAGATCTTCGCCGAGAAGTTGGACAAAATGTAAAAAGATTAAAAGAAATAGGAACTTGGCGGGGTTTGCGTCATGCCCGCAAACTACCCATCCATGGCCGAAGTAAGACCAATTCAAGGACACTTAGGGGTAATATCAGGAAAACAATGGGTTCTGGAAGAAAATCATCAGCCGAGAAGACTTAAAAATTCATGTAGCATATATCATGTAGCATATATCAGTCAAAGATATTTTGTTACATGTTGCATGTTGCGTGTTATATGACTTTGGGAAAGAAAAGAATTATCACAACTCAAGGCGATACAGCTAATACCGAACAACAAGCGGCTGGTTCAGTTTCAAAAAAACCATCTAAGAAACAAGTAATCAATGGGGTTGCTTATGTTTCAATTTCATATAATAACACCCTTATCACCATAACTGATTTGAAAGGCGAAGTTTTGTCTTGGTCCACCTCCGGTTTACTCGGTTTTAAAGGAACAAAGAAATCAACTCCTTATGCTGCCAATTTGGTGGCTAAAGATTGTGTTGAAAAAGCTAAGAAGTACGGCCTAAACAGCATCAAGATAGTGGTAAAAGGAATTGGTCCCGGAAGAGAAGCGGCAATGAGAGGTCTTTCTGGTACAGGATTAAATGTTTTATCAATCATGGATGCGACACCGATAGCTCATAATGGAGTTAGGGCAAAGAAACCACGTAGAGTATAGAAGAAGTTACTAGTGACTAGTTGCTAGTGGTTAGAAAAACTAATCACTAATCACTAATCACTAATTACTAATCACTAAAAATGGCTAGATATACTGGTCCAAGGGAAAAAATAGAGAGGAGATTAGGCGAAAAGCTTTTTTTGAAAGGTGAGCGTTCGCATTCTCAAAAATCAGCTATGACCAAAAAGCCCTATCCTCCCGGCATTCATGGCCGTTCAAGAGGAAGAAAACCGTCTGAATTTGGGCTCCAGCTTAAATCTAAACAAAAAGTTAAAAATATTTATCGTCTTCTTGAGAAACAGTTCAAAAATTACATTAAGAGCGCCCTTGATTCAAAAAAAGAACCCTATAATACTATTTTGAATAAACTTGAGCACCGGCTGGATAACATAGTTTTCAGAAGCGGTTTTGCCCAGTCCCGCGACCAAGCTCGCCAAATTGTATCTCACGGCCACATTACTGTTAACGGAAAAAAGGTAGATATTCCTTCTTATGAGGTTTCTTCTGGTGATGTTATAGGTGTGCGTGAGGGCAGTATGAAGAGTCCATATTTTTCCAGTTTAATGCCGCAATGGTTCAAAGGTTACGAAGCTCCCAATTGGATAGAAGTTGATAAGAATAAAATAACCGCAACCGTAAAAGGTAATCCGGTTTTGGAAGAAAGCGGAATCAGGGGAGATGATTTGCAATCAATAATTGAGTTTTATAGTAGATAAATTTACTACTAATTACAAATGGGTACGAATGTACAAATCTACGAATAAATTATTAATTTGTAGATTAGTATATTGGTAAAATTAGTAATTTGTAGGAAGCGAACAACGTGAGCTTACAACTACCAGAACAAATAAAGGTCGTTTCAAAAGATGGTAACCGAGCAACTTTTGAAATTTCTCCGCTTATGCCTGGTTATGGCGCAACCATAGCTAACCCGCTAAGGAGAGTGCTGCTTTCATCTCTTTCTGGAACAGCCGTTGTTTCAATAAAAATAAAAGGAGTTGAACATGAATTTTCAACTATTCCGGGTGTATTAGAGGATGTTATTGAAATAATACTAAATGTTAAAAAACTAAGATTTAAACTTCATGGAGAGGGACCGGTTAAACTTATTCTTGAAGCATCAGGAGAGAGAAAAGTCGCCGGGGAAGACATTAAATTAACTTCCGATGTAGAACTAATTAATACGAATCAACACATCGCCACTCTAACTGAAAAAAAATCTTCTTTTTCAATGGAAATAGAAATTGATAAAGGTATTGGCTATGTTTCGGTTGAGCAAAGAAGAAAAGAAAAATTGCCAATCGGGGTAATAGCTATTGACGCAATTTTCTCTCCGGTTAAATCAGTTAACTTTTCTGTTGAAGATACTCGTGTTGGAGAAAGAATTGACTACAACAAGGTTACTATGGAGATGGAAACAGACGGATCAATCCAACCGGAACAGGCCTTGAAAGATGCAACAAATATTTTGATTGACCATTTCAAAATTGTTTCCGAAGTTGCCGTACCTGAAGTCAAAGAAACAAAGAAACCAGCCAAAAGCGGTAAAAAAGAAGTTAAAGAACCTAAGGAGGCCAAGAGTAAAAAAACTAAAAAATAATTTAAAACATGCAGAGAGGTAATATTAGAAAATTTGGCAGGGTGCGTAAGCAACGAAAAGCGTTATATAAAGCATTGGCGACTGCTTTAATTGAGCATGGCAAAATAAAAACCACTTCAACTAAAGCCAAAGCCGTTTCTAGTTTTACCGATAAATTGGTCACTAAAGCTAAAAAGGGCGACCTTGCATCAGGACGTTTAATAAGGCATTATCTGGGAGATAAGGCAACCAAAAAACTGATGGCTGAAATTGGTCCTAAGTTTAAAGACAGAAAAGGTGGTTATACCCGAGTTTTAAGGTTAGGAAGAAGGATAAGTGATGGGTCAGAAATGTCAATCGTGGAATTTACGAGTTAATTTAATTTTTATGCAAAAAACAGAAATTGACGCTACAAACCAAACATTGGGCAGATTAGCAAGTAAGGTTGCCATAGTTCTTCGTGGTAAGAATTTACCATCTTATGAACCCAATAAACTTCCAGAAAATGAAGTTATAGTTAAAAATTTAAAAGGCGCTAGATTTACGGGAAACAAGTTCAATCAGAAGAAATATTACCACTATTCCGGATATCACGGTGGAATTAAAGCTAGAAAATTATCGGAACTTTGGGAATCAAAACCAGAACAAGTATTGCGCGGAATGGTTTATAATATGCTGCCGGTAAACAGGACTAGGGACAAAATAATTAAAAACTTGAAGTTTAACTAGTTATGGTAAAAACCAAAAAAGAAACAACTAAAAAACTGAAAGAAAAACCCCTGAAAGGGAGTCCGGAGATTTCTACTGTTGAGACGATTGTTGAAGGATCAGTTGAAGAGGCAAAAGAGGTAAATGGAAAAAAAGAAAAATACTTTCAAGCTGTGGGCCGACGTAAAGAGTCAGTAGCTATAACGCGTCTTTATACCAAAAAATCAACTGACATAATTGAGGGCGATTATGCTCTTATCACTGTTAACGATAAAGACTATCGCAACTATTTCACCGATAAAACTCTTCAGGCAATTGTTGAATCATCTCTAAGAAAATTAAAGTCAACTAATCGGTTCAAAGCTACGGTTCGGGTACGAGGTGGTGGAATCTCCGGCCAAGCTGACGCGGTTAAACACGGACTTTCTCGCGCTCTTGTTTTGTTTGATTTGAATTTCCGCAAAAAATTAAAGAAATCCGGTTTCTTAACTCGCGATCCTCGCGTCAAAGAACGACGCAAATATGGTCTCAAGAAAGCAAGGAAGGCCCCAGCATGGAGCAAACGATAAAAAATTATAACTCCACAATATTTAGTCCGCCTCGTTTATCTATCTCCATCATCTTATAAACAGAGTAAGGTCGGTTTTTGGAATCATGAGATTCAAGTTCAAGAATAAGTTGATCTTCGCCTCTGAACCAGATCACATTTTGTATCGGCTGAGCAAAGCGGGTAATTAGTTCCTTATCGCCCTTTTTATAAAATGGCTGATAATTCTGATCGCTTAACCACAATATCCAGACTTCATTATTAGTCCACCAGACAAGTTTGTTTTTATTTTCAGATAAACGGAAACTTTTAATATTGGTTGGGAGTTCTGATAAAATCTCCGCACTTAAACTGGCCCTATTAGATAATTCAACTTCTTTGAAGAGTAAACCGACTTCTTGAAAAAGTTTCTGTTCTTCCTCGCCTTCTTCCGGCAAAAGCAGAATGTTTGGGAAATCAGCCACAAAACCTTCTTCAACTGCAGTTGTTTTTTGCCAAGAAGAATAATTATCTTTTTGAATGCTTAGTTTATATGTTCCGGGCAACAAGCGGTCAATACTATATGAGTTACTGAAAAATGAAGTATCTCCCTGAAATTCGTCATCTAAATAAACTTTAGACCCAGTGTTTACTTTTAAGGCAATTGCTCCGGTTCTTTTGAATTTACCCTCTGAAAAACTGTATTTGTAACCTTGAGCGTAGAGAATAACAATATAACTCAATAATAAAAAAACTATCACCGCAGAATAGAAAAACACTCGCTTTACTCTTTTAGTCATTTAAGGTATTTTATCATATATTTATAATTTTTAGAATATGCCCAAGATCGGTATAGACCTAGGTACTACAAACACAGTTGTTTTTATTCCCCGCAAGGGAATAGTTATCAATGAGCCATCAGTGGTGGCGATTTCGGTTTTGGACAACAAGCTTCTCTCGGTTGGAAATTTGGCTAAAGAAATGATTGGTAGAAATCCAGACAGTATTGTTGTCCATCGTCCCTTGGTAGACGGGGCAATAGCAGATTATCGGGTAACTGGCGCAATGCTCAAATATTTTATTAAAAAAGCCATAGGCCTCATGAGTTTTGTTAAACCAGAAGTTCTTATCTCAGTTCCGGCTGGAGTTACTTCAACTGAAAAGAGGGCTGTTATTGAAGCGACGCTAAATGCTGGGGCTAAAGCCGTCTATTTAGTTAAGGAACCGGTTCTTGCTGCCATTGGAGCTAAAATACCAATCAATAGTCCAGCCGGAAATATGATATTAAACATTGGCGGCGGAACGACGGAGTTGGCAGTAATTTCTCTTGGCGGAATCGTTAGTTGGAACTCCGTTCGTATTGGCGGAAACAAATTGGATCAGGCAATCGTTGAGTATATTAAGAAAAAACATGGTCTCGCTATCGGAGAGAGAACGGCTGAACAAATTAAAATTTCAATTGGCAGCGCTATTCATCAACCAGAAGAAGAAAAGATAAGTATCAAAGGTCGGGATCTGGCCACTGGTTATCCCAAGAGTATTGAAATTGGTTCCAATGAGATAACCGAAGCAATCTCCGAACAGCTTCGGGAAATAGTTCAGATAATTAAAAATGTATTAGAGGTAACGCCTCCGGAACTTTGCGCTGACATAATGGATCGGGGAATTACTATATCTGGCGGAGGCGCCATGCTTAAACACATAGCTATCCTAATTAATCGTGTTACCGGTGTTCCGGCTCATGTAGCCGATGACCCCCTCTTTTGCGTGGCTCGCGGGACGGGGATAGTATTGGAGAATTTGGAGGTTTATAAAAAGAATGTGGTAGCAAAGAGATAACAGAAACAATTTTTTGGGCACGGCGTAAATTCTTGCTAGAATTTCGCCTTTTACTCGTGCCAGTCGCGCTCCGTAAATCCCTCAAAATTGTTTCTGTTATCTCTTTGCTTGGTTTTGATGTTGTTGGAAATAAAAAAGCACCGAGAATCGGTGCAGGGAATCAGTGGCAGGGTATGGAAGGAGTAATAACTGAACAGTCATTCTTATGCCACCAAGGACTTTTTCCTGGTTGACCAAACTGGAACAAGCTTTTTATTGGTTCTCCACAAACAGTCACTACTTCACAACACGGACAGGAACCGATCTCCCACAGACCTTCCTTGTAGTCAAGATATTCTTTTGTTAATCCATAAAGAAACAAGGTATCATCATTCTTTGTCTTAACGACTAAGCTTCTTTCAAAGTCATTGTTTAATTGGTTCTTTACTTCTTCAAAGAAATCTTCTGAATTTCTAAATTCAAGTTCAGTTATCGGAATTCCAAGTGCTTTTCCAACAGCCATTGCGGCAGATAGTTCAAACTGTGTGTAAGAAGATTTCATCCCACGTGCTTCTTTAATCGCTTCATTAAAATAAGCATAGTAAAGATCATGCGCTCTTTGTCTTAAATTCATACCACCTCTTTTTATTAAGTTTCAGTCTATGTATAATATTACATTTGTATTAAAAGTCAAGAGTTTAGAATTTAAATTAAAGTGATATTTTATTTAGACGTAGCCTTGCTCCTTTTGAATCAATACAACGAATACTGTTAAATTAATATGGAGCGAAGCCTTGGCCTATGAGGGGATTTACGGACCGCGACGGCGGGAGTAAAAGGCGAAATTCTAGCAAGAATTTACGCCGTGCCCCGAATGGGCTAAGGCGAAGCGATTATTTGTTGATGCGGTGAACCGGATGAAAAAAAGATAAGGCGAAAGTCTAAATAAAATGAAGATTGCATTAGTTCATGATTGGCTGGTTAGTTTGAGCGGAGCCGAGCGTGTGCTTTTGGAATTGCACAAAATGTTTCCCGAGGCGCCAGTTTATACTCTTTTTGAAAACAAAAAGTTTACTTCCCAATATTTTCCTGATGCTGAAATCAGGCCAAGTTTTCTCCAAAAAATACTGGGTATAATTAGAAACTTTAAATACCTATTCTTCCTTATGCCAACAGCGATAGAATCTTTTGACCTGTCTGATTTTGATGTTGTCATTTCTTCTTCGGCAATTTTTTCAAAAGGTCTTGTTTTGAAACCAAAAACAAGACATATCTGCTATTGTTATAGTCCGACTCGCCAAGTTTGGGATTTACACTCGGTCAATAACGCTAACCACCCAATAGTATATTCCCTTAGCCAGCATTTTTTGAGAATCTGGGACAGGCAGGCATCGGATAGGGTTGATGAATTTGTGGCGATATCGGAACATGTCAGAGAAAGAATAAAGAAATATTATAGAAAGAATGCGAAGGTAATATATCCTCCCGTTGCCATAAATTCATATATCACAAACCACATATCAAAAAACTATAAAAAATCTTCAGAATTGATACATGATACAGGATACATGAATTATTATCTTATCGTTTCCCGACTCTATCCCAACAAGAACATTGATATTGCCGTTGAAGCATTTAACAAATTAAACCTACCATTGTTAATTATCGGTGCTGGCCCAGAAAGAAAGAATCTAGAATCTAGAATTCAGAATCTAGAATTAATTAGAATGTTAGGATTTTTACCTGATGAGGAACTTCCACATTATTACCAAAACTGCAAAGCTTTTATTATGCCTCAGGAGGAAGATTTTGGTATTACTCCGATTGAAGCGATGTCATTCGGTAAGCCAGTCTTGGCTTTGAGAAAAGGCGGAGCGACTGAAACAATACTTGAGGGTCAAACCGGAGAATTTTTTGATGATCCGATTCCAGAGGCTTTAGCTGATGGGGTGCGACGACTGAATGAGAATTATCAGAGTTACAATTCCGAAATTATTAAATCACAGGCCCAAAAATTTTCGGTAGAAAAATTCCAAAAACAAATTCTTGATTTGATATAAAAACAAAACCCCTAATTGGGGCTTGCCGACATGGTGGTAGTAACTTGGCTTTCTCTTTGAAGACACGTAATTATTTCTCTAAACGACTGCCACATGCTTGTTTCGTGATAATAAATCTGATGGTTTTGGCAAAATTTTTCTACGATTGGCTTTGCCTTTTTCAAGTTATTTCTTGGCATAAAAGGAAACAGGTGATGTTCTATCTGGTAATTAAGCCCCCCATAAATTAAACTGATGATTTGACCGCCTTTAATATTTCTTGCCGTGATTATTTGCTGAATAATGGGGTTGATTCCGGAGTTGCCATTCACAACTAGCATTCCCTTATGATTAGGAGCAAAGAGTACCCCTATATAGCTGTGAATTACGAAACTCCCTTTTAATAACTAAACTTGATAAAATACAAATGGCGTCAGTAAGACGTCATTTGTTAAAAGATGATCCCAGCA
>MGKE01000014.1 GCA_001794635.1 Candidatus Yanofskybacteria bacterium RIFCSPLOWO2_01_FULL_39_28 | reverse complement strand
AATGCCGCCATCATCATTTGCCCAAAAATACGATCTTGCTACAATGAAAACACATATCAACTTAGTGTCTTAAGAATGGGGTCCACTTCAGTGGCATCGCCGTTCAAGACGGACCTAATGGTTGGAAGATCAATCGTAATGCAAAATATTCTTTCGACTCGTCGATGAAAGGATGGGATCCGTTTGATCTGAAATAAAACCCATGAAAAGAGTAGACTTCCACATCCATACTATCCCAGTAAATGACAAAGACGCACATTTTGAGTTTGATTTGGCAAAGTTTCAAGAGTACACCAACGCTCTTTCGGTGGATGCTGTTGCCATCACGAATCATAATTTATTTGACCTAGAACAATTCAAAGAAATCGCAAAGACACTCGAAAATGTAGTCGTTTTCCCAGGTATTGAGATAGATTTTGAAGACGGCCACCTTTTATTGATTGGTGAAAACGATAATCTTGATGATTTTAGCCAAAAATGTGAGTCTGTAAAAAATGAGCTCGCTAGTGGAAATAAAATATCTTCTGATAAATTAAAAGAAATCTTTGTTGATTTGGGCGGATATCTACTGATTCCCCATTACGACAAAAGGCCAAAAGTTCGCCAAAGTGCGATCGATTCACTCTCAGACTGTATCTTTGCCGGCGAAGTTCAAAGTCCAAAAAAATTTTACCGAATTATAAAAGAAACAAACTCTCTAACGCCTGTTGTATTTAGTGATGCACGGATCAGTGTCGACCTGGATGCTGAAAGGCACCAAGGTAAGCACACTTTTATTAACACAAATTCCAATCCGCTAACACTTAGCGCTATTAAGACAGCTCTAAGAGATAAAAACAAAGTTTTCTTATCAAATACCGGTAGGCACGGATTCTTTCAAGTCTTTAGTGACGGACAGGAGTTATCAAGCGGGTTAAATATTATTATTGGTGGAAGATCATCGGGGAAAACCTATTTTCTTGATAAATTAAAGGATATTTACGAAACCGAAGAAAAATCCATTAAATACATAAAACAATTTGATTTGGTAAGAGATGACGAGAAGAAATTTAATGAAAGGGTGGAAAAGGACAAAAGTGCAATAAGAGAAGAGCACTTGAAAGAATTTCGTAAGGTCGTAGAGGACGTCATCGAGATAGATCGTAGAGCAACGAATCACCAATTGGAAAAGTATATCGAGACATTGTTAGATTTTGCTTCCAGTGAGAAACTTCAGGATGAATTTTCTAAAGCAAAACTGTTCAAAGAAACAAAATACCAGGTACGAAAAACCCAAGAGGAAGAATTGAAACGCTTGTTAAAAGCGGTAATGTTGTTGCTAAATAATCATACTTATAAAAGCACGATCAGTAAGTATATTTCTGATGATAATCTAAAAAATTTATCTAATGATCTGGCAAAGCAGTATAAAAAGTTATTAGAGGCACGCCTAAAGAAAGAATGGATAAATGAACTTGTTAGTGAGATAAGACAACAACTTGAGAGTAAGACCTCCAGTCCCAAGATTGATGATGACGACATAGATTTTTATCGCATTAAACTAGAGAGAGAACGGATAAGAAGATTTAATGCTGTTGCAAATTCGATAAAGAAAGAAACTGAGATTAAGAAAACGGAGTCGTTCGGAAAATTCAAAATCAGAGCAATCGCGAGCCCCTATGTGGGGGCACAGGGACTACACGACGAATCTGGAAAACAAGTATCCTTCACTAACGCATTCGTAAAATACAACTTACCAATTGCTTTTCTTGAGGAATTAAAAATTATTGAAAGTCTCGAAAAAACTGAATTATATCGATATTTTTGCAAAGTAACCTATCAGGTTCTGAATGAGTACGACAAGAAAGTGTCTGGGGGTGAAATGGCGGAATTTAATTTGCTTAGAGTTTTACAGGATGCTCGTCAATACGAGATGTTGTTAATAGATGAGCCTGAATCTTCTTTTGACAACTTGTTCTTAAAGAAAAATGTAAACAAAGAGATAAAAGATATCTCAAAAGAAATGCCTGTCATCGTTGTAACTCACAATAATACAGTAGGTATGCTTATGGAGCCTGATTATGTGCTCTATACGCAAAGAAAAATAGTTAACGGCAAAGATGAATATAGAATATTTTCTGGTTCACCAGGAGAAAAAGAGTTTAAAACTGCAAATGGAACCGAATCAATAGGTAGCTATGATACCCTTTTGGACACATTGGAAGCTGGTCAAGAGGCATATAGCACTCGAAAAGGATTATATGACAGCTTCAAAAAAATAATATGAAATATTTAAAGATTGAAAATAATAAAGGTTTCTATTGGGATGGAAAAGAATACCAAGAGATAGACAAAATTGATAAGAATGGATTACTTGCATTGTTGAATGCGGCGGAAACAGATAGCTTTGAGTTAGATGCTTACGATGAAAATCTTTTAGGGAATAAAGCTCATCAAGTAATTTACGAGAATGTTCATACAAAGTTTGGACAATTTTTAACCGACAAAGACCAATTCAATACGGAGGTTGCTAACTTGTACAATGAGGCAATAGGTAAATATTCTGCTGATGTTCAGGGTGAAAATCTTGATGATAATGATGCTTTAGAAAGTAGTAATGACGAAGAAGAAGTAAACCCAGAAGACATCCCATTTTAATTATGGAAATCGAATCAAAACAAGAAATTCTTGAACGGCGAAAAGAGATCGAGCAGGAGCTTACCGATATGTTCAAGGAAACCGAGAGCGATTTTACTTTGGATCATGTTCGGGATGCCATTTATAACGAGGAAGACAACGACGACATGATGAAAGTGGTAGCCATGTTTGATCGTGGCGGAGACGCTTCAGAATTGAGCAATGTGCTTGAGCTAGTAACCGACGCCTGGAATTATTTTCCCCACAAGATGCTTGGCGGTATCTCCCCGGCCGAGAAATTGCTGGAACATCAATCTCAATCGCCTTTGTATGAATGTCCGGAGTGCAAACTGAAGTATCGAGAAAAGAAGTGGGCAAAAGCCTGCGAAGCATGGTGTAAAGAACACCACAGTTGTAATTTGGAAATAACCGCCCACGCTGAAAAATAAACATGGCAAAAACAACTAAAAAGAATTGGGAACCACGCAAATTGCCAGAGGGTATGACCTTGGCGCAAATGGAGGAAATCTTCCTCGATCGTTTAGCCAATCTTATCGTCATGGATTTAGATTACCAACACGAGCAAAAGCTCAAAGCTAAAAACAATGAGAAAAAAGAGGAACCCAAAATTTAAGGTTGAAGTGATTTATAAAGACGTGCCGGACAAGAAAGACCGAGTACGCCAACTTTGGGATTTGCTGGTTGCCTTACCCGATCCGGATTCTGTTAAGCAAAAGGGTAAGTCGGAGAAGTGAGTCATATTTGCTTAATCTTTGAAAAGTTAAGCAAATCGTCCCACGCTCTCAAATTTGGTTTTACGGCTCGTCAGTATCGCAATTGGTCAAAGCTCTTACTCTCGGCACAAAGCTCGCCACAAGGGCACACACGTGGCAACAATCGGGGCGTTTAATTGGGAGCCGATGTGGTCTGGAATGATCCAGATTTTTCTGATAAAATTACGGTTGTAAAAGGTGAGTTCCATGTGTTTAGGCATAAAGCGTTGAAAAGTCCGGAATTATGCCTGCCTCCGGCAGGACGAGCTCCAAAAGGTCTTTAATCTCTCGGATATTTCGGAGTATTCCGTTCCAATTCAATTCCCCTTTGGGCACCAGTAGTAACTTGTTCGCTAAAACTACGAAATGCAAGCAAAAACAAAATGCAACTGCCTCAAGAAATAAAAAATATATTAGAAAAGTTACAAAAAGCCGGTTATGAGGGCTATATTGTGGGCGGTTGCGTTAGGGATTTGCTGATGAAAAAAACTCCCAAAGACTGGGATATTACTACCAACGCCAAACCAGAAGAAATACAAAAAATATTTCCCGAAAATTTCTATACTAATACTTTCGGTACCGTAACTGTGAAGACTGGCTCAGAAGAATCAAGTCTAAAAGAAGTTCAGATCACTCCATACAGAGTAGAGGGCAAGTACACGGATTCTCGACATCCGGAAGAAGTAACATTTGTAAATAATATAGTCGATGATTTGGGGCGTCGAGATTTTACTATCAATGCTATTGCCCTATCACCAAATAGTGAACAGCGGATTGATCCCTGGGGAGGAGAGCATGATATAAAAAACAAGATAATCAAAACAGTTGAAAATCCTAATACATGTTTCTCGGATGATGCACTTAGACTTCTTAGGGCAGTGAGGTTTGCAACTGTTTTAGGATTTAAGATAGAGGAAAAAACTCTGTATTATATGAAA
This sequence comes from Candidatus Yanofskybacteria bacterium RIFCSPLOWO2_01_FULL_39_28, assembly GCA_001794635.1. Classification (GTDB taxonomy): domain Bacteria; phylum Patescibacteriota; class Minisyncoccia; order 2-02-FULL-40-12; family GWA2-44-9; genus 2-01-FULL-39-28. Next base: position 173,189 of record MGKE01000014.1, on the reverse strand, counting down.
GAGCGTTCGGGTTGGCTAAAAAACATCTCCAAAGAACGAATAAGAGATGAATTTATAAAAATAGTAGAATCAGATAACGCTTATGACGGGGTTCTGCTTCTTGAAGAAACTGGTCTTCTGCAATATATAGTCCCTGAATTACGAGAGGGTATGGGGGTGGATCAGAATCTTCATCATATATATACAGTCTGGGAACATTTGACTCGAGCCTTAAAATATACCGTGGAAAAAGAATACTCGTTAGAAGTTCGTTTGGCATCTTTGTTCCATGATATTGGTAAACCCAGAACAAAGAGAGGGCAATCCCATGAAACATCTACTTTCTATGGCCATGAAGTTGTCGGCGCAAAAATGGTGGCCCAAATTCTTGAACGATTAAAATTTCCTAAAGAAAAATCGGATAAAATTATTAGACTCGTCCGATATCACATGTTTTACTATAATCCCGAAGAGGTTACTGAATCGTCAGTAAGACGACTTTTAGCAAACATTGGTCTAGAAAACATTGAAGACTTAATCAAGGTCAGGGAAGCAGACAGAATTGGATCCGGCCGCCCCAAAGCGGTGCCGTATAAATTAAGACATCTCAAATATATTGTTGATAAAGTTTCCAATGATCCAATATCGGTTAAAATGCTTAAAGTAAACGGCAATGAGCTTATGAACGAACTCGGTATAAAACCAGGACCAAAAATTGGACTTATTCTAAACTCTCTTCTGGCTGAAGTTCTAGACGATCCAGCAAGAAATAAAAAAGAATATTTGAAACAACGCATCCACGAACTAGACAAAAAGTCTCCCGAAGAACTCAAACAATCTCTTGAAAAAATAGAAAAAGCTCTTGAAGAAGAAGAAAAAGACCGTATGAAAAAATATTATGTATAACCAATGCTCAATTTTGCCTCAATCTTAGCGCAAACGCAGAAAGTTATAATAAACCCATATTAAAAAGATTAAAATAAAACGATTTGATAAAAGTTTGCCTCTGCCAGAATATAAGACCATTGGGGCAGCTGGTTTTGACTTAGTAGCCAGAGAGACCATGGTTATTAATCCTCAAACAATTGGCTATGTCCCGTTAAATGTTGCGGTTGAAACACCAAAAGATTATTTTTTTCTTCTAGCCTCTCGGAGCTCAACCCACAAGTTAGGTTTAATGCCGGCACATGGTATAGGAATAGGGGATTCAGATTTCAGGGGAAATAAAGATGAGTACAAAATACCATTATTAAATTTCACCAAAAATTCTGTTAGAGTTGAGCGCGGAACAAGAATCGCGCAGGGATTATTTGTTAAATTTGTAAAAGCTACCTGGCATGAAGTTTCAAGAATGAAAAGCAAGACTAGGGGAGGATTTGGGAGTACTGGTAAAAAATAGGTTAGGCGGGCTGTAGTGTACCGGTAACACGCTTGGTTCGGGTCCAAGAAATAGTGGGTCCAACTCCCACCAGCCCGACAATTCAAAATGGGTCCGTCGTATAGTGGTAATATACGGCATTTTCACCCCGTTAGACATGGGCATGGGCCTATGGTCTAGTGGCAGAACACGTCATTCGCATTGACGAGACGGCGGTTCGATTCCGCCTAGGTCCACACAAATGTCTAACGGGGCGAGTTGCCGGAACGCGGTTTAGATTACCGCCAGGTCCACCCTGATAGTTAAGCTTGAACGGAGGACTGTTTTTAACACGATTTTTACAGATAAAATCTAATGGCGCATTGAGTTTTGCTGAAACAATTTGGCCATTACTAATCGTTATCCGTTCAAAAAAAGCTTTAGAGAGCAGACCCCTTAATAGGTTGTGAATTACGAGGTAGGGTAAGAACCTACAACAACATTGTAAATCCGAGTTTAATTTGCTATGATTGCCTTATGAAAAGAATCATACAGTTCCGTATTTCTAAAGGTGATAAATACTATACCGCTGAGGGGGTAGATTTACCTGTGGTTACTCAAGGTAAGACCCTAGATGAATTAGCGGTAAATATTCAAGAGGCGGTTGACCTACATTTAGAAGGAGAAAATCCTGCCGATTTTGATATTGCTCCAAATCCCTCTGTTTTAATGAATTTCGAACTCCCTCAGATTCATGCCTAGACTCAAGGTCTTATCAGGTGAAAATGTGATAAAGATTCTTGAGTCTTTTAATTTTGCCATAATTTCCCAAAGGGGAAGTCATGTTAAACTTCGCAGAACTATAAAGAAAAATAATCAAACACTTACTATTCCAAATCATAAAGAATTGGATAAAGGAACTCTTCGGGCTATTTTTAATCAAGCATCAAAATATATTTCCGAATCAGAACTTATGTCTCATTTTTATAATGAGTAGTATTGAAAAAACCGCCAAAGCGGTTAGTGAACGGTTTTAGAATAATCTTGATCTTCTAGAAATATATGCATTGCGAGAGCTAACGCTGGATTCGCGCAAGATACACAAGGGCATGGACCAAATCTATAATTAAGATCTCGTGGGTCAAGTTTGGCAAAAATTCTGTTTATCAAATCCTTAATCTCATCTGGGACATTTTTGTTTTCAAGAAAACCTTGCATGTTGAAAATAGCTCCAGAGCCAAGGGAAATAATATCAAGAGTGACATATTGCTTCATAAACAATGTCATTTCTTCTGATGAGTCGGGTAGCTCTGCTTTAACCAAACTCTGAAGTCTAAAGTACAAACATTGAATCACGTCAGTATTTGCGTTACCAAAATTGCTTTTCTTAGCTCTTAAAGAAGTCTCCTGAATTATTAAGTCGGTCGGTTCCTTCTCTATTTTCCTGGACTGCTCCACAATCTTCTTCCTTTCAATGAACGATTCTGATACCTTAATTAATGTGAAAGAAATAATCAAGGGTTTAAACGAAAAACAAATTGAAGCTGTCAAAATTACTGACGGACCGGTTTTGGTTATTTCCGGCCCGGGTTCAGGTAAAACAAGGTGTTTGACCCACCGAGTTGCTTACCTAATTTATCAAGGCATTCTGCCGGAGAATATTCTGGCCGTAACTTTCACAAATAAAGCATCGGGGGAGATGAGAGAAAGAGTAGAAAAACTTTTAGGTAGTCCTTCGGCATCTTCGACAAGCTCAGAGCAAGCAAGCTCAGGACGATTTATGACTACGCCGCAAATTGGAACTTTTCATTCAATTGGCCTTAAAATATTACGCAATGAAGCACCTCAACTTGGTTACCGCCGAAATTTCACAGTCTTTGATGAGGATGATCAGTTGGGATTATTAAAAAGGGTGATGGGTGATTTAGAAATAGATGCGAAAAGCTTCAATCCTAAAATAATTTTGTACAAAATATCAGAGTTAAAAACCCAGCTTATTTTTCCAGAAAACCATGAGCCCAAAGATTACTATTCCGAAATCCTTGCTAAAATCTACAAAAAGTACCAACAGGAACTAAAAGATTTAAACGCCGTTGATTTTGACGATCTTATAGTTTTGCCGGTTAAAATATTCAAACAAAACAGCGAAACACTGACTAAATACCAGGAGATGTGGAAATATATCCTTGTTGATGAATATCAAGACACTAGTCATGACCAGTATGTTTTAATAAGTTTGCTGGCCCAAAAATACAGAAACTTGTTCTGTATCGGCGATGACGCCCAGTCAATCTATCAGTTCCGTCGAGCTGATATCAGAAATATTCTCAACTTCCAAAAAGACTATCCGGAGGCAAAAGTAGTTATGCTTGAACAAAATTATCGTTCAACCAAAAACATTATCACCGCCGCCCAGGAAATAATTTCAAAAAACAAAAACCAGATCCAGAAATCACTCTGGACTGAAAATAACCACGGAGAAAAAATATTAGTTGCCGAAACTATTAACGAACGCCACGAGGCTGGTTTTGTAATATCAAGGATGGAAGATTTGATGAAGAGCGGTCTGGGCGCAAAAGATTTTGCCGTTCTTTATCGGACCCATGCACAGTCCCGAGCCATAGAAGAAGCTCTGATTATGAGTGGTTTCCCTTATCAAATTATCGGCGGTCTTAAATTCTATGAGAGAAAGGAGATAAAAGACATCTTGGCCTATCTTAAGTTAGTTGTTAATCCAACAGACTCACTTGCCCTGGAGAGAATATACAATGTTCCAACGCGGGGAATCGGTAAAAGCATAATTGAAAAAGTCAGAAATAATAGCGAAAAAAATATTGTAGCTGCTTTGGCTGTTTCTTTGGAATCAAAAAACTTGCCGCCGCGACAACTCACAGCCGTAACTGATTTTCATAAACTTTTGACCGATATTGGCGAGATATCAGAAAAGAAAAATCTCCGAGAAATAATAAAATACATAATTAAGAAGATAAATTACGAAGACTATCTAAGAGAGTTCAGTCTTTCAAAAACAGGCGACTATGAAAACCTGGAAGACAGAATGGAAAATTTAAAAGAACTGCAAACTGTTGCTTCCAAATATGATGATCTTTCGGGTAAAGAGGGGGTGGAGAAATTTTTGGAAGAAGTGGCTCTCCTGCAACACACGGACAAATTAAGAAATGATCCTGATAGAATAACCCTGATGACAATCCACGCTTCAAAGGGGTTAGAATTTCCTGTTGTATTTATTATCGGTATGGAAGAAGGGCTGTTTCCTCATAGCCGAACCACTTATAATCCTCACGAACTAGAAGAAGAACGCCGCCTTTGTTATGTTGCTATAACCAGAGCAAAGGACCACCTTATCCTAACTTATACAAAATATCGCAGAATTTTCGGCTCATCTTCGGCAACTTTACCTTCCAGGTTTATCGGTGAAATACCCGTAGCTTGCGCCGATTGGCAAATGATTGACGATTTTGACGCAGACGACAAAATTTACTACTAATTACAAATCTATCAAATGTACAAATCTACAAATAAAGAACTTGTTTACCCTGAATTAAGTTACAAGTTGGTCGGAATATTATTTGACGTATATAATAACCTTGGTTCAGGACATAAAGAAAAGTATTATTGTAATGCTATAAACAACTCCCTGTCTGATGCTAGTATTAACTTTCAAAAATAACTTTTTATTCCCTTGTATTATAAAGAAAAGAAAGTGGGTCACTATTTTATAGACTTTTTGATTGATAACAAGGTGGTTTTGGAGATTAAAGTAGGGGATAGATTTCCTAAAAGAAATATTGATCAAATCTTTAGTTACTTAAGGTCATCAAATTTAAAATTGGGAATTCTAGCCAATTTTACTTCTGATGGAATCAAATTCAAAAGAATTTTAAATCTTAATTCGTAGATTTGTAAATTCGTAAAATTAGTAATTCGTAGTATGTTTACTCCCAAAAAATCACTTGGCCAGAATTGGCTAATTAACCCACGAATATTAGACGAGATTATTTCTGCCGCTGAATTAAACAGTAACGATATTGTCGTTGAGATTGGCCCTGGCACTGGTAATTTAACCATAAAACTTGTCCAAAAAGCCGGGACTGTTATTGGAATTGAGAAAGACCGCCGCCTCATTGACTATCTAAATGAAAAGTTCAAAAACCAAGCCAACGTCAAAATAATTGAGGCTGATATATTAGAATTCGATCCTTGTCGCTTGTCTCTTGTTGCTGGTCGCTACAAAGTAATTGGCAATATTCCTTACTACATTACTTCCAACTTATTGAGAACAATATTCGAGTCCGCCAGCTGGCGGATGGCCCAACCACAACTTATTGTTCTTACAATTCAAAAAGAAGTCGCTCAAAGAATAATGGCTAAACCTCCTCATACGAATCTGCTTGCCCTTTCGGTGCAATACTATACTGAGCCAGAAATAATCAGTTATGTTTCCAAAAACAACTTCCGTCCAATCCCAAAAGTTGATTCGGCAATAATAAAGTTAGCGACAAGAGACAAGCAACAAGCGACCAAACAAGAAACAGAAGACTTATTCAGATTAATTAAAGCTGGATTTGGTGGTAAAAGAAAACAGTTGGCCAGTAATTTAGCTAAACAACTCAAAACTCGCAAAGAAAAAATAGTTGAAATCTTTGAAAAATTGAATCTTAATCCTATAATAAGGGCAGAGAACTTATCGCTTGAACAATGGGAAATGTTAAATACTTATTTGTTAAAATAACTAACTTTAAACCTCAAGGATTCTGGCCCGGCTTTTCGGCCGGTTTTTTTTATTTCGGCTTTATTTTTTGGTGGTTTTGGGATTTATATCCACTTGATGAATTTGGCCTAGAGAGCAAGTTGATTGCTGGCATAATTTTAATAATTGCCTTCATTCTTTATGTTGCGACTATGGCTTTGCCCTGGGGAATTTCTAGTTTGATCCTAGTGAAATTTATTAAGAAAATCCGCTCAAGAAACCTGGTTCCATTTTTAATCGCCAGCATATTTACTTTGGCTGAATATTCTAGAGCGATACTTTTCTCTGTTGTTCTTTACGGAGATGGAGGTAAAATCGGGCCTCATTGGACAATGGGAAATATTGCTTATTGGTTTATTGATTTTGATTTTCTGGCCACAACCGCTTCCATTTGGGGAATCTATGGAATTGATTTTGTTTTGGTTTCGTTTTTCTCATCTGTTTTATTATTGTTTGTTAAAACAATTAATAAGAAACTTTTTCTGATAAATTTGATCATTATTGCGATCTTGGTTTCTACTGCCAACTCTATAACCAGCAACAAGAACCCGAGTGAGTCCGTTTCCGTTCCAATAGCGATCATACAGACCAATTCACCTTTTGTTGGATTTGCAAATAATGTTGCCTTGCTTGAAGACTTAAAAAATAAATTGAACCTCATACAAGAGGGGGCGAATATACTTAGGCCCGAGAGTGGAATAATACTTTTACCAGAGGGGATAGGATTTTCGACATCTCTAGGTAAAATTCTTGACGTTACCAGCATTGGTCAGTATTTCAATAGTCTTTCAGACAAAGAGTTGCTCATAGTAGACAGTATCAGATCATTAGAAGATGGTCATTATAAGTCCAAAGCAACTTTTATAAGTTCCCAAGCCGGAGTTATTGACTTTTATGATAAGGAGGTTCTTGTTCCAGGCGGAGAGTTTTTGCCTTATTTAATAAAGTTTCCTTTAATCCTACTGAATCCATCGCTAGGAGAAAAATTCAAATCTTATAGAGAGTATTCGGCTGGAGAAAAAACAAATATTATTTCCTACAAAAATAATCAAATAAAAACCCTGGTTTGCTCTGACTTCATTTCTCCAACCAAATCAAACCGAGGACAGTCTGATTTTATTTTATCTCTAGGAAGTTTCTCTGTTTGGGGTGGTGGACGATGGGTTGTCCAGCAAGCTGAGCCGATACTTCGTTTCCGGGCAATTGAAAACGATAAATACTTGGCTTTTGCCTCAAATGGGGGCAAATCATATGTCATAAACCGACATGGAAAAATAGAAAAAATGACTGATTTTAAAAGCTACGAGTTATTAACAGGCGTTATTGTCCCCAACAAAAATAGAACGTGGTATAATTATGTAGGTGATTGGCCGATTTTATTGATATCGTTGGCCTTTTTCGGCTTAGGAATTATACAACTACAAATTACGTATTTTACCAATATACGTATCTACAAATTATTTATTCGTAGATTTGTAAATTAGTTTGATTAGTAATTCGTAGTAATTGTTTGTCAAACAATATTAAAACTTTTATATCCCTATTGGCTGTTTTGGCTATATTTTCAGTTTTTTCTTTCTTTGATGTTTTTCATGGTGTCCGCTCGGCCTCCTTATTTGAATCGGCTAAATCATTACCTCCACTAAAAGACGACGTCGACGGAGATGGTTTAACTGACTCTGAAGAATCCTACTGGAATACTGATTTTTTAAACCCCGACACTGATGGTGATGGTTTTCTTGATGGGGAAGAGGTGGCCTCTGGTCATGATCCGAGAGTTTCTTCATCAGGTGACGACCGGCTTGATACCGCTTTCAATACACCTCCGCCAATTGCCGAGCCGGATTTAGCTTCGCTCAATTTAACCGATAAGACACTAGCCCTCGTCGCCGGAGCAATCGGTTCCGGAGATTTAACACGTGAGGCTTCGGATAACACAAAAGATAACGCCTTGGCCGCTCTTTCTTACTCAATAATAGACGACTTTTACAAAATACAGGATTCAGTTCCTTTACCGACCATAATTACCGTGGAAACTTCCAAAACAAATCAGATTGAATATTTAATCAGCTTGGCTCAGATAATTCAAGACGATCTTCTAAGTTTTGACCAGCAACCAAATCTTGGATCAACTATAGAACAACAAACTCCTTATTTCTCAGCCAAATCAGAAAAGTTTAAATCTTCTTTGGAAAAAACAACAACTTTAAAAGTTCCGGCCAATTGGGTTGATGTCCATAAAAACATTTTAAATCTTCTTGGCCGCCTTTCTTTGACCTATCACCAAATAGCAAATTATCAAACCGATGCCCTTAAAGCCATCGTGGCGTTAAACGAAATTGGTACTTTAAGTCTGGAAACAAAATCATTAATCAAATCTGTTCAAACAAAAATTTCTTCGGAAAACTTAGTTTTAGACAGTAGTTTTTACCAAATTTTAGATCTTCTTTACAAAGATTAAATGTTTTTAAAATTCAAAAAGGCCGTCAGTCTTTTTATAATTCTAGGTATTTTATTTGCCTTTCTTTATGTTTACCAAGCTTCGCCAGCCAAAGCTCTTGATGGGGGGGGTAGTTGGGCCCAATTTTTTCAATATAATTTAAAAGAGTTTGTCCTAGATCCCTTGGCTCGTCTTTTAGCTAGAAGGATTCTTTCTCAATATCTTGATTCCATTGTTCAACGAGTTAGTGGTCCTGCTGGAGGTAGAGGAAATCAACCGGCTTATGTCCAAAATTGGAGAAATTTCCTCCTTGATGCCACCTACCGAGGTGAGGATGTATTCAGAGTTCAACTTGGCAACACAGAAACGTGCCTTGATTTCAGAAACGGCCTGAGAGCCCAATTTGGTGCGCCCCCTCCTGGTCAAACAATTCCTCAAAACACCAGAGTCAACAATCTTGACCCATTTTCCAGAAGAGCTAGATGCACTATGCCAGCTGGATGGAATTCTGTGAATTACAAACAAGATTTTGCCGGCAATGGCGGCTGGGATGCTTTGGTGCGCCTTTCTGAGCCTCAAAACAATTTCTATGGCGCCACTCTAATGTCACTGGGTGAATTAAGCGCTCAAAGAGCTGTTGATATTGCGGCCGATCAAAACGAAGCCAGGAGAGGTTATACCGGTATCAGAGCCGGGGGGTGTCAAAGTTTAGGGTCCGGTGGTATTTGTACAAATAATCGCTGTGTGGGCGGACCACTTAACGGACAAACCTGTGTAGCAACCTCAGAATGTGCAGTTCTAAACGCTCAAGCTCGCTGCACCTTTCTTGGCAATGTTACCACTCCAGCTGATGTATTAGGTGAATCAGCAGCAAATTATGTAGATAAGAACTTGGGTTGGATGGTAACATCTGACGAACTGACCGAGGTAATTTTTAACTTGGTTACCGGACTTGTTGGTAGGTTAACTAATTTTGGTGGTTCAGAACCAACACCAGCTCCAGCTACTGACACAGGTTCAAGTGTCCAAGCTTGTTTAAATAATTGCCGAGGACAAAACGGAAGCACTTATCAATCCTGTATTAATAGCTGTTACAACAGCGGTGGGGGTACGATCCCGGGTGATCCTGGTTCTCTTGATCCAGGAGCGCCTGACTGGTATGTCCCTGGCGATGGTGGTGATGATGGCGGAGGTGGAGACGATGGTGGTGGTAGTTGCACCCCTCCAAACGCAACAGCAGAAGAAATTGCAGCATTTCTTGAAGCCAATCCGGGTGATGAAGGCCGCTTAGCCGAAGCTTTTCCTTGTCCATAATTATTCTTATCAACTGAATGAAACGATTTAATAAAAAGTTTGTAACTTTCGCTATCATAACCCTGATTTTAATCTCAGCTCCTTTTCATTTTGCTAATGCATTTATTTTTGAAGCTATCGCTGGGGTTTCTATTTTAGCCATAGTCGGTGGTCTTCTGGTTATTATAAAGGCTATTTTGGTAGCCCTAATTGCTCTTTTAGCCGACGGCACAACTTCTATTCTCGCCTTAAGCGCCACTAACGTTCCGGTGGTCCAAGAGAGTTGGAATCTGGTAAGACAGTTCGCCAACATGTTCTTCATTGTCATTTTGGTTATCATGGCTTTTTACACAATATTTGACATCGGAGGCTACGATTTCAAATCTCTGATCGGCAGATTTATTGTTGCCGCTTTGCTTATAAACTTCAGTTTGGTCATAGGTGAATATATTATTGATATAAGCCAGACATTGAGTAATGTCTTTATTAACTCTATCGGCGATATTGGACACCGAATAGCCCAAGGAACACAAATAGCTGACTCGGTGGTGGGAGATCTATCTACTTCGGCAGTAGCTACAGTTGATGCAAATTTATGGCAGAAAACAATCTCTTTCTTTGCCACCATAATACTGCTGTCTATAGTATTTTTTAGCATGGCCGTTTTGTTTTTCTTTTCCATGCTTCGTGTTCCTGTTTTGTGGGCGTTGCTAATCTTTTCACCGGTTGCTTGGATTACTTATATCCTTCCCTCAACAAAAAAAATAAATCAGGATTGGTGGAAATATTTTATCGGTTGGAATGTGTTTATGCCCTTTTATTTGTTCTTTATTTATTTTGGCACCCTGTTTTTACAAAGAAAAGATGCTATTTTAACTGGAATAAACAGCGGGACGAGTTCCGGCCTTGGAATTACTTTTCAGAGCTTATTTTTCTTTATCTTGATCGGCATTGTTCTAATTGGCGGGGCTAAAATGGCTATGTCAGCCGGTATGGCCGCCGGCGCCGGCGGAGTGGCAATGGGAGTCTGGGCCAGGGGCCGAACTGCGGCAAAGTTCGCCGGATCAAGAGTGCCAATATTTGGTGGCTATAGTGCCAGAGATATAGGTACCGGAGTAGAGGCAAAGAGAAAACAAATAAGAGAAGAGGGTCTTAGTCTGGGCGGGTTCAAGGTTACCAGTGGTGAACAAGGCCACAGGGAAAGATCAGCCAGAATTGGAGCTATGTTGGGAGTTAGGGGAATGGAACTCCAGCAACAAAGAGAGTTTTTAACCAAGACAGAGAAAGAATACAAGGATATTCAGGATAAATTTGATGTTCGAGCAATTACTGCTGATCAAATAAAACTAGGAGCAGAGAAGGGCATAGCTACTGATCCCAAGATTTACGCTTATCGCAAAATGATGGCCAAACTCGGTGAACTTGATCCAAATGGCGATGTCTTTGCTAAAACACTTGAAGAACTTTCGGACAATCCTCTAGCTGCTAAAGATTTCGTTCAAGCCGGAAAAGAAGCCAAATACTCAAACATGAGCGGTTCCCAGCTTATAGAAATGTCCACCAGTATAGACAAAGATGGTAATGATAAATATACAAATCTAAGGGCTAACAATCTTAACCCAGCAAAAAAGGAAATGGTTAAATTTGTCCAACAAGACGAGAGGATTCGTTCTGGTTTAACTCAAGAACAATTCAACCGATCCATTGATATACTGGGTTCGGCTACCAATGCTGACGGTAAAAGTTTCATTAAAGATGTTGGTGACAGTAGGCCGGATCTGGCTGTTGAATATAACTTTGTTAAGAAACCTGATGGCACCTACGCCCACGAAGAGATAAGAAACAAGACCATACAAGGATTTAGTATCCAAACAGCTGGTAAAACAGATGCTCAGATTGACGCTGAAATCAGAGAAAGACACTACGCCGGAGCCGTTACGGTTGGTGCCCAGAAATTGGCACAAATGCCAGCCGAGACTGATCCAACCAAACCTCCTAAAGTATGGAATAGGCCAGAATTTCAGACTGCTTTGACTAACCATCTTAGGGGTCTAAAAACCAGAAAAAACAAAAAAGCTTACACGACCTATATTGCTGACCTGGACAAAGAGATAAATAATGTCAAAAATCCGACAGAAAGAGCTGAAAAACAGACTATATTCGAGAGTATTCAAAACAACATTTAAATAAACCCCCCATGGATGAAGCCATCAACCCAACACAAGATTTGACCCTAGAAGACACTAACTATACTGGCGGAGATTATTTTACTCCTTACAGAGCTGGGATAGTTGAATTTAGAGATAAAAATGATTTTATAAACTATAATACCAAGTTTAATTTCATTTCCGTCCCCGTAAGAAAAGTTATTTTTGATTTCTCCACAGCAGAATTTATTGAAGAGAAACTGGGAACCAAGTTCGGGTTAGATGAGATACAGAAAAAAGAAATCGCCAATTTAATTCGAGAGGTTTTGTTGGGAAATATTTTTATCGGCGATTTCACCAAGTCCATTCAGGAAAAATTAAATTTAGATGAAGGTAAATCCAAAGATATCGCCTCAATGATAGTGGGGGAGTTATTATCGCCGGCTCTTGAATCAGTTAAAGCCGTCCAGAGAGCAAAGTTCCCAGAAAGGATAAGCCAAATGAAAACCGACCCTCCACCGCAACCCACTCAAACTCCAATCCAGCCAAGACCTGTAATGCCTCCTCAAACACCGCCCCCACCTGTCCAAAAACCTGGTAACAGACCATTAGAAGAGGAGTTGGAAAAAGTTGCCAGTATTATTGATCTTCGCAATAAACCCTAACTACTAATTACAAATTATTCAAATATACAAATCTACGAATAAAGAAAATAAAGACTCTGGATTTGTAGATTCGTACATTCGTTTAGATTCGTAATTCGTAGATTTAATGAAATTCCAAGTCCCCCAATTCATTGAAACCGAGACTAAATTAATCGGTCCGTTCACGCTAAAGCAGTTTTTGTGGCTGGCTTCGGGTGGAGCGATTTTGTTTTTGATGTATATGATTCTGCCAAGTTATGCGTTTTTTGTTTTAGCCATCCCTATCGGGGGAATAGCTGTTTCTTTAGCTTTCGTCAAAATCAACGAAACCCCTTTAGTAAATTACATTATGTACGGGCTCAATTACTTTATAGGGCCGAAACAATATATTTTTAAAAAAGAGGGGGATGGCTTAAAATTAAATGAGGTAATCGTGTCAGATAAATAATATAACTACTAATTACAAACCGTTCAAATGTACTAATCTACAAATCCAGATTCTTTATTAGTAGATTCGTATATTTGTTTAATTAGTAATTCGTAGTAATTCCCGTGGCTACACCCGTTACCCCTTCAACCCAAAACTTAGTCAATATTCAAGAAATAAGAGACGGTATTCTCCTTCTTAAAGATGGGTCAATGAGGGCGGTTATTGAAACCTCGGCAATTAATTTTGAGCTGAGATCAGAAGATGAGCAAATAGCCATCACTCAAAATTTCCAGAATTTTATAAACTCCGTTGATTTTCCTCTGCAAATTTCAGTCGTTTCACGCCGATTGTTTATTGAAGACTATTTAAAATACGCCAGTGAAGCAACTGGTCAACTAGACAACGAACTTCTAAGAATCCAGGCCAATGAATATTTGAAATTTGTTCAAGAGTTGTCGGTGTTAAGCAACATAATGTCCAAAAAGTTTTATACAATTGTTCCTTTTTATATTTTTGAATCGCCTTTAAAAACCGGTTTACTCCAAAGTTTCAAAAGCACAGTTACTCCGACAACGGCCGCCAAGGACTTAACTCCTGAAAAGTTTGAAACATATAAAAACCAGCTCATGCAGAGGGTGGAGCTTGTTTTTGGGGGATTGGCCGGACTCAGCTTAAAATCCAAATTACTTGAAGAGGAAGAGCTTAAAAAAATATTTTATAATTTCTACAACCCCGAAACAAAAAGTGTAGAAGAAAAGAAAACATAATTTATGTCAAAATCGGCCGATACAATTAAGTCAACCGAGATTGACGCCTTCTTGGCTCCGTCGGCTTTTAGTGTGGCGCCAAATCACATAAGAATCGGCAGTCAGTATGCCCGAACGATCTTCTTGGCCACTTATCCTAGATTTTTGCATACTAGCTGGTTTTCTCCGATAATCAATCTGGATCGGGTTTTTGATATTTCAATTTACACTAACCCCAAAAACACCGCTCAAATATTAAAACAGCTCCGCGACCAATTGGCTCGCTTGGAAGCCCAGGTTATGGAAGAGTCAGCGGCCGGCAAAGTAAGAAATCCTCTTCTTGAGACAGCCATACAAGACATTGAAAGTCTAAGGGATAGGCTCCAGCAGGGGACAGATCGTTTTTTTGAACTGGGAGTTTATATAACCTTTTACGAAGGTTCCTTGCAAACTCTGGATGAAACAGAGAATAAACTGAAAGGCCTGCTTGAGTATCAGCTTATATTTTCTCGGCCGGCAACTTTTAGAATGTCCGAGGGCTTCATGTCTACCTTGCCCCTAGGCAGTGACAAATTAAATGTCTATACATCCCTAAATACAGAGCCTTTGTCTTCAATTTTCCCTTTTGTATCTTTTGACCTGACTTCGGACTCGGGCATACTTTATGGAATTAACACCCATAATAATTCTTTAGTTCTTTTTGACCGGTTTGACCTTGAAAATGCAAATTCAGTTGTTTTTGGAAAAAGTGGTGGTGGTAAAAGTTATACGGTTAAACTGGAGATATTGCGTAGTCTTGTTTTTGGTACGCAAGTTCTTGTTATTGACCCGGAGGATGAGTATAAATACCTGGCTGAAACTGTTGGCGGTTCCAATGTCAAAATATCAGTCAACTCTCCTAATCACATAAATCCTTTTGACTTACCTATCCCTAAAGAGGATGAGTCTCCGGCTGATGTTTTCAAATCTCACACCTTAAGTCTTACCGGTTTGTTTAGATTAATGATGGGCGATCTAACTCCGGAAGAGTCAAACATTCTTGATGAGGCCATAATTCAGACTTATGCCATTAAAGACATAGCTCCGGAAAGCGACTTTACTAAATCTGAACCGCCGATTTTATCAGACTTCCAGAATGTTTTGGAAGGACTGACTGGCGCTGAATCAATGGCTGTCAGGATGAAAAAATTCACTCAAGGAACTTTTGCCGGGTTTTTAAACAATCCAACTAATGTTGCTCTTGATGCTAGGTTTGTTGTTTTCAGTATCCGTGATATGGAAGATGAGTTACGACCGATTGCTATGTATCTAGTTTTAAATCATATATGGACCCAAGTTCGCCGAAACCTGAAGAAAAGAATCATGGTGGTTGACGAGGCCTGGTGGCTAATGAAATATCCTCTGGGAGCTGAGTTTTTGTTTAATATTGCCAAAAGAGCGAGGAAATATTATCTGGGCCTAACCACTATAACCCAGGATATTCCTGATTTTATGGCTACGCCGCAAGGCAAATCCATCGTCACCAACTCCTCAATGCAGATTTTAATGAAACAATCACCAGCAGCAATTGAGGTTGTAAAAGAAACGTTTAACCTGACTGACGCCGAAAAATACTATCTCCTTGAAGCAAGGGTTGGTTTTGGCTTATTTTTCCTTGGTCAAAACCATATCGGTATCCGGGTTGTGGCTTCTTACGCTGAAGATCAAATTATCACCTCTGATCCAAGGCAAATTCTTGAAGTAGAGAAGGCAAAAGAGGAGTGGGCTAAAGCTAACCAATAATATGGCCGAAAAAAAACAGGAACTAGAACAAATAAAAGAATGGGGACCAATAAAACTAGAAAATAAGGTCCAAAAAATAAATTTGGGCTGGAAAGGTTATGTTCCCGGCTATAAAAACAGGGTGGTTGGACAAATCAATAGGCAAATAAAAGAAAAATTTCCTGCTCCAGAACAACAAGCTAAAGAAATTGACTACGCCAACCGACTGGTTTTAGAGCGAGAACAACAGGAACAAGGAGCGCAAACAGCTGATTCAATTCAAAAAGAAGGCCGATCGTTTGGTCGCCCGTCTTTTATAAAATACTTTTTATTATTTTTTGTTTTAGCGGTCCCGAATGATTTGGTAGATGCAATTGAACTTACCGGATTTTTGGCTATAGTAGCTTGGTTTGTATCTTTTTTTCTTTCAATATCAACCGTTTTGATTATGTGGTTTACCGATCAGGAGCAAAAAAGAGCCGAGGGTTTTATGAAACAAGTTGAGGAGTATAGAAGAACAGCCATACGCACCACCAAAACGGCTTTTAGAATAGCCCGATTTTTCAGAAAAAATCCGACCATGAAAGTTGTGGCAGGGGCAGTAGCCGAGTTTATTCCTTTTTTATCAATCTTTCCCTGGGCCAGTCTGTCTATACTTCTAGCCTATCTGGACGAAAGAAAAACATTTAAAGAGGCTCGCCAATCGTCAGAAGAATCTGCTTCGGCTGTTTTGACCGAAGTTTAAATAAACTAATGGTCAGTAATAAGGTATTCTTTTTGTTTTTAATGGCGTCTCTCGCTTTGACTTCTTTTTTGGGAGGTTATATTTTAGTTGGACACGAAGTAAAAGCTAATGCCAAACAAAAAACTGGAACACTTTTAGATCGTTTTGAAGAAAGGGTTGTTGATTCCACCAAAGAAATATCTACCCAACAAAGGCCATCCTTGCCAGAAATAACAACGAGGATGTTTTTAAACTTAAGTCCCAATATCAGTATCTATGCAATCTCGCCAGACAACAAGAAAATTGCTTATTTTATTCCTCCTAAAAAGGGCAGGGAGGGGGGTGTCTTTGTTTCTAATCTTGACGGTTCAAATCAAAAATCTGTCTTTAAAACCAGGGTTGTAAATTTAAGTATTAGCTGGACAAAGGAGGATGAGGTTATTATTGAAATTGACCAACTTAAAAAACCTGTAATCCTGAAGAGAAGTAATGATTAAAGTGGTTTTACTACTATTCTACGATTTGGTTCTGCACCGATACTCTCTGTGGTAATATCTGGGCAAGAAGCAAGTTCCATATGAACAATTCTCCTTTCATAAGGCGACATAGGAAACATGGCTTCGGCTTTTTGGGTACTGCGGACTCGAGTTACGGTCTGTTTGGCCAAATCAACCAGATGGTTAGTTTGAGATTTGCGATAATCATTTACATCAACAACGATATTATTAATATCAGTGATTTTTTTCAAAAAAATACTTCTTAAAATCTGTTCTAGGGCCTTTAAGTTTTGACCATTTTTGCCTATAAGAAGACTGGCGTTTTCGGGTGTGTAGACAGACACGAGTAGGGATTTGTTGTTACGATCGTCTATTTCTTCTTTTAGGTTAACTTGGCATTCTAAGTTCATAAAGCCAGCCATCCCTTGAACGGTTTCCATAACTCTTTCTTTTATATTGTTACTATTTTCATTTTCCATGTTTTAATTCTTATATCCAAGCTGAATTTTAAATTTCTAGTTTTTATATCTCATTCTAATATACGTCTGTTCTCCCATTGAGAACAAGGTCGTAGTCACCCAATAAAGCAGTAAACCGGCCGGCAAGTTCCAACCAATAATTATAATCATTACCGGGAAAATATACAACATTTGCTTATTAAGTGCCTGCATTTCTTTCTGGACACCGTCGGAGTTGTTTTGCATTAAATTTTGGTTTTGACGAAGTTGGATAAATTGAAAGGCGCCAGTTATTATAGCTAAAATAACACTCCTTGAAGTAATATTCAAAAAACCAAAAGAAATAGGATTAATATTTTCCGGTTTAGTTATGAAATTATAGATAAGTCCGAGGTTGTCCGGTTTAAATCCAGCCCCAAAAGCTTGATACAAGGCTATGAGTATCGGTAGTTGTATCAACAAGGGTAAGCAACCCGATAATGGGTTAACATTATTTTCTTTGTACAACTTCATTATTGCAGCTGACTGGGCTTGGACGTCATTTTTGAATTTGTCCTTGATGGCCTTCATTTGCGGGTTGATTCTACTAAGAGCTCTTTGGGAAAGAATGGTTTTAACAGTAAGGGGGAAGAATATTAATCGGATAATAATAGTAAGGGCAATCACGGCTAAACCAAAATCGTTGCCAGGCAAAATATTATACAAAAAAACGACAGCATTAAGAAGTGGTTCGTATAAAATTGTATTATATAATTCCATCATTTTTATCTACTAATTACTAATTTTATCTAATGTACAAATCTACAAATAAATTTAATTCGTAAATTTGTATATTTGGGTCTATTTGTAATTAGTAGTAAGGGGGTTACATTTCAATATTCTGTTTAAACCTTTAAGCAAGCCTTTCCAAAGGCCGCACTTATCAATCATCTCAATGGTATACTCTGAACAGCTTGGGTAAAATCTACAAACAGAGGGGAAAAATAAAGGTAAGGCATTGTGCCTAAGCAAGGTGTGGGAAAAATATTGGTAGCCTTTAATAAATTTAATTACTGTTTTTTTCATTTAGTATTCTAGTTCGATTTAATAAATCCATTAATTCATGTTTTAGACTATCTTCTTTTTCTTTACGTTTAAGTGTGATTACAATGTCATACTTACTTTTAAAGTCGGTAATTTTTTTACGAATTTGTTCGGAAAATATTCTTTTTATCCTGTTTCTATTGGCAGCATTACCAGCAACTTTAATGGGAACAATAAAGGCAACTCGCGAATTAGTTAAAGTGTTTTTTTTGTATTTTATAAACAAAAAATTGCCTTTTACAGCATTTCCTTCCTTAAAAACCATATCAAAGTCCTTTTTATCAGTTAGGCGATTCTTTCTGGGGAGGGGCATATCTAAACTGTTAGTTTACGTCTCCCTTTTCTTCTTCGGCGCGTTAAAACTCTTCTGCCATATCTGGATTGTGATCGTTTAAAAAAGCCGTGTTTTCTTTTTCTTTTCTTCTTTTTTGGACGATATAAGGTAATCTTCATCCCCACACTCAGTTAGGATATGTTTCCATTGCGATTTTGGAATAATATTCTAACCAAAATTAAATTTATACACATGTTTTTCCCACAAACCCATAAAACACTAGGTCGCAAATCCTAACTGAGTGTGGGGATTCATATTAATTTGTAGTATATACATGTTTTATGCCATAGTCAATATTGTAAACATTTATCCACTTGTTATAAACATCATATAAACTTTCAGTGCTTATGTTATTTTTATTACGTTGGTTATAATTAAACCCATGATGACCAATGAAGAATTATGGAAAGCAGTATTGGGTGAGATGGAGCTTTCATTAACTAAGGCGAATTTTACGACCTGGTTTAAGAATACTTTGATTTTGTCTAAGGACGGTCAATCAATAGTGGTGAGTGTTCCTAATGGTTTTATTAGAGAATGGTTACAGAATAAATTTAATAAACGCATTCTGGACTCAATTAGGGGGTTTTCTCCTGAAGTAAGGGAGGTCAGGTATGTGGTGGGAACACCCAAAATTGAGCTAAAAACAACTCCTAAACCTTTCTTAGATCGTGACTTAGAGGAAAAGGTAATACCTGATTCTTTAAAAGATATAGATAAATATACCAACCTTAATAAAAAGTACTCTTTTGAATCGTTTGTTGTTGGATCCAATAATGAACTAGCTCACGCGGCTTCGTTAGCAATAGTTAAAAATTTAGGCAAACTTTATAATCCCTTATTTATTTATGGTGGAGTAGGCTTAGGTAAAACCCACCTTCTCCAATCAATCGGCAATAAAATATCTGCAGAATATAAAGACAGTCATGTTTTATACATATCTGCTGAAAAACTTACAGCTGACCTGATTGAATCTATCCGCAACAGAACAATAGAGGACCTAAAAAACACCTATTCAAAACTAGATCTTCTGATTATTGATGATATTCAATTTATTGCCGGAAAAGAAAGGACCCAAGAAGTGGTCTTTCAAATATTTAACGAGCTTCATGGGAAAAACAAACAAGTCGTCCTGTCTTCTGACCGTCCCCCAAAAGCTATTCCTGCTTTAGAAGAACGGCTCAAATCACGTTTTGAGGGCGGCATGATAGCCGATATTGGTATTCCTGACTTTGAAACACGGCTGGCTATACTAAAATTAAAAATGCTGGAAAAAAATCAGGAGTTGGACAATGAAACCGTGACTTATATAGCCACAAATATCCAGAAAAATGTTAGGGAACTTGAGGGTGCTTTAAATAGGGTTATTGCTTTTAGCCAAATATACAACAAACCTCCTGGCACAAAAGAGGTCAAAAATATTCTAGCTACCTATTTGAACAATCCTTACAAAAAAGCATCGTCCCAGGTTGTTTTAAAAAATATTGCTGATTTCTATAATATTTCCCCAAGTGATCTAATCAAAAGAAGTAGGAAAAAAGAAATAGTCAGACCGAGACAAATGGCCATGTTCTTATTAAGAGAAGAGACTAAATTATCTTTTCCTGAAATAGGGCAAAAGTTGGGTGGTCGCGATCACTCAACAGTGATTCATGCTTGTGAAAAAATCAAAAGGGAAGAGAATAATGATGAGTCTGTAAAACAAGAGTTGGTTATGATTAGAGAACGTGTTTATAATTCTTTTGATAAGTAGTGGATTAATTGTTTTGATGATGATTTAATTATAATTATTCATTAGTTATTAGTATTTTATTAAAAAGTTGTCCGCTACTTATCCAGAGTTATATATAAAATTATAAACAAGATGTTAAACCAGTATTTTTTAAAATACTCCAAGTAATACGTCATTCATAAATTCATTTTAAAAACTTATAAACAAAATATACTTCCTTAATAATAGTAATAATAAGTATTTATATATCTAATGAAGATTACTACTAATCATAAAAATTTAACTAAAATTATTTCTGTAATTGAAAGGGTTATCTCAAGAAACCCTTCTTTGCCTATTTTAAATAATATTTTACTGAAAACAGAAAATGGACGGCTTAAATTAATAGCTACTAATTTAGAGATAGGAATCAGTGGTTTATTAGGAGCTAAAGTAGAAGAAACAGGTGAAATAGCTGTTCCGGCAAAAATATTTTCCGATTTTGTAAATAACACCGGGGAAGAAAAAATAACCCTAACTACTAAAAACAATATTTTAACAATAAATACCGAAAAATATAAGACTCAAATATTAGGTTTTGACACTAAAGACTTTCCGATTATACCAAAAATTAAAAAAGAGATATTTTCTACAATTCCTTCAAAAATATTAAAATCAGGATTAAATTCTGTCTTTGATTCTGTTGCTGTTTCTGAAACAAGACCAGAATTAGCCGGGGTATTTATTCAGTTTAACGATAAACAATTGATATTTTCTTCAACGGATAGTTTTAGATTATCCGAAAGAATTATTGATTTAAAAAATAAAAATAATAATTCTTTTATTTTACCAAGATCAACTGTTTTGGAGTTAATAAGATTTTTAGGGGATATTAACGAAGATGTTATTGTCAGATACGATGATAATCAGGTCTCTTTTTCTACTGACGCAATAGAGCTTGTTTCTAGATTGGTTAACGGTAATTACCCCGACTATAAGAAAGTAATTCCAGATAAATATATTTCAAGAATGTTGGTTAAAAAAGAAGACTTAGACAAAAATGTGCGTTTAGCTGGTATTTTCTCATCTAATATTGCCGATATTAAATTAAGTTGTAATGAAAAACAACTTACAATTACAGCTAAGAATGCAGACAAAGGAGAGATTCAAATAAATACGGAAGCTCTGCTTAAAAACGAGCCGTTTGATATCTCTTTAAACCACCACTACTTATTGGACGGTTTAAAAATAATACCGACCGAGCATGTAATTATAGAATATACCGGCCAAGGAAGCCCCTTAGTTTTAAGACCAGAACATGAATCCAAAGACCTCACCTATCTTATAATGCCACTTAGAAGGTAAAAACATGCTGAAAAGTATTAATAATCTTTTTGAAAAAAGAAAAAATTATCTCAGCAAATCACAAGATAAATTAGCTATTATAAAAACCAGCTTCTATTCTTTTTTAAAAAACAAATTCGGAGACGATATTATGGGTTTTTCTTTTGTTTTAAACTATGACGCCAAAGAGAACAGCTTAACAATAAACACAGACAATAAAGTTATAGCCAACGAGCTAACCCTTCAGCTATTAAGTATCAACTCGTTTTTTAAAGAAAACAAGATTAAACTGAACAAGATACTAATTAGGTAAATTAGGCAAAGACAAACCGAAATAATTTCTAACTGACCATTCCCAGTTTATATATTGAGTATCTTCTAACGGATTTGATGGAATTGATCCAGCGGGTTGGGAGCGGTTAATATAGTGGAGAATGTTGTGAACTTCGTGGTCTGGATCAAAATATTGGCCACTTAGCATTATTTTGTTTGAGAAAACAGGATCAGGTCTTTGGAAGCCCTCAAAAGGATATTTTTCTAACGCCTTAACCATAAACTCTTTCCACATAGGCCCAGAAGCGCTGATACCAGCACCTTCTCTTGTCATAGATTCATTTTTATTGTTACCTGTCCAAACGCCAACAGCAATATTTGGAGAATAACCAACAACCCAAGCGTCTCTGTTTTCTTGGGTCGTTCCTGTTTTTGCAGCAACTTCTCTGGAGGGAATATAAAGAGAGCTTGAATAACCAAAGACAGAGGAGCGGGCATTGTTATCCGACAATACATCAGTTACAAGCCGAGTCGCAGAAGAATCAATAACTCTTTCGGGCTTTAGTTTTTGTTCCTCAAGAATTTCACCGCTACCAGATTCAATTTTTCTAATAAAATTCCAAGGATTCCTAATTCCATCATTAGCAAAAACTCCATAAGCTGAGACAAGGTCAATCGGCCTTACTTCTGCACCACCAAGAACAAGAGATAAGCCAAATCTGGACCGGTCTTGGAGGGTGCTTATGCCCATAGATTCAGCCAGTTTTATAGTATCCTCAACTCCAGCCAAATAAAGTGTTTTAACAGAAGGGACGTTTAATGATTGAGCCAAAGCATTTCTTAGAGTAACCGGTCCGCGGAAACGGCCGTCATAATTTTCGGGATGATAACAGTCTAAACCAAACTCATCTTTTTCCTCCAAAGCGTTAGGTTTACAGTTTGGATTAAACTCTGTTTTCGTGTCAAAGACAATAGTTCCATCGGGATATCCTTTTTGAAAAGCAACAGCGTAAGCAAAGGGTTTAAAAGCCGAACCAGGTTGCCTTTTAGCAGTTGTTACGTTGAAATTACCTTCGTTTTCAATATCAAAATAATTACTTGAGCCGACCATAGCTACAACTTCTCCGTTTTTGGGGTTTATGGCCACCAAAGCGGCATTGGTGGCTTTATATTTTTCTTTGTTTATTTCAGAATATTTTGTAACAGCCTCCTCAGCTATTTTTTGGAGCTCGGTGTCTAAGGTGGTTATCACCTTAAGACCATTTTTTTCAACAGCGTCTTCGCCGTATTTAGAAACCAAATATTCCCTGACCATAATAACAAAATGAGGAGCGGTAATTTTGTCAACGCTTGGCTGAAAGACAACCTCTTCTTTTTTTGCTTGATCATATTCTTCTTGGGTTATATGCCCCAGATCAAGCATTCTGGATAAGGTGTGATTTTTTCTAACCACTAACTCTTCAACATGACTGCCATAAGGAGAATAAAAAGTCGGAGCCTTGGGCAGAGAAGCAAGAACAACCGCTTCGTTTAAAGTAAGATCCTTGGTTGGTTTATCAAAAAATGTTTTACTAGCCGCCTCAATACCATAAGCGCTAGAACCATAAGGTATTTGGTTTAAATACATCCAAAATAATTCATCTTTGCTATATTTTCTCTCAATTTCAACTGTTAGAATAATCTCTTTTATTTTTCTGGTAACCAGACGAAAAGTGGAAGCTCGCTCATCACCCAAGAGAGCTTTTTTAACCAGTTGTTGAGTAATCGTTGATCCGCCCTGAGATATACCACCCTCCATTAGGTTTTTTAAAAAAGCTCGGGCGATACCATTAAAATCAACTCCGCGATGCTTATAAAAATCACTATCCTCTGAAGCCAAAGTGGCCCACTTAACATAACTGGTGATATCTTCCCAAGGAATGATGGTTCTTTTTTCTTCGCCGTGGATGTCATAAAGCAAAACTGTGCCGGTAGAGTCGTATATTTTAGTTGATTCCCCCACCTTTCTTGAAATAAGAGTTTCCGGATCGGGGATAGTTCTTTGAAGGTAGATAAAGTAAGACAAGAAAACAATTATACCAACTACAAAAAACCACACGGCCAGTGTGACTAAGGATTTAATAACCTTCTTAACTTTTTTCTTCCTATTCTTCAATTTTTCTACTGTAAATTGCGGTATCAAAGTAGTTTAAATCTTAACACAACCTTAGTTTTTTTCAAGATTAGTAGCTGGGGTGGGTGTTTTTCGGGCACGACATAAATTCTTGCTAGAATTTTGTCTTTTACTCCCGCCGGTCGCGGTCCGTAAATCCCTTAAGACACCCACCCCAGCTACTAACGATAAGTTGAAAAGATGCGGCATAAATTATAAGCTGTAGTATAAGCTTTTAATTTATGAAAGTTATTACCGATAAAAAGAGGATAGAAGAAATTATTAACCGAGGTGTTGTCGTTGAAATTTTGCCAACCAAAGAACGGTTAATTGAAAGAATGACTGCCGGGAATAGATTAAAAATTTATATTGGAGTAGACCCAACCTCAAACTCACTTCACCTTAGCCATGCTAAAAACTACATGTTGTTGGAAGAGTTTAGACAACTCGGCCATGAAGTTATTATTCTGATGGGTGATTTTACTGCTAGAATCGGTGATCCGTCAGATAAGACTGCCACCAGAGTCAAACTCTCAAAAGAACAAGTAGACAATAATGTTAAGAGTTGGATTTCCCAGATAAAACCTTTAATGGATTTTGATGATAAAGATAATCCACCCCATGTTTTGTATAACAGCGCCTGGCTTTCAAAAATGACCTGGGAAGATGAGATTGAACTGGCAGCCAACATAACTGTCCAACAACTTCAAGAGAGAGATATGTTTCAGAAGAGACTTAAGAGTAATATTCCTATTTATTCCCATGAATTTCAGTATCCATTAATGCAAGGATATGACAGTGTTGCTATGGATGTTGATGTAGAATTGTGTGGAACAGACCAGATATTTAATGCTCTTGTTGGCCGTACTTTATTGAAAAAGTTAAAAAACAAAGAAAAATTTATAGTTGCCGTGAATTTAATGGAAAATCCTAAAACAGGCGAGTTAATGTCTAAGAGTCGTGGAACAGGCGTCTTCCTATCTTTTTCGCCAAAAGAAATGTTCGGAGCAATTATGGCTCAACCAGACGAAATGACAGAAGTGTTACTTGTTAATGTTACGAGAATTCCTTTATCGGATAAAGAGAAGATTCTTAAAATGGGGCCAAGAGACGCTAAAATAGTTGTTGCCCAAGATATTGTTAAGAGATTTTATGGAGAAAAAGAGGCCCAAAAAGCTAGGAAAGAATTTGAGAGAGTTTTTTCTAAAGGTGAAAAACCTGAAGAGATTATGGAGGTTGAGAACAAGGGAAATATTATTCAAACATCTGTTTCAGCTGGTCTGGTTGAATCAAATTCTGAGATGAAAAGATTAGTAGACCAGAAAGCTGTGAAAATTAACGACGTGGTGATTGAAAAATGGGATCACCCAACACAAAGCGGGGATATAGTCCAAATCGGTCCTCGGAAATTTTATAAAGTTAAATAAAAGTTAGCTCTCAAAATCATCACCCTCAGTATCATCTTCTTCATCCTTGTCATCTTCCTCAGTATCTTCTTCAGCCATTTCTTCTTCTTTGGTTTTTTCTATTTCGCTGTCGTCTTCTTCGGCGTGAAGAGAAAATATTTCTTTTTCCTCAATCATTATACCGATTCTTTCCGGTTCGGATTACTAAGGTATTCATAAGCTACCTTAATAGATACAAACGGGAACTTTAGGTTAAATTTTATAGGACTCACGCGTAAGTCCTATTTTATTCTCGTATAATAGTATTTGCGCAACAAATTGCAATAGCTAAACCATCAGCAGCATCATCTGGTTTAATTTCTTGATTTAGCCCTAAGATCATCCTAACCATAAGTTCAACCTGATGCTTCCCAGAGCGACCATAACCGGATACGGCTTGTTTAACTTGAAGGGGGGTAAATTCTCTAGTTGGGATACCATTAACAGCCAGAGCTGCCAAAATTACCCCCCTCATCTCACTGACCAATATTATGGTTTTTTGGTTTTTAAAGAAAAATATTTTTTCTACAGCGGCTACTTCTGGCCTATACTTCCTAATTAATTCAGAAATTTCCGAAGTTATTAAAGCGGGGGAGGGTTGCTTAATCAGGCCGTAATAAAGGCAAGATAGTTTGTTTCTATCTTTTTTGATAACACCGATACCGATTCTAGTTGTACCCGGGTCAATTCCTAGGATTATCATTTACATAACAAGAAGTAAGTCTTTTTCGGGCACGACGTAAATTTCTACTGAAATTTCGTCTTTTACTCGCGCCAGTCGCGCTCCGTAAATCCCTCAAAAGACCCTACTTCTTGTTACTTTAAATTAGATTCAACATTTTCCACATCATTCTGATCATCTAATGCTTCAAAAAGTTTGTCTATCCGGTTTTGTGTTTCTAGGTCAGTAATGGAAACCTTTTGGTTAAACATCCAGGAAATAGTCCCAGGCGGGACTAGTTTAGAATTGTTTTCGCTCAAAATATGTTTAACTTCAACAATAGTCCGATTACGATTATCGGTAATGGCCTTAATTTTTAAAGCGATACCACCTGGTCCGATTGCTTCAATAGACAACTCTTCAAGTTGGGTGGCTGACTTATCGGAGGCTTTTTTTATAGCTCTTTCAATATTATCATTAGGTACATCAAAAGAACGGGCTTGCTCAATAGCATTTTTCAATTCCATATTTGTTTCCGGATTGGCGCCTTTTCTGGCGGCTAAGGAAATTAGTTTTGAAAGTTTAGAAAACAACTGGGCCCTCTTTTTGTCATTTGCTCCTTTCTTGTGTTTTATCTGCGACCAGCGCGAATGACCGGACATATGATTTTAAGCCAGAGAGCGGTTATTCTGAGGGATTTACGGAGCACGGTCCGGTGCGAGTAAAAGACGAAATTTTAGCAAAAATTTACGTCGTGCCCGAAGAATAACCGCTCTCTGGCTTTTTAAAAATCCAACAGAGATTTCTTGAGCCCTAAATGTTTTAAACCTTGTTGGGTGATTATCCGGCCTTTGGAGGTTCTGGCTATAAGGCCGGCTCGGATGAGATAGGGTTCATAGACATCTTCTATGGTGTTTTCTTCTTCGGAGATGGCGGCGGCGACAGCTTTTAAGCCAACCGGTCCGCCGTCAAAAGTTTCAGCGATGGTTGAGAGTATTTTGCGATCCGTGTCCTCAAGACCCTTGTCATCAACTTCAAGCATTTTTAAGGTACTTTGCGCTGTTTCTGGGTTAATAATGTCTTGGTCGGCCATTTGAGCGTAATCACGGACTCTTTTGAGGAGTCTGTTGGCAATGCGAGGAGTAAAGCGGGAAGCTTGGGCTACTAGTTTAATTGCTTGGGACTGGATGGATACATTTAAAAGTTTGGCCGAACGGGCAATTATTTTTTCTATATCTTCTTGATTGTAAAAATCAAGGCGAAAGTTCATGCCAAATCGTGAACGAAAGGGGCTGGAAAGCATTGATATTTTTGTAGTGGCGGCAATAAGAGTGAATTTAGGCAGGTCTATTTGCAAGGTTTTAGCCGAGTTGCCTTTGCCGATAATAATATCCAGCTTAAAACCCTCCATGGCCGGATAAATAACTTCTTCTACGGCTTTGTTTAAACGATGAACTTCGTCAATAAACAAAACATCACCGTCGTTTAAACCCGTCAGAATTGAGCCGACATCACCAGCTTTCTCAAGAGCGGTGCCCGAAGTAACCTTTAAACTAGAACCCAACTCTTTGGCGATCAAATAGGCCAAAGTGGTCTTACCTAGTCCGGAAGGGCCGTGAAGCAGAATATGTTCTATGGGTTCGTTTCTTTTTTTGGCGGCCCCGATGAGTATTTTCAGATTTTCTTTGATTTTGATTTGGCCGACATACTCGGTAAATGTTTTTGGACGCAAAGCTTGATCAAGAACTTGATCATCAGCGGTTGTTTGAGGCGTTAATTTTGGGTTGACATTCATATTGTTTTAGCTTAAAATATAGGAGCTTTTTGTGTGGAACTTTAGATAAGTGGTTACCTTTAATCTGTAGGCAATTAGGCCAGGGATTTATCTTGTTGGCCTAATTGGGATATAATCTTAGTTGGATAGCTCGGTTTCGACTGGACTACTCCTCGGAACTATCCTGCCCCGTCCGCCTTTGGTAGATGGATTTGCCTACAGATTAAAGAGAACCACTTATTTATTAAATAACAGGTCTAAAGCACACTTTCTATTTCTTCTATTGATGTGATACCCTCTAAAAGTTTAAGGTAAGCATCTTGCAGCATTGTCGTTAGCCCTTCTTTTAAAGCTGTTTCTTCAATGTCTAAAATTGATGGCGATGTCAGTATTAATCTCTCAATATTTTCTGAAATTTGGAATAACTCAAAGATACCAGTTCGGCCCAGATACCCTGAAGAGTTACACTTATGACACTGGCCGGCGGTATATAATTTCAAGGAAGAAGTAAGTTTTGGAAAATCAACCTTTTTACTTATCGGCTCAAGGACTTTTTTAATTTTTTCTAACTCTTTATCTGTTGCTTGGACTTGTTTTTTACAAGCTGGACAGAGTTTTCTCAATAATCTTTGGGCTATAGATAAGTTAATTGCCGGGGCGATAATTTGTGGCTTAACCCCCAAATCAATAAGACGAGGTATTATCCCAGCAGCATTATTGGTGTGAATAGTTGATAAAACCAGATGTCCGGTTAAAGCGGCATTTAAAGCAATTTCAGCTGTTTCTTTATCCCTGATTTCGCCAACCAGAATAATATCAGGATCTTGTCTGATAATAGCTTTAAGTCCGTTGGTAAAGGTATATTTTTTCTTTTGGTCTACTTGGGTTTGAGATATGCCGGGAATATGATATTCAATAGGGTCTTCAATGGTAATTATTTTGGTCCCCGATTCGTTTAGAGTGTTAACAAAGGCGTAAAGAGTGGTGGTTTTACCGGAACCGGTCGGACCACTGGTTAAGATAGCTCCGGTTTTGTTTTTTAATTCTTCGCGAATAATTAGTAAGAGATCTTGACGCAGACCCAAATCTTCCAATGTTCCCTTGATAGTTCTCGGATCAAGGAGCCGCATTACAATTGTTTCACCAAACTCACTTGGTATTATTGATACCCTGACTTCTATATCCACACTTTTCTGTTTAATGGTAAATCTTCCATCTTGGGGAGAATCGTGGATGTTTATTTTCATTTTGGACAGAATCTTTATCCTGTTCAAAACTTTGTTATAAGAACTTTTTTCAAAAAACGAAATATCGTGCAGAACACCATCTAAACGATACCGGACGCGAGTTTTATCGGCTTCCGGTTCAAGGTGAATATCAGAGCATTTAGTTTTTAAAGCTCCAGCAACCAATATTTCCAGAAGCTTAGTAGCTGATACTGTCTGGAGTTTGTTTTTGATGTCGCTAATATCTTTAATCTGGTTCCCAAGATGGTTTAATTCGTCTTCATTTATTTCTATAGCGCCAATTTGAAAAGTTTTTGGAGCAGATGAAGAGGGAACAGCTGGTTTCTGAGCTGGTTTGGGTTGGTTAGATTTTCTGATCTCACTTAATTTTTTTTCTAACACTTCTTCGTGTTTTTGAGCAGGTGATTGTGAAGGCATGTATTTGTATTAGCGAATGTGCTGGTTTTGTAAATAAAATTTGTGGATATCTATAATAAATTATACCACAAAGCGTTTACCCCTTGACTCGTTTTGTATAATTTGATAAGATGATAGGGTTAAGTATTTCTGTTCAAGGTCCGCTGGAGCGGGCCTTAAATTTTAAATAGCGACAAGAAACAAGAGGCCATGCGATCAAGTCTAATTTTTCTTTCTTGTTCCTTGGTAGCTTGTTGCTCGTCTCTTTTATAATGTTAGATACCAAGCAATTTTTATCTGCCATCAAGCAGATTTCAGAAGAAAAAGGCATAGCCGAACAAAGCGTTATAGAAACAATTGAAGCGGCCATTGCCGCGGCTTACAAAAGGGACTATGGCAAAAAGGGACAAATAATTAAATCAAAACTTGATACGGAATCAGGTGGTCTTGATATGACCCAGATTTTTTATGTAGTTGAGGGGGTTGATGAAGAGGAAAATATAACCGGATCACTGCCTCTCAAGGTGGCTGAAGACAAACAAGACTTGGAAACAGAAAAACCAAGGAGAAAAGGAGAACCTGTTCCCGAAGAAAGTGGGTTAAAAAAAGAAGATGAGGGAGAGTTGAAAGTAAAATTTAACCCAGAAAAACACATACTCTTAGCAGATGCAAAAAAGAAAAATAAAAAAATTAAAGTCGGCGATGAATTAGTGGTTCCTTTGGAGAGCCACACTGATTTTGGACGAATTGCTGCCCAAACAGCTAAACAAGTAGTTATCCAACGCCTTAGAGAAGCCGAAAGGGAAGCTATATTTGCTGAGTTCAAAAAACGGGAAGGTGAGATTGTTAGTGGCGTGGTTCAGCGCAAAGAAGGCCCATTAGTTTTTATTGATCTAGGTAAAACTAACGGACTTTTAACTCCGGTTGAACAAGTTTACGGCGATAATTATCGGATTGGTCAGCGCTTCAGGATGATTATTTTTAAAGTTGATGAAACATCCAGGGGACCAGTGGTTCTTTTATCCAGAGCTCATCCTAAATTGGTCTTAGAACTTTTTAGAATGGAGGTTCCGGAAATTGATACTGGAACAGTCCAAGTTAAAGCAATTGCCCGTGAAGCAGGTTCAAGAACCAAAATAGCTGTTACTTCAAGCGAAGAAGGGGTTGACCCAATTGGTTCACTGGTTGGCCAGAAGGGTGTTCGTGTTCAGACGGTTATCAATGAGTTGTCGGGTGAAAAAATAGATATTATACTATGGAGTGAAAAACCTAAAGATTTTATAACCAACTCTCTTTCACCAGCTAAAGTTATTGACGTTAAGATTGTTGATGAAAAAAGAAAACATGCTCTGGTTGAGGTCTCTGACGACCAATTCTCTTTGGCTATCGGAAAAAGAGGCCAAAATGTTCGTTTGGCAGCTAAACTTACTGCTTGGAAAATAGATGTCAGATCACCGAAAGAGAATTTAGAATATAAAGAAGTTGAAAAAGAGGTTGAAGCAGAAGAAAAGACAGAAGAAAATAAAACGATATAGAATTAATATAGCCCTCCTTCGCTAAAGCTTCGGAAGGGCACTTCTTCGCTCTAATGAAGAAATGCCTGCACTTTGAAGCTCCGCAAGGAGCGAAGAAGTGGAATCTACTCTAAAGAAATTAGAACAAAACAGATATGAACTCACAGTGGAAGTCGGCCACGACGACTTAAAGCGTTATGTTCAAGCTGCTGAAGACAAGTTTGCCAAAGAAATTAAAGTTGATGGTTTTCGCCAAGGCAAAGTCCCCCGGGATAAGGTTCGGCAGGAAGTTGGAAATGAGGGTATTCTTGAAGAAGGATTGAATATAGCTCTTCAAGATAGTCTAGCTAAAACTCTGGAAAAAGAGGGCTTGGAGGTATTAAAAGTTTCAGATTTAAAAATTAAAGAAAACTCAGCTTCCAAACTATTATATATCGTCAATCTTTTGATTTTCCCACCAGTTACGTTCGGTAACTTAATCGGTTTTAAAGTAAAGAAAAAAGAAGTTTCGGTAGATAAAAAAGAAATAGATGACGCTTTGGAGTTTATAAGAATATCACGTTCTAAGTTTATTCGTAAGCATAAATCAATAGAGAAGGGTGATAGGGCTGAGGTTGATTTTGAAGTAACCCAAAACGGCTTGCCGATTGAAGGCGGAGTTAGTAAAAACCACCCCGTTGTGGTTGGGGATAACAAATTTATTCCAGGATTTGAAGACCAACTTTTGGGGATGAAAGAAGGGGAGGAAAAAAAGTTCTCACTCATTGCTCCCAAAGATTATTTCCACAAAGCCGTTGCCGGTAAAGAATTGGACTTTGAGGTCAAAGTGATTAAAGTTGAAGAAATCCAAAAACCGGCTTTGAGTGATGAATTTGCCAGGAGTCTAGGCCAATTTGAAGGACTGCATGATTTGGAGCGGAATGTAAGCGAGGGTATTTTGGATGAGAAAAAAAACAAAGAACAGCAAAGATTGAGGATAGAAATTCTTTCAGGTATTTTAGCTAAATCCAAAATTGATTTGCCGAAAGACATGATCAATGAACGGCTAAATGAGATGGTTGTTAAATTTGATAACGATCTCCACTTGAAAGGAATGGAATTATCAATACATCTAGCTCATTTAAATAAAACCGAAGATGACCTCAGAAAAGACTGGCGGCCGGAAGCTGAAAAACAAGTTGCTTTCGCCTTAATTCTAAAAAAGATAGCCAAGGATAATAATATAAAACCAACCCCAGAAGAGATTGAAGAAATGGCCAATAATTTAATTCAAGCAATGACATCAAAAGGCGAGGTTAATCCAGAAAATATTAATTTGGCGAACACAAGAGAAGCGGCACTGGCCGAACTCACTAATGAAAAAGTATTTGAGTTTTTGGAGAAAAGATATTCTGTATAATTCTCTGTACAAAACAAAACCCCGCCCTATAGAAGGCGGGGTTTTGTTTTACTGTCTGATTTTACCCGACCAAACTAATAGTTCAGTCAAGGCGGGCGAAACCCCCGATCCGATAGGCAATTAACCCGTGAGGGTTGCGGTTACTGAAATTCCTTGTATAATAAGGAAAAGGTTGGCCGAGCACTCAATAAATTGAGTGCTCGGTTTGTAAACGCGAACCTACGAAATCAGGAGTAACACTATATTTATATGATATCATAGTTAAATACAAATGTCAAGAGTATTAAAAAAGACAATTTACCCCCACACTCATTTTGGATATAAACCAAAAGGTTTAAAGTTTAAAAAATCTAAAATGAGTGTGGGGGTGTATTTAGATAATTCTGCCTCTACGCCAATTGACCCAGAAGTTTTAAAAGAAATGGTTGAAACATCTAAGCTTTACGGCAACCCATCGTCTTTTAATAACGCCGGTAGGGAAGCAAGGAATAAATTAGAAGAGTGCCGATTAACCATCGCTCGGTTTATTGGAGTAAGGACGGAGGAAGCTATATTTACCTCATCGGGCTCGGAAGCTAATAATTTAGCCATCTTTGGTTTGGCTAGCTTGAGTTCAAAAAAAGGAGAAATAATCTCAACACCTATTGAGCACCCATCAGTTCTAGGACCTCTTAAAAAATTAGAAAATTTGGGTTGGAAGATTACCTACCTTAAGGTCAATCATGGTGGTCTAGTTGATTTGGAGGATCTTAAACAGAAGCTGAATCCAAGAGTTGTTTTGGTATCCATTATTTATGCTAATAATGAAATAGGCACAATCCAACCAATTGTTAAGATTTCTAAAATAATTAATGACTTCAAAAAAAACCTACCACCTACCACCTACAACCTACAACCAATTTTTCACATTGATGCTTGTCAGGCCGCTGGTTATTTGGATATGAATGTAAACAATTTGGGCGTTGATTTGATGACTTTTAATGGCGCCAAAATTTATGGACCAAAAGGTGTCGGTGTCTTATGTAAAAAAAGGGTGGTTAAGCTTAACCCTTTGATCCACGGCGGAGACCAAGAATATGGCTTAAGGGCTGGAACGGAGAACTTGCCAGCTGTAGCCGGTTTGGCTAAGGCAGTATTTTTAATAGATAAAAACGAGGGGTTAAAAGTCATGAAGTTGAGAGATTATTTTTTAGATAAAGTTACTCAAATTTTACCTGTTAAAATAAACGGACCTAGGGGTGGTGCGAGGCTAGCTAATAATATAAACATTTCAGTTCCAGGTTTGGACAGTGAAAATATACTTTTAGAATTAGATAAGTACGGCGTATATGCTAGCGCCGGTTCGGCTTGTACTGCTCATTTAGTTGAGCCATCTCATGTTCTTAAAGCTATTGGTGTTAAGAACGAATATTTAAGCGGGGTTTTGAGGTTTAGTCTGGGCCGACAAACAACCAAAAAAAACATAGATTATGTATTGGAAGTTTTACCTAAAATAATGGCAAATTTAAAACAAAGATATAAGAAATAAATTGAAAAAGTGTCAATTTTCTGCTAGGCTAATAGGTAAAATTGTCCCTGTAGCTTAACGGATAAAGCAGCAGCCTTCGAAGCTGTTGATGGGGGTTCGATTCCCTCCAGGGACACAAAAATTAAACATCCGCCCATAGCTCAGCTGGTAGAGCAGTTGCCTCTTAAGCAAACGGTCCCAGGTTCGAGTCCTGGTGGGCGGACTAAATGTGTTTCCGAGCCGTGAGATTGCTCAATAAGCTCGTAAACGAGCCCTAACTTAGCGGTTCCAAATCCTTAAATTTTTGATTATGATAATATCAGTAAAAGTTAATCTATTTGGAACCAAGTATTTATGAAAGGAAAATTAGAATTTGAATATCATATACAAGCCAATAATAATGAAGAGGAGAAAGAAATAAATTATTACGAGAATACCAACACTCAAGTTACCGATAGAACGTTAGAAGAATATAAAAGTTATCTTGGCTTACCGCTTGAAAATTTAA
The DNA here is from genome assembly GCA_001794635.1 of Candidatus Yanofskybacteria bacterium RIFCSPLOWO2_01_FULL_39_28. GTDB lineage: Bacteria > Patescibacteriota > Minisyncoccia > 2-02-FULL-40-12 > GWA2-44-9 > 2-01-FULL-39-28. The sequence goes on along the minus strand of MGKE01000014.1, from coordinate 138,594 downwards.
GAGGCAAGCGTGTTCTTGATATTGGATCTGGTCAAAAAGAATCATTTTCAAAGCAGGCAGCTAAATTTGATATTGAAGTAATATCACTGAGTCCCGATCTTAACAGAGAAGAAGTTAGAGAACAGTTGACCAAGGGTCTAATTAATAGATTTAAATGGCAGAAAAAATCTGTAGCTGGTGTAGTTCAGGAACTTCCTTTTGAAGACGGGGTGTTTGATGTCGAAGTTTCTTTATTCGCTTTCCCGTTTCATATACCCGAATCTGAAATAGGATTGAAGAAGGGCTTTCAGGAAATAATAAGAACGCTAAAAACAGGTGGTACGGCCTACCTCTATCCAATTCGAGGAGATCAAACAGGGGTAATCAAAGCTGTTCTAGAAGATTTTTCTGGAGCAATAGAATTTAAAACGGAGTTAGTAAGAGGAAAAGAATGGGAAGACGGTGGACAACAAGAATACAGACTAACGATACATAAAAATATATAGTGAGTGACTGGGTGGGGTAAAATTTACATAGATAAACTAAACGAAGCCTCGGTTTGTAGTTGTTGCCAAGCTTTCAGTTCTTGGATAAGCTGGTTCCAATTATCACACACGAGGCGGACAATATGCACTGGTTAATATTTATAGGACTCTTAATAGTGTTTGAGATTATAGCGGATGTTTTTTCTAAAGAATGGTCTCTTAGTGGACGTATTTTATTTTGGACCCTGGCTCTCTCTGGTTACATAGTAGCAAATATTTTTTGGTTAAAGGCGATTCGTTTGGGTTCTGGTTTGGGTAGGGGAGCAGTTTTGTTTTCTGTCGGTTCGGCGTTAGCCGCCATGATTATCGGAGTCGTATTTTATAAAGAAAGTATTGGCAAAATAGAGCTTGTGGGTATGACACTAGGGGTGGTTTCTATTATCTTGATTCTTTGGCACAGTTAAAACCAAAAACCCCTCACGGGGTCTTTGGTTTTAAGACTCTTCAACAATTTCAATAGTTACATGTTTGGCTCCGAATTCTAGAGCTAGAGATCTTTCCGGAAACCAAATGTCTATATTGTTGGTATATCTGGAATTCATCCTGTCCTCAACTACGAATATCTTGTCTCCATAAACTTCCGGTATTCTGACTAAGGTTCCAAAAGGAACTCTGTAGCCATTTATATAGAAGTTAGCTGCGATGACATTCTTATCTCCAGTACAAACATTATAGTTTGTTGCGGTGTGACAAGGAGTATTATCAGTTTGGTCAGGAGTTGAAGAATATGCTGTTGCCCTGACAGTGTAAGTTTTTGTAACTTTAAATTCAGGTTTAGGTTTTTCTTTTTGTTCCTCTACAATACTCGGTATCGGATCAATACTTTCCGGTTTCCTATTATCCCAAGAGAATATTTTATTGAAGGAAGTATTTCCCCCATCAATAATTGGCGAGCTAACAAGGAGATTGTTTGGTTGGTTTTTACTTACTAACCAATCATAGAATCCGGCCTCAGCTACACCGGCCAAAGACATAGGATATAAAAGAACGATAGCAAAGACTAAGGCCTTTTCTATACGTTTACCCATTTTTGTAGCTCATTTAGACTGGTATTAACCTTGCGAGGCTTGCCAAGTTTGTAGCACAGCCCTGGTCTAAATAAAGCCTTATTTCCAACAAAAAACGGCCTATCAAGCCATTCCTTTGTTATTTAGCCCTTATTCCAGGCTACTTATTAATTATAGCAAATCTGGGTCAAAAAATCAAGGGGGGGGGTGCCAGGGGTCAAGATTGGTCTTTTCCGTGAGAGCGGAAGAAAAAGAAGTGATTTTTGACGAATTTGAATCCAGATTTAGCTGTAATTATTAGAAAAATTATACCGATGATAATTATAAAGCCATCATAACTCCAACGAGCTGGATCATTATCGTTTAAGTGAAGCCATATTCCGAATTCATCAAAAGCAAGACCAAGACCGAAGCCGTTAAGAAGGGCAATAAGATATTTTGCTCTCGGTCCGGAAAATACTAAAGCCAAGTATCCGGCAGCAGCCAGAACAAAAAAACCATAAGCAAAATGGTGGACTCTATAGTCTGTCCAGGGAATATAAAAATTTGGAGCAATGGAACTAATTATTCTTGAGCCAATAAAAGTCAAAAGAAACGCTATTGCAATTGGAAAGATTATATAAAGATAGAGTTCGTGTGCGTGGTGAATAACCCGCCATCGGATTGAACTCTTCATTTTTGAAAATATAAAAAATGGGAACATTGGAGCGGGTAAGGGGAATCGAACCCCTGTCGACCGATTGGCAACCGGCCGTAATGCCATTATACGATACCCGCAATTATTTATTTTTGGCAACTCCAGAAATCATACCCATTATCTCATGATATAAATTAGTATTGTTCACAGATATTTGGGCTACTCCAAATGAAAGAGAGTTGTAGGATTTTTTTCGCTGACTAGAAATACTGACGGTCTGTAATGTATTTCTAAAATTACTATATGGAATATTACACTTTTTTTGCCAAAAGTTCAACAGATAAGTTGGATCTTGGTGTTCAAAATATCTAATCCAAATGGTTATTTTTTCATTAGGAACTTTACACACCTCTCTTAAAAACTTAAGGAATATGCAAATAAGGTCGGGGTCTGAATTAGTTAAGGATACCCTGTGAGATGTTCTAGTCTTACCCCTGATAACCACCGGCCTTTTATATCCTTCTGCCCAATATAAAGCTGTGCCGATAATTAATAAATCTCTTTTGCTAATATCTTTGATTAACTTCTCCCCTCTGTCATACATCTCTCTTGACCTTGTTTCAGCTAGGGCTGTTTGGTTTTTATTTCTTGCGATTAGGCCACGAAGAGAGGCGACATGTACCCGATCTTTAAGTCTCTTTGTTGCTTTTTCGGTTAATTCTAAATCAGCGAACCATCCAGAGAGGGTACTCTTGGGCACCTTAAGAAGCCGAGTTATTTCATTATAACTCCGACCAGCTAGACGTAATTTGTAGGCCTTAAATTTATCGGACCTCATTACCTATAAGTATAGCACAGCAGTTCACTTTTCAATATAATTTGTTAATAACTGGGTGTGTACAACTAAATAGTCGCACAACGTATTAATTATTTTTTGTTTTTGTGGATAAGCTAATGTCGATAACTTCTTACCTCTAAACGGGGAAGATAGAATAAGTATTGAAAATATTTCAGATTTTGATATAATAAGCATAGATTAATGCCGCGGTAGCTCAGCGGTAGAGCGCAGCCCTAAATTCTTTGGGGCCGAACTTAGTAATGAGTTCTGAGAAAAACTGGGTGAATTCGGGGGAAACTTCTTTAACAGAAACAATCCCGAGCCGATCCGGAAGGGGCTTTGATTTTCCGGCAGGTGTAGAGACTAATAGGTGAGTCCCAACGATAATCCTATATAAGCGCCCAGCCCCTCTTTATATAAATTCTAAGGGGGTGATGATATAGTCCAATTCAGCTTTGGAAGAGGCTGGCGTCGGGGGTTCAACTCCCTCCCGCGGCACCAGAAAACTAAAAACCCTATATTAGGGTTTTTAGTTTTCTGATCGGACATCCTATCAGTTTTAATTTTATCTATTTATCTATTTCTCCTGTTTCTATCATCGGGTCATACATTGTTTTCAAAGCTTTTTTAAGCCCTTCATTTTTAATATATTCTTCAATAGCGGCTTCAGGGTTTTTCAAGAATAATTCAAAACCGGCTACCTCATCAGGTATATCTGTTGAATAAATTATCTTACCCGCATGTCTTACTATTGCAGTTTTGTCACCTAAAGCGTTGAGTCTAATCTCAACTTTAGTTTGTTTACCAAAAACCAGTTTATGCATTGTTGAAATAGATTCTTCTATGGCATCCTGTTCCTCAACAAAATCTTCAGGGTTATTTTTATACTGGTTTGTTTCTATTGCTATTTCTTTAGATTTTTCCATAGTGCGCGCTGCAGGACTTGAACCTACAACCCTCCCCACGTCAAGGGGATGCTCTACCAATTGAGCTAAGCGCGCTTCTTCGCTACCTACTTCGTCGAGATAACTTCGACTACGAAGGCCAGGAAAGCTTCGAAGCGCACAGCGCTCAGAAACTTTGGTGCGGACGGGGGGATTTGAACCCCCAAGCCTTGCGGCATGCGCCCCTCGAACGCACGTGTATACCAGTTCCACCACGTCCGCATTTTCTAAGTATATCAAACAGAGAAAAACTAAGAAGTAATAACTGTCTGTTTCATCTTTTTCCGGATTTCTCTAGAGGTTTTATCGCGGAGATAATAGAGTTTAGCTCGGCGAACTTTTGATTTTTTGAGGATTTGAACTTTTTCTATTGAAGGCAAATAAATCGGAAAGGTTTTCTCAACACCAAAACCACCGAATACTTTCCTGACAGTTATTGTTCCACCGGCTTCATTGCCGTGTTTTTTGCTGATTATTATGCCTTCAAAAGCTTGGGTTCTGGTCTTCTCTCCTTCTTTAATCTTTTGGTGAATCTTAACGGACCAACCAACTCGCAGGTCTTTTAGCTTGCTTTCTATGGCGTGTTTTGAATTGAATAGGTCTAGTTTATTCATCCCCACATTCAGAAAGCATTTGGCTTCATGTTTTGGGATCTTGTGTCCCACTTACAACGTGCCGTATACTCGCTGTGTTACTTGTTTTATACCCCGCCACTTCAGAAAATATGCTTTCTGAGTGTGGGGATTCATGACACTCTATTCTATATTATTTATGACTTTTTGTAAATCCTCCGGCAGGTCTGTCTCAAGGGTTAGAGCTCTGCCGTCAGGAGTAATAAACTCTAGTTTATAGGCATGAAGGAAAAGACGATTAAGTCCGGGCGGTGGAGGCAGTTTTTTGAATCCGTAAACTGGGTCTCCGGCAATGGGGTGACCGATTGAGTTAAGGTGGACTCGGAGCTGGTGGGTTCGTCCTGTTTTGGGAGTCAGTTCCAATAGGGCGAAGTGCCCATAGTTTTTAATTGTTTTGTATTCAGTCTCGGCCTCTTTTTGATCTATCATTTTTTTACCAATTATTTTGGTCGTTCTTTTCATGCCAATACGACCAAGAGGGGAGGAAATTATACCCGTTATATTTTTAGGTTGACCGTGAACGAGAGCAAGATAATGTTTCTTAATTTTTCGTGTTTGAAATAGGTGTTTGAAATAAAAAAAAGTCTCATTATTTTTGGCGATTATCATTAGACCGGAAGTATCTTTGTCTAAGCGATGAACAATGCCGGCTCGCGTGACTTCAGCACCTGAAGCAATAAAAGGCTCGCCGATATCTTTCAGCTCGGTATAATTTTGAATAACCCAGTCAACAACGCTTGGCTGTTTGTCGTCAATGTTTTTCTGATGAGTAATCAATCCTGCCGGTTTGTTGATAACGATAATATTTGAGTCTTCGTAGATAGTAGTAAGATTTGGTTTCATGGTTTTTCCGATCTATGTATTTGTTGTCGTAGTCTCTTAAGATAGGGCAATTCCCACGCTATGCTTAATAAGAGAAATATAAAAGCAATTACATAGGTAAGAAAAGTTATTGTTGTTGGATAAATTGATAGATTAAACCAAATGCTTAAATAATAAGCAATAAAACCAACTTCGCCTAATGAAGTAACTTGTCCGGATAAATTTCTTAGGTAGACTTCTGCTGAAGTAAGTGGACATTCTTCGTAAAGAGACCAAATAACTATGGCGACCAATAAAACTAGAGCTTCAATGGGTCGGAACCTTTTTATTCTGATACTCAGAAATATTCCGATAAAAACAGACAAGATTAGAATGGTATGAATTGCTGTTAGGGCATCAGCTAATAAAATGATCATTATAAAAAGTTACTTCTAGTGCGCACTGCGGGACTCGGTTAATTTATTAAAAACAAAGTGGGCGGTGAAGGACTCGAACCCTCGACATCTTCCGTGTAAAGGAAGCGCTCTACCAACTGAGCTAACCGCCCAATGTGGGTGTGCCTGGATTTGAACCAGGGACCTTTTCATTATAAGTGAAATGCTCTAACCAGCTGAGCTACACACCCTCAAAACATCCTTTATTTTACCGCCAAAATTATATCTGGTCAACGAAAAATTATGTAAAATAGTACGAGGCTTCCAGCCCGTGAAGGGATTTACGGAGGCCGACTGGGCCGAGTAAAAGATGAAATTTTAGCAAAAATTTACATCGTGCCCTGAACGGGCGAAGCTGAGTAACTATTTTACCAAAGCGAAGTACTCTTTTTGTTCCAGAGTTTCTTTTTCAATTAGTGTTTTGGCAACTTTGGTCAGAGTATCCATTTTTTTAGTAATAACTTCTTTAGCTTTTTTCATGCCATCAACTATTAATCTTTTGATCTCCTTGTCAATCTCAAAAGCAATTGTTTCGGAATATAGTTTTTCACCGGCCATTTCTTTGCCCAAGAAAACAAGTTCTTCGCCTTGCTTGTAATTTACCGGTCCAAGCTTGTCCGACATGCCATATTGAGTAACCATTTTACGGGCAAGTTCGGAGGCGACTTTAAGATCATTGGAAGCGCCGGTGGTCAGTTCTTTAAAAACTAATTTTTCAGCCGTATAACCGCCAAGTAAAACAGCCAATTCTGATTCAAATTCGGAACGAGAGCGGAGATGCTTGTCTTCGGTCGGAAGTTTTAAAGTATAACCTCCGGCCCGGCCTCGGGAGATAATAGAGACTTTGTGGACGGGGTCAGTATGAGGGAGGAAGGTGGCAACAATAGCATGGCCGGCCTCATGATAGGCGGCGATTTCTTTTTCTTTTTTACTGAAAACATGGGAGCGTCTTTCGGGGCCAAGCATTACTTTTTCTATGGCTTGAAGCATATTCTCCTGGGTTATATCGTTTCTATTTTTGCGAGCGGCTAGAATGGCGCCTTCATTGACTAGGTTAGCTAAGTCAGCTCCAGAAAATCCCGGTGTTCGCTCGGCGACAACTTTGAGATTTACATCTTTTGCCAGTGGCTTATCAAGGGTGTGTATTTTCAAAATAGCTTCTCGGTCTTTCATTGAGGGATCGTCAAGAATAACTCTTCGGTCAAAACGCCCAGGCCTTAGTAAGGCCGGATCAAGAATATCCGGTCGGTTAGTTGCGGCCATGACTATACAAGCATCATTAGTTTCAAAACCATCCATTTCAACTAAGATTTGGTTGAGGGTTTGTTCTCTTTCGTCGTGGCCTCCGCCAAGACCGGCACCTCGGTGCCGGCCGACAGCGTCTATCTCGTCAATAAAAATAATTGAGGGAGCGGTTTTCTTGGCCATTTCAAAAGTATCGCGGACGCGATTGGCGCCGACACCGACGAACATTTCAACAAATTCCGAACCGGATACGAAGTAGAAGGGGACATTGGCTTCGTTGGCGACGGCTTTGGCCAGCATGGTTTTGCCGGTGCCGGGAGTGCCGATGAGAAGTATCCCTCTTGGAATACGGGCACCGAGTTTGTGGAATTTTTTAGGGTCTTTCAAGAATTCAACTACTTCGGATATTTCTTCTTTGGCTTCAACCAAACCAGCCACATCTTTGAACATAGTTTTCTTGCCGTTGGTTAAACCGGCCAAACGGGCTTTTGTTTTTCCAAAACTGAACGCTTGCATTGAACCTTTTTGGGCCTGGCGGAACATGAACCAGAAGATGAAAATTATTAAAGCAAAAGGCAAAATAGCCGGCAAAACATTAGACAATACAACCATTGTTCCGGAGGGCTCTTTGATTTCTATTTTGGTCTGGGCAAGTTTTTCTCTTTCGGCCCCGACGTTTAATAAGGTTTCAAAAACAGAAACACCCACTTCTTTTTTGGCTAGGATAGTTTCGTCGTTATTTAAGATTATTTCCAGCGACTCCCCCTTGACATCTATCTGCCTAACTTCACCTGCATTTATTTTGGCCACCAGTTCGGAAAGGGGAATGACCGCCTTTTCTTTTTGGGACGATTCAAAAAGTACAACCAATGATGTGGCCGCCAAAAGGATAAGAAAAACAATTGAAACATATTTAACGAAGATTTTCATATAGACAGTTATTATATTAAAAAATAAACTTTAATCAATATTGTTCTCTTGGGCTCCAAAGCTGTTCGGAAAGCCCAAGTTCTATTATTTTTTTAAATTTATCTCTGGGTATTTTGGTCGGGTTTATTTCCTTTGGGTTTAGTCCGCCGTTTTGAATAGAGTTGGTGGCTGGATCATAATACCATTCAGGGATTTCTTTTATTCTTCCGTAACCGGCTAAACTTCGGACACTCAAAGTTAAATCTAGACCCGAAGCAGTGGCTTCCTCTAATCTCAACAAAGCAGCAAGAGACCTCAAGTCAATTCTTTTAGTTGGGCGAGTTAAAATGTTTACGTGGCTGGAAGGCAGCCATTGGGCGACGACGTCAAACCGGCCACCGTTTTGGGAACGCAGGTAACCGGCCAGACTGCCGCTTTCTGAATTAACAATAACGACTTTTAATTTTTTATCTCTCTGTCTGACTGGAAAAGTTTCAGCTTCTCCACTTGAAAGTTTTTTTTCAAATTCTTCCGGCAGTTCTTTAGTTCTTTTCACCTCTTCATTGTAGTGGGCAATCAGAAGAGGAAGGATAAGTTCAACAACTTTGGCCGGATTTTTAACCAAACTTTTGTTTAGGACGGCTATCATTGAAGATAAGCCAAAAGCCCTATCTATCGGATCTTCGGAAACAGTTCCTTTGCCGAAAAAGTCATCCCTGCGGGCGTATTCTAAAAGTTTAGCTAAGGCGGAATCATCAGCAACTCCCAAATGAGAAGATATTAAGTCAGAAGCGGTTGTCTGGGGTTTTATGGCGTGGTGGTCAAACCTGCCTCCGCCGAGGTCAATCAAAATTATACCCTTTTTGTCCAGTGATTCTTCCGTTTCTTTTTCTGGCGGCACTTGCCAGAAATCAACAGACGCTGTTTTGATACCGGGGAATATTTCTTCACCGAATTTTTTCAATATGAAAATAGCAACAATGGTATCCGGTTGCGGACGAGTCGGCAGAATGATTTTGGTATAAACTTTTGCCCCGGCTGGCTTATCCGGTTTTTGAGCAATGACTGGCCTTGGATTTAGTTTTTCAAATTCTTCTTGGGAATTTATGCCGATACCGCTCATCCCACTTCTTTCATCTACACCTTTGGTATATAAAGTTATGTGAGGCGGAGGAGTTTCTATGTCGGTGTTTAATAATCCGTTTAATCTGTCAAAAAAATTATCAATGCCATCCAGTTTTACCATCTGAATTATTGATTCCCTTTCATTTTTTGAGATATGGAATCTTTCAGGATTAACGTCAAAAGTCCATTCGGTGTTTTCGGCCATACCGATCAGTGCTTCAATTATTGTTTCTTTGTCCGGTATTTTTTCCAAAGCCTCTCTAATCCTTTTTCCGCTTTTGAACCCCAAAACGGTTATGTGGAGCTCTTTTCTTTTTTCAAATCCTTTGCGCTCAATTTTTAACGCCAAATCACCGTCCAGAATAAGGTCGGGTAAATTTCCCTTTATTTCCAAAAGAAGGGTGTTTTTTTCTGGATTAAAAATTGGTTTTGCAGTAAACATGGCTTTATTCTTATAAAATATAGCACTATTGCCTTGTCGGGTATAATGTAGTATACTATAAAGTAAGCAATTTGTCAATTTTAGAGCCCATGGAGGTGGGCCAAAGATGTCTGAAAAGTCGTCGGTGGCGTCTAGATCCGTATCTGTTCAACTGCCAGCTGATTTATTGTCTTGTTTTAATGACCTTTTGTTATCATCGGCTTACAGCTTCAACAGCGCGCCGATTATGACAAAATGGGATATTTTGAGGGAGTTCTGGAAGAAGGAGGTTCCTTATCTCCAGAGTCGGTTTGGGTCGACTGGCTGTGATCCTACTAGACCTGACTTCTCGGGTTTCGGTTTTGTGGTTGAGGGGTTGGCACACTTTTCTTCAAAGCTGTCCCACAACACTGATCGTGGCGAGGTAGCTAGCCAACTGGTTACTTCTGTTCTTCACGAAGGGGGTCAGGCCAACAGTGACTTTATTTGGCTGGACTATGTCGGCCGAAGAATTACCGTTCGCGGTATAGGCGAAGTCAAGACATCATACGAAGCCTTTCGAGAGAGGCGCTGGCAGCCGGGGCGTCAAGAAATCGCTCTTCGTCACTTTGCTCAGGATCTTGAAGGAGGCAAGGCGACCCACGACTTTTTCAGGAAAAGAAAACTGGTTGTTCCAGAGGAGTTTGAGCGAGTGCTTGTTGTTCCTTTTGGAGAAGCGACTCGGTTTAAGAACGATATCCCTAAAGGATGGAAACTGGTTGAATTGGAGTTTAGCTACGAAGAGGCGCTTTTCATTGCAAAACAGATTTGGCCCGAGTTTAGGCCGGAAACCAAGTTTGGACCAGGCCGATTAACCAAGCTAGAACTATTAATCCTGAAGCTGATTGATAAGCTGAAACCAAAACTTAACGAAATATTTTTAGAACTTCAAGGCAGGATACCTTGTCGTCAAGTTAGTCTCTTTCTTTTGGCTGTGGATAAACTGGCAAGCAGTCAGAGTGAGATGAGTTGGGTTGAAAAAACGATGGAGTCCTGCTTTTGGCCAGCTCTCCAGGGTTGTTTGGACAAACCCTTAATGAGAAAGGAACTGACACCGCAAGAGGAGACTTATTACGTCAAATTGTTACACGATTTGACCAGCGATCAGAATTTGCTGTTATTTTTCTTAAACTTCATTCGCCATCTTTCTTATGAGGTTATGAATCAGGTTCGCAAAGACTGCCAAGTTCGCTACCTCCAATCACTTCAGTCACTTAATTTTCTGGAGATTTGGTGATTGAACCAATTTAAATGCCCCGACAGGTTTACATGAGATTCATGTAAACCTGTCGGGGCTTCGTCGTTCTATCTCGGCGTAAACTTTGCTACCAAGCCGGCAAGCTGGGCAAGAGACAAGCTCGTCGGTGTAATTTCTGGGAACATTGGTCCGCCGTTGATGAGTTGTCCGGCGGACTGATGGAGATGCCATCGTCCAGGTTCTAGATTGTTCAACTCCTGGAACAAGGCCGAGACGTTCCTTTTCTTGGTCATGATAGCTGTGTGGCCGCTGGGACCTTGAATGATCAACAGGTCAACCTTTCCCGGCTGGTCTTTACCGAAACAAACCTTCGGGAAGAATCGGTTGGCAGTCTGTATTGCCGCCGCTCCGTCCAAACCATTGAAGGTGAAGCGGAGTTTATCCACTCTCGGCCACTCGTGCTGGGCGTTTCGGAACTCTGTCTGCCAGCGGTTCCAAGCGTTGATCCAGAATTCAACTTTTACCCGAATTTGGTCGGCCGGTTCGCCTCGGCGCCACAGGTCACGCAGATAGCGGCCAGGAGTTAGTGGAGTAAATTGGCAGCGAACAGTAGCTGTAACCAGATCTTGAAGCTGGGTAATCTCACTACCTGCTTTATCTTGTTCGTACGAATCTTCCAGGTCCTCATCTTCCAGAAAAGCGTGGACGACATCTTTGAACCTTGAGATGAGGTCAAGCTCATCATATTCCGGCAGATCGTAAAGATCTTTCAGGATACGAGGCAGACTCATATGAAACTGGTTCATGTAGCCGTCGCGGTTGCGTCGAGCCAGCATGTCTAATAAATTGACCTCGCTGGGTTTTAGTTGTTCTTTCTCATAACCCAGCATTGCTACTACCGCCTCTGCTGCCGAACTAAGATTAACAGATTGGTAACCAAGGTCGCCAATTTCAATCGGCATAAGTCCAGAAGCGACAAATTCATCAATTTTGGTCCAGGAACATTCTGGATGTCCCCACAACTTGATTTCAGTGACAGGATTTCCTGAAAGCCGTTCCAAAAGAACAATGGCAGAAATTTCATCAGTTCTAGGATTGTGGGGCGTTACAACGCCACCGAATTTTGTCCCAGTCTCAACTGCCAGTGCTGTTTCCAACCCGTCTCTCCTTTGGGCCAAGTTTTACTTGGTCCGGCCGTTTAGGCCTTTTTTGTTAAAGATACAATCCTTTCATAGATGGTGGTATTATACCATACTTTATAAAAAAGAACAACCCCTCATCCAGCTGTGTGCTGGATGAGGGGTTTGGTGTTCAGGCCTTGGAGTTGTTACTCCTTGACCTGCTTGACGGGAATGAGGTGAGCCGGCGTGGCCACCCGAGGTCCACCCTTGGTCCGGTTGACCAAGTAGTAGACGTTTCCGAGGACTCCTCGGATTTGGTTCGGGATGTTGGCAAGCGGGAGCTTGCCACGGTTACCCTTGGCGATTTCAGCCGATTTGCCGTAGGGCACGTGCCAGACGATCTCTAACATCGGCTGGTCCGTTTCCGAACTAGTCCGCTGGACGATGAATCCGGCCGCGTGTTGCTCAAACTGCGGCCGACCGACCGAATCGTTTTCGAGGAACCGTCCTCGGGCGTTGCCGCGGACGGTGTAGAAACCGTCCTTGCCTTCGCCCTCATTGATGCCCCAGAAGTCGTTCTGGTTCTCCCGGGTTATGGCGACAGCTCCGCGCTGTGCCGCTTCCCGATTGACCTGCCAATCGCGGTCTGACCACGAGTTGGCTTTGACGACTTCCTTCCACTCGGCTACCTCGCGGAGGAGCCGGCGTGGCTGGGGCTTTTCAATGGCAGGTACCAGCCAGGTCTTCGCCGGGTCCAGTCTTTCAACCGTCCCCGGAACAAACTCCGTGACCTGGAATTCGTCGTTGTCCAGACCAATGATGTGGAGCGTCAGCTCATGCTGATGCTCACGGCCACCAATCATCAAAGTCGGACGAGCGTCCACGACGCACGTGCCGACTTCCCGAAGGTAGGCTAGCCCGTTGGCTGGGATGAGGTACTTAACCTGCGAGACATCCCGCAAGCCGTCGGCCCTCTTCCAGTTTTCCTGGGACTGCGCTTCCCGGCGGATCTGCTCCGCCATGGCGTCGCCGAACCAGCCCGGACGAACGTTCTCAAAAGTGAGATCGTTGAGGTTGATGGCGTACATCTTCCTCTTGGCCCTTGCCCCCGGGTTGTTGCGGTCATCCCAGTAGAAGAGCTGATCCGCCACCCTGGCGTTTGTCGCCCGGGTCAGGAACGCATCCGATGATCCCGGAGCAACTCGCTCCAGAAGCACTTCGCCCTGCCGATCTGGCAGGCGGACGAGAGTCTTCTCGCCCTTGCCGGCACAAAGCGCGGTCAGGGTCTTGACGAAAACCCCCACCTCTTCCTGGATCAGATCCAGTTCCGAGGGGAGCTTGCCACCCTTTCCATCGGGTTCGCTCTTGAACGAGATCAGGAAGCCGTCGCACCTGACTCGGTTCTCCACCTCATCGTTCCGCTCGTTGCGGAACTTCTGGGACTCGCCGATGAAGTTGGCGAGTTCCAGAGCTGGGGCGGATACGATCGAGTCGGCGGGCCGAACCGAGCGGTAGCCGACGCCCTTCCAGGTGAAGGTCGCCGTTTCTCCCTTCTCCGTCTTGACGACGAAGTTGGAAGCCACCGCCGATTCCACATCGGCGTTGATGACATCGGCCGTCCCTTTGCCATACGGCTGGGGACGATCCTCGGTGCCTTCGTAGGCCCGACGATGATCTTCGGCGATCTGATCGGCTGCGGCCTGTGCCTGGCGACGCGTGTTCATCAGCTGTGAGGCATCCTGATAGGCCTGAGCGTATTCAGGATCTCCGGCGTACTGCCGGAGTTGACCCTGTATCTCGTTCTTGAGGGCGGTGTACTCGGCGATCCGTCGGTCGGCGTCCGTCCGGTCAACCGTGCCCTGACGGAACGTTTCCTTGAGCTCATTCTCCTGCTCGATAGCAGAGAGAACTTCCTCTTCCTGGCCCTTGAGGGCGGCTATGTATTCCGTCACCTCCTCATCGGCCTGTTGGGTCGTCCTTTGACGTAACCTGGCCAGCCGCGACTCCACCATGGCCTTGAACTGGGCCGGGGTGGGGACTGGCTTGAGTTCGTTCGCGGCCCGTTTGGTCGCACTCTGCCCCCTGCCAGTGCCAACATTTTTGAAAGCATGCTGCATCGTTTCCATCTGTTTTTCTCCTGTTTTGACTTGGATGAGTATCGGGTAAAACCTTCAAACTCATAGCCAAATCGGTGATTGTCGTTGTCAAGGTGCGGGACTGCACCGTATGGATACATTGTAGCAAGAAACACTGATTTTGTCAACCCCAACCCTCAAATTATTGACAAGGTTTGTGAAATGGTGTATTTTATAACTATATTTTTAGGCGATAGCTTTTTAGGTTTTAACCCGATAAAAACCTAAGCAGCTGTTGCCTAACAGCTATTTAACAAGTACGGGAAGGTAGGAGAGAGACAGACAATGGAAGAAAGGCAGAGCGTGCCACCCGGTGATTTTTTGTCTGAAATCAAAGACAGAAAAAGGCAACTTGATGAAGGTTATCTCTTGGCACTTAATTCAGTCCCGAAAGAACAAACAGCAGAAAGACAGAGAGATACCAGAGATGTAAGAGCTGACGAATTTCTGCGCAGAATCAAAAAACCGAGGGTTGTTATTCCTGATCCAGTTGGTGACTTTCATATGTATGAAAAAATGGATGAAGCCATGAACGGTTTGCATGAACACCTTGACCGCCTGCGGAGAAATTATGGCACAGTAGGTTATTCATCCCAGAACCTGATGAGTGATTTGAGCAAGGCTTATATTAATGAAGCGCAGATGGGCGATGCAAATTCTGAAGAAGAAATGGCTTTTCTTGAAAATGACATGGAGCGACTTTCGTTAGGTCTCAATGAAGCCTCGGTTAACGGTGAAATTGCCGAGACTGGTAACCGTTTCAGCCGGACGATCTGGCAAGAAGCGTTTGAAGCCAACTTGTTCGGCAAGATTTGGCCAGTGATTGTTGGAAGAACTGACCAGGTACCGGCGGTAGTCTCTTGGAAAAATTTCCAAGGCAACACCCAGGCTTACTTGTATGGTTTTCTTGATGTTGTAAGTGAATTGGCTAAATCATTGGATGAAGAGTTGTTGCAGAACGATATGACTATTGAGAAAGAGTTTGAATTATTCCGGCGCTATTTAGTAATTGCATCTTCTATTACCTTGCGTCTTTCACACGAGCGTCATGTTCCTGGCTACGTGATTAGCAATGGATATGGTCGCTGGATGGCTTATTCAAGCAAACTCCGAACGGCCTATGGGACAATTGCCCATGTCCGTCGGGATTATAATCTTCGCCGAAGTGTGGAGAAGATGATTCAAAGAGCTGTTAGTCTAAGATAGATTTGTTCCACCCCGTCTCAAAAGGACGGGGTTTTAATTTTTTTGGTTGACTTGACTAAATATTATTTTCAATATATACTTATAGCCAAGAAAGGAGTTCTTTGTCATGGCCTTGCCATCCTGGGTTGATCCCAACAATAAAGGTATAACCGTTCAAGTTTTAGCTCGACATCCTCATATCCCAACTATGTTTAGGTGGGCTCACAACCTTGAAGAACAGGAAAGTCCTAATCTTGAGTATTACGATAATGAATCCAAAAAAGCCGGCTGGGGCAATGGTGGCGGTGGGCTTGAAGCAGACGATCGAGAAAGATTAGTAGAACTTTATGGCCCCGATCATCCAATTCTTGCCGATCGTTCACTAAGCGAGACTCAAAAGTTGATCATTGCCGGTGGAATAAGAGAATTTGTTTGTGAAACTGGTTATCGGGACATTGAGATAATTACCAACTATCCAGGAGTTTTTTTGTTTGATTACAAATACAAAGATCGTGTTAACAAGAGAGGAATTATTTGTCCAGGGGGACATAGAAAAATAACACTCTGGGGACAGATGACCTCATTCATCTCTTATCCCGATCTTCATATTGAAAAACACGAAGTTGATAAAAGCGACTGGTTTGACCTGGCGGTTTCCTTGCCGAAGCAGTTTTTTAATCGATTTACTCACCCCGATCGGCCCTATTGGTCTCATGTCAGATCTACGCTTGCTTCAACTCTGAGGCTCTACAGGCATTTAAGATCCATGGATCCGTATCTCCCTGATATTCGCGACAAAATTCATTCTTCGTGGTGGAGCATATTTTCAGTTGGCAACGGTGACCCAAGGTTTCCGGTCGGAGGATATAGACCGTCTCCTACGGAATGGTATGATGTTTTTGATATTTCGGTATCGCAAAAAATGGAATATGTTGATAGAGATTTTTGGATTAAATTTTTGGGAAGAAAACTCGATGACGCTTTAAGGAGAGAAGAAGTGGAGTTGGGGACACCCGAGACAGTTGAATCGGAAGAAGTCTTACTGGTAACCGAAGAGATTGAAGACTCTGAAGACTCTGATGGCATTCCGAGTGTTGAAGAGTTGAGAAATCAAGAAGATCGAGAATACGCTGCCTGGTTGGAAGAGTTTCTTGACCTTTCCGAGGACCAGCGCGTGGTAGATTATAAGCCGGTGCACTAAGCATCCGGCTTTTTAATTTTGAGTAATTTATTCGGTTGTTTTTTCCAAAGTCAATGAGAGTTTGTGGTCCTTGGCGTCTATTGAGACGATGGCCATATCATACTCTTTGCCTTGTTCAAGAATTTCGGCCGGAGACTTATCACCGAGTTCAGAAGCAGGGAGAAGGCCAATTATGTTGCCTGGTAATTCAATGAATGCTCCATTCTGGCGAATTTTTATAACCTTGCCTTTTATTTTCTGACCAGCTTGATATTTGTCATCAATTTTTAACCAAGGGTCGTCCTTGAGGGCTTTTAATGAAAGGAAAACTCGACCCGTAGCCATATCTAAGTTTATAATCTTAGCTTTTATTTTTTCGCCGGCTTTTAATATGTCTTTCGGGTTATCTACAAATTTCCAATCTATTTCGGATGAATGGATTAAAGCATCTAAAGTATCGCTTAATCTAACAAAAGCTCCAAAGTCGGTAACTTCGGTGATCTCACCGTCAATTATTTGGCCGACGGTTAATTTAGCTAATTCTTCTTTGGCCGCCTCTTCCTTAATAGCTCTTTCTGAAACAATGAGTTTGTTTTCTGCTTCATTAAAATCAATTATCTTGACCTTAAACTCCTGACCTTTGAATTTCTGAAGAGCCTGGACGATTTTAGTTGTATCTCCGCCCTCAACTTTTGGATAATGTTCTCCGGAGAGCTGGGATAATGGAAGAAAACCCTGAATACCGCTTAACTCAACAATTAATCCACCCTTGTTTATATTTACAATAGTAGTATTTACAAGTTCTCCTTTTTCCATTTTCTCGCGGATATCTTCCCAAGCAGTAGTGAGTTGAGCGGCTTTTAGAGATAATTCTCGGTAACCCTCATCATTTTCAAGTTCAATAAGCATAACGGAGACATGACCTCCTTTTTTGAGACCCTTCATTCGGTCAGGATTATCATAAAACTGGCCAGGGTAGACAATGCCGATACCTATGGGACCAAGGTCAATAAAAACATTTGACTTTGAAATATTGATTATTTCTCCTTGAAGCAGTTGGCCAGCTTTTGGCAAACCAAAATCCTCTTTGGCCAAGAGATCTTTCATTGACTTTATTTGTGAATTGTCCATAGTAATCGTTTGCATAGTGGTTAGAAGTATACTGGATAACCAAGTTAAATGCAAGAAAATAACCAGAGACAAATCTTTTTCGGGCACGATGTAAATATATCGCTTCACCTTATCCTTATTTGGGGCACGCCATAAAAGTCTGCTGACTTTTTGTCTTTTGCTCGGCTCAGCCAGCCTGCGCAAATCCCCAAATAAGGCCAAGGTTTCGCTCACTTTTACAAAAGGATTACCTTATATATCGGCAGAGTAAGTATTTTTAAGGGATTTACGGAAGCTGACGAGCTGAGTAAAAGGCGAAATTCTAGCAAGAATTTACGCCGTGCCCGAAAAAATGCTTACTCTGCCGATAGCAATTTATAAAAACATGTCCGAAAAATACCTGCCCTGCTGGCTAGATGACAATTAGCAGTAAAGTTTTTTGTTTTTTGTTGCTTAGACTAGATTTTTTTGTTATTATTTAATCATGACTATTACGTGGTTTGGGCAAAGCTGTTTCAGGATTGAAGCTAAAGAGGGAAGTATTTTGATTGATCCGTTTTCAAAAGATATAGGTTTAAAACCGCCCAAAATTAAAGACAACCTTGTCTTGGTGAGCCACCATCATTACGATCACGCTAATGTCGGTGAAATAAATCCGGAAGCGTTTCTGATTGATGGTCCCGGAGAGTATGAAAAACAAGGCATATCAGTCAGAGGCATTCAGTCTTTTCACGATAAATCCGGTGGAAAAGAAAGGGGCCTTAACACAATTTATATAATTAAAGTAGAAGACATGATCGTTTGTCATCTGGGTGATTTTGGACAGGATAAATTTGAAGAGCATCAGTTGGAGGATATAGGAGATATAGACATTTTGATGATTCCAGTCGGAGGTGTTTATACGATTGATTATAAAGAAGCGATCAATGTAATCAGTCAAATAGAACCCAAAATCGTAATCCCCATGCACTATAAGATTAAAGATCTCAATATTAACTTAGAAGGGCCGGAGAAGTTTCTGAAAGAAATTGGACTAACCCCTGAAAAAACTGATAAACTTAAGATAAACAAGAAAACATTACCAGCAGAGGAAACTAAACTAATTTTGTTCCAATGAGTTTACTTAACGACATCCGCAAACAACCGCGTCACGTTAGAGAAATAATGTTTGGTTTGTGTGTAATTATCACTGTGTTTTTTATCGGTATGATTTGGTTTAGATCTTTTGAAGAAAATGTTTTCGTAATGTTGAATACAGATGAAAACATTCAGGCTAAGTTTTACGCCGAAAGAGAAAAAAATGCACCAATTTATGCCAACCTGACAAAAGCAATGGGTGAGTTGAGAGCGGCAATATATAGCACCCTTGGTTTTATTGATGATTATAGTTCCAAAGGGGTGATTAATATAGAAAGTGATTTAAGCGGAAAAGCCTATAAGTTGCCGATTTCGGAAGACAAATAGACTACTACTAATTACGAATTTTTTACGAATATACTAATCTACCAATATCTTATTTGTAGATTCGTACATTAGATAGATTTGTAATTAGTAGTATTTTATTTATGACTGATAACCAAACAAAAAAAGATCATATCCAAAAAAGGGAGATAACCCAGGAAATGCGCAAGTCTTATCTGGAATACGCTATGAGCGTTATTGTTGCCCGTGCTTTACCTGATGTCCGCGATGGATTAAAACCGGTTCATCGGAGGATTCTTTATTCAATGCACGAAATGGGATTAAGGCCGGGAGCTAAATATCAGAAATCAGCTAAGGTCGTCGGTTATGTATTGGGTCAGTATCATCCTCATGGCGACTCGGCTGCCTACGACTCTATGGTTCGTATGGCTCAAGATTTCTCATTGCGATATCCTTTGGTTGATGGTCAAGGAAATTTTGGATCAATCGATGGTGATTCGGCAGCAGCTTACAGATATACAGAGGCACGGCTTGCGCCAATAGCCGAACCACTCTTGGCCGATATTGATAAAGATACAGTTAATTTTGCTCCAAATTTTGACGGTTCTACCAAGGAACCAATGGTTTTGCCGTCCAAAATACCCAACCTGCTTATTAATGGCTCAATGGGTATTGCCGTTGGTATGGCGACCAATATCCCACCTCACAACCTAACTGAAGTTTTGGACGCCTCCATGTATTTAATTGAAAACAAAGACGCAGATGTCAATGAATTAATGCAATTTATAAAAGGGCCTGATTTTCCTACTGGCGGGACAATATATAATGAAAAAGAAATACTCAATGCTTATGCGACCGGCCGTGGTCCGGTCATAATGCGGGGAGTAGCCGATATTGTAGAAGGAAAGAAGGGGTTTCAAATAATTGTCACCGAAATACCTTATCAAGTTAACAAAGCCGAACTCATTATCCATATGGCCGAATTGGTTAAAGATAAAAAAATAGAAGGTATTAAAGACATTCGTGACGAGTCAGACAAGGATGGTTTGAGAATTGCCATTGACCTTAAACAAGACGCTTTTCCTCGCAAAGTTCTTAACCAACTCTACAAATATACTGAACTTCAGAAATCTTTCCATTTCAACATGTTGGGTCTGGTGGATGGAATTCAGCCGCAAATTTTGGGACTTAAACAACTTCTGGAAAAATTCATTGAACATCGCCAAGAAGTAATTACTCGTCGATCAAAGTTTGAACTTCAAAAAGCCAAAGACCGGGCCCATATTCTTGAAGGTCTTAAAAAGGCCTTGGATCATATTGATGAAATTATCAAAATAATCAGAGCCTCTGATTCAAAAGACGACGCTTTTAATAATTTAATTAAAAAATTCAAATTCTCTGACAAACAAGCCACAGCTATTTTGGAAATGAAACTTCAAGCCTTGGCCGGACTTGAAAGAAAAAAAATTAACGACGAACTTAAAGAGAAAAAAGACCTGATTGCTTTTTTGGAAGACCTTTTGGCCAGCCCCAAGAAGATTCTGGCCGTGATAAAGGAAGAATTAAAAGAAGTTAAGGAAAAATACGGAGATGAGCGCAAAACCAAAGTTGTTAAGTCAGCTTTGAAAGAAATTGGAGAAGAAGAGCTTGTTCCAGAAGAAGATTCTTTGTTTATGCTCACCCGAGGAGGATATATAAAAAGAATGGCACCGGAAGATATAAGATCCCAAAAAAGAGGTGGGAAGGGCTCGGTTGGTATAGCAACCAAAGAAGAAGATGTGGTTTCCCAGTTTTTCATGGCCAACACACACGACAACCTACTATTCTTTACTAATTCAGGTAAAGTTTTTCAAACTAAGGGTTATGAAGTTCCGGAGACCTCGCGCCAATCCAAAGGCAAAGCTATTGTTAATTTTCTTCAGGTTTCTCCGACAGATATTATTACTGCCGTTGTTCCAATTCCAAAAGACAGCAAGGGCGACTATTTGTTTATGATTACAGTTAGGGGTGTTGTTAAAAAAATAGACATGGATGCTTTTGCGCAGGTTAGAAAAAGTGGCATGGTAGCCATTAAATTAAAAGGCGATGATGAATTAGGCTGGGTATTTACAACGTCGGGCAATGATCAGATAGTTCTTGTTACTTCTGGTGGCAATGCTATTAGATTCAAAGAGAAGGATGTTAGGCCAATGGGGCGCGCGGCCTCGGGAGTTATAGGAATAAGAATAGAAAAAGATGAAAAAGTTATTGGAGCTGATGTTGCGCCCTCGGGAATTGAAAAAGGATTGCATATTCTTGTGGTGATGGCTAATGGTTATGGCAAACGAACCGACCTCAAAGCTTATAAAGTTCAGAATCGTGGCGGTCGTGGAATTATGACTGCAAAAATTACTCCAAAAACAGGCAAAGCCGTTTCAGCTCATATTACTTCCGAAGAAAACAAAGAACTTGTGGCCGTGTCCCGTAAGGGCCAAGTTATCAGGACTGATATTGGGAGTATTTCTGTTCTTGGTCGGGCAACTCAAGGAGTCAGAATAATGAGAGTTGACTCCAGTGACGGGTTGGCTTTGGTCGTCGTAGTCTAGTTTATAACTTGATGGCTGTTTGTAGATAACTCCGTTTTCTTTTGTGGTAGAATTAAAAAGTGAGTTATGTTATGGCTATGCCGATAACTTTTCCAGCAAAACCTGCTGGGACTGGCGGTTTTATGAATCCTGACAAAGTGGCGGACACTTTTGGAATTATTCAAGGTATGAAAATAGCTGATTTTGGTTGTGGGGCAGGATACTTCACTATCTCTATTGCTCAAAGAACTGGCCCATCAGGGAGAGTCTATGGACTTGATGTGGTGGAAAGCGCTCTGGACAGTGTCAGAGCCAAGGCCAGGGTTAATGGATTAAATAATATAGAAACCATCAGGGCTAATCTCGAAATGATTGGCAGCTCTGGATTAGCCAGCGAATCTCAAGATATAGTTCTTTTGGTAAACATACTTTTTCAGTCAAATAAAAGAGACAATATTTTAGATGAAGCCAAACGAGTTTTGAAAAGCGGGGGCAAATTAATTTTTATAGACTGGAAAAAAGGAGCGGGTGGGTTTGGTCCGCCTGACGAAAAAAGATTAGACCCTGTTGAAATAGAAGAATTAGTTAAAAATAAAGGTTTTGTCTCCGAATATCCAATTGATGCTGGTCAATTTCATTTTGGCTTAACTTTCAGCAAATCATGACATTAACTGGACTATTTGGATCAAATAAGGTTTTTTACCTACTGACTGGGCTAGTGGTAATTATTGTTATCGCGTTGGTTGCTTTAATTGTGTTTAGAGTCGGTAATATAGGCGGCGAACAAGAACAGGCAACCTTAGAGTTTTGGGGCGTCTTTGACTCTAGGCAGGATTTGGTGGATGTTATAAACGGGTTCCGACAAATAGAACCAGGGGTCAGAATTAATTATAAACAAATTCCCTTTGAGGACTATGAGCGTGAGTTGGTTAACTCTCTTGCCGCTGGGACGGGTCCGGATGTTTTCATGATCCATCACACTTGGATGGCTAAACATCGAGATAAATTGGCTCCAATGCCTACGATATCAAGCAAAGAGGATTATAAATTCATGACTCCAGTTGAGTTTCAGAGTCAGTTCGTAGACGTTGCTTATAAGGATCTTGTTTTTGAAAATAAAATTTATGCTTTGCCTCTTTATGTTGATACTTTGGCAATTTTTTATAATAAAGACATGCTAAATACAGCCGGTATTACTCGTCCTCCAAAAAACTGGGAAGAATTTAATCAAGATGCGGAATTACTAACTAAGTTTGATGGTAGGGGTAATATTACTCAATCAGGAGCAGCTATGGGGACGGCTAGGAACATAAATCGTTCAACCGATATCCTGGCTGCCTTGATGATTCAAAACGGGACTCAAATGACGGATGCTGGCAACACTGCCGCAACTTTTACTAGGAACGTAAGCGGTCAGAGGACTGGAGAAAATGCTCTTCAGTATTATACCGACTTTGCTAATCCGGCCAAAACAGTTTATTCATGGAATGACGAACAACATTATTCAATAGATGCTTTTGTTGAAGGTAATACGGCAATGATGATTAATTACTCCCATCAGATACCAACTCTTAGCGCGAGGTATCAAAGACTTAATTTTGGCATAGCTCCTTTGCCGCAATTTTCTGAAATAGATGCTAAGAATTACGCAAACTTTCTAGCCGTGGCTGTTTCAGCTCAATCAAAAAATCAAGGTGTGGCCTGGAGATTTTTAAGCTATATGGCTTCAAAAGATGGGACCTTGGCCTATTTAACCAAAACTTCACGGCCATCAGCCAGAAGAGATTTGATAG
This sequence comes from Candidatus Yanofskybacteria bacterium RIFCSPLOWO2_01_FULL_39_28, assembly GCA_001794635.1. Lineage (GTDB taxonomy): Bacteria > Patescibacteriota > Minisyncoccia > 2-02-FULL-40-12 > GWA2-44-9 > 2-01-FULL-39-28. The sequence goes on along the minus strand of MGKE01000014.1, from coordinate 115,309 downwards.
AGTTTCAAAGAAATGATCCAATGTTAGGAGTTTTTGCCGTCCAGGCCTTATCAGCCCGCTCTTGGTATCAGGCCGATAACGATTCTATTGACCAGATTTTTGCCGATATGATTGAGGATGTTAATGTAAAGAAATTTAAAATTAGAGACGCGCTTCAATCAGCTGAAGCAAAAGTAACAACATTAATGAGCCGATAGAAGTTAAAGTTTAAAAGTCAAAATGAAAAATTACAATGTAAAATTTAAAATTTTAGTATACCTGCTTCTACTTTCTACTTTCTACTTTCTACTTTCTACTTCTGCCGATGCTCAATGGAAATACGGTGATCCGATTGTTCCATGTACAGACAAGTGTACCCAATGTCAAATACTTCAATTAGTCAGGAATGTGATTGATTTTCTGATGATTGGGGCGGCGCCGGTTTTGGCGACAGCATTTTTCATTTGGGCAGGTGTTTATATGATTTTGGGAGGGGCAAATCCAGACATGTTGTCTAGGGGCAAGGAGATGTTCAAGAATACTATCATCGGCCTTCTAATTGTTATGCTGGCCTGGCTCATTACCAACACTGTAATCCAAACTTTTAAAGGAACAGGTGCTGGCGGTAGCTGGTGGAGTGTTACTTGTCAACAACTTAACTTAGAACAATAAGATGCTATTAATTTTGTGATATAATATTAGTAAAGTAAAAAATTAAAATGAAAAACGAAAAACAACAACTAAAAAATAAAAAATTAATCGGATTTAAGTTTTTAATTCTACTTTCTACTTTCTACTTTCTACTTTCTACTTCGGCTTCGGCAGTGACTAAGCCGGACCCGAATCAAGATTTAAGTTCTTTAAGCTATGTTTTTTATCTTTACTACGATAACGGTCAGCTTTTTGGCGATAGGGATTACCCGGTTAAGTACGACATTCTTAATGAAACTTTTGTTCTTCAAGTTGTTGCACCGGGTTTCTATAAGCTTGAAATACTAAATTCAAATTCAGAAGTTGTAGAAACAATTCAATTTGATCCTCGTCAGGGCAACCCGTCTTTTACTGTGGGCAAGGCACAAATTAAAGCCCCCTATGTTGCCAACGGGCAAAGGGCTGTATTCTATAATGATCAAGGGACACAACTGGTAAATCTTTTTATATTTGAAGGTGCTCTTTGTAATGATGATGGGTCTTGTAGTCTTGGTCAGGGCGAAAATGAAAATACTTGTCCCAGCGATTGCGTTAAAAAAACAACCACTCCGCTTCCAGTATCACCAATTCCTTTGGAAGAGGGATTTGATATGCTTAACATTATTACCTACGTTGTTGGGGGATTGTTGGTTGCTGTCGGCGCTTGGTTTGGCTGGAAATGGTGGCAAAAGAAAAAGGAAGAGAGTTTCCTGCCGCCACCTGCTTCACCGCCAGCTCCACCGGCACTGCCCACTCAAGGTTCGACTCCTTTGCCACCCTCTCCTCTATCTGGGGAAAACTTGCTCCCGCTTAGATAATGAACTACCCCCTAGCCAAAATTAATAATCTTGGTGGCAAGTATCTTGGCTTGGCTATTTTTGTCGTATTAACTCTGTTTATTGTCGGTTTTATTTTAAACTATGAAAATGCTCAAGCAGCAGAGGGAACTATTTATTTTGATGTTCAACCAAGAACTATTCAGGGTGGTCAGACGGCCCAATTTATTTTCAGAGTGACCCTTTCTAATAGAGACTGTGGGCCGATTGAGAATAATCTTAGGTGGGTCATTAGCCGAAAGATTGGAAATGGTCCTTTCGGTGCATTTCAAAGCGGAGAAGTTCCACTTAATTCATTTATTGACAACGTTTCTAAAGACCTGTCATTTCCCAAGCCACTCTTCTCTGTTCCTACTGGAATAAATTGGACATTTTCGGCCAAAATATATTGTGGTGTAGCCATACCTTCTATAATATCAACGTCTAGTGATGTTCCAGTTACTGTTAGTGGTGGATCGACTGGTGGCGGAACTCAAATGATATATGGATGTGTTGCTAATGACAGTAAATTTGCTTGTAGCCCGTCAAATATAAGCACTTGTGCTGATGCCCCGGCGTGCACTGGTAAGACTTGTGTGGAGATAGATAGGGCTAGATGCGGACAGTCGTCTAGTACTACTCCGATTACTGGTGGTAGTGATCAGCCACTAAGCTGGCGCATTACTAATCCATTAGTTGGCAACCCTCAAAATGTTCTGGAGGCTGTACTTCTTATAATTAATTGGTTGGCTAATATTGCTGGATCACTGATTGTTATAATGATTATTTATGGTGGGGTTAAGTTTTTACTCTCAAGAGGTAATCCCGGTGAAGTGGGTAAGGCGAAGACTATCTTAACCTGGGCGCTTATAGGCATGGCCGTGGTTTTAATTGGTAAAGGATTTGTGTTTATTGTTGACGGTATTCTTAGGAACCAGGTGCCTCTACCTTAAATTATATAAAACATGTTTCAATTTACCGGATTACAAATACCTAATCCATTTGGTCCCGGCGGACTGGATACATTCCAGAAGCTTTTTGATGCGGTCATAACTTTTCTATACTACATAGCCGGACCCATAGTTGTCGGCATGATTATTTTTGCCGGACTTAAGTTTTTGTTTGCTAAGGGTGAACCAGGTAAGATTACAGAAGCCAAGAATATTTTATGGTATGCGATTGTCGGTTTAGTCGTGATTTTGATCGGCAGGGGATTTATTGCTTTATTGGAAAGTATAATAAGACTAGGACAATAAAAAGTAAAAATGAAAAAAGAAAAACAACAACTAAAAAATAAAAAATCAGATAAATTTAAATTTTTAATTGTAATTTTTACTTTTTCATTTTTCATTTTTAATTTTACTTATGCCCAATACGGCTTTACTGACTTCTTAGGCAATGTTCCGGGACAGGAGTTGGGGATTCAGTGGCTCTTCAAGCTTTTGAGTCAGCTGACTTGTTATTTTTATCAGTTGGCAATTATAATTTTTGGTGTAATGTTGGTTATTTATGGTCTGATGTTTTTCAAAAGCCGTGGCAGTCCTCAAGGCATGACCGAAGCCAGAAAGGCGCTTACTTGGGGATTAGTCGGCGGTTTTGTCATTTTTGCCGTGTTTACTATTATAATGTCTGTCGCCAGTTTTATAGGAGCAGATTTTGCATTATTAAGAATTATAACTTGCCAGTGAACCAGTTAAAAATGTATTGTGAATAACCCCATTGTTGCTTATCTTGACTTCTTGTATAATTAATTTAATAAAAACTAAATAAAATAAAATGGAAAAAATCAATTTAGCTCAATCGTATCAGCGAATTTATCAATCAACAGTTCAAGGGCGACCCTTGTATCTGAGTGATTTTGAGACAATTTTAGAAAGTGTGGCCGGCTTTTTGATTATTGCTGGTGGTATTTTAGCCGGAATTGCCATTATTGTATCTGGGGTATTATATATGATGGCTGGATCTGATACAGCTAAAGTTACCACAGCTAAAGCATGGTTCAAAAACGGTCTTATCGGCGCGCTTATTTTGTTTGCTGTTGGTTTGATAATTCAAACCCTATTATTAATTGCCACTGATCCGTTCGATTTCTTTAGATAATCTTTTCTCCATGTTTATTTTTTCTGTAATACTAGCTCAAGGACCCCAAGGGGTGCCTATAAGACTCCCAGACCTTATTTCAATTAGTGAAAACATCGCCGGTTTTCTTATGGTTGCCGGAGGAATACTGGCGGCTATTGTTATAGTTGTTAGCGGGATTTATTACTTAATGTCTGGTTCTGATTCAACCAAAGTTAAAGCGGCAAGAGATATGCTGAAAGCCGGTGTCATCGGATCACTTATAATATTTGGAGTGGGGGTAATTATTCAGACGGTTAAAACTTTAGCTGAAAATCCAGTAGGTTTTTTCTAGTAAGCGATATTTTGTTTACCAACATTTAAGACTGGCAAGATTTGAAGATGTAAAATATAATATATGTATAGGTTTAATAATAAATATATAGGACCCTCCTTCGCGTAAAGCTTCGGAGGGCAAGGAAGGAGGTGTTGAAGTGTATAAGTTTAAAACAGTAGCAAAAATTGGAATAGCAACAGCGATGGCTTTGATGCCGGTTTTAGTTTTGGCTCAATTGCCTCGACCAACATCACCTTATGGAGGTGCTGGTTTAACTCTTGCTGATGTTCAAGGATTAATTACCACAGTTGCCAGATTCCTTATTCTTATAAGCGTGGTTATTGCTGTTATTTTCATTGTTTGGGGCGGTATGATGTATATGATGGCCGGTGATGATGCGGCTAAATCCGGAGCTGCCAAATCCAGGATAGTAAATGGTATCATCGGCGCTTTAGTTGTCTTAGCTGTTGGTTTGATTCTACAGACTTTGGCTGGTGTTGTTAACTGGACCGCGTTCTTCAACGTTTAAACATTAGTTAGCTAACTAAATCAAAAATCGACCTTAGGGTCGATTTTTGACGATTGGATTTATGGTATAATATTAAATCAGATAAGAGTGATACCTTGCCCTCGTGGCGGAACTTGGTATACGCGCAGCGCTTAGGACGCTGTTCCCGCAAGGGATTAGAGGTTCAAATCCTCTCGAGGGCACCAATACAGAACTCAACGGCTTTTTCAAAGCCAAAAGGTGGGACGCGCGAAGCGCGTCCCAACAAAATTAACTAGCGAACTTACCAGATTGTATAGAAATACGAATTTGTTTTTTGTGTTGTTGCGTTGAATTGGAGTCTTCAGAGTTAACATCAAGCCCTGCCGCGAATAATGTTCCTGACTCTTGGGGATTGTAATAAAGAGTTGTCTCATCAAGGGGAAGTGGTTCGCTAAGCACAACATTTCCAAGTCCTGCTTCCACGAGTATATCTTTGAGTCTTGTCCAGGCTTGAGAAACATTAGATTTATCATAAGGACCGCCGTTATTGTTTCCGTCGTTTGGCACTATTAAACCATGACAACTGCTTAACTCTACTGCTTGAGCCAAAGGCTCTAAAATTTTTTGCACCTTTGCTCTAACTATTTCTTCTGCGTTAGGAAATCGGTGATAATAATATCCTAAGTCAGTTGAGGGGGTTAAGTGAACTAGAAAATTGACACCGGGTCCTTGAACAAATAACGCAACGCAAGCAGAAAGTCGTTCAATGGCAAGTTCTCTGTCGGCGTTGACCAAAGCACCCGTGTCTGTCTTTACCAACATTAACTTTCTATGATTTGGATCTGTATCAACTTTAATTTCTCCGCTGTTGCCAGAACTTTCGTATTCTTCTGATTTTAAAACCCCTTGTATATTTCTAAGATTTTCTATAAATAACAAAAATCGCTGAGAGGCGGAGACTGGTTCAGTAGGCGCATGTTCCAAAGTATTTTCAAGTCCATGTTTCATATATGAGTTGATCCCTCTAATATTAAAACTTTAGCGGTTTTTAGGTTAAAAAGAAAGGGCCGGCGACTCACAGGGAGCCACCAGCCACACACTAGATTTGTTTGAGCGAGGGAAGCTCCGTGCGCCCTTTTCTCATTTTCAAAATCTTCAAGAACAAATTTTTGCGAAAACAAATTCTCTCAATTATTATTTACTTGTATTTGTTTTCGCCATTATTTATTGGCGTTAATTTTTCTCAAGCGAAATATGTACAGAATTATTCCAACGGGTTTCTTTCTCTTGGAGGCGGGGAGTTGTATTTTGAATCAAAACGTTCTTCTTTGATTAAATTATCCTGGTCGTAAATCTTTCTTACAAAGTAAGCCCTCATAGAACCATTTGGTTTTTGGTCATACTGAAATGGGCCTTCAATAGAAACCGACTGATTGCTTTTGGAACCATAGACTTCCACAACCAATTTACTGCCCACAAGTCTTGTTTGAATAAGAATGTAACCAGTTGTGTTATTAGTAAATTTCAAATCAACAACTCCAGGATAAATTGTGGCATCAAATCCTTGAGGATTATAATATTGAACAGCAAAGGAGTGTGGCTTTCTTTCCGTAATATCAAGGCCACTCATTATGGCTGACCTGAAAACAGTAGTAGCTACTTGGCAAAGGCCGCCGCCGTATTCATAAATTAATTTTCCGCCTTTTATTACCAGTTCTGATTGATAACCACTTCTCTCATCAACTCCTCCCAGATGGTTGTTAAAAGAAAACTCTTCTCCTGGCTTTAAAATTATACCATTAAATTTACTCATCCCAACTTTGATGTTATGTATTCTTGAAGAAGTAGAGTGGCCATAATCAGATTCGCCCTTGCCAAGCAAGGTAGTGATTCCCAGGTTATTAATTTTGTCCAAAGTCAGTTCTGGATCTATTTGATCAAAAGCCAAACTGGCCGAAGATCTACCATTAACAATAGACGAAGTAATAATGGTGGTTGATTCGCTTATTTTTAATTTTTTACCACTTGTAGCTGGCTGGAAAGTTTCGGCTCGGCCGTTATTTATGACAAATTTAGCATTTACCGGCTCAATATTTAAAAGAGGAGCTAGAGATTCAAGATAATTTATTACTTTTCCCGTGGAAATTCTCAAGTCTTCTTTACCAGAATAGTTTCTGGTGTAAGTTTCTATCCAGCTTTTAACTTCTTCTTTTTTAACAACTAAAGATTTTTCACCAGTTTGGATATAAAAATCGCTAAGCAAAGCTTTCTCTAATTTGGGCCTAAGTTCTTTTGTTTCGCGAGGTAATTCATTTTTTGGAATAACATCTTCAGTATATATTCTTATACCTAAATAAAAACTTAGCCCAACAATAATCAGGGCTAAGTTGAGTCGGATAGATTTTTGGGTCAGGAGAAGCATGTGTTCCCTTTATTTTCCCATAATAGGCATTTTTATCGTCAAAACTCCGTTTTTCATTGAGGCCTTAGCTTTATCCGGGTCAATATCTACAGGCAAGATTATAGAGCGAGAGAAAGAACCCCAATAGAGTTCTTGATGGTAGTAGTCGGATGTTTTTACTTTTTCTTCTTGTACGCGCTGACCTCTAATGGTAACCATTTCTTTGGTTATTGAAACGTCAATGTTTTCCGGTGCGGTCCCGGCGATAGTTGACTGAACTATAATATCGTCTCCATTTTTAAAAACATCAACGGTAAGGTGGCCGTCTTCTTGAGGTTCTTTGCGGGCAACTAGTTGTGTTTCAAAAAATTCAGACATTAATTATATTATATCAAATTTTATATTCTTGGCATAGGAACGGCGGTATGGCGGGATTTTAATCGGTCAAACAAAATTGAAACCAGGAAAGCAATACCGAGAAGCATTATTGTGGTGTAAATCAGGGCGTATATTTGTCCCTCAAAAGAGAGGATAAACATATTGAAAGCGAAGTGGAACATTGTGGCCAGTATTATGCCGGTTATTAGAAGTTTCCTGCGGTGATTCTGGAAAAACCAAGAAATTGCTAAGAAATACCCCAGAAGCCCTGATGCTAAGGCATGAAGTAGGGTGGCTCCAATAAAACGCAATATCAGGGTGTTAATAGTTACAGAAAATCCGTCAGGTGTTGTCTGTAAAACAACTAGTACGTTTTCAATTGCGGCAAATCCCAAACCGGCCGCTATCATGTATATCATCGCATCAATCGGTTCATCAAATGCGGGATCATGAAGAATAATGAGTCTGACAGCATAGAACTTAACTATCTCTTCTACAAATGCTGACCATAGTAAAAATTCAGGGCTAGCTGGTTGAAGAAATCCAATTGGTAGACAAATTTTTTCAAGAATTGATAAGGTTCCGCACTTGATAAGAAGGAGTTGAAAAAGTATAGCTAACGGAGAAAGAATTATTCCCATCAAAAAAACTTTAGTCAGAAGATGTTTTGGTTCTGGATGGCAGTCTTCTCGGTAATAGAAGTTAAGCCAAACAATGCTTGGCACAAAACCGAGAGCAGAAAGAAGAACTATTTGATAAATCGGCATTAGTTACAGTATATCATCCAATTAGAGGTCTGCTGAGGGCCACTCTTCCACAAGAAGAAGTTTTTTGTTTTTTATGGGTAGTTTTGAATATATTTCTTCCGTAACAAAAGGCATGAAGGGGTGGAGAAGTTTGAGAGAAGCGGTCAATATTGAAAGAAGTAGCCACTTTGCTTCTGAGGAGTTATTTTTGATTGCTGCTTTTTCTTCCTCTATAATTTTATCGGCAAAGGTGTGCCAAATGTAGTGATAAAGTTTCTCGCCGGCTAGATAAAACCTGAACTCATCAAGATCTTTGGTAACATCTTTGACCAATTCATTAAATTCAGTTAAGTAACTTTTCTCCTTATCTCCAAGTTCAGGCTTTTTGTTTAAATCAATATTGTCGCCCATGTTCATTAAAATAAAACGGCTAATGTTCCACAATTTGTTTGAGAAATGTTTTTGGCCCTTTATTTTATCTTCTGATAAGGACAAAGATGTTCCGGGCGTGTTGCCGACGATAAGACCCATTCTAAAGGCATCTGTGCCATATTTTTCAGTTAAATCCAGGGGGTTTATAACATTGCTTTTACTCTTGCTCATTTTTTGGCCCTTCGCGTCAAGAACTAAGCCGTGGAGATAAACGGTCTTGAACGGAACTTTGCCGGTAATATACAAGCTTAAAATTATCATTCTTGCGACCCAAAAGAATATAATTTCTCCGGCTGTTTCCATCACATCAGTCGGAAAAAATTCTTTATAGTCTTTAGAGTCTGGATAGCCGAGACTAGCAAAGGGCCACTGGCCGGAAGAAAACCAAGTGTCAAAGGTATCAGGGTCTTTATAATATTTTGCGTCACAAAATTGACATTTAGGCTTATTTTCAGAAATTATTATGTCCTTGCATTTTTTAATATCTTTTTCATGTCCTGGCCGGGGGATGCAAATTTTGTCGTGGAACCAGGCAGGAATAGGTATGCCCCAAACAATTTGTCTGGAAACGTTCCAGTCAATAATATTTTTTAGCCAATGAAGAGATGTTTTTTTATAATGTTCTGGTATAAAGTTTATTTCTCCACCTTCTATTGCTTTAATTGCCGGTTCGGCCAAAGGTTTCATTTTAACAAACCATTGCTCTTTAATTTGAGGTTCAATGAGAGATTCGCACTTGTAGCATTTTTTAACCACATGCTTATATTTATCATCTATTTTAACCAGCAGTTCTTTAGATTTTAATTTTCCTACAATTAAAGGCCTGGCTTGAGTTATTTTCATGCCGGCAAACTCTCCGGCTATTGGTAAAAGCTTGCCCCGAAAGTCTATAATTTGTTCTTTCTCCAGATTGTGACGTTCAGCAATTTCAAAATCTACAGCATCATGCCAGGGTGTTATGGTCATGGCACCAGTTCCGAACCTCATATCAATGGACTCGTCTTTTATAATTGTTGCAGTGGTTGGCCCATTGATCCATTCTAGTTCTATTTTTTGGCCGTCTTTATACTCTGTATATCTTTTATCTTTTGGATGCATAACTACATATTTGTCGCCAAACTTTGTTTCGGGTCTAGCGGTAGAGATGGTGAAAGGACCGTATTTTAGGTAATAAAAACTATCAACCTGATCAACATCTTTGGTCTCCAGATCAGACAGGGAGGTTTGATGTTTGGGACACCAGTTTATAATCCTCTTGCCTCTGTACACAAGTCCATCTTTGTCTAGTTTGGCAAAAGTCTGATGAACTGTTTTTACTACGTCGTTGTCTAGGGTGAATTTTTCTCTTGACCAATCACAAGAAGCACCTATTTTTCTAGTTTGTCCCTCTATGTTTTGTTTGTTGTTTAAGGTAAATTTTAAAATTTCATCATAAAGTTTCTCTGGCTCCATTTGAAACCTTGATCGCCCTTCTTTTTCTAACTGTTTTTCATAAACAACTTGAGTTTCAAAACCGGCGTGATCAAGACCCGGTAGCCATAGAGTTTTGTAACCTCGCATTCTTTTGTATCTGGTCATTATGTCTTCAATCGTGAGAACTAGTCCATGACCAGCATGAAGAGAACCATTGGCATTTGTTGGCGGCATTATTATACAAAACGACTCTTTTCTTTCTCTCGGCAAATTATCCGGATTAAAGTACCCGGATTCTTCCCAGAGTTTATATATTCTTTCTTCTGTTTCTTTTGGGTTATAGTTTTTTTCTAGTTCAACTGCCATCTATTTATTCTATTAAAATCCAAGATTGGCGTCCATTTCCAATGACTTCCAAGGGAAGTCATTGGCCCTTCGAAGCTTTAGCGAAGAAGGACTCTTGGCAAAATTCATGTATCCCGTCAGAGCAATCATGGCAGCGTTGTCGCCGGTGTATTCTATTTGCGGTCTCGAATATTTTAAATTGTTTTCTTCAGCCATTTTTTTAAATTCAGATCGGAGCAGAATATTAGCAGAAACGCCACCGGATAGCATTATTGAGTCAACCCCGTATTCTTTAGCCGCTCTTAAAGTTTTTTTAATCAAAACATTTATAGCTGCTTTTTGAAATGAAGCGGCGATGTCAGATTTGGTTTGATTGTCTAATTTTTTTAAATTTAAATCTCGGATTAAATATAGTACTGCTGTTTTTAAGCCAGAGTAGCTGAAGTTGTAATTTTTGGAATAAATCATGGGACTAGGGAGGGGATAGTGTTCAGGATCTCCTTTTTCGGCAAGCTTTGAAATTAAAGGACCGCCAGGATAACCAAGACCAAGCAGACGAGCCACTTTGTCAAAAGCTTCACCAACAGCATCATCAAGTGTTTCCCCAATAATTTTGTATTTGCCATGACCTTCCATAAGAACTAATTCGGTATGTCCTCCGGAAACGATTAAATTCAGAATCGGTAATTTATAATTTATAATTTGTAATTTTGAATTTACTCCAACTGGTTTCAACCAGTTGGAGTAAATGTGTCCTTCTAAATGATTAACGCCAATAATCGGCTTGTCATATTTCCAAGCCACCGCTTTTGCAAAGGCAATTCCGACCAAAAGTGCTGGACCCAACCCTGGTCCGCGAGTGACAGCTATTAAATCAATCGGTAACTTTTGACTTTTGACTTTTGACTTTTGACTTAGGTTAGCTTGCTTCAGGGCTAACCTAAAAACATGTCCAATGTTTTTGACATGTTCTCTGGCGGCTAAGTTTGGAACAACTCCGCCATATTTTGCATGGAGTCTGACTTGCGAAGAGATAACATTAGATAAAACTTTTATGTTCCTTGTTCCTTGCTTGCCCGCCGAAGCTTTAGCGAAGGATGGTCGCCCGCTTGTCTCTATGATTGCCACTGCTGTTTCATCACAAGATGTTTCAATACCCAATATACGCATAGGCGTATATTGTATCATTTTCTTGAATTTTCTCAATTTTTATGAGATAATTTGAAAATTATGCTGTGCTCTTTGGATTGGAGCTTTCCCGGCCTTTGTAGCCGAGGTTACTTCGGCGGAGTAGGCAGCGTAGTAGAGGCCCTATCGTCTAATGGTTAGGACACAAACTTTTCAAGTTTGGAATCGGAGTTCGATTCTCCGTAGGGCTGCAATGTGGGATAGCTAGAGTATTTAGCTATCAAGTTGAACGGATTTCGCAAGGTAAAATCTAGGTTTCTACCATTTAATAGGCAGTTCTGAAGTAAATAACTCATAAACTGTCTTTTTTCTTCCGATTCCGAACTCTTAATAATCTCTGTTGCTTGTTTTGCTAGGTTTAATACAGTAGAAGCCGTGATATGAAATTCCTTGTCGGCGTTCGTGTGATCCTCTTTGCGAATTAGAATATCCAGTTGTAATTCTTTTTCTTTTTTAAACTTCATGTCATATATGTCTCGAGTAAATGTTAAATTCCACATAGATAAAGTTAAAGACCTCGGAAGTTTTATTGAGATTGAGGCGATAGATAAAACGGGGAAAATCGGGAAAAAAAAATTATTGAAACAATGCAATCAATATCTTAACCTATTTAATGTCTTACAATCTGATCTAATATCAAAATCTTATAGCGATTTACTTAATAAATAGCCGATGACTATAGAAAATCCTCAAAATAATACAGAGCAACTACCACAACTTCAAACTATTGATGATATTGAATTTGAGCTAATCACCGAAGGCGATCCTGATTTTGATGATGCCATTTCAGTTGTAAATACTAATGGTAAGAAAACCGAGCAAGAACTTTTAGACGATGCTAAGAAAGAAATTATTAGAAGAAGCTGGTGGCTTCAGGATCAATGGCGGGCTAAGGGATTACCACAGGAACAAGTTAGCATTAGGGCCGAAGGGTTAGATATTGAGCTATATAATTATGGTCAGCAATTAAGTCCAGCTCAGTTAGAGGATCTTAAAAGGGTTATCACAACCCTTTCTCAAGTATCAATTTCTGATCAAAACTCTAAAATACGATATATTGCTATAAATAATAAGGACGAGTTAAATGATCAGAACGGAGAAGATAAAAGAGGTTATGCTTTTCCCGCTTCTAAAATGGTTGCTTTATACCCCAGAGCAGTTTCCGTTGAGCCCCATAGAATATCAAATACATCTGGCCTTGCTGGAACAGTAGCTCACGAATTTGGTCATATCTATATTTCTGCTGATAGTTAATTTTGGAATGACTGGAAAAAGACATTTTACTGGGAAACGCTACCAGATGACCAAGTTGATTGGTCAAAACCTGCCCCTAAAAATTATGCTACTAATCAATCAGAGCGATGCATAACAGATTATGCCCAGTTCTCTCCTGACGAAGATATATGTGAAAGTTTATCTGCCGTAGTTAACAATCCAGATGTATTGGACAAAGAAAGATTAGATTTTATCAAAGAACGCTGGTTCAAAGAAGCTAAGCCAATTGAAAAAGAGGCAGCCATAGGTAGAAAGGTTAGCAAAGATATTCAAATGCCGAAAGTGCCTGATAAAGTGAAATATAAAACCCGAGTAATGAAGTTTAGTGTGGGTACTATTAAAAATAAGACAACCTCTTAAAACAAATGACTGATGATAATAAAATATTAGTATATCCTTCGGGCAAACTTATCTATAAAGATAAGGAACTTAGGGCTGCTCTAGGTAAAAGTGGGGTAGTTTTAAATAAGCAAGAAGGGGATGGTGCAACTCCCGTTGGTTGTTTCTCAATTCGTAAAGTATATTATCGTGCTGACTGGCCATTGACTTTAAGTTTATCTTAAGATAAACTTAAAATATTATGAAAACACACATTTTGGGCCTAAAGGAATTAAGAGAAAATATGCAGAAATATGCCTCTTTAGTTGAGAGGGGGGAGTCTTTTATTGTGGTAAAAAAATCAAAACCGGTTTTTAAAATAGTTCCACCAGAATCAGAAGATCAATGGGAAACGGTGATTGATTTTACTAAAATTAGAAAGGGTGGTATTTCTGCCAAAGAATTATTAGCTCACTTGAAATAATATGGATCGAATTGATAAAGCCCTTAAGAAGCTTAGTGAAAAAGAGAAGATATGGGTTAAGGAAATTACAAAAGCGCTCCAGTCGGGGCGTTTTGATAATTTAAATATAAAAAAACTTAAAATCGGATATGATATTTTTAGGGTTAGAAAAGGTAGAATAAGGATAATTTATCAAATTAGAAAAAAAGAAGTTTTTATTTTAAAAGTTGGATTTAGGAAAGAAGATACTTATAGACTATAAATCCAATGTTTGTAAGATAAATACTGAATCACTTGAGTTTTCCTAGTTTCCTTGGCCCCGGTACCCCAAGGGGAATGAAAAAACTCTCTTGGCGTAACTTGACTAAATTACGTTTCCATAGTAATATTCAGTTAGTTCTTCAGGGATTAAAAGGAGCTAAGCATGAAGGCATTTGTTCTAATGAGTTCCTCCTGTTCAACTGATAACGATACCGTTGCGGTTGTAATTGCTGAATCTATTAATGACGCACTCAAGCAACTGCATTGCACCACATTAGACGAGTTGGACTCTTCCGAACTGCTTAGATATTTCAGGTCCAGTAAAGATCATAAACTATCCTTGAAAGAGTTGCCGATAGTAAACAGTGCAATTCATCCTATATATCGCTGATCAAGATAGGTCAGCTTTTTAATTACTTAAAATTGTGCTAAATTCTAAGAAAGTCAGATTTTTAAAGAAATCTTAAATACCATAGAACAAAGTTCACTCGGAGTCAATCTAGGATTTGAACAGGATGGAACCGATAAAGATTTTCAAAGACCCGTGCAGTATCAGGAGGCAGAAAGAAAATTACAGGAACTTTTTAGAAGGTTGGATATTTTATGTTAGTTGTGGATAGTTGAGTTTGTCCTAATTTGTTTTTTGTTAAAATTAATAAATGGAAAACCCATTTATAAAATTAGCCATGGAGGGGGAGGAAGCTTTTGACGATAAATCTAGCCTAACTCCTAGCGCAGAGATAATGACACCAGATGAGAAGCGGCAAAGATTAGCCCAGCTTAGAGAGTGGTTGGGAGGGGCCCAAACTGCGGAAGAAGCGGATGAGATAAAAGAAGAAATAAAGCGACTAGAACAGAAATAAAATTAAACGGCTCACCATGCGAGCCGTTTAATTTATGAGATTATTTGCTTAAATACTTCGGGATGGTTGGCGGCGATATCAGACAGTATTTTACGATCCAGTTCTATGTTTGACTTTTTGAGCCGGTCAATAAGTTTTGAATAGCTTAAGCCATTCTCTCGTGCGGCCGCATTTATTTTAACCTGCCACAATCTTCGGAAATCCCTCTTTTTCTTTTTGCGGTCAGCGAATTGGAATGACCAGGCATGAAGTGTTGCTTCTTTGGCCTGGCGGAACTTAGACTTTCTGGTCCACATGAAACCCTTTGTGTGTTTCAACAGTCTTTTTTTTCTGGCATGTTGTGTTACTCCACGCTTGACCCTAGACATTTTAGTTTAATATTAAGGCTTTAACTTTTCTGACCAATTCATTGGGTGCAATAAGGTCGCCATGCTTACGCTGGCCTTTAGAACCAGAATCCTTGGCATTAAAATGATTTTGTCCCGGCGGACGCTTCATTATTTTACCAGTTCCGGTAATTTTTATTCTCTTCATTAATGATTTGTTGGTCTTTGCCATAGTAGTCATTTATTTCTTTTCTCTTTTTATAACTATTACCCAGCCGAAGGGGGATCTTTTGATGCCTTGTTGGACTAGATGGGGGGTGCTTATCAGTTTGATAAAGTTATCAAGCTTATCTCTGCCCATGTTGGCCAAAGCCTTTTCGCGACCCCTTAATGTTAGCTCTATTTTGACCGGGTGGCCTTCTTTAAGGAATTCGTCTATTTGTTCTGACTTGAATTTCAGGTCATGAACTCCAGTTTTAAAACCGACTCTAACCGTCTTCATTTCCTGGTCTTTTTGTTTGGTCTGGCCTTTTTCCTGCCTTTCTTTTCGGTATATATATTTACCATAATCCATGATTTTAGCAATAGGTGGCTGGGCTTGGGGACCGACTTCAACCAAATCAAGATTTTTTTCGCGGGCTAGTTCCAGAGCCTTAAAAGTAGGCATTACGCCTAATTGCTGGCCCTTATCGTCTATAACCTGGACCTGGGGTATTCGTATGTAATTATTTACTCGGAGTTGTTTTTGCATCAAGTAATTGCCATTTTAGCATATTAGTTTAAAATTTAAAAGTATATCCAGATTAGGATAAAAATATGATCATAAGTAGTCCAAAATTTTTTAAAAAAGAGAGCAAATTACCCAAAGGCGTTAAAAAAATCTATGCTTTTCAGGGATGTTTGGAGGAGCTTTTTTTTATTAACAATCCCCGATGGAAAAAGGGCATGTCCGAAGCCAGAAGACCGTTAGCAGAATTTATTAAGAGCAATAATGATCAGGGATTGTGGGTTTATTATCCTTGGAGCAATGTAGCCGTTCACATAGTTCGTGAAGATTTATATTTTAAGTTGAGAACAACCAGAAACCGTAACCTTATCACCAGTAAAGAGCAAAACAGATATCGTCAAATGAAAGTGGGTATTGCTGGTCTGTCGGTTGGTTCAGGAATAGTTTCAGCATTGGTAATAAGCGGCGGACCTAAGACTATAAAAATTGCTGATTTTGATGTGGTTGAAGTTAGTAATTTAAATCGGATCAGGGCGCGATTAGAAGATATGGGTGGCAGTAAGGTTCAGGTTGTGGCTCAGCAGATTTGGGAACTTGACCCGTTTGCCGATGTCTATATCTGGGATAAGGGGATTACCAAAGAAAATTTCAAAAAATTTATAACAGGTGATCCGTGTCTAGATGTTTTTATAGATGAAATGGATAGCTTGGATTTAAAAATCTTGGCCCGAATTATCTGTCGGGAAAAGGGTATTCCAGTGATAATGGCTACCGATAATGGCGATACGGTTATCTTGGATGTAGAAAGATTTGATTTGGAATCACAACGCCAACTTTTTCATGGTTTGGCTGGAAATTTAGGTCTCAATAATTGCAAGAATATGACTCGTGAAAAATGGCTCCGTCTCTCAACTAAGATTATTGGTTCTGGCTTTATGACTCTTGAACTTCAGAATTCTATTCTTCAAATTGGCGCTAGCTTAGGCGGAGTTCCTCAGCTTGGAACTACTGCTAGCGTAGCCGGAGCAGCTGTATCCTTTGTCATCAGGAGAATTGCTAATGGATACAAGATGCCATCCGGAAGATATATAATTAGTCTTGAACAAAATATAATTCCCGGATATAATAATAGACGGGAAGTGAAAAACCGCCTTTACAAAACCAGAAGTTTTAAAAAAAAATTAGGCCTTTAGAAAAAATGGAGGAAAAGCCAGTGGCAACAATTTCGGCGAAAGAGGCAACGGTTATACTAAAGCAACTGCCTGAACCAGTATCAGTGTTCAACTTGGGTGGAACGGTTTTGCGAGTTTATCGGGTTAAGGGGATGCACTCACCGTATTGGATGGACCCGGCTCTAAAGCGTCTATTTGTTTTTTCCAGAAGCTCTTATAGTCGTTACGGCACAAGATCAGAGATTGACGAATTTGACGCTAAGGCGGCTATTTATATGGTTCAAGCCACTTATTTTACCAAGGTAAATGTTTTTGAAGAGTGGCTGTCAATTAGAATGGTTCCTGGTAACGGTGAACCGGTTGGGGCGGGAGAACTGGAAATCTATACTTATAGGGACAGACCTATGGATATCTGGGTAAGGGAAAAATTTAAGATTGAAGACCGAGATAGGTTTTGGCATTATATTGTATCCAGTTCAAGGATGTGTGGAATTCACCCGTACACCATAGAAGATGGACAAGTACAGACTGATTTGTCCACTGAAACTGGGGAGAAACATCAGTATACAAACATTGCCTTCGCGCTAATTCATTGGTGTTTTGTTGCAGACTATCCCGACTATAAATACCAACTAGTAACTGCTATTATTCGCGATGAGTTGGCACTTAAGGGTCTTCGTGTTGTAACTAGCGATAAAAATATAGTTGGACCACTTTTTACTCCGGCACACATATTCTTGGGAGTTAAGCCAGATGAGATCAAACTTAACCGAATCAAGTATGCTTATGAATTTCCGCTTTATTGGTTTAATATGAAGCAATTGGTACAACTTTTAGAAAAGCTTATTGAGGAGGGTAAACTATCTGAAGAAAGTCTGTTTAAATATATCGGGTCAAGAGATGTGACCAGTCCTGATGCCATGAGAAAGTTCGGTTCTCTTCTCTCAGTAGACGGGCCGATTGTTGGCTCAAGTTTAAATGGTAGCAAGTTGCGAGAGTTGGTGGATGAATTTATTGAGGAACGGCCAAGCCTTAAGATTACCGACGGTCAAGCTTGGAATGAAGCAAACCTGAAGACTCTAACTGCTGCCGGAATTTTTGTTTAAAAGGGCTTTGCCCTTTTTTATTAGCCAATTATGAACACAAAAGAGAAAATCATCCAATTATTGAATTATGCCATAAACGCTCCCTCTGGAGGCAATTCTCAGCCTTGGACTTTTAAAATATCAGACAACAAGTTAACCATATTATCTCATCCGGAAAAGGACAATCCTGTTCTTAATTTTCGTTTTCGCGGGACACTAATCGCACAGGGCGCTTTAATTGAAAACATTATAATTGCAGCCTCTCACTATGATCTTGAAGCTATGGTCAACATAGCTAGCGATCCGAATGATCAGGCTATTGCTCAGATAACCTTCAACGACTTTCAGGTTTCACCTGATCCATTGTATTCATCTATCCCCAAAAGGTTTACAAACAGGAAACAATATAGAGATAAAATTATTCCTAAAGAGATACTTACGGACATCTTCAATATGGCAAATGTACTAGGTGGTTCAATGGTTAATACTTTTTTTATTGGCGATAAGAATAAAATGGCTATTGCCGGCAAGGCAGCTAGCAATAACGAGATTGTTATGCTGGAGAACAAAGTATTACATAACCTTTTTTTTAAAGAAGTAATCTGGAATTCTTATGAGGAAAAAATAAAAGGCGGATCTGGTCTTTATATAAAGACCCTGGAGTTAAAAAAACCTCAAGAAATAGTATTTCGTATTATCAGGCATTGGCCGATGATGGCTATTTTAAAAAAAATAGGTTTGGCAAAATTTATTGCCTCTGAAAATGCTAAAATATATGAGACCGGAGGGGCTATGGGGGCCATCTCAGTTAACGGGGACAGTCACGAAAACTTTATTATGGCCGGTAGGGTATTGGAAAGAATTTGGCTAAGCTGCGCAAAAGAAGGTATAAATTTACAGTTAATGACCGGGATATTGTTTATGTGGCAGAAGATAATGGCCGGTGAGACTGAAATCTTTTCAGCTAGTGAAGTCAGCTTAATTAAGACGTCGTATGAACAAATTTCGTCTGCGTTTAATATTAAGGATGGTATAATTACTTTAATGTTCAGGGTCGGTTATTCAGAAAATCCAAGCGCTTTTTCATATAAAAAAGAACCTATAATAATCAGCAGTTAATCAACCAATGCTTCAATTTGACGCTATAAAGTTATCATTATCTTCCATAGAAGTAATCGTTCTAGTGATAACAATTATTATTGACCTGTTTTTGGCTATTATTGTTTATCGCAGTGATAATAAAAATGCCACTAATAAAATATTTGCACTTTTAAGTTTCTTTACTGTCTTATGGTTGTTAGTTTCATATATTATTCGCATATCGCCGTTTTCTCTATCACAAACTGCAACTCTAGTACTGGGTCGTTTGGGTATATTTTTTGCTGCTCCCATGAGCGCTTTGTTTTTGTTGTTAGCGCATACATTACCGAGTAAAAGCTTAAGGATGAGTTGGGGTAAATTTTGGGCAATAATATTTATTACAGTATTAATGATGGTTTTAAATATTTCTCCTTACGCCTTTACCACTGTAAAAGTTGATGGCGGAACCATTGAACCACAACCTGGCTTGGGGTTAATTCCGTTTGCCATATTTTCTACACTTTTTAGCGTGGCCGCGATATATTTTTTTATTTCCAGATTAAGAAAAACAATAGGGACAGAAAAACAACAGATACGACTAGTTTTAGTCGGGATGCTAATTATGCTGAGTTTGATAATTGTCACCGTTCTGGTTCCTATTTTAATTAGCAAATCTGCTTTGCTATTACCGCTAACCCCAATTTATACTCTGATTTTTCTAGGTCTGACAGCTTATGCCATTGTTAAACATCACTTGTTTAAGATGAAGGTTATTGCAACAGAGGCTCTCACCGTCTTAATGTGGGTCATACTTTTTTCTAAAATTATCGTGGCTAAATCTTTTACGGAAGGCTTAACTGATGGGTTTATATTTGTTGCCACTTTGGCGTTTGGAATAATTCTTATTAGAAGTGTGCGACAGGAGGTTGAACAAAGAGAGAAATTAGAAATACTCAGCAAGCAACTTGGCGAAGCCAATGAAAAACTTAAGGAATTAGATCGTCTTAAGTCACAGTTTCTATCTTTTGCTTCTCATCAAATTAAGACTCCCTTGGCGGCGATTAAGGGGTTTGCCAGTTTGATTTGCGACGGTTCTTATGGCGAGTGTCCGCCTAAAGTAAGCGAAACTTCCCACAAAATAGAGGAAGCGGCCAACAGGATGATCAGTTTGGTTAACGAATTTTTGGATTTAAGAAAAATAGAGGAAGGGAAAATGACTTATACCTTTGAAAAGATTGACGGAGTCAAAATGGTAAATGATGTTGTTGAAGAATTAAAACCGTTGGCCCAAGTTAAAAAATTAGATTTGACCTTTGAATCGGAAATTGAATCGGGGCAAATTAATGCCGATGCTCAACGATTAAGGCAAGTATTTCAGAACTTGATTGAAAATGCCATTAAATATACTGACAGCGGTTTTGTGAAAGTTAATATTAAATCCAACAACGGAAGTTTTATTTTTTCAGTTTCTGATTCAGGTCATGGTATGGAAAAAGAACTTTTATCTGGTCTCTTTGAAGAATTTAAAAGAGCCGGCAGTAGTGATATTAAAAGAATTGAAGGCGCAGGATTGGGTCTCTTCATCGCTAAACAAATTGTTCTTGGTCACAAGGGTGAAATCTGGGCTGAATCGGACGGTCTAAATAAGGGTAGCAAGTTTTTTGTAAAAATCCCTTGGGTGTAATTTCCCATCTCTTGTTTTCCTAAACAAACCACTCAGCCCCTAAGCCATCTTCGACACGCCTCCGGCTCCTCGGCCCTCTTCCGGAGCTGCCTCGTCGCCTCAGCTATGTTCGCCCGGAAATTGTCCGATGGTGGGCTACCGCCCAATATTATACCATCGTCCAATTTCGGGGTCTCAAATGTCTCAGATTGGCTTAGGGCTTCGCTTTACTGTTCTGGCTCAAAGGATGATTCAAAATGAGGAGGGCTATGCCAGAAAATAGTTACTTGTTTTTGCTGGAGATGTGAAACAAGATTCTATCCTCGTCACCTCAAATACATGCCTCTTTTTGTGAATATTCCCCTACCTATCGGGGGGGGGTGAATCAATACTCTTATTATAAAACAGAATAGAAAAAACTGATTTTTTGACCTAATAATAAAATTATGTTATCATGTACACGGTTTTAGGTTCGTTTACAAGGAGAAATTTGCATGACAAACCCTGTTAGACTTGGCTTTATTGGCTGTGGTGGACATTCGGGAAGACATGCCGATGTTGTCTTAAAAATGTCTCGAGATTATCAAATTACTGGTGCTTTTGATTTAAAGCGTGATATCGTAGATGACTTTATAAAATCGCGAAGGGCTTACCCCTGTTACGCTGAAAATCGTGACTTGAAAAAGTTTTTAGCGATATCTGAAATAGAGGCGGTTCTGATAGGCACACCGCACAGATTTCATCTAGAGCAGGCTGAAGCCGCTGTAAAAGCTGGCAAGCATGTTCTTTGTGAAAAGCCCCTTTGGGAAGGGTCGGGGGGTGAAAAAAAATTTAGACGAATCCTAAGGGAAGCAGCAGATAGAAATCTGGTATTCTCTAGCTGTCATTTGAGACGTTATGAGAAAGAATACATGTATGTAAAAGAACATATCATTGAATACTTTGAAAGATTTGGTCGTGCTCTAGAAGTTCGATTTCAGTTCTTCTATCACGAACCTAGCACTAGCTGGAAGATGAAGGATTCATTACTGCTTGACCATATGAATCATGAAATAGATTTGGTTCATTTCTTGTTTGGGTACAGCCCCACTCATTTCTGGAGAATTTCCCATAGCTTTGACGAATATCGAGTGGCTGGCAAAACCGAGAGCGGTCTGGCAATCTGGTTTACTGGCTATCGCAGACTCAAGACCCATACATTCCGCAATGAGCTGGAACTAATATTCGAGGGAGGTAGGGTTAGAACAGAAGTTGTGTTGAATAGTTCTACTGGAATGGTTCGCTCGCTTGTTTCTGAGGTCTCATTTGAAGACGATAGTGAAACCGTCACCCGATTCCGTGCACACTCATATGACGATGCACTAGTCGGAGTTATGACCAATTTTGCTGAAGCAATTCGTGGTACTGATGAGTGCTATCTTACAGCTCAAGACCTTCTCGGCAATACGACTATCTGTAATGATTTAGTCGCAAGTGAATACGGGAATATCTGAAAGGAGGAATGATGTCTGAACTTTCCCCAACCAAATTAATTGAGAAGATTGTTAGAGCCAAAGTAAAACTAGAGAACTCCAAGATGAATCACAAGGATAGCTGTCCTGTTGAAAGTGACCCAGAAGGATATGCTCCCTGTAATTGTGGAGCTTCCAAAACAAATGGGGCTATCGATGCCGCTATCAGAGAACTGAATATTGATTAACTAAGACTTAGGAGTCTTGCGCCGACCAAGGGGTCGGCTTTTTATTTTTTCTAAAAACCCTCATAAAACAAGGGTTTTCTCATTTTTGCTGCTGGGTAGGTTGAGCGGGTTACAATTTGTTAACTACAACATTACTTACAGTAGTTTTTTAAACTCTTGATCGGTGAGACCGGCATCACGGATAATTCCCTTAAGAGTATATGGATTTAGTCTGTTGTGACGAGGAATAATAATTTTTCTTTTGCCATTAGTCATGCCCATGTGTTTTGTGCCGATATTTCTAGAGATCCAAAAACCAATCTTTTGGAAAACTTTAACTGCTCTTTCGGCGGGGATATCTGTGAAAAGCATGCTTTATGGAATGGCAACTTCCACCTCTTGTATTTCCGAGTTTCTTAGTTCCTCTTTTTCCATCTCAAGATAAGTAGAAATAGCGTCTTTAATATTTATTAGTGCTTCTTTTTTTGTATCACCTTGACTATGACATCCCGGTAGGACGGGTACGTGAACATTGTAGCCGTATTTGCTTTTATGAAGTAATATCATGTATTTCATGATAAAATTATAGCATGACTGAATAATGAATTCAATGAGTGTTCGGTTAATCATGCGAGGTAGGTTGAGTAGGTTACAACTTATCTTACGGCTCAATTAAAATGTAGGAATTGATCAATCTTTGCTGACGCAGTTCGTTTGTTCAAGTTCAAGGCAGAATTGAGCATTAAAACGAGACGTACTTTTAGCTACGGCGAGTTTTAAGCGGAAATTCTAACGCAGAAATTGAGTAAACTCGCTTGCCGTCGGCTTAAAGTTCTTATTAAGCCAGGCGAACCGAACAAGTCAGTTAGAAATATTTGAGGACTCCTTGAAGAACGTGGAAGGGTCGGAGAACATCAAAGCGACTGATAACACCGATGACTTTTTTGTCTTTATCTACAACTGGAATCGGGTTGACTCGGTGGTGGTCTTTGAATAGCTTGATAACTTGATCATAAGGCACATCCGAAGTAATAGTAATGGGGTCTTTGTTCATGATGTCAGATACTTTCAAATTCAGTATTTCTTCTTGAAAGTGAGCCTCTTCTTTTCTAAATTCGGGAAGATTACGTAAAACTATCTGAAGTGTCGGCAAATGCACAGCCGAGGTTTTGTTAATTAAGTCATATTCGGTAACAAGACCAATAAGATGGTTTTGGTCGTCTATAACCGGAACCCCGTCAAAATTGTGTTCAGCTAGAATTTTGGCTACATCAAGAAGGGGAGTGTCCGGTTTAACCGAAACAACCTCTTGGGTCATGATGTCTTTAGCCAGAACTTTGCTTAAGGATTCTTTATCCATATTATTTTTTAATGCTGTGACTTAGTATGTTTAACGGCCGCAGAACGTCATAACGGCTAATAACCCCAATAACCTTATTTTGGTCGTCTATAATTGGAATGGGGTTAACTCGATGATGGTCTTTGAATGTCTGTATAACTTCTTCATAAGTGGCGTCTCCTTTTAAAGTTAGCGGTTCGGGATTCATGACTTCTTTTACTGTTAATTCAGATAAATTTTCTGTTTTGCCGTCGTTTTTTGATTTGATGTCGCTAAGGATCTGTTTGATAAAGTCGATATTTATAGGAGAGGTTTTGGTGATTAGGTCATATTCAGTCAGAATACCTATAAGTTGTCCTGATTCATCAACCACCGGAATACCATCAAGGTTGCGATCACTAATTATTTTGGCCGCTTCAAGGACGGGGGTATTTGGAGAAACCGAAACCACGTTTTTGTTCATTATCTCGCTGGCCAGAACCTTTTTTGTTTTTTGTTCAGTCATTTATTAATAAATTTAAGGATATTATTATTGTAACACAGAAGTGTTGGTGTGTGTAAATACCACCCTTGTTATGGTATTATATCATTATAATATGGCCGATTCTCAAAAGCTTATTTTAATTATAGACGACGATCCTGATTTTCGTGAAATTATGGCGACTAAACTAAAAAGTTCTGGGTTTAAGGTTGAACAGGCAAGTGATGGCATGTCAGGTTTAGAAATAGTCAAAAAAATAAAGCCGGACTTAGTTTTGCTTGATGTTAGAATGCCGCGGATGAGCGGTGTCCAAACTTTGGCTAAAATTAAATCTAATCCTGATATTTCGGGATTGAAGGTGATTTTTCTTACCAATCTAGGAGAGATTGAACAGGAGGATGCTTGGGTTGATGACCGTTTTGCCAAGGATGCCGGGGCATTGGGCCACATCAAAAAAACAGATGACTTGGATAAAATAGTCGGTAGGGTTAGCCAGGAGTTATCTTCATAAATATGGCCATCACTAAAACAAGATCTCAAAACTTAGGAATCATACTCATTGTTGAAGACAATATTTTTATGTCAGAACTTTTGGCTGAAAAAATATCCAACTCTGGTTACGAGGCAATAAGCGCTTATGACGGCGAAGAAGCTCTTGAAAAAATAGAAAAAAACAAACCATCCTTGATCCTTCTTGATCTTCCTCTTTCGGGAAATTTAAGCGGTCTTGATTTAATTAGCCAAATCAGAAAAACATACAGCAAGGCTCAAATGCCGATAGTCGCCATGTTTAATTTGGCCGATCCCAAAAATATTGAACAAAGTCTCAAGCTGGGAGCCAATTATTACATAGTTAAAGCCCACGTAAACACAGAAGAAATTGTTTCTAAGGTAACTGAAATTCTAAAAAGCAAGAACAAAGAAATTCCTATTGAAAAAATTCCTGAAACCTCTGAATCTGAAATAGGAGAAATTCCCCAAGCTCCAAAAACCGAAAAGGTCAAAGTAGAAATTCCGATTGAAGCGCCTAAGAAAACAAAAGAGAAGATAGATAAGATGCTAACTTTGCCGGAAGGAGAAATACCCATAATCGGTTTGGTGGATAATATGATGGAGTATGCCTACCTTGCTCGTTCTTCCGACATTCATCTAGAACCAATGGAGGATAAATTGGTGGCCAGATTTAGAGTTGACGGTATTCTTCATGATGTGTTTAATTTTCCCAAAGGAATTCAGTCTGGGGTTATTACTAGAATAAAAGTTCTTGGCGGTATTAGGACCGATGAGCATCAAGCTGCTCAAGACGGACGTTTCAGGATCGCCTTAACTAATCCACCCAGCCAGTTTGATGTTAGAGTTTCTATTATTCCAACCTATTTCGGAGAAAACGCCATTTTGAGACTATTAGCCGAGCAAACCAAAATTAAAAAAATTGATGACCTTGCTTTTACTGCCGCCGACAAAGATAAAATTCATCGGGCTACTCAAAGACCGCATGGTATGATTTTGGCTACCGGACCAACCGGTTCTGGTAAGACGACTACTCTTTATACCATTTTGAAAGAGGTCAACACTAGAGAGGTGTCCGTTATTACCATTGAAGATCCGATAGAATATTCACTTGAGGGTATTGACCAGATTCAGGTTAACTCAAGAACTGGATTAACTTTTGCGGCTGGCTTAAGATCAATTCTTCGCCAAGATCCTAATATTATCATGGTTGGAGAAATTCGTGACCAGGAGACTGCTTCAATTGCGGTAAATGCCGCTTTAACCGGCCACAAGCTCTTATCCACCATCCATACTAACGATGCTGCTACTACACTACCTAGGCTTTTAGATATGGGCATAGAACCCTTTTTGGTAGCTTCAACTATTAATATAGCTATAGGCCAAAGATTGGTAAGAATGATTTGCCCACATTGTAAAACCAAGAAAAAACTCACTGATGCCGAGTTTGATCATCTTAAAGATATCTTACCTCCCGAAGTAATAGATAGTCATAGGGATTTTTATTATGGCAAGGGGTGTTCAGAGTGTGGTGATTCAGGTTATTTTGATCGCATGGGGCTTTACGAGGTTTTAGAAATAAACGATTTCATTCGTGAAGCTATAATGCGTCGAGCGGATGCCGGAGAAGTAAAGAAGATTGCCATTAAGAATGGAATGGTGCCATTGCTTGAGGACGGTTTTCAGAAAGCTCTTAAGGGTTTTACCACGATTGAAGAAATATTGAGAGTGGTTAATGAATAATATGAAATTTAGCTTAGACAATTTATTTTTCCGTCTTTCAGTCAAAGAAAAAATGCTTTTTGCTCGCAACCTTGAAGTAATGATACGTTCGGGTATGCAGATTTTACAGAGCTTAGAAGTTTTGAGGAAACAAACAAAATCCGGGGCGTTTAATAAAATATTTGACCAACTTATTTCTGACATTAAAAACGGTCATTTCTTGTCGTCTGGTCTTGAAAGATACCGTAACGTGTTTGGAGATTTTTTCATTAACCTTATTAGGGTTGGAGAGGCCTCCGGAACATTAAGCGAGAATTTAAAATATTTATATGAAGAATTAAAGAAAAAAGATGAACTCCAAAAAAAAGTAAAAGGAGCTATGGCTTATCCGGCGATTATCTTTATGGCCACCGTCGGGATAACGTCTATCATGATATTTTTTATTTTCCCGAAGATACTCCCAGTTCTCACCAGTATTAATGTAGAATTGCCATTTGTCACCCGAGCATTTATTGCCATCTCCCAATTTCTTATTAAATACGGCATTTATGTCGGTGCTGGTATGGTCGGCTTAATTATTTTTATTTGGCTTATCCTCAAAATTCCAAAGGTAAGATTTGCCTGGCATGACACATTAATATCAATGCCGATGGTCGGGGATATGGTCCGCTCCGTTAATATAATAAGTTTTGCCAGAACATTGGGTCTTTTGTTGAGGGCCGGGATTAAGATCGTTGAAGCTCTGGAGATAACTGCCAATACTCTTTCCAACCTTGTTTATAAAAAAGAAATAATGAAAGTGGCGGAAGGAGTAAGAAAAGGCGACCCAATGTCTAAATATTTTGTTCAAAACCAGAAACTTTTTCCACCGATATTTTCCCAGATGGTTTCAGTCGGAGAAAATACCGGTAAACTTGATGAATCAATTCTTTTCTTAGCCGAGTATTATGAAACTGAATTAGATGAATCAACTAAAAATCTATCAACTTTCCTGGAACCGATAATGCTTCTAGTTATGGGAGTTATCGTGGCTTTTGTGGCCTTAGCGATAATTACGCCGATATATAAGATAACCCAAACACTTGGCAGATAATACTATTAGGAATTATGAGAAACGGTTTTACTCTAATTGAAACCCTTATTGCTATAGCCATTTTTGCCATTGTTGCCGGCGGAACTTATTTTGCCTATTTAAATGTCCTAGATATTACTATTGCCGCCCAATTAAATTCTGTCGGCTTAACTGTAATTGGCAATGAACTGGAAATAATAAGGAATATTCAATACGACAGCGTCGGGGTTCAGGGTGGTGCGCCAACGGGCATTCTTTTAGCTGAGAAAAATATAAACTTTTCCGGGTTTGAATTTGTATTAAAAACCACGGTTAGGAACATTGATGATCCTTTTGACGGAGTTTTGGGCGGCGTGCCGAATGATCTTGCCCCGGCCGATTTTAAGTTAGTTGAACTTAACTTGACCTGTTTAAGCTGTGGTCGTTTTATTCCAATTACTTCCACAACCAGAGTGGCACCGGCTAACCTGGAAAGTTCCTCAAAGAACGGCAACATATTCGTGCATGTTTTGGATGCTTCCGGTAAGCCAATATCCGGGGTTGATGTAGAGGTTGTTAATACAGCAGTTAATCCGCCGATTAATATCAGCGATATTACCGGCAATAATGGCCAGCTTCAGTTGGTTGATATTGCCACAAGCTCATTAGCTTATGAAATAGCTGTATCTAAAGCTGGATATTCATCGGATCAAACTTACCAATCCGGAGATCCTGATAACCCGAATCCGATTAAGCCGCACGCTACGGTTGTTAGCCAACAATTGACCGAAATCTACTTTTCTATTGACCGTTTAAGCACCCAAAACCTTACAACTCAAGATAAATTTTGTCAGGCAATACCGGATATTAACTTTAACCAGCAGGGGAGCAAGCTTATCGGCACAGAACCTGATATTCTCAAATATTCTGTAAGCGACCAAACTGATTTAAACGGAATAAAAACAAATGCCAGCATAGAATGGGATAACTATACTCTTACGAATACAGATCCAAATTATAGTCTTGCCGGGACATCTTTGTTGTCACCATTTAATGTCAACCCAAATACAAACTATAATATTAAGTGGTTGATGGAGCCAACAAATGGTTCTTCTTTAATGGTGGCAGTTCAAGATGGCGGCGAGCAGTTTATAAGTGATGCAGATATCAGCTTAACTAAAACCGGGTTTAATGAAATGAAAACATCGGGTCATAATATTTTTTCCCAGACTGATTGGTCCGGCAGCCAATTTAGTCAAAAAAGTGCCAACATAGACACATCTAGTCCTGCCGGAGAAATTCATCTTACCGATCTTGGTGGCGGTAAATATGCTTCTTTAAGTTTGGAATGGATTGAATCAAACACCTTTGACTTGGGTGTTCCCGCCAGTTTTTACAATTTAAGCTGGAACCCAACTGGCCAGCCAGCCCAATCAGGGCCGGATAGTTTGAAGTTTCAAATAGCGGCCAACAATGACAATCTTACTTGGAATTATATAGGTCCCGATGGAAGCACGGCGACTTATTATACTAATCCAGATTCTGCTATTTTCAGCGGCCACAATGGGAATAGATATTTTCGTTATAAAGCTTATTTAATAACTGAGGATGATGGATTTACTCCTAAACTTGAGGATGTCACTATTGAGTTTTCATCTTCTTGCCTTCCGTCCGGCCAGTCTTTTTTTTCCGGTTTGGCTGACGACTCCTATACCTTAACTATTGAAAAACCAGGCTTTCAGAATTACACGGCACCAATTAATATTGTCGGTGGTTGGCAAGAACACCGGGCAATACTTTTACCATGAGAGGGTTTACCTTAATTGAAATTCTAATTTCTATAACTATCTTATCCGGCATTGTTTTTATTGTGGGTATGTTTGGACTAGATATTTTTAATTTTCAGATATTTTTAGGCGATGCTTTTACAATACAGCAAGAAATAAGTCTCACCCTAACCAATATGGGGATAGAGGTAAGGTCAATTGGACCTTCGGCTAATGGCAGCTATCCGATTGAATCAGCTTCTGACTCGTCTATCGTTTTTTACAGCGATATTGACGGCGATACTATTTTTGAAAGAGTTAGATATTTTGTGTCAGGAGGATATTTAAAAAGAGGCATCATAGAGCCGGTTGGCAGTCCGGCAAATTATCCCTTGGAAAACGAAAAAGTAAAAGACCTGACGGCCAATGTTATTTTACCTCCCATAAGTAGTCAATCTTTATTTATATATTACGGCTTAAATTATGATGGCAGCCAGAATCCTTTGTCGGCGCCAGTAGATGTAAACCAAATAAGGCTAATTAAGGCGACTGTTACCGCTGATAGGACACCTCAAGACATAAAAAGCCGTTTGGAATATTCTTCAATGATGATGATAAGAAATTTAAGAAATGACCAATAATTTAAAATTCAATGAACGGGGACAACTTACTATTATTGTTTTACTCTTTGGTTCATTGGCCATCGTGGTTTTAGCCGGCTTAATTCTTTGGGTTGATTCAAATTTAAGGGCTGCCCAACGGACTATCCATCGAGATTTGGCCTTTAGAATTGCTGAAGCTGGTATTGAGTACTATCGTTGGCATTTGGCTCACGCGCCCTTGGACTATCAAGATGGGACTGGCCAGCTGGGGCCATATGTTCATGATTTTTACGATAAACTAGGCAATAAAATCGGCGAGTTTGAGTTAGATATTATTCAGCCACTGATTGGTGTAACAGTGGTCACTGTAAGATCCACTGGAAGAATTGAAGGTGTTTCCGGATTAGAAAAAACAATTGAAGTCAAAATGGCTAAGCCGTCATTTGCTAAGTATGCCGCTGTTTTAAACGATAATGTTAGGTTTGGTCCTGGAACAGAAGTCTTTGGTCAGATTCACTCAAACGGTGGTATTAGATTTGACGGACTTGCCCATAATATTGTTACTAGTGCCAAAGATAAGTATGACGATCCCGATCATTCCGGTAGCAATGAGTTCGGGGTTCATACCCACATTGCTCCAACAGATCCATTACCGCCGGCAGCTGTGCCGTCACGGCCTGATGTATTCATGGCTGGTAGGCAGCTTTCT
Organism: Candidatus Yanofskybacteria bacterium RIFCSPLOWO2_01_FULL_39_28; assembly: GCA_001794635.1. Lineage (GTDB taxonomy): Bacteria > Patescibacteriota > Minisyncoccia > 2-02-FULL-40-12 > GWA2-44-9 > 2-01-FULL-39-28. The sequence continues at coordinate 84,946 of MGKE01000014.1, read as the reverse complement.
GTGCCAGTCGTTGACTTTAACGGGATTACCGAAGCTTTGTCAGAAATTAAAGCCGATGCTCAAGCCAGTGGCAGTTATTTTGGACCTTCGGGAGATGACGGTTATGAGGTCGTGTTAAAAACGAATGACACTTTTGATATTTATAGAGTGAATTCTTTAGTAAATCCTCCAAGCGGCTGCACCAACTATTTAAGCCAAAGCGGATGGGGAACCTGGAGTATTAACACCAAGACTTTTATCGGCAATTATCCTATTCCGACTAATGGCTTGATATTTACCGAGGATAACGTTTGGATCAAAGGGACGATAGATACGGCCAGGGTTACCATAGCTTCGGGCAGATTTCCTGATAATCCGACTACTCGGAGCAGTATAGCTGTAACCAGTGACATTTTGTATACAAATTACGACGGGCAGGATGTTGTAAGCTTGATTGCCCAGAATAATTTAAATATTGGCATGATAAGCGGCACTGATTTACGCATTGACGCGGCTTTGATAGCCCAGAACGGCAAAGTGGGCAGATATTATTATCGTCCTCCTGGTGGCGGATCAAATAGATGCTCGCCACACCACACCAAAAATTCTATAACTTCTTATGGAATGATTGCTTCCTATGTGCGATATGGGTTTGCTTATACCGATGGCAATGGTTATCAATTAAGGAATCTTCTCTATGACAGTGATCTGCTTTATGGTCCTCCGCCAAGTTTTCCCCTAACTTCTGATTATTATGAGCAAATCTTCTGGAGCGAGGTTAAATAATGCTTGTGTTGATAAGTAGTTTTTAACACAAAAGTTTTAAGTGTTAAAATATAAAAAAGGTCGATTATCTGCTCCAAAGCGCTTGGGCGGATAAAATTAAATATTTTAAACTTTTTAATTTACCAAATAATTATGAAAAAAATTGCTAAACAAAGCGGTTTTACGCTCATTGAAATTTTAGTCGTTATCGGTATCATTGCTATTTTGGCGGCTGTAGTTATCGTTGCTTTAAACCCAGCGAGACAATTCGCTCAGGCCAGAAACACTCAACGTTCTTCAAATGTTAACACCATCTTGAATGCTGTTACTCAAAGGATGGTTGATAATAGGGGGGTTTGGAGTTCAAGTTGTCCTGGGCCAGTAACTGTTGATCTTCCTTCTTCAGCAGAGGTTATTGGCGATGGAACCGGCGGTACTATTAATTTGGAGGTCTGTGTTTCGCCAACTTATGTCATATCAATTCCATTTGATCCATCAGTGGGAACTGTTGCTTCAACTGGTTATCATATTTGGCAGGACACTGATGGCAGAATCCATGTCAGGGCTCCTGTGGCTGAACTTGGAGAAATAATCGAAGTAGCAAGATAAATTCTAAGAATAACGATTATAACATAAAACCCCGTAAGGGGTTTTATGTTATAATCTAAATAGTGAAAAAAAGACTCATCATTCAATCAGCACTCTTGTTTTTATTGCCTCTTTTTATTTTTGCTCAGGGGGTTAACTATTTTGAATTTAATCCTGACTATTTCAAAACCAAGTCTCTAAACGTTTCTTCTGGTGGACTTTTATACGAGATTTTTCTTCCGGCTAATGAATTCTTGGGCGGAGCTGACTTCTGGTTTGATAATGCCGGTAGTTCTGGTTTGGCAATTTTTGAACTTCGTGACCAGAATAACAACTTAATAACGTCAAAAAATATAACTATTCCCCACATTGACCCTGTTTCTGGCGGTCAAAGAGTTCATGTTGGCTGGAATTCCCAAGTTCCGGTTGTAAGCAATGATAAATACAGGATAAAGATTTCAAGTGCCTTGCCACAACTTCAAATATATTACGCTGACAGGATAAAGTTTCTTGGCCACAATGAACCACATATCTCAGATTATATAAATGGCGCAGCGGAAGTTAATGGAGAAGAACAGCAATTCAGTTTTAAATATGCCCTTTATGAATCAAACGAATCATCAGTCCCATTAATTTCAAACATAGCGTGGGCCGTAATCTCAGAAAATCAGATGAGAATTGACTTTAATACCAACGAGCCGGTTGATTTTAGAATTGAATATGGCTTATCCGGTCAAGACTATAGCCAAACTACTAATTGGACCGGAGAATACCAATTTTGCTCCGAAGGAGTGGCGACATGCAATCTTTTTGTTAATGTGATTCCTAATACCGCTTATCAATACACATTGACCGTTAATGATTCTTGGGGCAACCAAAACCAGGTAAACGGGACATTTGAATCTGGCCAAATCCAAACTCCTTCGCCAACCGGGGAACCGACACTAACCTTAACTCCAACACCAACAACTTCACTGACACCGACTCCGAGCGATACAACCCCGCCAACTTCAAGTCCGACTCCCTTACCGGCGGATAATATACCGCCGGCTATTTCTAATTTGAGAGTCGTGTTACTGACTGATACATCAGTTGAAATTGCCTGGACAACCAACGAGGTGGCTAATTCCCATCTTTTAATAAGTACCCCCTTTCTGATAACTATTACTGATAAATCTGACCCAACAATGGAACTTGAACATTTATTAAAAATTAATGGCGGTTTAGGGGCTAATGTTGCGTATGTAGCTACCGTAACCTCTATTGACCAGGGGAGTAATAAGTCTCAGTCCAAAATCAGCTTTACCACTCTTCCACCAATAATATCCAGTAATTTATCATCACCTACACCAGAACCATCAAACCAATCAAATCAACAATCAAATCAGGTGACACCATCTTCTTTCACCTCTGGCGGGCTAGTTCAGTGGGATCAGTCTTCTGGTGGTGGCGGTGGAGTTGCCAGGGATGGTTACAGAGTGGATATTTTTGACCAAGAAGGTCATTTAGTAAAAACAGTTAATGTTTCCGCCGGTTCTTACGATACCGGTTCACTTGGTCTTGAAAAAGGAGATTATAATGTAATAGTTTATGCCAACAAAGGAGAGGGAGTGTTTGAGAAAATTGACCAACCGGTAACGCTGGAAGTAAAAAGTTTTTGGCAAAGGTTATTAGGTTTTTGGCCAGTTTTAATTTTAGCATTAGCTGGTATCGGATATGTTTTCTGGAAAAATTACAAATCTAAAAACAAAACTTCTCAAAACATAAAGCCAGTGTTACCATAGCTCTGTGAATATTCAGGTTCTCTATGAAGATAATCACGTCATCGCTGTATATAAACCAGCTGGTGTTTTAGTTCAACAAGATGAGACAAAAGGCAGGGTTTTAACGGATGAGGTCAAGAAGTACCTAAAAGATAAACATAAAAAACAAGGAAATGTTTTTTTGGGAATGGTTCACCGGTTAGACAGGAATGTTTCCGGGATTGTTTTGTTTGGTAAAACCTCCAAGGGCGCATCACGGTTGTCTGAACAATTTCGCAGTCGTGAAATTAAAAAAATATACCATGCCGTTGTGGAAGGTGAGCTTGCTCCTAAAAACGGCAAACTAATCCATTTTTCCAAAAAAGACGAAGAGCGTAGGGTTGCTGTTATTTCCGATTCGCCACAAGACGGTTATGATCAACTGGAGCTTGATTACGAAGTGGTGAGATCAAATAAATATCATTCTTTAGTAAAAATAAATTTAAAAACCGGACGATTCCACCAGATTCGGGCTCAGTTTTCAGCTATTGGTCATCCTGTAGTAGGGGATATTAAGTATAGCGACAAGAGACAAGCGACAAGCCGCCATGGGCGAGCCTCGCCAAAGGTGGGAGACAAGAAAATAATGAGTGGAGGGATTGCTCTTTGCGCAACGGAGGTAGAATTTAAAACAGCGACAACTGATGAGATTAAAAATATAAAAATTGATTATCCTAAGGAGTGGTCAAACTATTTCAATTAATTTGGAAAAGTATTATCATTTAGCCAGCTCATTTCTATAGTTGACCGAGCTTAGCTCGGTTTAGGTGGGAAATGAAGATTTGGTGTTATTTTTTTCACCGGTCAAAATGGCGGGAAGTAATGACCAATCGTATTTATGACTGGGAAGACATAGCCAGTCTGTTCAAAAGGTTCAGAATGAACAGGGTAATATATTCCTGTCCTGAATGCGGATGCATCGTTTTCAAAACCAGTGTAAAATACAGCCAGCCGATTAAGTTTTATTGAATTCAAAAAGACCCGCAAGGGTCTTTTTGTTTTTGAAATGTGGAGATGGGCAGAGTTGAACCGCCATCCGAAATTTAATCAGATTATATTCTACAAGTTTAATCGGTTTGTTATTGCTCAGCTTTAAAACCGACAAAAGCACTGAGCCAGCATTCTAGCTTAATTTTCCATTTGCGGCTTAGAACACACCAAGACCCCGCAAACAGTATCTCGCTGATGGCGTCCTTTTCAACTAGCGAGAGTCATTGAGAGAACGGGAACTAAGCGAAAGCTAAAGCTCCTGAATAATTGTTTTTTGCAATTATAATTTTAGACGCTATTTAAGTGGATGTCTAAACCACTACTTGCATATAATTTGAAATGAACTTCGTCGAAGCCCGTCATCCCCAATAAATATATGATATCAAAAATTTCATTATTTGACAAGATTGGTTAAATAATTTAAAATATCAAACATTCTTGTTCTTTGGGAGGATGAACAATGAATTTGAGTAAGTTTTTGGTTAAACCTAGACACAAAGTTAATCTTAACAAATATGATCCAGGATTTACTGCCGGATGGGACAAAAAAGATGCTAGGGTTCAATTGGACGTTGACACCGAAACCTTAGCAAAGTTCCAAGACATGATGTTTGCCCAGAAACCAAGGATAGAAGGATTTTTGGCAATTTTCCAAGCCAGAGATGGAGCCGGCAAGGATTCAATTGCTGAAGCGGTGATGTCTAAAGTTCATCATGCCGGTTGTCATTTTACGCCGTTCGGAGTACCAACAGAAGAAGATTTAGACTATGGTTATCTACACCGCCATATGCTAACAGAACCAAAAAGGGGACATTTCAGTGTCTGGATTCGGTCTCATTTGGAGGAGGTTTTGATAGCCAAAATTCGTCCTGAAGTTTTAGCCAAGCAACATTTACCCAAAAGCTTAAAAGACGAACATATTTGGAAAAGACGTTATGAGGAAATAAGGAATTATCATCAGTATTTAGCTCAAAATGGATTTATTGTAGTTATAATTTTTCTCCATATTTCTCAAGAGGAACAGTGGAAGCAGTTGCACGAAAGAGTTGTTGATACGACAAAATACCACAAATCTTCCATTAAGGATGTTCATGAAAGGCAAATACTTTGGAATGAATATCAGAAAGCTGTTGAAAAAATGCTTTTTGAGTTAAGCACCAAGCACGCCCATGCTTATGTTGTTCCGGCCGATCATCGCTGGTTTGCTAAAATGCTTGTTGCCAGGATATTTGTGCAGGAGCTTGAAAAGTTGGATCTTTGTTATCCAAAACCCACGGGAGACAGAAAGAAAGAAATAGCAGAAACCAGAAGATTGCTTGAAGAAGAAAAAAAGAGCCATCGTAAATAAACGGTGGTTTTTAATTTTCTAGTCCTCTTTGTTTAGCCCTAGCAACATCCTTTTTCTTGATAGTCTCCCGCTTGTCATATTTTTTCTTACCCTTAGCTACTCCAACGAGGAGTTTTATTTTACTTTTCTTGTCGTAAAACTTAAGTGGAACAATGGTTAATCCTTGAGATTGAGATAAACCGAGCAATCTAGAAATTTCTTTTTTTGAAAGTAAAAGTTTGCGGTATCTTTGGGGATCGTAGTTTTGGGGAGTATTAACCGGCTGATAAGGGGAGATGGTGGCGCCGATGAGAAATGGCTCATTGTTTAATATTTTTACATAAGAACCCTTGATTGACGCTTTGCCGGTCTTAATCGCTTTAACTTCATGTCCTTCCAAAACAATCCCAGCCTCAATTGTTTCAAGGATTTCATAGTCAAAATTTACTCTTGGATTTGTCGCGTATTCTGGCATATTATTTGTAGAGACTATGGGTTCCTATATCTAAGAAAACAATGTCTTTGCCTAAGAATTCAAATATAATTCTGTAGTTTTTATCAATAGAAAACCCCCACAGTTTTTTGAGTTTACCATGGAGTTTGTGGGTCTTTAATCTTGGATCGTGAGGATTGTTTTTAAAAATTACTTCTTTCTTTTCCGCTTTCTTTTTTATCTGAACAGGTAAATTTTTATAGGAAATTCTGAATTGAGGGTGATAATGAATTGTCATTTTAACGGAGAGATGCTAGAGATTCTAGTATTGGTAACTTACCCTGTTTCTTAAGTTTTTTTACTTCTTTTGACCACCGTAAAACATCATCTTCGGTAAGAGATTTTTCTTTTAAAATCTTATCTAAATCTCGGCGAGGAAGAATAACTAATTCTTCATTGCCAGTAATTTCTTTGGGTATTGTAATAAACGCTGACATTTTCATATTTCCATAATACAAAAAATCTAACCTAAACGCAACATTGACCAGTACATGTGATTTGGTATAATCTCAAAGTTGTTTGAAAGTAAAAAGGTAGAAAACATGTCCAGAACACCGATACCTGATGGTCTGATTCACAAAGCTGAAGATGTGGAAGAAAATGGAAGATTATTTGATGCTTTCGTGTCTTTGGTGGAGCTTGATTCACCAGAATTACGACAAGTGGTGGCTGCAAATTTGTTAGAAAAAATAAGGTTGAAAATCATTGAAGATGGAGAATTCAAGCTACCACTTGGCTTGGTAGTCAGGAGAAGTTAAAAAATAAAGATCATTGGCGGGGACTTCGGTTCCCGCCTTTAAATTTGTGAAAAATAATTGACTAGCTTTTTGTGTATTGAAATTAACTCTGAGTTCCTATTCGTCCGAGTAAATTGAAAAAAAGACGCACGCCTGAGCTCGAGATTAGCCTAGAGCTAAGATTATTTTCTTTCAACTAGTTTAGTTTTGAGGTTGAGAGTTTCGTTTTTACGGAGGACGGTGAGTTCTATTTCATCACCGACGGTGCATTGTTGGATGATATCTTGGAGATCTTTGGTTTCGGTTAGTTTGTCGCCGTTTAAGGCGGTAATGATGTCGTTTTCTCTAACTCCGGCTTTGTGAGCGGGGGAGTCTGGAACAACGGCAACAGAACCGGGAACATGGTCGCGAACCACCAAAGCCCCATAATCAACCGGAAGAGAATATTTACTCTTGAGTTCGTTATTAAGCATTACATACTGAAGGCCGATGAATGGTTTGATAATTCTTCCGTGTTTAATAATATCTTCCAAATCTTGTTTAGCCCAGTTAATGGGAATTGAAAAACCAATATTTTGGGCGCCGTAAATTATAGCGGTGTTTATACCAACAACCTCACCATTTAAATCAATAAGTGGGCCGCCGGAGTTGCCTTGGTTGATAGCAACATCAGTTTGAAGAACGCCTCGCAAATGTTCCATTTCCCCACCTTGCCCCAAAGAAGCAGATATTTTTCTGGATAAACCGGATATGATTCCTTTTGAAACAGTGTTAGAAAACATTCCCAAGGCATTGCCGATAGCGATTACGGTTTGACCGGGTTCTAGTTTATTAGAGTTGCCAAGCTGGACGACCGGTAAACCTTTCGCTTGAATTTTGACAACAGCTATGTCGTTGATTGGATCCCTAGAAACTACTTTGCCTGAATATTCTTTCAAGTCGGTTGTAATAATGGTGTATTCAGCATCAGGATCAAAAACAACATGCTTATTGGTTAAGACAAGCCCGTCTGGATGTACGATGAAACCAGATCCTCCGCCAACTTTAACTTTTTCTGTTTGACTTGGATCAACATCGCCCTGGCCGGGCAGGCCATAAACAAAAGGGGCCATGAAGGGAACTCCATAAAGGCCCTTAACCTTGGGCATATGTTTTGATATAACAATACTGACGACTGAAGGTCCAACTTTTTTGACCGAATCTATTGTAAGTTTATCGTAATCTTGTGAATTCATATACTACGAATTACAAATAGAACTAATTTACAAATCTACAAATTCAGATTCTTTATTCGTAGATTGGTATATTTGGGAATATTGGTAATTTGTAGTTCTATTATGCGCCTAAAAGTAAATTTTTTCAATAGGGATACCGTTATTGTTGCCAAAGAATTGCTAGGCAAATATTTGTGTCGGAAAATAGGAAACAAGGTTGTGAGAGTAAAAATAACTGAAACAGAAGCTTATTGTGGGATTAAAGATAAAGCTTGCCATGCTTCAAAAGGATTAACGCCAAGAACAAAAATAATGTTTGGCCACCCAGGATACGCTTATGTTTATATGATTTATGGAATGTATTATTGCTTGAATTTAGTGACCAGAGAAGCGGGTTGTCCGGAAGCGGTGCTGATAAGGGGAGGTGAAAAACTAAATGGCTTGCGCCGTGGCGGCGAAGCCGCTTTACGGGGTCCAGGCAAGCTTTGTCTGGAATTAAAGATAGACAAAAAATTGAATGGAATGGATATTTTTAAAAGTAAAGAACTGTGGATAGAAAATGGAGAAAAAGTAAAACCGTCACAAATTAAAAAAGGCAAACGAATCGGGATTGATTATGCCGGCAAGTGGAAGGATAAACTCTGGCGGTTTTGGGTTAACCCCTTTAAATAGTGCAAAGCACTAACCGTCGCGGTTATTTAACGGGGTTGACCAACTTTGCTAGTTCCTCTAGAACTTAGTAATAATCAAATGTACTTTGACATAAGGGGGGCACAGTGGCTTTCACAAGAAGAATGGTGGCTCTGGATTCAAATACCGATAAGCTCGAATTTTTGATTACAAAAGGAATTTTTTTCTTGCTTGGCTATGTTGACCAGAGGATGGCTTCAGTTTTCGGCCTCGATGTTTTTTATATGCTGGCTACTGTTGAAGATAAAACAAGGCCGATCTGGATAATTATTGATTCACCTGGCGGTGAACTTACATCGGGTTTGGCCATTTACGATACTATTAGAATTCTGGTTAAATCGGGCAGAACCGTTAATATTCTGGCTATGGGAGACGTTTCATCAATGGCTGGTTGTATCATGCAAGCTGGTTCAAGGCGTTATGCTTTGCCCAGTACTCAATTTGGAGTTCATCAGGCTCGCATTGGCCCCAGCGATGAAAAAACTGAAGTTAATGAAATGAAAGATAATGCCAGAGAACTTGATAGATTAAATGATATTGTCTTAGGGCTAATTTCTGGTAGAACAGGTATGCCAATGAAAGAATTAAAGAGAAAATCAAAGAAAACCGACCTTAACCTTAACGCCCAGGAGGCATTAAGCTTTGGCCCTCATGGCTTAATTGACGAGATAACTGAAGTTCCCCCATTTCTGAGTATATTATAACGGCTTTAGGCCGTTTTTATTTTGTTACTCTAGGCCTTATAATTAGTACAGGTATTTTGACAATTGGAGGAGTAAGTATGTCCAGAACTCATTTATTTCGCGACTGGCTTTTTGACCTTCTGGTGGATTTTTTTGTTCATAGCGGCTGGAAAATTGTGATAAAGGATTTTCGGAACTCTAAAGATAGGAAGAGAAAGAATTACTTCGGTTTAACAGAATATGGCAGAAAAGTGATTTACTTAGACAAAAATCACTCAACGCCTAGAATTTTAATTCATGAGTTATGCCACTTTGCCTTCGAGGATTTATTAGACAAGATTTCCAAGGTTCAACCGCGATGTGTTATTAGGGAACTGAAGGGCAAAACCTATCGGCGCAAACGGGGGGAGTGGATCGAGATTAGGGTGCTGGAATTTGAGAAATTGTTCTTTGGTTCTTTGACTCAATATCAAATAAAGACATTGAGAGGTATCATCAGACTAGCTAAACGTGAATCAAAAAAATAATGGCCTTCGGGCCATTTTTATTTTGCCTGCTTTGGGGTATAGTTAGGTTATGAAATCTTGGCTTAGAGATAAAATAGAAGAGTTCTATCCTAACATTGACTTCGACATATTAATTCCGCCCTCCTTCGCTAGTCCTTCGCACAAGGCTTCGGAGGGCAAGCTAGACTTGGGGGATTATTCGGTTAACCTTGCTTTTGTGTTGGTAAAGAAAGAGAAGAAGAATCCAAAGGAAGTTGGAGAGGAACTCGTTGCTAAATTTTCAAAAGACAAAGAATTTCAGAAACGTTTTTCAAAAATTGAACTGGCCGGAGGGGGATTTATTAATTTTTATTTGAAAGATGATTATGTCAGGGAGCGGTTGGTAGAAATAAGTAAAGAAAAAGATTTTGGATACAATGATGAGATGAAGGGCAAGACAGTAATGGTTGAATATACTGATCCAAACCCATTTAAACTTTTTCATATCGGCCATTTGATGAGTAATACGATTGGCGAGGCAATCGCTAGATTATATGAAGCATCGGGAGCTAAAGTATGGCGAGTTAATTATCAGGGGGATGTCGGATTGCATGTGGCAAAAACTATCTGGGGAATGAATTCTCTTCCGGGCAGTAAAGACGGTGTAAATTATGCGCCTTCAGAAGAGGATAGTTTAGGCAAAAAAGTGGGGTATCTTGGTGAGATGTATGCTAAGGGGTCTTGGGCATACAGTAGCTTCAAAGAAGAAATAGAAAAAATTAATCAAAAAATTTATGACCGCTCAGACTCCAAAATAAATAAGTTATATGACTTGGGAAAAAAATGGAGTTTAGAATACTTTGAAGAAACATACAAACGGCTTGGCACTAAGTTTGATCATTACTTTTTTGAAAGCGAAACCGGCCCGAATGGTTTAAGCATTATTAATCAAAACAAAAAAATATTTACTGAAAGCGAAGGCGCTTTGATTTTTAAAGGAGAAGACTATGGAGTCCATAGCCGAGTTTTTATAAACTCAAAAGGATTGCCAACATATGAAGCAAAAGAGCTGGGTTTGAATAAAGAGAAATTTGATAAATATAATCCAGATTTATCCATTATTATTACCGGTAACGAAATTAATGACTATTTTAAAGTTCTTCTAAAAGTAATGGAGTTGGTTATGCCAGAAGTTGCCCAAAAAACTCGCCATATTGGTCATGGCATGCTTCGTTTGTCGACGGGTAAAATGTCATCTAGGACTGGAGATGTTGTAACCGCCGATTCTCTTATTAAACAAACCAAGGAACGATTACCTGAATCAGAAGACAATATTAAAGAAAAAATTGCCATCGGGGCGATTAAATATTCCATCTTAAAACAAAGCCCCGGACATGATATTATTTTTGATTTTGAAAAATCTCTTTCAGTAAAAGGCGATTCAGCTCCATATATTCAATATACCTACGCTCGTTTAAATAGTATCGTTAATAAAGCCGATTCATATAAAACTCTTAAAACTATTAAACCAGAGTATTTAAACGAAGCTGTTGAGCTTTCTCTGATTAAGAATATTTTAAAATTTACAGATGTGATTCAAGAAAGTGGCCAAGAACTGGCTCCTCAACAAGTAGCTTTATATATTTATGAGCTAGCTGTTGCAGCAAACAGATTCTATGAAGAAGTCAGAGTTTTGAAAGATGACAACGAGGAAAGAAGAAATGCTCGGCTTATGTTAGTAGAAACAACAGCCGAAGTTTTAAAGAGGGGACTCAATTTGCTCGGGATAGAGGTTCTGGAAAGGATTTGACTTTTTGGTAGAAAAGGCGTATAATTAGAATATGGTTATATAGTACCTTTATTTACGATTTGCGAGCAGTCATAGCTATAAACATCTGATACGGTTCGGAAGTTTATAGCTATGACTGCTATTTCGGCGGTCCGCTGGCTTGGCCGTGACTGGCGCTCCCACGACCGTCTCGTGCGTCCTCGCAGGTAGCTCGGAATCCTGGGGTCCTTGGTCCTCGGGTCCCTTGGTCATATGCCCGACAGGTTTGTTAAACCTGTCGGGCATATTTTAATACTTTTGACTTCTCAACTATTCGTAAATATCTATATGAATGAATTTGATCAGTTTGTTAAACATAAGCTCAAAGCTAAATATTATATCAGATATGCTGATGATTTTGTTGTTTTATCTCAAGATAAATCATGGCTTGAAGAATTGCTTCCTAAGGCGGGTGATTTTCTGGAAGAAAGATTAAGATTAAACTTGCATCCTGACAAAGTATTTATTAAAACTTTAAATTCAGGAGTGGATTTTCTGGGTTGGGTTCATTTTGCTGATCATAGAGTGTTAAGGACTACTACGAAACAGAGAATGTTAAAAAGATTAAAGATAAGCCAAAAATCTGAAACTATTTCTTCATATCAAGGGCTATTGAAACACGGAAATACAAATAAATTAAAAATTACGATGTTTGGAAAACGTGACTAAGGATAAGTACACAAGTGCTCCAAAAATGTCCATCAGCAGATCATACATTGTATCTGCCAGGTCACCCATAAAGTAGGCTTTAACTCCGAACCAACGATAAAAAGGTTCTATCAGGGTTTGGTTGGCTATGAATTCAGCAAATTCCCAAACTACTCCGACAAAAATAGTTGCTCCGACGACAATGAGATAGTTTTTAATCCACTGGCCTGAAACAAGCCGGTCTTTTAGGTAGTCAGCCATGAACATGGCGACAAAAAATCCTCCAGCAAAATGAAGAATGACATCAATCCAGTCCCATTTCAAATACCAGCCGTAATACAAGCTGGGGATATTTATTAAAAAGACCGCCACTAAGGCGATAAAAGCTTTTCGCATTAGCTTATATTAGCACATGTTTTGTAATGACAAAACCGTAAGAGAGATTGATTTCTGGGGCACGGCGTAAATTTCTGCTGAAATTTCGCCTTTTACTCAGCTCAGTCAGCTTCCGTAAATCACCATAAATCAACTCTCTTACGGTTTTGGGCGTGACCTTTAAGCCTAGCTGGCAGAGTGATTTTAAGGGATTTACGGACCGCGACGGCGGGAGTAAAAGACAAAATTCTAGCAAGAATTTATGTCGTGCCAGAAAAATCACTCTGCCAGCTAGCTTAATTTAAGTTGTTTTTTATCAAAAATTGGGTAGAATTTAGTAATGTATGATTTTAATAAGACAGAGCGGGAGATACTTAAATTTTGGCGTGATAATAATGTTTTTGAGAAGTCTCTTGATGCAAGAAGCAAATCAAAGCGTTTCGTATTTTTTGAGGGGCCACCGACGGCTAATGGTCGGCCGGGGATCCATCATTTTTTAGGTCGGGCGTTTAAGGACTTATTTTGCCGCTATAAGACTATGCGTGGATTTTTTGTTTTAAGAAAAGCCGGTTGGGATACTCACGGTTTGCCGGTTGAAATAGAAGTAGAAAAAGAACTCGGGTTTAAAAACAAAAAAGACATAGAAAATTACGGCATAGAAAAGTTTAACAAAAAAGCCAAAGAAAGCGTTTGGAAATACAAAACCGAATGGGAAGAGATGACAAGGCGCATGGGATTCTGGGTGGATATGAAAGATCCCTACATTACTTACGAGAATAATTACATTGAGTCTCTCTGGTACATAATTCAGCAGATTTGGAAAAAGAAATTGCTTTATCTGGCCCACAAGGTAGTACCTTTTTGCGCCAGGTGTGGAACATCGCTATCTTCTCATGAGGTTGCTCAAGGTTATAAGAAAGTAAAAGACAGATCGGTTTATGTTAAGTTTAAATTAAAGAAAGGTCAGAAAACGGGGGATTGGAAAGTTTTGGACAAGGCCTATGTTTTGGCCTGGACGACTACTCCTTGGACGCTACCGGGCAATGTTGCTTTGGCGGTCGGCAAAGAAATAGATTACATTGTTGTCAAAAAATATTCAGAATTTTTAATTCTAGCTAAAGACTTGGCTAATAAAATATTGGGAAATGACTTGGAAGTTGTTGCTCATTTGAAAGGCGATGATTTAATGGGTCTAGAGTATGAGCCACTTTTTGACATAACGCGGACCAACGCGGACTTGAAACGGACTTATGCGGACAAAATTTATCGTATTTACGAGGCTGACTTTGTTTCTACGGAAGAGGGTACAGGTGTGGTTCATACAGCCGTTATGTATGGTGAAGATGACTATGAACTGGGAACCAATTTGGGTTTACCCAAGTTTCATACAGTTGATGAATCGGGGAAATTTATAAATGTGGGTAAAGATTTTGATGGTTTAATCGTTAAACACAAGGACAAACCAACTGAAGAAAAAACCACCCAGAAAATACTGGACCATCTTAATGACAAAAAATTTCTTTTCAAAGAAGAGGAATATGAACACGATTATCCTTTTTGTTGGCGGTGTGATTCTCCACTTTTGTATTACGCTAAATCGTCCTGGTTTATCAAAATGTCAGCTGTTCGGGAACAGCTTTTAAAAAATAATGAGAAAATTAATTGGTTCCCGGAACATATTAAAGATGGGAGATTTGGCCAGTGGATTAAAGAAGGCAAGGATTGGGCTTTTTCCAGAGAGCGTTATTGGGGTACGCCTTTGCCGGTTTGGGAATGCGTGAAAGACCACAAGCACCATAAAGTGATTGGTTCAGTGGCTGAATTAGAAAAATTAGCAACCGCGAAAACTAAAAAGAATACTTATTTTATTCTTCGCCACGGCTATACGACTCGCGGTGAACGAAAAGAAATGATTATCAGTTCTGATATTAAGCATGATAAATATCATTTAACTGATGAGGGTAAAAAACAAGTTCAAAAAGTTGCCGAAGTGATAAAAAACAATCATGAAATTGATTTAATTTATTCATCGCCATTTTTGAGGACAAAAGAAACAGCCGAAACGGTAGCCAAGCTTTTGCATTTGAAAGTTAATACAGATGACCGGCTTCGAGAAATTGAACATGGCGAATGCGACGGCCATCCTCACAGCGATTGTCCGTCTAAGGATACAAGAAAAACATTAGACGATAAGCCACATGAACTCGGTGAAACTTGGAATGATGTCAGGAAAAGGATGTACGATTTTATGAAAGAGATGGAAGAAAAAAACTCTGGCAAAAAAATATTAATTGTCAGTCATGGAGATCCTTTGTGGCTTTTGAAAAGGGTTAGTCAGGCTAAAACCGGCCAGGAAATTTTGGAAGACGGCAGAGATTATCCAAAAATTGGCGGGTTTGAAAAACTGGAATGGAAATTTTTGCCGAGAAACGAATACGGTGAACTTGATTTGCATCGGCCATTTATAGATGCCGTTAATTTGAAGTGCGGTGAGTGTGGGGCTTCAATGAAAAAAGTTCCAGACTTGATTGATGTTTGGTTTGACTCGGGAGCAATGCCTTATGCTCAATGGCACTATCCATTTGAGAATGAAAAAGTTTTTAAAGAGCAATTTCTGGCAGATTTTATTGCTGAGGCGATAGACCAAACTCGCGGATGGTTTTATACTCTTTTGGCCATTTCAACATTATTGGGCAAGGGAAATCCCTATAAAAATGTGATTTGCTATGGCCATGTTTTGGATGAAAAAGGCAAGAAAATGTCTAAATCCAAAGGCAATATCGTTTCACCTTTTGAGGTAATGGAAAAAGTCGGCGCCGATACGGCTAGGTGGTATTTTTATACACTTAACCAGCCGGGGGAGTACAAATTATTTTCAATGAAAGATGTGGAATCAAAGTTAAAGGGTTTTGTTTTCACTCTCCAGAATTGCGTCAGGTTTTATGAATTGTATAGAGAGAAACAAGCGACCCTCCTTCGCCGAGGCTTCGGCGGGCAGGCAAGCGACAAGCGACAAGTCAGTAACTTGTTAGATAAATGGATTATATCCAGGTTTAATGGGTTAATTAGTGAGGTAACCGATTCTTTGGATAATTATGACCCGACAACCGCTGCCAGGACAATAGAAAAATTTGTGGTTGAAGATTTTTCTAATTGGTGGTTAAGGCGTTCCAGAAAAAGAAAAGAAGCTCTTGGACTTTTGAGATTTTTACTTTTAGAATTGTCCAAAGTTTTGGCGCCGTTTACTCCGTTCATTGTCGAAGATATTCATGCCAGAATGCATCGCGGAACAAAAGCTGGGACTGATAGCGTGCATTTACATGATTGGCCTAAAGCGGACAAGAAATTAATAAACAAAGAACTTGAAAAAGAGATGGAAGAAGTTAGGAATATTGTTGCAATCGGTTTGGCTGTTAGAAAAGAAAAACAAATTAAAGTTCGTCAGCCATTGGCGAAGCTGGTGCTTCGCAAGCAACAAGCAACAAGCAACAAGCAACAAGTAGAATTAGACACGCTGATTAAAGAGGAACTAAATGTGAAAGAAGTAACTTACGACAAAAGTCAAAAAGAAGAAATTGTTTTGGATACAGAGTTAACCCCAGCTCTTGTTTATGAGGGTTATGCCAGGGAATTGATTCGTCAAATTCAAGATATGAGAAAGGATGCTAAATACAAAATGGATGCAAAAGTTTACGCCCAATGGCACTCTGAAGATAAAGATTTATCCGAAGCAGTCAAACACTGGTCAGACGAGATAAAAAACGAAGCATTATTGTCTGATTTGGTGAATAGGCAGAAAACAAACAAGACTTATGATATTGAGAAAGAAATGGAATTAGCACCACAGCGTAAAATTTGGGTCGGAGTTCGTAAATAAAGCTTTCGCTCAATCGGTTTCTTATCCAGTTCGCTCATTAACAAATTCTACGATAATTTATCATTTTCTTGAATAAAAATTGGGTCCCTTCGAGGGACTACATCCCAATTTTGTATTCATTAAGAAAATATCTAAATTATCTTGAATTTGTAGTAAGGTCGCTCAAAGGATTTGAAACCGATTGAGCGAAAGCTTTATTTTATAATTTTACTTATGAAACTATTACTTACATCTGACGGGATAACAAATAAGTCCATTGCTAAGGCCTTGTTTGATTTGGTTGGTAAAAAACCGGAGGACACTTCACTGGTTTTTGTT
Organism: Candidatus Yanofskybacteria bacterium RIFCSPLOWO2_01_FULL_39_28; assembly: GCA_001794635.1. GTDB lineage: Bacteria > Patescibacteriota > Minisyncoccia > 2-02-FULL-40-12 > GWA2-44-9 > 2-01-FULL-39-28. Next base: position 68,147 of record MGKE01000014.1, on the reverse strand, counting down.
CCTACTGCTTCTAATGTAGAAAAAGGAGATAAGGAGTGGTTAATTAATGATTTAATTAATCTAAAAAAGCAGAACTTTAAACAAATTGATATTGCCGATATTTCGGCGGTGGATAAAACAATTTGGCTGCCAAAAATGGAGGAAGCCGATGTTTTGTTTTTTGAAGGAGGGAACACTTACCACTTGATGAGATGGGTCAACAAATCAGGACTTGCGGAAGAATTGCCCAAGCTTCTTGAGGCAAGAGTTTATGTTGGAGTCAGTGCTGGAAGCATGATAATGGGACCGGACTTGGCGCTGCATCAGTCGCAAATTCTTTATGGAGAAGATTTACAAGAAAAAGAAAACATGACCGGGTTAAATTTTGTTGATTTTTATTTTTTCTCGCACCTTAATTCTCCTCATTTTAATTTACGCAAGGAAGAAATTATAAAAGAAGCAGTAAAAGACATGAAAGAAAAAGTTTATGCCATGGACGACAACTCTGCCTTAAAAATCGTTGACGGTAAAATAGAAATAATAAGTGAAGGTAAATATATGATTTTTAATTAATTTTTTATGAAACGAGTTTTCATTATTCACGGGTGGGAAGGTTATCCGGAAGAGAACTGGTTTCCTTGGCTTAAAAAAGAATTAGAGGCCGAGGGTTTTGAGGTTTTTGTGCCCCAAATGCCCGATGCCGATAATCCAAGAATAGAAAGGTGGATTCCAAAAATTTCTGAAATAGTTGGAATCGCCGACGAGAATACTTATTTTGTTGGCCACAGTATGGGTTGTCAGGCGATCGTGCGGTATCTTGAAACTTTGCCTGAAGGTATAAAAATTGGCGGAGTAATTTTTGTGGCCGGGTTTTTTAAGAGATTGACCGGACTTGGCGAAGAACCGGATTTTGAGGCAGTAGAAAAGGAATGGATGGTAACACCGCTTGATCTTGAAAAAGTAAAAAACCATTTGAATGAAAGTGTTGCGATTTTCTCCGATGATGATCCCTATGTGCCATTAGACAATCAGGATGATTTTAGAGATAAGCTTGGTTCGAAAATAATAATTCAGCATAAAATGAACCATTTTAGTAGCAACTGGGGCTTAACTGAACTTCCAGTTGTTTTAGATGAACTATTAAAAATGGTGAAATAATGTGGAAAATTTAGAACAAAAAATACAACAAATTGAAGAGAGGAATCAGAGAGTGGAAGCCGATAAGGCGTGGGAGACAAGCTGGACGAGGAGGTTGCTCCTTACAACTTTTACATACTTGGCTATTGGGGTTTATTTGTGGGTGATTGAGGTTAGTCGGCCATGGCTAAACGCCATAGTACCCGCGGTAGCATTTATGCTCTCAACCTTAACAATGCCGTTTTTCAAAAAATTATGGCTAAAGCGAAACGTGAAAAATATTATACTACTTATGACCAATGACGATAGCCCAGGTAAGCAAGAAAAAAGAAAGCAAAACTTTCAATGAAAGATATGTATAATGGCGCTCGCCATTCCCCCAGCGTCAGGGGTAGTCCCACAAAGCCGCGGTATAGATGAATTATTCCTATTATTACAAATACAGCCGTTGCTAGTCGTATAAAAGTAACTTCACTCATAAATACATAATATCACATATGCAGACCAAGGCGATAATTATAAAAAAACAGAACACCAACGAGTATGACCAGTTGGTGACTTGTTACACTGAAGAGTTTGGGAAGGTGACGGCGATAGCCAAGAGTGTTTTGAAGCCAAGCTCAATTCAAGCTATGCATTTAGATTTATTTAACTTGGTTGAGTTTGAGTTGGTGAGCGGACGGGGGATGCCGATAATAACCGGAGCTCAAGTAGAACAAACTCAGACCAACTTGAAAACCAATCTGCCCAATCTGGCAATAGCGTATTTTTTTGTGGAGACAATTGATAAGCTTGCCTTTGAATATCAGAAAGATGAAGAACTTTGGGAGTTTTTGTTAACCACATTGGAAGAACTAGATAACGATGGGCACCATCGTTGCGATGGTGCCCATCGTTATCTAAAAGAAAAACAGCTTGAGTTTTTAAATATTCTCGGCCATGCTCCCAATCTTAAGGAGTGTGCTTTTTGTTCAGGCTTAGACCGAGCTCAGCTCGGTTTAGAATTGATTGCTTATAACATCCAAACCAGGGGAGCAGTCTGTAAAAACTGTTTTCTGAATGGTCAGGAGGGAATTGTGGTCAGGAATAATGATTTTTTATCTGAATCTGTTTTGGGTAGTATTTTTGAGTCCTTGGTTGAGAAAAAAATAAACTCCTTAAATTTGTTGAATTCTGTGTTAAAATAATAAATATGACTATAAGAGTTTTAAAATACCTTGTTTTATTGGCTTTTGTTCTGTTGATTGTGGCCATTTCTTCTTTTTGGTTTTACGGGCCTTCGTTCAGGGAGAAAGATGTTGTTCTGGAGTTAGGGGGGCCAACTCAAGTTAAATCAGGCGAAGAGGTGGTGTATAAGTTAAAATACGACAATCAAACCAGGAGTACTCTCCATAATCTTAAATTTACTTTTTCCTATCCCGAAGGATCTACTTTACTGGTTGATGGTCAGGTTACGGAAAATTACACCGAAAAGTTTGAATTAGAAGAATTGATGCCAGGAGTAAAAGGTGAGAAGGAGTTTAAAGCATTTTTGATAGGAGAAAGGGGAGATATTAAGGTTGCCAAAATTGAGGTTGAGTTTAGTGCCGGCAGTTTAACTTCTACATTTGAAAAGTCGGTCACCCTTTCTGCCACTATTGTTTCTACGCCGATTGATCTGACACTAGTTGCTTCGCCTAATATTATTTCCGGCGGTTTGGTTGATTATATTCTTGACTACCGCAACGGATCAGATGAAGACGCCGTTGATTTGATGGTTGAGTTTAATTATCCAGATGGTTTAAGATTTAGCAATTTCAGCCCTAGTCCGGGGTCGGGTAATAATACCTGGCTGATTAAATCTTTGAAAAAAGGCAGCGGTGGCCGTATATCGGTTAGCGGAGTTTTGACCGGCAATGAAGGCGATCACAAAATAGTTTCGGTTAAGCTTAAAAGAAAAATAGGCGGGGATTATGTGGATTACCAAACCGCATCAGCTGATACGGTTATTTCAAATCCTCTTTTGGGTCTTGAAGTTTCGGCTAACAATTCATCAGACTATTCAGCTTCTTTGGGTGAAAGATTGAATTACGTTCTTAAATACAGTAATAACTATTCTGAAAGCATAATCAACTTGAACCTGACGCTTAAACTTGAGGGCGATATGTTTGATTTATCCAGTATTGACACAAGAGGAGGACTTTTTGATGAATCAAGTAGAACTATTACTTGGAATTCAAGCGTGATCCTGGCTTTTTATAACTTACCGTCAAATGCTAACGGCCAAGTTAATTTTAGTGTTAATTTAAAATCATCTTTTCCTTCCAATCTACCCGGGTCATCCCAGGATAGATTTGTAAAAGTTTCGGCTAAATTAGGCACATTCAATGTTCCGCCGGGTGTTGATGGAAACGAAGTCTCAATTTCAGCGAGCAATATAACCAAAATCGGGACCCAACCGACTTTTAACCAATATTTTAATTATGACGAAAACAATAAAGCGTTTAGAATATATTGGCAACTGACTAACCCTGGCAATGAATTTCAAAATGTTAAAGTAATGGCAAAGTTGCCGGCAGACATGGAATGGGTTGGCGAAACCCAAACAACCGAAAATCAGGTATCGTCAAGCTTTGATTCAGGAACTTCCGAAATATCCTGGAACTTGGCTAAACTGCCTTATGGCACCGGAGTCGTTACGCCTAAATATGAAGCCAGTTTTATAGTTAAGGCAAAGGCGGATGCTCCGACAGTAATTCTTGAAAATTCAAGGTTTTTCGGTCAGGATAGTTTCACTAAACAGGAGATAATTATTAATAGGGGTAATCTAAATCAAAACTAATGGATAAAAGTAACTTATTAGAAAAAGTAGTCTCGCTATGCAAACGTCGTGGTTTTATATTTCCCGGGTCGGAGATATACGGTGGATTGGCCAACTCGTGGGACTATGGGCCGTTGGGCGCTCAATTAAAGAAAAATATCAAAGACATTTGGTGGAACAAATTTGTTGAACGACGGGAAGATGTTGTTGGTATAGATGCGGCTTTGCTTATGAATAATAAAGTGTGGAAGGCAAGTGGGCATTTAGATAAATTTAACGATTTGATGGTTGAATGCCGTAAGTGCCATCGGCGATTTAAAGCGGAAGATCTGGGACTTATGGTAGACCAGACCAACTCGTATATAGTCAGGGCTCCTGGTGAAAAAAAATGTTGTCCGAATTGTGGTTCAAAATTTGAATATCTCGAACCAGAGAAGTTTAATCTTATGCTACAGACGTTTATTGGGCCGGTTGATCCTTTGAACAAACTCTTTGCTTTATGGCTGCAGTTCCAAAAATCCGATAAACATCAAGATCAGACAGGCAAAAAAATTATTTCAGAGAAAATCAATGATCTCTTTAGTAATATAATGGATACTCTGGTTTTTTTCCGGCCGGAGACCGCTCAAGCGATGTTTGTTGATTTCAAAAACGTGCTGAATACATCAAGGAAAACCTTGCCTTTCGGTATTGCCCAGATAGGCAAAGCCTTCAGAAACGAAATCACGCCCGGAAACTTTATTTTTAGAACTCGTGAATTTGAGCAAATGGAAATTGAATACTTCATTGAAGAAAAAGATTGGCAGAAATATTTCGAGCACTGGCGGGAAAAAATGTGGCTCTGGATGACTGATGATTTGGGGCTTGATAAAAACCATATTCACGAATTGGAGGTACCTGAAAATGAAAGGGCCCACTATTCCAAACGAACGATCGATTTTGAATATGATTTTCCGTTCGGTAGGAAAGAGTTGTACGGATTGGCTTATCGCGGCGATTTTGATTTGAGGAATCATTTTCCAGACCCACCTTATCAAGACGAAAACGGCTTCAAATTTTATCCGCACGTTGTTGAGCCGACATGGGGCGTTGATCGTTCTGTTTTGGCTGTGTTGTGTGACTCTTATTATGAAGCCGATGATAGAGTTGTTCTTAAACTTCATCCAAAGCTCGCTCCCTACAAAGCGGCCGTATTTCCCTTGCTGGCTAATAAGCCACAACTAGTTGAGAAAGCCCAAAAAATATTTAAAGATTTAAAAATGACAGGTTTAAATATTATTTGGGATGATAGAGGCAATATAGGCAAGAGATATTACGCCCAAGACGAGATCGGGACACCCGCCTGTATTACGGTGGATTTCCAAACTCTCGAAGACGACACCGTCACCGTCCGAGACCGCGATACGACTAAACAGGAGAGAGTAAAAGTGGGTAAATTGACAGATTTTGTCAGAAACAAAGGTCAATTTGTAGATTCTCCCAATTTGTTATAATGCCAAGATGAAGAATTCAGATAAATTCCCTATTTTATTAGTGGCAGTTGTTTTAATCGGCTCCTACTTTTTATTAAAAGAATTCAAATTGTTTGAATTTAAAAAGACTAACGATGGTAACAAAAATTACCATGCTGAAGTTATTGAATTAGCTGGTAAAAATTCATTCTCCGAACTCAAGGAATATTTTCAGGGTTTAGCTGAAGAAAAGGGCGCCCGGTATGCTTTCGAGGTGCTTAAGATAGCCCCCATGCCTCCTAATACTGATATGCATCTTCTTGGCCATGCCGTAGGAGATATGCTTTATAGACAGGAGGGCTTAGGGGGGATATCAGCCTGCACCGAGGATTTTAGGAATGCCTGTTCCCATTCTATAGTCGTTGGTTTGTTCTCTGATGAGGGCGAAGGTGTTTTGGGTAAAATTGTTGAAGTCTGCCGTAAAGCTCCGGGCGGTTCGGGGGCCTATACCATGTGTTTTCATGGATTGGGCCATGGTATTCTTTCGGCCATAGGTTATGATGTTCCAAAAGCGATTGAGTTATGCCAGAAAACCGGAGCCAGGGGAGAATCAGTTCAATGCAGTAGCGGAGTAGTAATGGAAATAATCGGTGGCGGCGGACATGATCGTGATAAGTGGGCTAATCAAAGGAAGAAATATCTAGAAATCAGCAAGCCTTTAGGTTTGTGCCAAAGTGATTTTGTGCCCAAAAACGACCGTTACCTCTGCTTTGTTTATTTGACCCCATTTTTATGGGAATCCATTGGAGCAAATATGGGTTCGCCAACTTCTGATGATTTTAAAAAAGCATTTACTATTTGCGATACACTTTCTTTGAACGACGGTGGGAATCGGGATGCTTGTTTTGGCGGATTTGGAAAAGAATTTGTGGGTTTGGTTCAGAGCCGAGATATTAGAAAAGACACCCTTAACAATATTGCTAATGAGCAGTTGGTTCAAATTTATCAATGGTGTAAATTGGCTAATAACAAAGAAGGAATCGCCGCCTGCATCACTCATGCCATGAACTCTTTGTACTGGGGCGGAGAGAATGACCCCAAAATTGCAACAGGTTTTTGTGGAGTGATGGCCGGTGATAATTATAATGGAGGTTCTTGCTATATGAATCTTATTAGCTCGGTCTCTCAATATGTAAAGGATGTTGAGTATAGGGAAAATTTCTGTAGCAGTCTGCCATCAATCCATCAGGACCATTGCCGGCAAGTATTACTATGAAATTAATTATTTTTTTATTGATAATCGTCATTGCTTTAGGTTTTTTGAATTTTTTTGTTTATAAATTAGGTAATATTTCTGGTAATATATCAGCCAACTCTTTAGATAAATATGCTACTGGTATAGTTAAGAAATGTTCTTCAGCTTCTTATAAGCCGACTTGCTACGAGAAAGAAGTACCCATGTTAATGGATTCTATCTCAATGGAAGAAGCTTTTCAGGTAACGCGTATTATTCAGGACTTGGACAAAAGTTATCAATACTGCCATGTCTTGGGCCATGAGTTGAGCGCCAGAGAAACCGCTAAGGACCCCGGTAAATGGAAGGACATTATTCCCCGTTGTCCCAGCGGCTTGTGCTCTAATGGCTGTATTCATGGCGCTTTTCAGGAGCGTTTTAGGGCCGAATCACTGCCAGGAGATGAGATTGAAAGGATAAAACCGGAATTGAAACATATCTGCGAGCCAAGGGAAAATTGGGATCCTACGGGATTGGAGAGGGGAACATGCTATCATGCCTTGGGCCATCTGTTGATGTATATTACGGATGCCGATATCTATAATTCAAGCAAAATTTGCGAAGATGTGGCTTTGGATATGAATGGCCGGAATTGGTCGCCATTGTGTTATGACGGTGTGTTTATGCAATTATTTCAGCCTCTTGAACCGGACGATTTTGCCCTGATAGCCGGAAAAGAAATAAAAAAGAATGAGCTTTCAAGTTTTTGTTCTAAATTTACGGGCGAAAAGAGAAATTCCTGCTGGAGCGAGGGTTGGCCTCTTTATCGGGATGATATTATGAAGCCAGAAGGCTTGGTGGAATTTTGTTCGGGCAAATTTGTAACAGATATTAACGACCAGAGATCCTGCTATCTCGACCTATTTTATGTCTTGGCAGCCCAGTTTCAGTTTAATATTTTCCGGATGAGGGATTTCTGTGAAGGTTTGCCCAATCCGTGGAAGAATCAATGTTTTGCTAATTTTGCGTCAAGAATGATAGAGACGGATTATAGGAACATACCGACAGTAATAAAATGGTGTTCAGAGGTATTATCAGAAGACGGCAAGGATACCTGTTTCCGTGAACTTATATTTTATTCAACATATAATTTCCATGCCGGCTCGCCGGAATATTCCCAATTATGCAACGGTCTGCCGGAACCGTGGAAAAAACAATGTCTATAAAATAATGAGAAAAAAGCCTTTATTGGATATAATTTTATCTGTTGGATTATTAACCTTTGCTGTTTTATATGTTTGGAATAATATTAGTGAAGATACTGATAAGGTTTCTGGTACCGCCGACGATCTTTCTAAAAAAGAAATACTGGAAGAATACAAAGATCAGATAAAGGAACAAGGCCCCGAGTATGCCTACCAGGCATTTAAAGATAAAAATCAGCAAAGTCATTTTTTAGCGCATTTATTCGGAGAGGCTCTTTTTTATGTCGCGGGGACTGATGGTGTCGGTGTCTGTGATGATACGTTTGAATTCGGTTGTTATCACGGATTTTTTTCCGCCGGTATTCAAGAGGAGGGTATGGGTATAATTAGTAAGTTCGATGAAGCTTGCCTAAGAATATGGGGAAGTAAGTCTATGCCATGCCAGCATGGCATAGGACACGGACTCATGTCGTCAGGAGTTTCTCTCGAGGAAGCTCTTGGATGGTGTCGTAAAATTACTTGGCAGCCAACGGGCGGATGTACAAGCGGAGTTTTTATGGAATATAATTTTCCCGCCTTAAGCGACCATACCGGCACCGCGCCTCGCAAGGAGGATGATAAAGGATATTTTTATCCCTGCATCGAAGTTTTAGCCGAATTTAAAAATGGCTGTTATATCGAACTGCCCCAGTGGTGGCTGTCTGTTTTTAGCGGAGATTTTATAAAAATCGGTTCTCTTTGCAATGAGATTAAAGATTCCGAACATCGCCAATATTGTTTCTATGGCTTGGGCAATTATGCGGCGCCTTCAACCGGCTATGATATTTCACGTATTATCAAGATATGTGGTTCCTTGCCATCTCGGGATAGTAAAAAGTGGTGTCGCGAGAGCGCTGCTTGGATATTTTTAACTCGTCCGGATTCCCATGCTAATATTGCAAAACTTTGCGAAGGCTCCCAAGAATGCCTGGATAAATTAAAACAGAACCCATTTTATGAAAATTGAGAAAAATATAGTTATCATATCGGTCGTAGTAACTTTTGCAGTATTATTTTCCCTAGGTTTTGCATATAAATTTTTTCGTGAACCATCATTTGATCACTTGAAAACATTAGCCGCTATGAGAAGCCAAACACCGGATGTGTTTGAAAAAATGCGCGACGACCTCCCGGATACTATAAAGAGGGGAGGCATAAGGGGGGCTTTAAATGTCGCCGTAGAAGCGTTTAAACAGGAGGCGATAACAATATATCAATGCCATACATTTACTCACCTAGTAGGGCATTACTCCAGGATTGGCGATGAGGAAAACTTAAAAATTATTACAGAATTCGGTTCTGATTTTTGCGAAGGCGGTTTCAAGCACGGAATAGAGTCGCAAATTGTACTTGAAGGGGGTCCTGATTTTAGGGATAAATTGTATAAATTTTGCGAGTTGTTACGGGTAAAGACTTCAAGTGGATGTTTTCATGGCGCCGGGCATACATTTATGCGTCAGACACTTGATGCAACTAAGGCAATCGCATTGTGCAATACGCTTCAGAGCGACCCATTTTCAGATGTTTCAGATTGTTACAATGGTATTTTTAGCGAATACACGAATCTTGCCGGTGGCGTAGATGGGGAAACCGGATTACTTTATTCTGAAGGTCCGATAATTGTCTTAAAAAGTAATCCTATGGAGATTTGTGAGTCTTTTCCTGAAAAAGTTCAAATACAATGCGCACTCGAACTTAATGGTTATGGTATATCTGAAAGTTCCAGACTGGAAGATATTGAGCGGGCTTTGCGCCGGTGCAATGAGGGGCCATACAAAATTGAGCTTAAGAAGGCTTGTATGCGTAGTGTTTCTGCCGTTGGCGCCCAGCACGAGCTTCCCGGTAAATCAACTTTAATATTCCAGCCGTTTGTGCTAACTATCTCGCCTGAATTGAGGAAGAGCTATATCGAGGGAGCCGCAACCGAGATGAAGCAATTTATCCTGAACGGTGTTATGAAAGACTGGCAGTTATTTTGCAATAATTTTCCTGACAGCGATGACCGCGCACTTTGTTTCGGTATTTTCGCGGACCAAGCTTTACCTGATCCGGGGTCTCAAAATATTTTCGACATGTTTCCCAAAGATGGCGCTTCACCTGATGAAATCGGGGCATGGCATGAATATATAAACGGTATTTCCACCGAAAGTCCGGTTCTGAATATAACCGATTGTAAGCCCCAGCCGATGGTTATCCGGTTAAAAAATAATCAAAACCTGCAAATAAAAAATTCTAATAATCATCCACACAACATTTATCACGGACCAAAAGATAACCCTGAACTTTATATTGAAGTTCCTGCAGAAAGTCAAAAACATTTTAAATTAGATTTTCTCAACCAGGGAATTTTCGGATATAAATGTGATGACCAAAGGGTTGGAATATTCTTTGTAATAAGTAATTGATTATGTATAAAAAGCAGATTACACTCGGATTGCTTATAGCTCTTTGCTCCGGCTTGGTGTTTGTTTTTGCCCGGGGCGCGTTAATAAACAGAGAGTATCCTGTTCAGTATATAGTTTTCAAAGACAGCGGATTTTATCCCAAGGAGATTTATATAAAAAGAGGAACAAAAGTTGTGTTCAGCTCTGAACGTGGTGATTTTTGGCCAGCAAGCGTACCACATCCAAGCCACACGGTATATCCAGAATTTGATCCGAAGCGTCTTGTAGGCGGGGAAGAATCCTGGAGCTTTGTTTTTGATAGAATAGGAACTTGGCTATATCACGATCATATTAAACATGAATATGCTGGTAAAATAATCGTTGTCGATAATCTTGACGCCAATTCTGTTACTGCGTCAGTAAAAGATAATTGTTTGTCCGTACCCAAGGATCAAAAACTTTCTTGCTGGGACAGGCAGCTGGAAACCGTGCTTGTATCAGCGGGACTCGATGCCGCTTTTGAGGCTTTTAAGGTCCTCTATAATACTGAATCGGAGGTTCCCAAATCATGCCATGAGTGGGGCCATATTTTGGGCAAAGCAGCCTACGATTTATACAAAAACAAAGAAGAGATAAGCTTTAAAAAAGAAATGGGATTTTGCGGATACGGTTTTTTCCATAGCTTTCTTGAGAAATTAATTCAGGATACGGGTGACTTTGCCAGTGCGCGGCGGTGGTGCGTTTCTTTGACCGATAAGATCACAGACCCCGTTATCAGGCCCAGCGTTTGGCGCAATTGTGTTCACGGTGTCGGGCATGGAACAACCGCTCTGCTTCTGGAGGATCAAAGAAATTGGAATAATTTCCAGAAGGTTGCGGATACCGGCTTGGGGGTTTGTGAAAAAACTTTTGAAGATAAGGATCTGCGGGATTGTTACGACGGAGTTTTCAACGAGCTTTATCTGGAGGTTTTGAATAGCAATTACGGCTTTAACTTTCAAGAATTTAGAGAAAAAGATGATCCATTCTGGTATTGCAGGCCCCAGGAGGACCGCCACAGAGAATCATGTTATTTTGAATTTGTCGGGATATTTTATATTTTATTCGACTTAGATGTATCACGGGCTATGCAGTATGCGATAAAGAACGTGGATGATCTTGATGTGCGCGGTCCGTCAGTTGTGGCAAAGCTCGCGGCAGATTTTATTCAGTTTGATATTGTTAACAGCGAACACAGTTGCAACGTTAAGGCTTGCCGGGATATTCCCAAAAATCTTTTTGATGTCTGCTTCGGGGGAATAGTAAATGGTTTTATTCAGCATGGTGAACCTGAAAATTTTCATATCCGGGGAATATCTTTCTGCGAAGAAAAATATCTCTCTAGTCAAGAGAAATATCTCTGTTATTTCAAGCTTTTCGGACAGCTTAGCGCTAATTATTCACCGGAAAAAATGAAAGAAGTATGCAATAGCATCGAGACGGAAGAAAAAAGCATTTGCCTGTCAGCAATAATAAATTCCCGGTTGTAATATAAAGTCGATGACAGTATTAGTTAGATTTATCTATGTTCACAATATGGAACAATAGGTATATTATCGGGATAGCGGTTTTATTAAGCCTTGGTCTACTTTTGTACTTTTTGTATTCCGGGCCATCAGCCTCAAAAGGCGAAGTTTTTAATGTTGTTTTGGGCGCTGATGGTTTTGAGCCCAATAACCTTACAATTAACAAAAACGATACGGTTATTTTTACGACAACAAAAGATAAGACCTTTTGGCCGGCATCCGATTTGCACCCTACTCATGGTATATATCCCGAGTTTGATCCGCGCCAGCCGATAGAACCTAATAAGGAGCAGATAATATAGGTATTGCTCCGCAGTTGATTATCTGATATAATGTGATATAAACTGATATAGTTAGATATATCAGTAAATTGTGTATAAGGGCCTGTTGCCGAATAGCATTTCTACTGCAATCTCCAGATTTCGGCTACGGCTTTGTAAAAATTGTTCGACAGATACGGCTGTATATGCCTCACAATTTTTACTTCGCCTCGCTCGAAATCTGGAAATTTCGTTACGAAAGCCTATTCGGCAACAGGCCCTATAAAGATGGAAAACTATAAGAAAAGAATCAAATTTAATCAGGAAATTCTTAGCAAAATAGCTAAGATTGATGAGTTTAAAGGGCTTTGGCAAGGAAGTCTGCGTTTGAGTCCCCAAATATTAAGCAGACTAAAGGCTTCGGTTTTAATCACAAGTACAGGCGCTTCTACTCGTATTGAGGGCTCAAAAATGGATGATGAAGAAGTGGCTCGATTGTTGAGAGGGCTTCATGTTAAACCGCCAGTTGGCCGCGATCAGCAGGAGGTAGCTGGTTATGCTGACTTGCTTGGCAGAATACTTGATAACTATAAAACCTTTAAAATTACTGAAGGTCAGATTTTGCAGTTCCACGAAATTCTTCTTCATTTTGCAGAAAAAGATCAGATCCATAAAGGGAAATATAAGAGGGAGCCGAATACGGTTATTATGAAAAAAGAGAATGGAGAGGTGATAGTATTATTTAATCCAACACCGCCATATCTTGTTAAAAAAGAGATGGGCGATGTTATTTATTGGATTAACGAAGAGATGGAGAAAAAAGAACTTCATCCGCTTATGATTATTGCCAACTTCATTTTTGAATTTCTTGCTATTCATCCGTTCAAGGATGGTAATGGAAGGCTTTCGCGCGCTCTTACAAACTTGCTTATGTTGAAAACAGGCTACTCATATATTCCTTACGTTTCAATGGAAGAAATCATTGAAGAACGGCGTCCGGATTATTATCTCTCCTTGCGAGCTACCCAGAAGAATCATAAAACTGATCATGAGGATATTACCGCATGGATCATCTTCTTCCTAGATGTTCTTATCGAGCAGACAGAATGGGCAAGAAAGATTATGGATTCAGATCAGCCCGAAAAACTACTATCTGAAAAGCAGTTACAAATTTATAAGTTATTCGAACAAAAAGAAACCTTAAGCAAGGGAGAGATTTTTGATTTGCTTGTAGGTGCGATGCCTGAGGTGAGTATAAGACAAGCACTTTCTCGCTTAATTACTTTAAAATTGATCGAAAGAATTGGGGCTGGAAGAGCAATAAGATATAAGAAAATGTAGTTATGAAAAAATTTGTTATCTGGTCGGCTCTTATTTTTATTGGTATTGGGGTTTTGTCTTACTTTAAATACCAGAAATCTTTAGTTGGGTCTACTTACTCTGTTATTTTGACCAACGATGGCTTTAGTCCACAGGAGCTAACCATCCAAAAAGGCGATACGATAATTTTTACGGCTACTAATAATCAGCAGTTTTGGCCGGCTTCGGATCTTCATCCGACCCATGGAATTTTTCCAGAATTTGATCCGCGCCAGCCGGTAGAACCGGGACAATCCTGGAGTTTTAAGTTCAAGAAAGAGGGGACTTGGAAATATCATGACCATTTATTTTCCAGCTATCGCGGAGTAATAATCGTTGAAGATAATAAAAATAAAAATGAAAACTATTCTTTGAATGATTGCGCCGAAAACGGCAATAAATTTCAATGCTGGGAGGATAATATTAATAGTACCCTCGAGGGCGAAGGTTTAAATGCCGCATTTGAGCTTCTTGCCAATTTATATACTAACGAACCAGAGTTTGCCCGTAGTTGCCACGATTACGCTCATAAGCTTGGCAAGTCTGCCTATGACAAATTCATCAAAAAAGAGGATATTGATATTACTTCCAAAACTTCTTATTGCGGTTACGGATTTTATCATGGTTTTATGGAAACACTCCTGCAGTCAGAAGGAAATGCCGGCCGGGCTAAGGATTTTTGCTTGTATGTTGGCAATAAATTAGCCGATGAAACATCCGATGCCGAAGGCGCTTGCTATCATGGCATTGGCCATGGCGCGGTTGACGGGGGAGACCCGAGAGCTTGGGGCGATCCGCAAGCCATGATTGATCCGGCAATTAAAACGTGCGAATCCTTTTCTTCGGGCCACTATTTATACAGATGCGTGACCGGAGCCTATAATGCCTTGGAGATTCTTTCTGCCGATCTTAAATATAAATTAGACGTCATAAATAAAGACCCCTTTTGGCTATGTCCATCCCAGCCCTTGGCATATAGGGAGGGTTGCTATACTAATATGCTTCCTGCTCTGATGCGTTTTACTAATAATGATTATCCGCGCATGTTTTCTATTATAGAAAAGATTTCGGATCCTTCAGAAACTTATGATAGCCGTTATAGTGTCCGTGAGATTGTAGTTTTAGGTTTAGCTCATGAACTGCTTAAAACAAGCTGGACAGACCCTGATTATATTCCTAAAACAGTAAGCCAATGCCGTAATCTTAAATCACGTCTGGCTTGTATTGAGGGTTTGTCGGGCGGACACATGAAATACGGCGAGCCAGAGAGAGAATATGTCAAAGGACTTTCGTTTTGCGACTCGAGCTTGCTGAAAGAAGATGAGAAAAATGTATGTTACCAGCACATCCTTAGCCGTTTAAGGATTTGGTATTCCCAGGAAAAGACAAAAGAAATTTGCCAAGATTCGCCGACAGAGCATAGAAGATTTTGCCTGGATTTTTAAATTATTTTGTGATATAATGATTATATGAACATTAATCCCCTAAGTAATTTTAGAGATTCTTTGTTTTGGGATACAAATCCCAGGCGTCTTGATGTAGAAAAAGATTATCAATTTATCATCGGACGGGTTTTAGATTTCGGCAATTTGAAAGAATGGCGCTTGATAAAACGACTATATGATAAAGAAAAGATAATTAAAGTTTCTATAGACCATGTATTTACCGATCCTAGGAGCGCTAATTTTTGGGCCCTCATTCTTTCCATTCCGGTTAATAAAATAAAATGCGCGAGGAATCCCTCACTCAAAACACCAAACACGTTCTCGAGTTATTAGATCAAGCTGGACTCATAAAAAATTTTTATCTGGCCGGGGGAACTGCCCTGGCGCTTTATTACGGTCATCGTTTTTCGGTGGATCTTGATTGGTTTGCCGAGAAATTTTCTTATACTTCTTCTTTTAGAGAAAAACTTTCAAAATTGGGCAAGCTTGCCGTTGATAGCGAAGGAGATAAGACTTTTAACGGCGTCTTGGATGGGGTAAAAATTAGTTTCTTTGAATATCCGTATCCGCTTATTTCACCGAAGACTCACTGCAAAGGAGATATATATTTAGCTGGCCGTCCAGACATAGCCGTAATGAAATTGGAAGCTGTTGCCCGGCGAGGAACTTATAAGGACTTTGTTGATTTATTTTTTTTGCTAAAAGAATATGAATTGGGTCAGCTCTTGTCTTTTTTGAAGGAGAAGTTTGCGGGCGTTGATTATAATGAAACCCATCTTTTAAAATCAATAACTTATTTTGAAGATGCTGAAAAAAGTGAATTTCCCGAAATGATTGAAGAGGTAAGCTGGGACGAAATTAAAAAGGTCTTAATATCCGAGGCGAAGCAATATATGAAGTAAAACAGGGAATTAAAGGCGTTTTTTATTCGATTAACGACTTGTTAGTTCTAAACTCAATTTCAGCTCCTTCGAGGCATTGTCTTTGGTTTTTGGCGGGTAGTATAAGACATATCTTTTTGGATTTTTCGAGATTGTGTCCAGTATAGAACATGATACCTTCTCCGATTGCGCTGACGCATTGACTTTCGACATCTTTGTTGTTTAATGACTCTGCGGATTTACATAACTCGGGAATCTTTTTAACAAAAGTCTGTTCGTCGTCTAAGAGTATATTATTTATATTTTTTATATGAACAATTAAACAGAACCAAATCATCTCTAAATATTATAATCAGTAGTATTATTATAATAACTATTGTCGCTGATATTGTCTTTTTTAGCATATGATATAGCTTACCATACTATTTATCTAATTTACGGTAATTGATATAATATTAAAAATGAAATTTAAGCCTGTTCATATTCTTGTTTTTCTTTTGGCAGTTTGCATTACTGCAATATCTGTAAACTTTTTTGTTTTAAAGAAAAATTTTGACCCGAAAGATTTGATTTTAGACGCTTTCTCCTTCTGTAGTTCCAATTCTAGCAACAGGACGGAGTCTATTTTATGTGTCAGAAAATTTCTTGAAAAGGATATGGCAAAAAATGACATCGGACCATTTATCGTTTCAGTCGACGACATGATTTCCAGCGGTGAATTATCGCCTACATCGGCCGAATGCCATAATATTGTTCATGCAATAGGGCAAGTCGGGGGAATGTATTCGCAAAATATCAATGAAACCATTCTCCAATGTTCCAGTCTTTGCACTTACGGCTGTTTTCATGGAGTCGTTGAGGGGTTTGTGATGGGTGGAGGAGATTTATTTAAAGAAATTTCAAGTTTATGCAGGATAGAGAATAATAGACTATTTGAATCTGCGTGCTATCACGGTTTGGGGCATGGTTTTGCCTCTATTGCCGATTATGATATTAAAAAAGCATTTTCTTTTTGCGACTTACTGTCTGCGGAGGGACAAAGAATAAATTGCGGCTTCGGTGTTTTTATGGAGCTTTACGGAATGGGAAGTTTTGCTCACGCTCCGCTTGAATGGCCGGAAAACATACCTGAATTTTGCCAAACTTTAACAGACCCCTATTCCTTCATATGCCATATTTCGGCCGGCTCGCAGGAGTATAGCCGTTCTCAAGACACCGCAAAAGCATTTGGAACTTGCCAGTCGGTTCCCCAAGAAACTTTTAGCCGATGCAATATCGGGATCGGCAGAATTGTCTACCATCTTTTTAAAGATTCCGAGCTTAAAATAATTGAAGCCTGTCAAAACAACCGAAATAACAGCGAAGATGTTTTTTTGGATTGTATCCGGGGAGCAGTAGACGCCAGCTATGATTTCAATTCTGAAAAAGGTTTAGAAATTTGCCGTAGCATAAATGGTGAGTTGGGCCTAAAATGTTTGGAAGCTCTTGAAAGGGGTCAGGTACCCTAAGGAAAGGTACTTGACTCCCTTGTGGCTCATTTGTTATCCAGCCATGGTCATGATATGATTGGAAAATAAGATGGAAATAGAAATTAATGCAAAATTAAAGATTTTAATTTCTAAACTAGCCGAGAAATACGGGCTTAGTTTGGTATTGCTTTTTGGATCGCAAGCAACAGGGCAAATACACAAAGAAAGTGATATTGATACTGCCTATTTACCGGAAAAATCTTTAGATTTTGATCGGGAATGTTATTTGAATTACGAATTTACAAATATATTTAGACAGGACAGGGTGGACACTGTTGATATAAAAAAAGCGTCTCCCTTGCTTATGTATGCGGTTTTCGACCATCCCCGGATTTTATTTCAAATCGATTCTAATATTTTTTCACAATATCGCGCATACGCTTTCAAAAAATACGTAGAAGCTAAGCCTATATTTGAGGAAAAATCAAGACGGCTTCAGGATTATGTTAATAATATTTCATAACCATGACTTTTAATGAGGCTTTTATATGGGAAAAATTAACAGAAATCACTAAATATCAAGAAGAGCTGAAACAGCATCTCAAGTTTTCTGACCAAGAAATTCTTGGGGATACGGGGAAAATGCATATAGCTGAACGAATTTTTCAGTTGATCGTCGATTTGATGCTTGACATAAACAGTCATTTTATAAAAGAACTTAATTTAGAAATTGCGGATGATTTTCAGGGTACTTTTTATATTCTTGGCAAGCATAATGTGTTGGATGCTGATTTTGCTCAAAAAGTTGCCCCCATCGTTGGTATCAGGAATCGTATAGTTCATGGCTACGAAAAACTGGATAAAGAACGATTTGTCAATGAATTAAGACAAAATTACAGAGACTTTGATAGGTATATCGAATCAGTCAGAAACTATTTACATGCAAAGACCAAATAGGACAATATCTAGAAGCCTTGTCTCTTGCCTATTTTTTTGCGTTTTTGCATAAGATATGTTATAATATAAACAGTTCGAAATTACGGTAAAAACTACCCTAATTTCATTAACATCTTTGAATCAAGTGGGGTCGCTTCTGGGACAGTACAGTATACAAGATATTCCAATCGTCTCGGGTATTGTCCCTCTGACACTCTGGAAATAAATTGGATGGCCAGATATGTGGTGTCAGCGCCCTAATTTTACCGATATTAGCTGGCCTCTTTGGAGGCCAGTTTTTAATCTAATACCGATCTATTAATTTTAAGTTCTGCCTCTGCCGCTAGAATACATTGTTTCTGGTTTTTGACTGGCAGGGTGAGGCAAATTTTTTTGGATTTATCCAAGTCATGGCCGGTGTAAAACATAATTCCTTCCCCAATTGCGCTGACGCATTGATTTTCCAAGCCTTTGTCATTTAATGATTCTACGGATTTGCATAAATCAGGAATTTTTTTAATAAAAGTCTGTTCGTCGTCTAAAAGTATATTATTTATATTTTGCATAAAGACTCCTTCCAGACAGGTGTTTTTTAAAAAACTATCCGAAAAAGTTTGGCATAGGCCGATTGCCTCTATTAATGGAATTTCATTATGGCGCAGGATTCCGTGGCCGATGCCGTGAATGCACTGTCTTTTAAGCAATGGGTTGTCGGATATATTTTCGCAAAGCTTAGATAAGCGGCCCGGATCGAATGTATCCCCGGTTTTTCTCATATATTCTTCCATAACTCCGTGGTAGCATCCTTCAATGCAGGCCATTGGACATGTGGCGAAGGATTTTCCGGCGTCAAAGTTATTTTTTCTCAAGTTCTCGGCCCCGATTATATGGGCAGCCAGGTGGCAATCATTAATGATACCGTCTTTTTGAAACTGTTTGGCTGTATTTATGGCATTTTCGGCAGAGGTCTTTTGGGTCAAATGTTTAAAGTAGGGAACTAAACAATTCAGGCGTTCATTGGGGTATTTTTTATATGAGCAAGAAAACAGAATCAAATCATATTTAAAGGTTAGGATCAGGGATATTGTTATTGAAACGGCAATTATCGCTATTAAGTATTTTTTCAGCATATCAATACAGATATTCTACCATTTAGTATTACCGGCCCAGAATATTTAGAATACTATCGCGAGATCTTTTTTAGGAGAGTACGTTCAAAATTAATGGCCATGTCTATGGCCGGGCTTTTGACATTGCAGCCGAATTGGAACTTCTTTTACACATTCTTAAACCTCGCTGATGACCTCAAAGCCGCTAAAACTGCCTGTAATTGCAAGGCCAATAATATTTTCCGCAAGTTTCTGTTTTTTTATCTTCTTTGCTGTCTCATTGAGGGTTGCGCCGGATCCAAGAGCGTCGTCTAGCAATAAAAGCGTTTTATATTGTCTCGCATCGTTCACCATTATAGTATCGCGAGCATTTTCAATACGGTCAGCAAGCTTATTGAGAGTTTTTTGAGGCACAATGATTGGGGTTTTTACTTTCACTATTTTAAGCGACGGCAAAGAAAGATTGAGATTTCGCTCCAGCTCTTGCATAAACTGAATTTCCCGCTTAACTGTGGGCGGGATAAAACCAACCGCATCGACATCAAAACTTTCGATAAGAGATTCCACCTTCGGTCTAATCTGGCTTGCCAGCTCCTTGATGAGACTCTTGTCCTGGCTTTGTTTCGCGTAAAGTAGAAGCTGGCCGAGTTTTGTTTTACCAAATCGCTCAATACTATAGAAATCCAGATAAAAAATCTTATCTAGATAAATCTTATCAAACGTATTTTTTAATTTGTACATGCCGTCAATCAACCCATTTTTTTTGTACGGAATATACTTTTTGAGCGTCCTTCCATACTCAAGAGCTGTTTTTTCAACGCCTAGTTTTTGTTTATTGCACCAGTAGATAAACCCTTGAGATCCCTCCAGTCTTTCACCCGAAGGCGTAATTACAAGAAAATTATCATCAATACTTTTTTTGAGTGAAGGTTCAATATCGTATTTGTTCGCAATACTTTTTTGTTTGCTTAGCAAGTAAAAAACCTTTGGCGGCTTGCCAACTTTATAAAGCTTCCCTTCACTCAGTAGTTTATTGAGCTGTTTCCGGACAGCTCGTGAAGTAATGCTTAAATAACCGGTAAGGTCGTTACCGGTGGCTTGGCCCTTATCTTCTATAAAATCAAGAATTTTCTGAGATGTATTGCCCTTCATGAGACTATTATAACATAGCACATGCTAAGTTCCTAGTACCTAGTGAACTAGGAACTAGTATTGCCGGCCTAGAATATTTAGAATACTATTGAACAATGGAGCTAGGCTTGGAAAAAATAGAACCAACGGGAGAACAAGAGATGGCAGATAAGAGTGGGGAAAAGTCCAGACGCGAGATCTTTTTTAGGAGAGTACGTTCAAAATTTATGGCTATGGCCATGGCCGGCTTCATTACCTTGGGGTCAGCTGGAAGGATAGAAGCCAATCAAATCCAGTTTGACAAAAAAGGAGAATCAGCCCCGGAATTCGTCTTAGAACCGGCAATTACTCAAGAGAAACTTCACGAATTTGAGGAGTACCTTAAAAAAGAAGAACCTGAGTCCATTGAATGGCTTGCAGAATTTGAAACCAGACTAATTGAGCACATTGATCGAATGTCTGAAAAACTTCTGAATCTCGATCCTCTTGAAGATAAAGAAGCGGAGGAGGAATTAGATAGGTCATTTTCCAGCCGGGATTCCTCTTTATTTAGGAAAAAAATCTATGGCCAAGACCATAAAGTCTTGGAATTTTTCAAATCTCATCCGCAAGAATTAAACGAGTATCAAAACATGCTCAAAGAAAGCATGCGTAAGATTCTATTGAGTGCGATTATGCTCGATAATTCACCTGCCATAAGGAAAAAAGCAATTTCATCAAGTTTTCCGATAATAATTTTGAAGCCGCACGATGTCAGCGAAATCAGGGGAGTTAACGGATATATTGCCGATAAGCCGTTTCGAATTGTAATGACGCCCCGAGTATTTTTAGGCCACGATGGCAAGATCAATCCAGCGGCCTATATCAATTTTATGGTTCACGAAATTATCCATACGCTTCGCGGCCATATCGATATTACCAGTATTTTGCATATGTTGCTGAATGAGGGATCCGTCCAGAATAATACTTATGAAGTAATACAATTTATCCAAAGCTCTAACCCTCGTCTCAAGAACGTTTTAGGCTATAAGCTTTATGATAATTTTATTATTCCCGCTGCGATATTTGATGCGATTGCTAAATCGCATGGATCGGGGGATGCAGTTGCCAGGTGGTCTGCGGGATTAATTGATGATGACGAGTTAATAAAAGATATTAGAGAAGCTGCAAAAGGCTTAGGCATTGATTCAAAGATAGCCGATGATCTCAAAAACTTTGGAATGAGAAATGGGTCTCAGCTTGTGGAAGAACAGTTAAAATTCACTGCCTCTATTCTTTCCCGGCTGCAAAACAGCGGCCTTACTTTGCCTCCAGATTTTATTGAAAATATTTTAACCCGGGACAGGTTTATTGAATCAAACCAAAGAAAACAAATTAATAAAATAATAGATTCCCTGGATTCATTTTCAGAATAAAGCCCCATACGGAAGGAATTGAAGCGTTGAAGTTGATTTTATTTTGGTTTATGGTATAATAGTCTAGTACTTCTTTTACAATTTAAAAGGAGGCTCCAATGCGATTTTTGGGCAAGTTGATGAAGATTATAGTTTTTACTTTGTTTTTACCTGCATGCGGTAAGGTTGAAAATCCTGTTGGTCCTTCAAATCCATACCCCTTTCAGCCGGTGAAAATACGATTCCTTGATGGTGCCGGCAATTCTGGACCTCTGACGCTTCATCTCCTTGAGTTGCTCCCTGGGCCGGGGGCTATAAGGCCTAATTCAATTGAATTCAAGGCAGAAATCTGCATGGATCCAATTTCAGGTCATGACAGTCCCTTTTTTTCACAAATGCGTCTTGTCTCACTCCAAAGTGACGACGGGCCTACTCCAAAAGATCAGACCGATAGCGCTTTTGACTGGAACGGAGAGCCCTTTATTGTTCGGAGCGGAGAATGCATAACTATCAAAATACCTCGGCCTATCCTTTCACGGCCAGGTTCTTATTATCAATATACTTTACAGCCTGGAACGAACTATCTTTTGTTTGCCGCGGGGTATGGCCCACACTGGCCGAGTAGCAGTTTTGTTAATTGGGGAAATCTAGTCGATAGAGCTTGTCCGCCTTTTGATGTTATAGAAAAATTAAACAGTACACCCGCCTGTATATTGCGAGCTGCCTACTTCCTAGAATATACTTCATACAGTTAATACCAGTAAAACCCGGTCTTAGAAAACCGGGTTTTTGTTGATAAATAAATTTAACCTACTCCAACTTATATGTTAAAATTAACATATGGATGATGATCAAAACACTGGGAAAGAATCATTAAAATCTAAAAGATATTTTTTATTCCGGTTTAATGTTGTTTTATTTGTCCTGATTTCAGCGATAATTATTTTTAGCCTTTGGTTTTTTTGGTATAGGGCAAAAACAGATGAACCAATCACTCAAGAGCCTCAAATCACCGGCCTTGAAATTGCTCTAAAATCAGCCACTTTTTTAGATAAGTTAATTCGGCCCGATGGTACGGTTTTAGGCGCTGTTATCTGCAATGAAAGAACTGAAAAATGCCCCCCAGAAGGTTATAAAGAAAATTATTTAAACATTATACCGTCTCCATTTCCCTTTGATCAGGTAATAAATGCTTATCTTCTACTGGAAGAAACAACCGGCAACAAGTCCTACCGGGAAAAAGCCGAACAAGCAATCAACTATATACTGGATCGCTGTAATGACGAAACTGATTTTTGCAAGTTAAATTTTTCTTCAATTGCCCAATATTATGACAAAACCGGAGACCAGAAATACTTTTCAGCCATGTTGAGTCTAGCTGATAACTTTTTGTCTGAAAGCGACGAAGCAATAGTTTTTGAAGGAACGGGCCAAAACCTCGCCTTGTTATTCAACGCCACTGGAGATGCAAGATATAAAAATAGGCTCCTTAAAGTGGCTGATGCCGAACTTAATAGGCCATTATACCAAACTGAAAATGCCGATTACATTATTCGGGCTGTTTGGTATTTATATCTGCCGGCCCATCAGGTTTCTAAAGAAGCAAAATATCTGACTGTGGCTGAAACCATTGTCAACGACCTCTTAAAGCAAGGAAGGGTATCAGAAATTTTTGAAGATCAAATAAACGCGATAATAACTGCCGATAGCTTGCTGGCTCTGGCTGACCTTAGAGGAAATGGAGAATACAGAACGCAGGCCCATAATATATTGCAAGATTTGTTGGACTCGGTATGGGATACGCCGGAAAACATAAAATATCGCGGCGATTATGGATTCATCTATACTTTAACCAGAGACAGAACGTTAACTGCCGCTGAAATTCAGCAAAAACCCGGCTTGTTTAATTATTGGAAGGTGTTCAATGGCCGGATCGTGAAATTATTTACTCTCATGAAAGATGATAACTTTGATTTATAGATAATAAGATGAATAACAAATTTATAGCTATAACAATCTCAATCTTTGTCCCATTGTTTTTATTCTTGGGATTTATTTATTTTTCCAATTTTACGTCGGCTACTCATGAAGTTGATGAATTTTGTTGCGTGTGGGATATGGGTGGTGGCGAGTGTGTCGCAAATTGTTCTGAGCCTAGAGAACACGAATACTCCCAATCATCCTACTACTCCCAATCATCCTACTACTCCCAATCATCCTACTACTCCCAATCATCCTACTACTCCCAATCATCCTACTACTCCCAATCATCCTACTACTCCCAATCATCCTACTACTCCCAAGGTTCCTACTATTCCCAAGGATCCTATGGCGGCGGTTACTCTCAAAGCTCCTACTATTCTCAAGGTTCCTACTACTCTCAAGGCTCCTACTACTCCCAAGGCTCCTATGGCGGCGGCTATTCCCAATCCAGCTACTACTCCCAATCGGCATATGCGCCCTCTCTATCAGTTAATTTAACGGCTAATCCTAATTCTGGACAGCCTCCTTTGAATGTTAATTTGGATGCCAGCGTATCCGGCGGTTCAGGCACTATCAACTATAATTTCTGGTGGGACTGCGGTTACAGTGATCCTACTCCGACTATGACTGAAGCCGAAGCGACCTGCGGTGCACTTACCGCACCGCCTTCTGACGAGGCAACCGGTGGGACAAAAACTTACAGCGGCGGTTATGTCATCCATACTTTTACCGGTTCCGGTACTTTTAATAATCCAATTGCCAGAAATATTGAATATCTTGTTGTTGGCGGAGGCGGCGGAGGCGGCTGGAGCGATAACGCCACTCCCGCCGGCGGAGGCGGCGGCGCGGGTGGAATGTCAGAAGGGTCTATGAGTCTTTCGGTCGGCATACAGCCTATTACTATTGGTTCTGGCGGAAGTACGGAAAACAATGGCGGCGATTCATCTCTGGGTCCTTATGTTATCAGCAAAGGCGGCGGCGGCGGGCCGCTAAACTGGACAACTAATTTGGCTTGGAATACTGGAAAAACCGGCGGTTCGGCCAGTGGCGGTGTTCGTGGTGCTCCCGGCGGTTCCGGTATCCCGGGCCAGGGCAATAACGGTGGAAGCGGTTTCCCTAATCCTTGGGGTGGCGGTGGCGGCGGCGGAAAAGCAACTTCTGGCAGTAATGCGCCCGACTGCCGAGGCGGAGACGGCGGAATCGGTAAAGAAAACACTATAGATGGGACTTCTAAATTTTATGCCGGCGGCGGCGGCGGCGGCGGATGCAATTCGGCTAATGGCAGCGGCAATGGCGGTACTGGCGGCGGAGGCGGAGGAGGCGTTGGTAGCACAGGCTGGGCTGGTATTCCCGGAACTGACGGCAGGGGTGGTGGTGGAGGTGGCGGCGCGGGCGGCACAGGTGTTGCAAATCCTGGCGGTCGCGGCGGTTCAGGCATTGTAATAATAAGATATGTTGTATCTTCTGGTAGCTGTGTTGAAACTCCAGGGGTTGGCTATAAGTGTAACGGATCATCAATTAATCCTGTAAGTACTCTTCACACTTATTCGTCAACTGGCGTTTATCGGCCTATAGTTCTTGTTGAACGAGGCGCTGATGTGGCTCTGGATTTTGACACAGTTACATTAACTTCTCCATCTCCGACAGCCAGTAATGTTACCATAAACAAACCAAATTATTGTCAATCTGGCCCCGGCGGAGTGGTCAGTTGGACTTATTCGGATCCCAACACTCCTTCCAGTCCTCAAAACGGTTATAGGGTTCAAGTTATTCATCATACCACTGGTTCTGTGGTTTATGATTCTTGTCCGTCTGGAAGCGGTTGTGGCGGGGGAAGCTCTACCAGTAACACCATTACTTCCGGGTTGCTTGGATTTAACCAGCAATACAGATCCAGAGTAATGGTTTGGAATTCTCTCGGTCTGGCTTCTTCTTGGGCTGATCAAACTTCGTGTCTTCCTAATGATCCAGATTGTATTGCCGGAGGAGCAAGGTGGCTGACACCGCTACATGCATATCCAGCCGTTGACTTCACATTCTTTCCAGCTAATCCGGCAGTTGGTACTGTAGTTACATTTACAGATGCAACAATTTTTGACTCGAGTTCTACGGCTAAACAATGGGATTGGAACTTTGGCGGCGGTGCTCCGGGAACAGCCAGTGGTCAAGGACCTCACAATAATACTTATTCAGCTGATGGATCTTATAACGTAACCCTTACCGCTTCAGATAATGCCGGTTTTTGCGCCAAAATTAAGACAATCAATATTCAGAAACCACTTCCTAAGTGGAGAGAAGTTTTGCCGAGGTAATCCTAACACTTAACCTGCGCCGAGCTTAGCTCGGCGCCCTTTGTTTTAGTTTAATTGTGTGGTTTAATAGTTGTTATGACTAAAGAAAACCATCCTTTGCCAATTCATATTTTTAAAATCAAAAAATTAAAATCGCTGTTAGCTATAGTTGAAAATTCGGTCAAAGGTGATAATTATCTTTTTAGAAATTTATATGCCGATGAAAATGGCAAAGAAATTGACGTTTTTGAAAATGGAGGAACTTCTTGTTGCGGCCACGTTTCCTGGATTCTTTTGGCTTTGGAGTTGATTAAACATCCTCACGCAGCTGTTCACGGCACTATAAAAGATCTTCAAGCTAGCGGCTGGTACGAAATAAAAGAACCAAGACCGGGGGCGATTATAGTTTGGGAAGGTGTTGTGGCAAACAAAGGGCTTCAAGGAGAAAAAGGGGTTAAGCTGTCCCATATGGGTTTTTATGTCGGCGACAATATGGCAATCAGCAATGACTCAAAAAGCAGCGGTTTTCCTCACAAGCATCATTATACCTACAACAATACCCGTAAAATAGAAAAAATTTATTGGCACTCAGCTCTGGAAGACATTTAAACAAGAACAAATAATTGTCATAAAATAGGCAATTGCCTATTTTATGACAATTATAAAAATTGATGATTAAAGACATTGTTTTAACAATTCCGCTAGTTGACCAGTTTAAAGAGATCAAAGATAAAAAATGGAAGAATAAATCCTGCGCTATTTGTTCGGCTAAAATGCTGATAAATTTTGGTAACAAAAATCAGGCCGAAATTGAAATTGGACAATTACTAAGTGAGGCCATAAAAATGGGCGGTTGTCTGGAAAATATTGGCTGGAAACACAAAACCATAACTGACTTAGCTAAAAAATACGGTGTTAAATTAAGTTTTATTAAAAAATTTCCCAAAACTGTCCAAGAAAAATCAAGGTGGCTCAAGAAACTTGAAAAATCAATAGTCAGCGGCAAACCGGTTGCAGTTTCTGTTTATTATAAACTTAGCAAGAAAAACGGCGGCCACATGGTTGTTATTAATGGCATTCGTCAAAAAGACAAAATTGTAATCGGTTATCATATACAAGATCCCGATAATCGTTTTAATGGCAACAATTATTATCTTTCCAAAGACAAATTTCTTCTCGGTTGGCGAGGCGGGATGATATACTTCTCAAATTAGTATTTTTTTGTTATTAACTAGCTAGTTGAACCTTAAAAATAGGAGTTTTTGTGAGAAGTATTGAGCGTGATTGGTTAAGACGTGCTTTGTGGGGATGCACATTTGATGATTTTCTTATTGCCCCTGGTTGGGGTATAGCCAAAAGCCGTAAGGAAATATCTCTAGCATCAAAATTTTCCCATAATATCAGACTTAAGATTCCAATTGTCTCAGCTAATATGGATACGATTACTGGAGCAAGGATGGCTATTGCTATTGCTAAGGAGGGTGGGCTGGGGATTATTCATCGCTATCTTAGTATTGCCGACCAGGTCTCTAAAGTTGAAGAGGTTAAAAGAGAAGAGAATTTTATTATAGAAAAACCTTATAGTATTTTTGCCCACCAAACCATAAATGAAGCAAGAAAGTTAATGGCCAAGAATAAAGTCGGGGGCCTTATGGTTGTCAATGATTCGGGCAAATTAGTTGGTATTTTGACCAATAGAGATATAAGGTATTGCGCCGAAACAGAGTTAGTTTCAAGCCGAATGACCTCGCCTCCAGAATTATTAACCGCAAAGTTGGCAGAAATATCTTTAGAAAAAGCCAAAGCTTTAATGGACCAACATTGTCTTGAAAAGCTTCCATTGGTGGATGCTGATTTTAATCTCAAAGGCCTGATAACTTCAAAAGACATAGAGAATATGGAAAAGTATCCTTTAGCCAATAAGGATACCAATGGTCAGCTTATTGTGGGAGCGGCGATTGGGGCAACGGGTGACTATATTGAAAGAACCGCAGAGTTAATAAAAGCCAATGTTGATGTCATCGTTCTTGATATCGCTAATGCTCAATCCGACGTTGGTTTAGCTGCCGTTGTTAATTTTCGTAAAAATTTTCCGAGTATGGAGCTAGTCGTTGGTAACATTGTAATTCCTGAAGCGATAGCAGTTTTTATGCGTCAAGACGTTAATGGATTTAAGGTTGGACTGGGTCCTGGTTCAGCTTGCACGACCAGAAAGAATACTAATATTGGTGTGCCCCAAGCGCAAGCTGTTTACACTTGTTTAATGGCTTCTTCGGTTCCAATCTGCGCTGACGGAGGAATAAAGAGAAACGGCAGTATTGCCGAAGCTCTGATTTTGGGAGCCGGTTCAGTGATGATTGGCGGAATGTTTGCCGGAACAGATGAATCGCCCGGGCTAGTGTTTCGTGATTCAACTGGCCGGAAAGTTAAATCTTTTCGCGGCATGGCGTCGCGAGAAGCAATGTATGAAAAGTTAAGAGCGGAAGAAGCCGATGACCCTTATGAGATTTCTTCTCGGATAAGTCCGGAGGGTATTGAAAAAAATGTGGAGTATAGAGGTTCCGTTGTTCCAATGATCGCTGACATAATTGGCAACTTAGCTTCTACGATTAGTTATATGGGAGCGATGTCTCTTCAAGAAGCAAAAGAAATGTTTATGGAGCGGCCCACTAGTTTTCTTATCAAACTTTCGGAGGCTGCAAAAAGAGAATCTTGGGAAAGGTAAAGTCTCGAATAATCGGGACTTTTAATTTGGTTAAAAAGATGGTAGAATTTTTAAGTTAATTTGCGGGCGTAGATCAATTGGTTAGATCGCATCCCTGTCACGGATGAGGTTGCGGGTTCGAGTCCCGTCGCCCGCGCAATTTGACACAAGTGATACACTTTTGATACACTTAAATTATGCCTACAACCAAAACGCGAATCAATATAAGCTTGTCAGAAGATCTTAAAAAGACCTTATCAAGTCTTGCTAACCGCGATAATATTCCAGAAGCAACCAAAGCCGCTCGTTTGCTTGAGTTGGCTCTTGAAGTTGAAGAGGATCAGGTTTGGAATAAGATTGCCGAAGGCCGAGATACTGCCAAAGCCAAACACTTTTCGCATAAACAGGCCTGGAGGTAATGTTTAAGATTTTTTACCATTATCTTGTTATTCGTGAAGATATTCCAAAACTTCCTAAGTTATGGAAAGAAAAAATACGCATTGCTATAGAAGAACGTCTAACTACCGAACCAGATTTATACGGAAAACCGCTTAGACGTTCGCTTAAAGGATATCGCAAACTTAGAGTAGGCGACTATCGCGTCATTTTTAAAATAGAAAAAAAGATTGTCAAAGTTTTAGTTATAGATCACAGATCAGTAGTTTACGAAAAAAATTCTAAGCGTAAATAAACTCTATGTTACAACTCCCAGTTGTTCAGCCGCAATTTAATTCCAATCAATTTAATGTCCAGGATGTTTTGGGTGCCTGGGTGGTGATTCGGCCAGAATATTTGTGGCTGTTTGTTCTTCTGGTTTTTATGTTTTTTGTTGCGTGGAGCTTTATTTTATCTTACCACTGGAAGAAATTTGGTTTTGAAAAACAAGTTATGACCAAAGCATCCGTGATTTATTTTTCAGTTTCAGGCGGTTTATTGGGAGCTATGGTCGTGGCTTTAATTGTATATTTAAATTCATTATGATTGACATTGATCCAAATGAACAAATAATCAAAAAAGTCAGACGGCATAAATTTGTTTTAGTTTTCAACTCTCTCTTTGTTTTGTTTTTTGTTTTAATACCCCCAGTTTTTTATAAATTTGTTCAGAGTAACATTACTTTAAGTGGTAACGATTTAGCTCTGTTTCTTGTTATTTATTTTGCGATTTTGCTTTTTGTCTGGGTGGGTTTTTTCAAAAGATGGACCGATTATTATTTGGATGTTTTGGTAATTACCGATAAAAGAGTCATCGATATTGAACAAAAAGGATTTTTTCATAGAGATGTGGCCACAATCGGTCTTGATAAAATTCAAGATGTTTCGGTGAATGTTAGTGGTATTTTGGCTACATTTCTTGATTTCGGTACCCTCAAAATTCAATCTGCCGGAGAAGTGACGGAATTTGTTATTCGTGATATTCCGGAACCAAACAAAATCAAAGCCGAAATTTACGACCTCCATAACAAGCGCCTAGAAGCGCCCCAATCGGTCAAAGTTGTTCAGTAAAACCAGTATGTCAAAAGTATTAGTTCTAGTTTTTGTGGGTATAATTTCTCTAACCGGTTTGGTTGTCATTGCTTTTAGTTTTGATCCTGCCCAGTCGAATGTTTACGCTAAGTTTTTATTTTATTCTCTTTTATTTGCTTTGCTATGGAGTTGGGGATCAATAGGTTTTTATTATTTTGGTAAAAAAGACGAGCTTCAATTTGAGAGGGCTTTTAAGAGAGGATTTTTGATTTCCACGCTTTTATTAGTTATCCTAACTTTATTGCGAATTAGACAATGACTAGCAGTAGAATAATAGAAATTAAATCCGAAGATGAGGTAAAATTAATAAAATCTCTGGAAAAAAGAGATGACTTTGAGGCGAAAAGAATCAAGAGGTATTTGGATATGCCGGATTTATCAAGAACACCAGGGAGTCCGATTGCTGAACTATCTGAAAGGATAACCTCTTTACGCAGATTCAAATATTTTGACATTGTTAAAATACCGGAAATTGTTCCGGCCGATATGAGTTTTGATTTATTTAATTTCCCCCCCGATCATCCCGCTCGTTCAAAATCGGACACGTATTTTATTGACGACAGTAATATTTTAAGAACCCATACGACGGTAATGTGGTATTACTGGCTTAATCAAAAAGACATAAGAAGTAAAATCAAAAAAGGGGAGGCGGTCGGAGCATTGTGTCGTGGCAAGGTCTATAGAAAAGACGAAATAGATAGAAATCATATGAACGTTTTTCACCAGATGGATGGCTGGTATCTGTGTCGCAAAGAAGAAAAAATTATCGGCCTGGATGATTTAAAAGAAGTTTTGACCGAAATTGCCCAAACTATTTTTGGTAAAGATATTGAATACAGATTTAATGTTGACCAATTTCCTTATACCGATCCAAGCTGTGAAATGGAGGTTAAAATAGGCGACAGATGGGTTGAAGTTTTAGGTAGTGGAGTTGTGCAAAGCTCGGTTTTACACAATCTTGGCGTAGATCCGGAAATATATAATGGCTGGGCTTTTGGCTTTGGATTGGAAAGGTTGGCGATTATTAGTATGGAGTTGCCTGATATACGGTTATTGTGGTCCCAGGATGAGCGGGTAAAAAAACAACTAAAGTTAGGCAATAAGTTTAAAGAAGTCTCCAAGTTCCCGCCGATTACCAGAGATATTTCTTTTGTCGTTGACAAGAGTTTTGTGCCTAATAATTATTTTGATCTTATCCGTCATTTTGGCGGGGATTTGGTTGAGCAGGTTGAGTTGTTGGATAAATACGAAAATGCCGAGAAATTCGGCCAAGACAAAGTCAGCTATACTTACCGGATTATTTATCGTTCAAACGAACGAACCCTAACCACTGAAGAAATAGATCCGATCCAAAAGCAAATCTACAACGAGACAGCCAAACAATTCGGAGCGGAATTGCGTTGACAAAATATAATGTTTTGGTACAATACAAAACGGAATTTCGGTGGCTCGACTTGGGAGGAGGTTACGCATGACGGGCGCTCACGCTTACATGTTGGCTGAAAATAGAATTAACGCGGTATTGGCTCAATATGATGCTTTGCCTACTACTGAAAGAGATAAGATCGGAAGAGCTGCCTATAAAGAAAAACTATGGAGACGTGAAGTGTTGGCAGAAAGATTAGCCCTCTCCGGTTTTATGTGGGGAATTGCATTTGTTGCACTTTTCTACTTTTCCGGAGTAATTAGGTTCTAGATCACTACCCGCCCCGCCCTTCCGTATAAAAAAGAGAGGTGAGTGACCCTTTGTGGATACCTTCAAAAATGGCCGAAAATAGGCCATTTTTTGATTAAAAATTAACTTGATTTTTAGTCTCCGAAATGTTAAAATTAATAGATTAAGTATGGCTAAAGAAGATACTAAAAAACAAAGCACATATACAGCTAAAGATATTCAAGTTCTTGAGGGGTTAGAACCGGTCCGGAAACGGCCTGGTATGTATATTGGTTCAACCGGTGTTGATGGGCTTCATCATTTAATTTGGGAGGTTTTTGATAATTCTTTGGATGAAGCTATGGCTGGTCACGCCAAGAATATTGAGGTGGCCTTGCTCCCGAACAATAAAGTCAGGGTTACTGATGACGGCCGAGGCATACCAACTGACCCCCACCCTAAGCTTAAAAAGTCAGCCCTAGAACTGGCCGCAACGACGCTTCACGCTGGAGGTAAATTCGGCGGGGAATCATATAAGGTGTCAGGCGGTTTACACGGTGTTGGACTTTCTGTTGTTAACGCTCTTTCTACCTGGATGAGAGCCGAAGTTCACCGAAAGCCAGATATTTTTGTTCAAGAATATAAGATCGGCAAGCCCCAAGGGCCGGTTAAGAAAATAGGCAAGACCGGTAAGACCGGCACGATAATTACTTTTGAACCAGATACCTCTATTTTTAAAGATGTTGCTTTTGATTGGAACACGATTTTAAATCATCTCCGACAGCAGGCTTATCTTACCAAGGGGGTCAAAATTGATGTTCGCGATGAGAGGAATCCAATTGTTTCTGAAGGCAAGAAGGGCAAAGAAGAGCATATCATTCGGCATACGTTTTATTTTGAAGGCGGAATTATTTCTTATGTTGATTTTTTGAACAGAGACCTTGAGGCCAAACACAATAATATTTTCTATACCGCCAAAGACCAAGATGATATTTTTGTTGAAGTTGCCTTGCAGTATACAGACGATCTGCAAAGCAAAGAGCTTAGTTTTGCCAACAATATTCATACTATTGAAGGAGGCATGCATTTAACCGGTTTTCGTTCGGCAATTACCAGGACTCTTAATGACTATGCTAGGAAAAACAGTTTTCTAAAGGAAAAAGATGACAATCTTACCGGCGAGGATGTTAGAGAAGGATTGACTACGATTATTTCGGTCAAATTAAGAGAGCCCCAATTTGAGGGCCAGACAAAGGCCAAACTGGGAACGCCGAATGCCAGAACGGCGGTTGAAACGGTTATTAATACCGAATTTTCCGATTGGCTTGAGAGAAATCCAAATGATGCCAGATCTATTCTGGAAAAAGTCATTTTAGCCTCAAAGGCCAGAATGGCGGCTAAAGCTGCTCGTGAAACTGTGTTAAGAAAAGGTGCTTTAGATGGTATGACTTTACCTGGTAAGTTAGCCGATTGCTCCAGCAAAGATGCTTCAGAGTCAGAATTATTTATCGTTGAAGGGGATTCAGCCGGCGGTAGTTCAAAGGGTGCTAGAGACCGTAGGACACAGGCAATCCTGCCATTAAGGGGTAAAATTTTAAATGTAGAAAAGGCGCGCCTAGACAAAATGCTTGATTCTGAACAGATTCGCAATCTGATCATTGCTATGGGTTCTGCGATTGCCGACGAGTTTGATATTGCAAAATTGCGTTACCACAAAATCATTATTATGACTGATGCCGATGTTGACGGGGCCCACATAAGAACACTTCTTCTCACGATGTTTTATCGGTATTTTCCTAAAATAATTGAAGGCGGTTATCTTTATATTGCCCAGCCGCCGCTCTATAAGATAAGCAAGAGTTCCAAACACTGGTATGTTTATAATGATAAGGAAAAAGAAAAAATTCTTGAAGATTTTAAAAAAGATCTTGAAACTAGCGGAAAGGATAAATCCACTAGATCGGGAAAGGTAAAATCAAAAGATAAGCCCAAGAGTGAATCAGTTGGTGGTTTTGAGCTTACATCTTTGGATGGAGAGACTGCAAGCGGAGAGGTGGAGGAGTCCTCCTTCGCCGAGGCTTCGGAGGACGCTAACGCGAAAATATCCGGCGTTTCAATTCAGCGCTATAAGGGCTTGGGAGAAATGAATCCTGACCAGCTCTGGGAAACTACTTTAAATCCAGCCAACAGGATACTGCTTCAGGTTAACATAGAAGATGCCCAAGAAGCTGATAAGATTTTTGATGTTTTGATGGGCTCTGAAGTTATGCCCAGGCGCAAGTTTATTCAGACCCACGCCAAAGACGTCCAAAATCTAGACATTTAACACGATTGACTTTATTAAGAAGGAGGAGTATTATGTATTTAATACGCCGAGGGGCGTTTTAAAATACCTATAATTATGACAAAAGTCGTAGATTTTATTAAAGATGTAAAAATTGAGTTGTCAAAAGTTAACTGGCCAACAAAGGACCAGATGGTTAAGTATACTTTGGTTGTTTTGAGTTTAAGTTTCGCGATAGCCATATTTTTGGGTGCCTGGGATTGGGTTCTGCAATTGATTTTAAACAAGTTTGTAATAAAGTAACTACGAATTACAAATCTAACCAATATACAAATCTACGAATAAGATATCTGAATTTGTAGATTAGTATATTCGCTAAAATTTGTAATTAGTAGGGATTATGCCGAAACAAGTAACAACCGGGGAAAAACAATGGTACGCCATTCATACATATTCCGGGTATGAAGATACTGTGACCAGAAACCTAAAACAGCGCGTTGAGTCTCTTGGTTTTGAAGATAAAATATTCAATGTTATCGTTCCCAAGGAGAAGAAGATTAAAATCAAAGGCGGTAAAAGAGAAGTAATAGAGGAGAAAATATATCCCGGTTATGTTCTGGTTGAAATGGTTGTTGACGATGCTTCTTGGTATGTAGTTAGAAATACACCCAATGTTACTGGCTTTATTGGCGCTGGCACCATTCCTACGCCGTTGGCGGCAGGTGAAGTGGAGGGGCTTATGAAAAGAATGGGTGTTGAAGAACCGAAATATAAAATTGATGTTCAAATCGGAGACAGGGTTAAAATCATCGACGGACCTTTCAAGGATTTTGACGGCAAAGTGGCTGAAGTTGACATGGAACGAGGAAGGATTAAAGTATTAGTGACAATATTCGGTAGAGAAACACCAGTCGAACTCGACTTTCTTCAGATTAAAAAACTGTAACTACGAATTACAAATCCAACTAATATACAAATCTACGAATAAGATGTCGTGATTTGTAGATTGGTACATTGGCTAAAATTCGTAATTAGTAGGGATTATGGCTAAGAAAATTAAAACAGTAGTAAAGATTCAGGTGACAGGGGGAGCTTTAGAGCCGTCTAAGATAGGTCAGGCTTTGGGTCCGCAGGGTATTAACTTGCAGCAATTTATGCAGCAGGTTAATGAAGCGACTAAGGACAAGCAAGGCCAAGTTGTTCCGGTTGAGATTAATATTTACGAAGACAGGACTTTTGACTTTAAACTCCGAACTCCACCCGCAGCTTATTTGTTACGGGTGGCAGCCGGAATTGAAAAAGGTTCTGGTGTTCCCAACAAAACCAAAGTCGGCAAGGTTACCAAGGAACAAGTCAGGAAAATAGCTGAACAAAAAATGGCTGATCTCAATGCTAATGACCTAAACGCGGCAGCTAAAATAGTCGAAGGCACCGCCCGCTCTATGGGAATAGAGGTGAAGTAAAAGCTTTTAAAATACGGTTTTAAACGGCTCAATACGTGAGCCGTTTATTTTTATCCACTTGCATCTTATTTTTTTAGAAGTTAGACTTTATTAACTTCCTAAGTTTTTTAAAAAGGAGAGAGGTTGTGATACCAAATCCATATCCAGGAAAATTTATTTTATTGGCTGGTGTTGATTTCTCTGGAAAAGATACCCAGGCAAGCCGGATAGAGAAAGTTCTTAAAGTTCAGTATCCTAATGTAGACGTCTTAAAACCATTTCCAAAAGAGCCGACAAAAACACCAAGTGGCCAGAGGATATACGATATTCTTTTTGGCTGTGATCTAGAGTTCAAACTTGGCGTAAATTTAACCGATTTTGAATTTCAAAAATTCTACATAAGAAACAGAATTGAACATTTCAAAGATATCTTAATTCCTACTCTGCAGTCAGGAGTCAATGTAATTTGTAATCGCGGTATTGATAGCACACTGGCCTATGGCGCCAGGACACTTTCTGATTTCAAGCGAATTATGGACATGCACGAAGAAATGTTTGTTGAAGCCGGACTACCTCTTATTTGGCCGGATTTAATAGTTGTTTACGATATAACAATTGAAACAATGGTCAAACGAAGAGCTCAGTCTAGTCGTATGCCGGATGCTTTTGAAGTAGATAAGAAAGCGATTCAGGTAATAAGTAATTACCGAGCCTTAGCGGCCTTATATCCAAACTGTGTTCTTATAGACGCTGAACCTGATGGCGAAGAGGGTCAGAAGGCCATATTTACCGAAGCAAGAAAAAACATTTTTCCAGTACTAGGTATACCTGCTAAATAAATATCATAAATTAGATTGCCCTTAATTATTGAAAGGGCTTTTTTATTTTTAAAACTTTGTTAGTATACGAATACCAGTTTTTTAAAAAGGTGGTTATGCTTAATCTCCATGAATTGAAGGTTCTTTTGGGTCAACTAAGTCGGGAAGAGTTAGGACTATTGTGCGGCCGTTCTTGGCTTTCAGATTCAGCCATAATTAGTCAGATGAAAGCCGGCAATATTGTCATTGATCCTTTTGATCGGTTGAATCTTACTACCGATAGTTACGATGTAACACTGGGGGAATACTACTGGAGGGAGCAAGAACCCGAAGGCGGTATGACATCATATAATCCCTGGTCGGAATCAGACGTGGCAAGGGTCTGGGGGCATGATTTCCATGTTGCTGAACCGGCGCGAAAGTGGAAAGGAAGAGTTGGTAGCTTGGAGAATATTAACCCGGATGACAGGGTGATTTGGATAAGGCCGGGAGAAACAATTCTTTGTCATACCCAGCAGTTTATCGGCGGACGAGGCGGTGTGGTAACGACAATGATGAAGGCTAGGTCTAGTATCGGCAGAAATTTTATTGAAGTCTGTAAATGCGCCGGTAAAGGTGATGTCGGGTTTACTAACCGATGGACAATGGAGGTTACTAATAACTCAAGGTTTTACCAGATACCTCTTGTAATCGGGAGACGCGTGGCTCAGATATTATTTTTTGAGGTAGAGAAGATTTTGGATAAAGGAGAAAATTATACTAAAGGTGGTAAATATCAAACTGCTGATAACATGGAAGAAGTTAAAGCCAACTGGAACCCAAGAGACATGCTCCCCAAGATGTATAAGGATAGAGAGATAAAAAGATAAGTTCACAAAGCCCAAACGGGCTTTTTTATTTTTTTGATTTTTGGTAGTATCTCATAATCCGAACTTTAAAAATGAGGATGATTACGATGGATAATTTTCCAGATGAATTTCGGGAACAGTTAGATTTAGCTATCCAAATTCGCAGAGAAGCTCTGGTGCCAATATTTACCGAAAGAGAGAAGAGAATTTTAGGTAGAGTTTTTAGTAACACAGACAAAAATACCTACTTCATTTATGGTTTGCCGGAAGAACTAGTCACCACACTTCTTGCTAGATATTCCCGAATTAAAAATCCAAGGGGTCTTAGGGGCCTTTTTCTTGATGATTTTGTTACCAATATTCCGATAATCGGAAAAATATTTACTGATCCCGAAGGATTTTTGAAAGAGTATGGCGAAGTAGAAAATAGGCCAGGAGTGCGGATAGTTGATATTCCTGTTGAGGAATTAGAAAAACTCATGGGGATGGGTTTCTCTCTTGGCTATTACGGTTCGGTTGTTACCATTCAAAAGATTAAGGAATTTTTAACTAAGTTTCTAGATGCCTATGGCCATAATTCAATTGCTAGAATGGGCATAGTTCATTTAGCCTTGGAGAATATTTCTATATTAGCTGCTAAAACCGTTGAGTGGGCTCGTCCTGGTGCTGGGTATATAGAGCTCTCTACGAGGTTTGTTGATATGAGAGCAAAAGAGCTATATCCGGCGTGGAGGTTCTTTACTTCATATTACAGAAAGGCGGAGTCTATAGAAAAACACGCAATGGCATGTATGGGTGCTTATGAAGATTTATACCCTGTATGCGTAGTTCACTTTGAGAGAGAGTTTGCCCACCTAGATCCTTCCAAAGCGGCTATTACCGGTAAGGTTTGCGATAGTTTGGGTAATTTACTGCCCTGCTCCACATTAACATCTCTTGGTGTTTCAATGATGGGGGAGGCCTATCAGAGCGTTGTCAGGCACTTAATTGCTGATGCGAATCCAGAATGTGCGGCCTTAGCTTTTGAAATTATTGAGGAAGCCAAAAAAGTTGGAAACAGAATCTTATTAGGCAACCACTATATGCCTGGAGCTACAGATCATATACAGTATCAATTCTGGATCAGGGATTATCCTAATTCTAGTCAGGAGATAAGGCCGGACGTCTTTGTAAAAAGAGATTATCTTGTGCCCAATGCATTAGCTCTGGAATCAATTATCAAAATGTCAGGAGCAAATATTGACGCAACATTTTTGGAAGCCAGAAATTTATTTAACGATCTCGGAAAAAGAAACTCCGGTCATGAGAGTTATGAAAAGCTTCCTGATTGGTTTGAGCATGCTAGCGGTATTTTTTCCGGATTGATGAGTTTCAGAAGCTGGCGTGACCTTCAGAGAATGGGATTTTGTACTCATAAACGGGGATGGGTTACTCCTAATCTGGGCATGTATTTGCCGCCAGATATGCCTCAAGAATTTATAGAAAAATATTCAGAGTTGCATCTCTGTGAAAGATTTTTATGTGATTCTGACCTGACTACTTCTATGTACGGTTTCCGCATGCTAGCCCAATATGCCTATATGGTCGGCAACTTTGTGCCTTACATTGTTGGCGCAAACTTAAGAGAGTGGGAATTTGTAAATTGGCAGAGAACCAAATGGGGAGTCAATGAAGAAGTTAGAAAGGTGGTCTTGAGAACAGAAGAATTTTTGCGTTATGAATATCCTTGGTGGGAAAGAATATCCCGTGCTGACACGACATGGGAATATGTTTTTGCCAGAGGTCCTAAAGCTATTCCTAAAAAATAAGCCCTTAACGGGCTTTTTTATTACCTAAAATCGTGATAAAATTCTTATATTATGCCACATAAGCCCATCATTGGTTTAGAAATTCATGCTGAACTCAAAACCAGAACCAAAATGTTTTGTGATTCTTTGAATGATCCGGACGAGAAACACCCCAATATTAATGTTTGTCCGATCTGCATGGGTCATCCGGGAACTCTCCCTGTAATTAATCAAGAAGCGGTTAAGAAAGTTATAATGGCCGGACTAGCTTTGAATTGCAAAATAGCCGAAGATACTTTTTTTGAAAGGAAAAATTATTTTTATCCAGACTTGCCAAAGGGCTATCAGATATCTCAGTATCAGAAGCCACTATGTTATGAAGGATGGTTGGAAATAGAATCTAGAATCTTGAATCTAGAATCTAGAAAAAAGAAAATAAGAATCACGCGAATACATCTTGAAGAAGATGCTGGTCGTCTTTACCATGATCCAAAAAACGAAGCTTCTCTGGTTGATTACAACCGAGCCGGAGTGCCGTTGATGGAACTTGTTACCGAGCCGGATTTTGAAACTGGACAGGAAGTCAGAGATTTTGCCAGTGAACTCCAATTAATATGGCGTTATCTCGGCGTTTCAGATGCTGATATGGAAAAAGGCCAAATGAGGGTGGAAGTTAATATTTCGTTGAGTCCTTCGACAGGCTCAGGACAAATGCCTACGGCATTTGGAACAAAGGTTGAGATCAAAAACATCAATTCCATCAAATTTGCTTCTGATGCGGTAGACTATGAAATAAAAAGACAAACAGAATTGCTTGAAGCGGGGGAGAAAGTGAAGCAAGAAACTCGCGGCTGGGATGAGTTTAAAAAACAAACTTTCAGCCAGCGTTCAAAAGAAGAATCCCATGATTATAGGTATTTTCCAGAACCGGATTTGCCGCCCATTCGCATTGCGAATGGGCGAGCCTCGCCCGCAGCGGGCGGGCCACCGACACTATTTTCTGTTGAAGAAATAAAGTCAGAATTATTAGAATTACCTCAACAAAGAAGAGAAAGATTCAAGAAACAATACAATTTACCCGAATATGACATAGAAATATTCGTAATCAATAAGTCGCTGGGCGATTATTACGAGCATGTAGCTAGTGAGCTTCTGTCTTTTGACAAACTGGACCATCTTAAAAAACCGGAAGTAGGGCGTCAAGATAAATTGTTTAAACTCGCTGCTAACTATTTAATTACTGAATTTAAGAGAATGTGTGATGAAGTTTCAGCTGAACCAGACGATACCAAAGTCACTCCTGATGTGTTTGCTGATTTGGTTGTAAGAATATTTCATGGCGAGGTGTCGTCATCTGGGGCTCAACTGGTAATTAAAGAGATGTTTTTTACTGGTAAAAAGCCCGGTGAAATTATAAAAGAAAAAAACTTGGAACAGGTTTCCAATGTTGAGGAGCTTAATTTAGCGGTTGCTAAGGTTATTGCTGATAACCAGAAAGCAGTGGAAGATTTTAAAGCTGGCAAAGAGGTTTCTCTTAAATTTTTGATTGGCATGGTAATGAAAGAAACAAAGGGCAAGGCAAATCCACAGGTAGTTGAAGGGTTACTCAAAGAAGTGTTAAAATAAAAACAGATGATCAAGAAATTATTTACAAAATTAGTTGGATTTAGGGAAGTAGTTAGGGGACAGAAGCCGTTTCATCAAAGGGAGCAGATTGAACGTGAATTAGCAGAAGAAAGGCGTCAGCAAGCAAAGGAACGAGAGAGGGAAAGATTAAAAGAAATTGGACAAAGGAAAGAACCTTCCGACACAGATATTCTTGGTCCGTCTGATTCAGCTGAGAAAAAATAAAATTAATTTGAGCGTATTTTTATTGTCTTATAATTACACATATGCGTAATTATAAGACAAAGTGTTTTACTAATTTTGTTGCCTCTCTTTCGTTTTTGATCCAGGTTATCTCCTTGTTTCTCTTAAACCAGGTCATCTGGCGTTTTGAGTATCTCACTATATCTCTTAATAATTCCTTATAATATTCCGAGTCTTTAAACCTTTCTACTTTCAACTTTCTACTTCCTACTTTCTGAAGGTATCGTGATATCCATCTATATTCTAAACCGAAATCATCAAGCCGTTT
Organism: Candidatus Yanofskybacteria bacterium RIFCSPLOWO2_01_FULL_39_28; assembly: GCA_001794635.1. GTDB lineage: Bacteria > Patescibacteriota > Minisyncoccia > 2-02-FULL-40-12 > GWA2-44-9 > 2-01-FULL-39-28. Next base: position 26,895 of record MGKE01000014.1, on the reverse strand, counting down.
CCAGCTTACTCCTTGTTGGTGCAATCTCTCAACTTCTCTTATCATTCCTTGACTTAGCCTTTTATCTAGGCGAATCTTTATTCTTTTTTCTAAGTTTTTTGATCTTAGCCCTATCCATAGTATGTTGTAAGTTGTGTGTTGTATGTTGTAAGTTTGTTTCGGCGGGACCAGTTTTCCAGTAATCAGAACTATTTCTAAAGATCTTACCAGGCGACGCTTGTTGTGTTTATCAATATTCTTAGCTCGTCTGGGGTCAAGTTTTTGGAGCTGTTTAAAAAGTTGTTCCGCAGATTGTTTCTCAAGTTTCGTACGGATATTTTTGTTGGGTGGAACTTCGGCTACAGCCATTCGGTCAAGGAGGATATCAATGTAAAATCCAGTCCCACCGACAATAATAGGAATTTTGTGCTTGGCAGTTATTTCTTGGCTGGCTTTTTCTCCTAGTTTTTTAAAAGCATCAGCAGTAAATTGCTTTTTTGGACTGACTGCATCTAATAGATAGTGCTTTACTATTTTTTGTTCTTTTTTTGTAACCTTACCTGTTCCAATATTCATTCCGAGATAAACCTGCCTTGAATCGGCTGAAATAATTTCACCGTGGTATTTACGAGCTAATTTAATAGCCAGATCAGATTTACCTGAAGCGGTTGGACCAACAATTACAATAATTTTTGTCCATCGGCTAGCAGATGACACTTTGGTCATTTTTTGATATTATATATCACATTATTACGTTCTTTTAAAGGTGGGCTGTAAATGTGCTGAAATGGCTTAAATTATGGCCCTTTTTAACTACAACCTTTGTTGCCTATAACAATGTTGAATTTATCCTTATACCGACATTTATTGCCAACGGGATAAGGGGTTGGTATCTCCTTTATCTATGTGAGGTGTTGGGTAATCTTGAGCTTGCCTATTATGCCTGGTTTTTTTGGTGGTTGGGCAAGTTAATAAAAGAGAACCCTAAACTTAAAGAGTTTTATGATGATGCTTTAGTTCGTGGTGCTGGTAGGGTTTTTAGAAAACTGGTTAAAATATTGGTTGAAATGTTGCTAGAGCAAAGCAAGAGCAAGCGCTTGGAGGATCTCAACAAAAACGGCAAACGAGAAGGTTTTGCAACAATGTTTTTTCTGGGTGTCGGAATAGGTACTTGGCTTCTGGGACTGCTTATTTTTTACGCGAACAGGTCTTACCTAGGTCTAGTCGGACTTTTTTTGGGTAATATAACCAAGATAGCTTGCTTTGTTCTTTTGGCTAATATTCTTGGCTGGTGGTTTTATTCATTAATTACTGCATTTGCAATCGTAAAAGCTTACAAATTTATTTCGCCTAAGATAAAAAATAAGCTTAGAGAAATAAATAAAAACTTCCAATAATCATCGGAAGTTTATCCCCAAACTCATGTATGAGTGTGGGGATTTATTTTTTGTCAGCCACTTCTGTTCCTGTGTGTTTGATGAATTTATCTATTTTCATCAAGCCAATATTTCCCTTACTTCTTTGTCGGACGGCGACTGATTTGGCTTTAGCTTCTTTTTCACCAACTATTAAAATATAGGGTATTTTTTGTTTCTCTGCTTCACGGATTTTTTTGCCCAGGGTTTCATTATCTTTGTTAATTTCAACTCGGATACCAGCTTTTTTCAACTGTTCAACTACTTTATCGGCCCATTTGTTTTGCTGATCAGTGATGGGTAAAACTACGGCTTGAACAGGGGAGAGCCAAACTGGAAAAGATCCGGCGTAATGTTCAATTAAGACAGACATGAATCGTTCAATTGAACCCATGATAGCAGCATGGATCATAACTATTCTTTCCTTCTCGCCTTTTTCGTTGATACAATATAGGTCAAAACTCTCGGGCATATAAACATCAAGTTGAATTGTTGCAACCTGCCACTGGCGGCCTATTGAATCAGTACCCATAAAATCCAATTTAGGAGCATAAAAAGCGGCTTCACCAGGAGCTTCTTCGTATTTAGTTTTGTTTGTCTTGGCTATTTTCTTTAAAATTTCCTCAGCTTTATCCCAGTGGTCTTTGTTGCCTAGATATTTTTCTAGGTTTTGGGTATCGCGCAGCGATAAACGCAACTCCAGATTAAAATCAAAGGATTTGTAAAAGGTGTGAATGATACCCCAGATTTTTTGTATTTCTTCTTCAACTTGAGATATGCGGCAAAAAACATGGGCGTCATCTTGGGTAATAGAGCGGACACGGGATAAACCGGCCAACTCTCCTGATTGTTCATCACGATAAACTTTTGTCGTGTTGGCATATCTTTGAGGCAATTCGCGGTAGCTATGTGGCTTGCGGGCATAAATCTGGGTATGGTGAGGGCAGTTCATTGGTTTCATCGCAAACTCGTGGTCCTCCCTGGTTTTAATGTGAAACAGCTCATCTTTGAATTTGTCCCAGTGGCCACTTTTTTCATATAAATCCCTTTTGGTAATATGTGGAATATCAACTTGCTGATAACCGTATTTTTTTCTAAGTTCCCAAACATAATCATCCAACAGATTTCTAATTATTGTTCCTTTGGGTGTGAATAATGGCAAACCTCCGCCAACTAGATCAGAAAAAGTAAACAAATCTAATTCAAGACCCAATTTTTTGTGGTCTCTTTTTTTGGCTTCTTCAAGCATGACAACATGGGCGTCTAGTTTTTCTTTTGTTTCAAAAGCAAAACCGTAAATGCGGGTAAGTTGTTTGTTTTCCTCATTTCCGCGCCAATAAGCGCCGGCAACATGAGAGAGTTTGAAAGTATCAGGTTTAATATCCGCAGCACTTTTAACATGGCCGCCACGGCAGAGGTCAACAAAACGGCCGGATTGATAGGATGTTATTTTCTCTTTTTTGGTAGCTAGATCTTCAAGAAGCTCTAATTTATAGGGATTGCCAATGTAGCGTTTTTTGGCTGATTCTTCCGTTTCTTTTATTTCTTCAAACTTGTTCCAGCTTTCTAAAATCTTTCGCATTTCTGTTTCTATTCTCGGCAGGTCCGCGTCTGAAATTTTACCCGAAACTTTAATATCGTAATAAAAACCACCATCAATAGCTGGACCGATGGCTAGTTTTGAACCGGGATATAATTCTAAAACTGCAGCGCCTAGAAGGTGAGCTAGAGAGTGACGAAGATGTTGAAGTTTTTCATTCATCAGATGAATTCAGAATATCAAAATAGGACGAAAGCCAAAAGACTTGACAATTATGGTGCTATCTGTTAGGATATAAGACGAGTTTTAAGGAGGAGGGATGTCGCAAACAAAAAAGCCCTTTGATTATTTTTCTGGTTCAGCCTTACGCGGACGAGCTTTGTTTGAGCGTGGTCCTTTTCCAAAGCAAGAATTGTCTGTGAGTGGACCAGAAACAGCGATGGTTGAAGAACCCGGGTTACTTTCAAGGTTTACTGATGACGGAGATACTCTGTTAGGAACAGCTCTTGGTACAGAAGAAGGCAGATCCTTGTATAATGGAATCAGAAACTATTTTATTACCGGAATTGATCCACAGAGAATCTTCAATCATTTCTGTTATGGGGCATCTACTAAATATGGTCATACTTTGTCTGCTGACCAAAGAAAAGTGTTGGTTCTAAAAATGATGAGTAAAGCAATGGGTGATTTCATTCAGGAAAAACTTTTGGCTTAAGCCATTTTTTCCGCCTTCGGGCGGATTTTGTTTTTAAGCTATTGCATTAATAATCTTTACCTCATCGCACAAGAGTTTAAGAGAGCCATCACGGTCATTAACCTTGCCTCTGGCGACGACGATGGAGTTTTCTTTCCATGCTTCTGGGTTTTTGTCGTAAACATTAGGAAAAACCACCAGTTCTATTTTAGAAGTTAAATCTTCTACGTGAGAGAAAAGCATGGGTTTGCCGGTCTTAGTCGTTATTTTTTGAACTTTAGTTATAATTCCAGCTATTCGGATAGATCCGGTCGTACTGATGGAAATGTTTTTAATAGGAGTAATTTTTTCAAGCTTTAACTGTTCTTGGAAAGTGTTTAGGGGATGATCAGAGACATACAAGCCTAATAATTCTTTTTCCCAAGCCAGTTTTTCAGTGCTGTGGGCTGGAGTAGTATCAATCAGACGCAGGGGAATAGTAGTTTCTTCAGTGTGGCCAAATAAGCTTATTTGGCCATTGCTGGCGTTTCTTTGTTTATCTCGGGCATGGTTTAATAAATTCTCCATATTAAATAACAGCATGTTACGCTCGCCAAAAGCATCAAGGGCGCCACATTTTATAAGTGATTCAAAAGATTTTTTATTTAAGTCTTTATCTTGGATTCTGGTGACAAAATCTTCAATGTCTTTATATGGACCGCTGGTTTCTCTTTGGCTGATTATCCTTTCAGCTATATGTTCGCCCAGGTTTTTGATTGTCAAAAGGCCAAAACGGATTTGGTCTTTCTGATCTGACAGCCCCTTGATTACTGTAAAATCTTTGAATGAACTATTTATATCTGGCGCTAAAACTGGAATTTTCATTCTTTGGCATTCTGAAATTATTTCGGCAATTTTTTCAGTGTCACCAGATTCAGCCGTAAGAACAGCGCACATATATTCAGCCGGGAAATTGGCCTTCATGTAGGCGGTTTGATAGGCAACTCGGCCATAACAGGCGGCGTGAGCTTTGTTAAAGCCGTAACCTTGAAATGGCTCAAATAAGTTCCAGATAGCTTCTGCCTGATCCTTGGTCATTTCGCTATGGGTTTGGCATCCTTGAACAAATATCTCGTGTTGTTTAGCCATTTCAGCCGGTATTTTTTTACCAACCGCTTTACGGAATTTATCAACTGTTTCCCAATTATAACCGGCAAGTTCCATGGCTGTTGAAAGAAGGTCGTCCTGATAAACTAAAACTCCATAAGATTTTGCTAAGAATTTTTGGGCTTTGGGGTGGAAATACCTGATTTGACTGCGTCCTTGTTTGCGGGCGATGTATTCGGGGATGTTATTAATTGGTCCAGGACGATAAAGAGCGACCATGGCGTTGATGTCGTGAATGGTTGTTGGTTTCAACTCAACTAAGTATTTGGTCATACCGGAACCGTTTAACTGGAAAAGTCCTTCAGTTTCACCTTTGGCCAGCATGGCGAATGTTTTTTTGTCGTCAAAAGGAATTTTTTCAATATCTATATCAATGTTTCTGTGGTTTTTAACTAAACGAACAGCGTTTTCTAAAATGGCTAGGTTGCGAATGCCCAAGAAATCAAGTTTGGTAAGACCGACACCGTCTTCACCGACTGTATACATGTCATATTGGGTGATAAGTTTATCATTTTCCCTGGGGTCGTATTGGATCGGTACATATTCAGTCAGTGGTTTTGGGGCAATAACTACTCCGGCGGCATGAACTGAAACGTGGCGGACAGTACCTTCTAGTTTTTTGGAAACATCAAGTATTTGACGTGCTTCGGTATCACGATCATATAGATTCTTTAACTCCGGCTCAAGTTCCATAGCATGGTCAACGGTCATGGGAAAACCCTGGGAACCCACGGGGATGAGTTTGGCTATACGATCGCCAGTTTCATATGATTTACCCAGGGCTCTGGCTACGTCCCTAACCGCCCCTCGAGCCATCATTGTTCCGAAGGTACCGATTTGGGCCACCTTGTCAGAACCATATTTGTTTTTGGCGTATTCAATTACTTCTTGTCTTCTGTTGTCGGCAAAATCCATGTCTATATCAGGAGCTGATGGCCTGAAAGGATTCAAAAACCTTTCAAAAGGAAGTTGGAATTCAATCGGATTCACATTGGTGATGCCTGATAGGTAGGCCACGATTGATCCAGCAACTGATCCACGGACTGTCGTATATATATTTGATTCACGGGCGAATTTTAAAATATCTGATACGACAAGGAAATAGGGGGCGTAATTTTTATCTTTTATGACCTTAAGCTCGTATTGTCGTCTTTCCTCAACTTCCTGGTTGTTGTCTAAACCATATTTTTTAGCACCTTCTGTGGTTATTTCATCAAGCATTTGGTCAGCTGTCTTTCCTGGTTCAATAGCGAAGTCGGGGAATATGAATTTACCAAGAGTTAAATTTATATTACACCTTTCGGCAATCTTTTCGGTATTGGCCACTGCTTCTGGAATGTCTTTGAATTTTTCCAGGGCTTCCTCAGTTGAGATAAAGTGATATTCACCATTACCGGAAAAAATAGCTGTGTCTCCAATATCAGTATTGGTTGAAATGGCAACTAGGGTTTTGTGGGCAAAGGCATCGTCATGATGAAGATAATGTGAGTCCTGGGTGGCTACGAGGGGGATATTTAGTTTTTTTGAAAACTCAACAAGAGTATTTTTCCAATCTTGGAAGAATTCAACGTCGGGATGATGCATTATTTCCAGGTAATAATTATCTGGTCCAAAAATAGACTGGTATTCTAGTATTACTGATTCGGCCTTTTTCTTGTCTCCAGACTGGATTGCTCTGCCAAGTTCGCTGCCAGGGCAGCCGGAAAGAGCCATTAATCCTTCAGAATGTTGGCGGAGTAAATCCTTATCAACTCGGGGTTTATAATAATAGCCCTCTAAGTGGGCGGCGGTTGTGAGTTTGATCAGATTTTGATAACCGGTGTTGTTTTTGGCAAGTAGCGTTAGGTGGTAACGTTTATTATCAATGTGGGGTTCTTTTTGGAATCGGCTTCTATTGGCGACATAAGCTTCTACCCCAATGATTGGCTTGATTCCGTTTTTGACACAGGCAGTATAAAAATCAATTGCTCCATACATGACCCCGTGATCAGTTAAACCAATCGCGGTCATGCCGTGAGCTTTGGCCAGTTTGACCATTTCGTCTACTTTAGACAATCCGTCCAGGAGAGAGTAGTGAGAATGAGTGTGGAGGTGGACGAATTTCATAATCTAATTTTAACACTCGTGGAAATTCGGACAACGAGCAAAAATTGTTGATAAGTCATAAAATTTTTTGTTTTTATGTAAAGTAATGTTAATTTAAGGAGTAGGATAGTTCTTTAATGGGGGAGGTTGATAATGAGGTTGTATAACTTTTTATTTGCAACCTTGATCTTATTTGTCGCGACTGGTTGTGTCTTAAGACAGATTGCAGATGAAAATCCTATCCGAATAGAAGGGCGATACGAGTTTGTTTCCTTAGATATGTCTGTTTTTGGTAATATCAATACCCAGCCAGTTCAGAATGGTGAAGCAAGTTTTGATCCGGTTCGTCGGTTTCGGGCCAGATACATTGATCCAATATTAAAAAAAGAAATTATAAATCTGGACGGGGAGTTTATTGTAAAAGGTAATAAAATTGAACTTAATTTGCCCGAAGCAAAGTTAAACGGAAATTTTAGGTTTTCAAATAGGAGAGGGGAAACAAGGCTTACGATTACCTGGAGAATTCAAGGAGACAGCAGATTGTATAATTGGATATTAAGCAAAAACTAGCGACACTTGTCGCTTTTTTGTTTTTGTGATAAGATATATACTATGGCTGTTCCACGTCACCACATGGCGAAGGGGAAGCAATTGAGACGCCGAAGTCATCTTGCCCTTAAGCCATTAAAATTATCAGAATGTACTCAATGTAAGAAGAAAATCTTGCCTCATTTGGTTTGTAAATATTGTGGGTATTATAAGGGGAAAGAGGTTGTTAATGTTTTAGCAAGAGAGTTGAAGAAAAAAGAAAAAAAGCAAAAGGCCGGTAAATAGTTCTCATTTAAAAATGGCTAGTAGACATTTATCACGTTCCGTAGCAATGCAGTCCCTCTATGAGTGGGATTTTCGTGGCAGAAAAATGGAAGACTTACCGGTAATTGTTGCGAGGAATGTTAAAGAGTTTGCTTCCGGGCTTGAGGAGACTGACTTTATTCACCAGCTGATAGATGGAACAATAAAGCATGTAAAGGAAATTGATAAGATTATAGAAAAAGCTGCGCCCCAATGGCCTCTTAATCAAGTTGCGGTTGTTGACCGGAACGTTTTAAGGATTGGTTTATTTGAACTGCTTTTTGGCAAAAGAGATGAAGTTCCACCGAAAGTGGCTATCAATGAAGCCATAGAATTGGCCAAATCGTTTGGCGGAGAAACTTCAGGCAAGTTTGTTAATGGTGTTTTGGGAACGGTTTATAGAGAAATAGGCGAGCCAGGCAAAGATGATGCACCGCCAGCCAAAGAGAAAGCCACTTCATCAGATGAAGCGAGCCTCGCTCCAGAGGAGCGGGAAGGGAAGGAAGAACAGAAGGAAGTCGATGGTAAATAATTTAAAATTTAAATATCAAAATGGAAAGTGACAGTTTAAAATGATAAAATTTTTTAATTTTACATTGTCATTTTGAATTTTGACTTTTGCATTTTGAATTTGTAACGTGTTTGACGATAAAATCTCTCAACTTGAGAAAAAAATAGGCATTGTATTTAAAAACAAGGATCTACTACTCCAAGCTCTAACTCATCGATCCTATCTAAATGAAAATACCAAATGGCACCTGGATCACAACGAGCGTCTGGAATTTTTGGGCGATGCAGTTTTGGAATTAGTTGTGACGGAATATTTATATAACAATTACCCGAACCCTGAAGGAGAATTGACTAATTGGCGGGCGGCATTGGTTAATGCGGTAATGCTTTCAAAGATCTCAAATGAATTTGATTTAAATGATTTTGTTCTTCTCTCTCGTGGAGAAGCGCGGGATACTGGTCGGGCAAGACAGTATATTCTTGCCAATACCATCGAAGCGTTAATCGGGGCGATATATTTGGACCAAGGATATGATCCGGCTAAAGATTTTATAAGCCGCTTTGTTCTTAAGGAGTTGCCGACGATTATAGAAAAGCGTCTTTATCGTGACCACAAGAGCTTGTTTCAAGAGTATGCTCAAGAGTACGTCGGAATTACTCCGACCTATGAAGTAATGGAGGAATGGGGGCCGGACCATGCCCGCAACTTCAAGATGGGGGTATTTCTTGAAAAAGAAATGATAGGTAGTGGCAAGGGGCCTTCTAAACAAGAAGCCCAACAAGAAGCGGCAAAGGATGCATTAAATAAAAAAGGATGGTAAACTTATCTTATGGCTTTTGAAAAACCGTCATCAAAATCAGAAGGTTTTGGACTTCACGAAGAGTGGGAGGCTTTGCCGGCCATGGTTATTGAATTTCCTATTTTGCCTGTCCAAATATTAAGTAACTTACTGGAAAGTTTGTTTTAATGATTAAAGGTCAATACAAAAAAGTTTTATGGGAAGTCTTTGATGTTTTAGGTTTTTTGGATGACGAAAAAGAGAGGGCTCTTGAAGGTTTTAAGAAAAAATTTGCCAGTGAAATGTTCAAAGAGGTAGAAAATAATTTATCTCAAAACCAGCGTCAATGGATAGCCCAAGTAACGGCAAAAAAAGAGTATGATAAAAATGACCCTGTCGTTTCCCAGATACAAGAAACAATAAATTCAGCTTATCCTGAAGACGAACTCTATCAAAGGAGTCACAAGGTTTTCAAAAAAATTCTCTCAAGTTATGTTGATTTCATGTCTCAAAAAGTCAGTTCCGAAAAATCAGAAAAACTCACTAGTATCCTAAACAAAATCTAAAGACTGAACTTGCTTATTTTTTTAAATTTGCTAGCATATATCAAATGCTTATGATTAGATTACAACGGGTAGGTAAGAGGGGGCAAGCCTATTTTAGAGTGGTTATTTTGGAACACACCTCACGAGTCAAGGGCAAGTACCTTGAGCTTTTGGGTAACTACAATCCTCACCAGAAAGAATTTAAAGTTAAAAAAGACCGAATTGAATATTGGGTCTCAAAAGGCGCTCAAGTATCTCCAACGGTCAATAATCTGATGGTAAATTATAAAATCTGGGACAAGCCCAAAATGCAGAGCTGGAAACCTAAGAAAAAAACTGTCGGAGCCGTATCGGCTCCTGATGCAAAGGCCCAAGCAGGAGGAACAGAACAAGTCAAAGAGTTAGAATCTCAATCAGTTTCAGGGCGGGCAACTCCAATAGTATAAACATTGTGTTTTTAAAAAACGGGACTAGATACCCGTTTTTTATTTTAATAAATTAAAACTAATGACAATTGATGGGCGTAAAATTGCGGAAGAGATCTTGGGAGAACTAATGCTTAAGATAATAAATAATAATTTAAAACTGCGTCTGGCGGCGATTTTGGTTGGAGAAGATTCTGAATTTAAAAAATTTGTTGAATTAAAAAGCAAAGCGGCTACCAAAGTCGGAGTTGGTTTTGAAATGTATCAATTTCCGGAAAATATTGAAACCAAGGAATTAAAAAATGAGTTAGCTAAAATATCAGAAAAATCAGATGGTGTTTTGATTGAATTGCCTTTGCCGAAGCATATTGACCAGCAGGCCATACTGAATAAGATTCCCGTGGATAAAGATGTTGATGTTTTGTCAGATGAGGCCCAGGATCGATTTTATAGCCATGGCCAAGATTTGGAAGTTGAGCTTCCGCTTGGAAGTTCAACTTCCAAGCAGGTACTGCCGCCGGCAGTTGGGGCTTTGAAAATTGTTTTAGAACAATACAAGGTGGGATTACAGGGTAAGAAAGCGGTGGTTTTTGGTCAGGGAATTCTGGTGGGCAAGCCAATGTCTCATTGGCTTGAACAGCAAGGAGCCGAAGTTTCTAGAATTAATAGTAAAACAGAAAAACCAGAACAGTTCTCAATAGTGGCTGACATTGTTGTTGCCGGAGTAGGAAAACCAGGTATTATAAAGGGGGATATGGTCAAAGAAGACGTAGTTGTTGTTGATTTTGGTTACGGCAAAAAAGATGGCAAAATGTTCGGTGATGTTGATTTTGATTCAGTTGTGCCAAAAGCATCTCTTATTACACCTGTTCCTGGTGGCATGGGGCCAATACTAATAGCTGCTGTATTAAAAAACTTAGTAACCTTAAACTTACTATGATATATCAAAGTATCCACTATGATATATCATAGTAACCAGGTGAATTTAATGGATTATAAAATAATCGTTGCCCTTGATACGAACAATTTAAAAAAGGCTAAAAAACTGATTAAAACCCTTTGGCTTAGAGTTAAATTTTTTAAAATAGGACTTGAGCTAATAAATACTGGAAAAGCGCCAGAATTAATTAAATATATTAATAAATTAGGGGGTAAGGTTTTTTACGATATTAAATTAAATGATATTCCAAATACGGTGGGAAGGACCGTGAAAGTAATATCAAGATTAGGGGTGTGGGGATTTACTATCCATGCCTTGGCTGGCCAAGAAGCTATAAGAGCAGCAGTTCACAACAAAGGAAGAAGCAAGGTAATAGGAGTTACTATTCTAACATCTTCCAGCGCGTCTGTAAGTAAAATTTTACAGCTTGTTAGAATATTGGCTAAAGAAGGAGTCGATGGAGTTGTTTGTTCGGCTCGTGAAGCCAGTGTTGTCAAAAGATTTGGTTTAAAAATTATTACTCCAGGAATTCGTCCAAAATGGGCGCAAAAAAATGATCAAAAAAGAACGGCGATACCTAAGGAAGCTATAACTGCAGGGTCTGATTATTTGATTATTGGTCGGCCGATTACCGACTCGGCTAATCCGTTAGAAGCTTTGATTAAAATTATAGAAGAAACAGAAACGTAATTGCCAGAAGTACGCGATAGAGGCCAAAGAGTTTAAAGTCATTTGTTTTAATAAAATTAAGCAAAAACTTAATTGTCATTATGGCCACCACAAAAGAAGTAACGAATCCAATCGCTAAAGACTGCCAGTTGGCCGAGGTGAAAAGAGTGTAATTTTTACTCAAGTCTAAAACCGTCGCGGCCAGCATTGTTGGTGCAGCTAAAAGAAACGAAAACTCTACAATTGTTTTTCTGCTGATTCCTAAAGCCAAGCCACCAAGTATGGTTGCTGCGGCACGTGACACGCCTGGTATTATTGCTAAGGACTGAGCGCAACCGATTAGAAAGGATTTTTTAAAAGATATCTCACTTAGGTTTGTGGCGTAGCTTGGTTTTTCTTTGTGTAGCCACTCAAAAATAATTATAAAAAAACCACCCAACAAGAGGGCGTAAACAGAAACTAGGGGACTGGAAAGAAGGGTGTTTCTTATAAAACCATAAAGACCTGCCCCAACTATGGCGGTGGGCAAAAAGGCAACAATTATTTTCTTGTTTGTTGCCCAGTCTTTTATAAATGTCTTAAAATACAAAACCACAACCGAAGCGATAGCTCCAAGCTGAATGGCAACTTCAAAGCTTTTCAAAAAATTAGAAGTCTCTAAACCAAGAAGTTTAGAGGTTAAAATAAGATGGGCCGTTGAAGAAATTGGCAAAAATTCGGTGAAGCCTTCAACAATACCGAGAATGATTGATTCAAAAAAAGTCATTGGTGCCGCTGATCGGATTTGAACCGACACGGGATTGCTCCCACATCATCTTGAGTGATGCGTGTCTGCCAATTTCACCACAGCGGCAAATTACAATTATATTTTATCACAATTTACCACAAATTAAAAGCCTCAATTTGAGGCATTTATTTTTTTATATGGCACAAGGGTTGCCGGGTATTCTTCAAGAAACCACTTAGCCCACGTTTCTTCTTCAACTCCTATTTGGTCAGAATGGACCCATAGTCCCAAAATATTTTCTGTAAACGGAGGGTATTTTTTGAGTCTGATTATTCCAGACCAAACCATAATTGCAGGGTTATCTTTTGAATATATTGACAACCAGTCGTTGTTTTTCAAAATGTGGTGTCCGTCGAAAGACTCACTGGTCTCTCCGATTAACTGAAAATCGTGTTCGTTGGGCTGGCACATGGGCGGAGCTTTAAAAGTCTTGTTTTTAATAGATTCCAAAGGGACTTCGTTTAACGGAACCGCAAGTTCAACCTGAACAGGCCTTGAGCCGATAGGGGGAGGAGCGTCAGGGTATTTATCTTTGTCCCAGTATTTGTAGCATTTCTTGCAATAAAATTTGGTCGTGTTTTCTTTTATAAACCGTCTATCTTGAAATGCCCAATAACCGCCTTCAGTCCCAGTTTCTGAATAAAAACGTAAAAAACCGCTGAGTAATTCTAGTGATTCAGAATCTTTATTCAATTATGCCCCCTTAAAATTTGAAAAGTTCTGATTAGAAGTATAGAATTAAAGTAATATCATGGCAAGAATTATAACGATTTGTAATCAAAAAGGCGGCGTTGGTAAAACTACAACTGCTATTAATTTAGCTTCTTATTTAGCTGCCTTGGGTAAATATGTTCTTCTGGTTGATATGGACTCTCAAGCTAACGCTACCGGGGGAATGGGTATTTCTGTAGCTGATGAGCATCATAATGTTTATCACGTCATTGTGAATGACCAGAATCCTTTGCCGATGATCAAAAAGACTTCTATTTTCGGGTTTGATATTTTGCCGGCCAATCAGGCGTTAGCCGGAGCAACGGTAGAACTTGTGTCAATGGAAGAGAGGGAATATCGTTTAAAGAATTCTCTCAGCCCACTCCGAATGAATTATGACTATATTCTTATTGATTGTCCGCCATCTCTTGGATTGTTGACTATCAATGCTCTAACGGCGGGAGATTATGTAATAATTCCTGTCCAATGCGAATATTATGCTTTGGAGGGGCTAAGCCAACTGCTCCACACGGTTAATTTGATTCGCGAGGGGCTTAATTCTGATTTGCAAGTGCTAGGCGTATTGCTTACAATGTATGATAAGAGGAACCAATTGAATCGTCACGTTTTAAACGAGGTTCACAAGAATTTTCCCGGCAGAGTTTTTGACGCAGTTATCTCGCGGACAATTGATTTAGCCGAAGCGCCAAGTTACGGCAAACCGATTATACAATTTAGTCCAAATTCTAAAGCGGCCAGCGAATACAGACGGCTGGCAGAGGAAGTCATCAAATTAACACAATGACAAACAACGCTAGAAAAATGTTCGGTTTAGGAAAAGGGTTGGAATCTTTGATTCCAAAGTCAAAGCAAATGCACCCGGAAGCTTCAAAAGAGAATGTTTTTTATGTTGAAGTAAACAAAATCAGACCTAATCCAGACCAACCAAGACAGGACTTTGATCAGGATGGACTCAAAGAGCTTTCTCAATCTATCCGCAAATATGGTGTTCTTCAGCCACTTCTGGTTTCTAAAATGGAAGAAGAAAGCGCTAGGGGCAAGAATGTTTACTACCAATTAATTGCCGGAGAGAGACGTTTGAAAGCGTCAAAACTGGCTGGTTTACCCAATGTGCCTGTTGTTATAAGGGATGATTTTGTTACTAAAGGAGCTAGGCTCGAAGTTGCTTTAGTTGAGAATGTTCAGAGAAAAGACTTGAATCCAGTTGAAGAAGCTGAAGCTTATGAGAGGTTGGCTAAAGAATTTAATTTAACTCAACAGGAGATTGCCAATAAAGTAGGGAAGTCTCGTGAGGTGGTGGCCAATTCAATGAGACTGCTCGGGTTACCCAAAGATATCAAAGAATCATTGCGTGGAGGAATATTGTCGCGAGCTCATGCTCGGGCGCTGCTTGCGTTTAACGATGAAACTAAACAAAGAGAGGTTTATGGCCACATTCTCGGCGGTAGATTATCGTCAAGAGAAGTAGAACAGATGGCTTCGTCGTCAAAGCCTTCAAAATCAAAAAAGACAAAACTATCTTCTCAAGAAGTAAATCGTTTTCAAACTTTAGAAAAAAACCTCGGCGAAATGCTCAAGGTTCCGGTCTTGATAAAAAGTACTGATACTGGCGGCCACATTGTCATCAAATTCGCCGATCTCCAAGAACTCAACAAAGTCGCAAAAAGAATCATCGACTAGTTGATGATTCTTTTTGTCCTGAGCTTGTCGAAGGGCGAAGAGGATAATTGATTAATTTCTTGCTCTCGCAAAAATACTCTCGGCTTCAGCCCATTCAGGGCACAGCATAAATTCCTGCTGGAATTTTGCTTTTTACTTCCGCCAGTCGCGGTCCGTAAATCCCTTCATAGACTGAAGCCTACGTATTTTTGCTGAGTTTATAAACTATTAGAAACTAAGTTGCTCAAAGGATTCAAAATCGGTACGTAAAGATTTTTCCTCCAGCCAATAATTCAAAACGGGAGCATTGATTTAAATACTTTTCCATAGTATTATCTTAGCAGATTCATTGACAGGGGGTTCATATGGGAGAAGAAAAGAAAGTTAAAGTGGTGACCAAAAAAGTGGTTACAA
The DNA here is from genome assembly GCA_001794635.1 of Candidatus Yanofskybacteria bacterium RIFCSPLOWO2_01_FULL_39_28. Lineage (GTDB taxonomy): Bacteria > Patescibacteriota > Minisyncoccia > 2-02-FULL-40-12 > GWA2-44-9 > 2-01-FULL-39-28. The sequence goes on along the minus strand of MGKE01000014.1, from coordinate 11,724 downwards.
CTGACGATAGTGGTCATTACGGATTTGTGTCATGTGGTATCTGCGGTACTAAGGTAAAAGATGAAGATAAGGAATGTCCGTCATGCCATGCTCTATTTATGGATCTGGACACCTCAAATTCATATCCATTTGGCGGCAGCGATTTTTAAGATTGCGGTGCGATCTTACTTCGCCTTCGGCTTCGAAGGACGCAGTAATATCAATCCGCTTTTTTATTGAATTAAACAGGTAACGAGCAAACTCTTTCCGTATCATTTTTGAAACCATTGCGGGAGGGATAGCTACAAACAAAGCTTTACCTTAAACCGACAGGAAAGCGGGAACTGACTGAATCCTATCCATTATGGTGAGCTTGTCGCACCATCTTAATGGATAGTGATGAAGGAATTCCCGAAGGCTTCCGGAGGTTTTAAAGCTATTGTTTGTCTATCCTGGAGCACCGGTTGAAAAAATGGTGAGGAAAGGGTTTGCAACTATTTTGAACGCAATGACCAACTTGCCGAAAGCAAACGTTTGCCAGTCGCCTTTTTAAGATTTGAACAAGAGGTGAGGTGGATGGAGACGCCTTGGTTGACGGTCATGTAGCCCTTTATTTTGTCTCCTAATTTAGGGTTGCAGCATTTAGCAATTTTATACATTAAGCCAGTCTGGCCCTGGATAACAGGAGTGCCTTTTTTTACAACCTCAACAATAACCCTTGTTTTCTTTTGAATTTTCTTTTCTCTAACTTTTTCTTCAATTCCTTGAGATTCTTTTAATTTATTTTCCTCAGCCGTAAACCAAGCCTTAATTTTCTTTTTGGCTTCAGTTGTTTTGACCATTCTTAGCCAATCAGACGAGGGTTTAGGAATTTTGCCTTTAATAATTTCCACCACATCTCCGTTGTGAAGATTGTAGTTTAACTGAACTATTTTACCGTTAACCTTGGCGCCTTTAAGGGTGTGGCCAAGGTCGGTATGAATAGCGTAAGCGAAATCAATTGGATTTGATCCTTCGGGCAAGTCTTTGACATCACCTTTAGGGGTAAAAGCAAAAATACGATTTTTAAAAAAATCTATTTTTACTTTCTCAATTCCTTCTTGAGGTTTCATTTCTTGTAGAAACTGGTTGAGTTGGGCAATCCATTTTGTTTCTTTCATTTCAGCTTTAAACACTTTCTTTTTACCGCCTTCAGAGTAGGCCCAGTGGGCGGCAATGCCGTTTTCAGCGTGGTCATGCATATCAGGAGTTCTGATTTGAACTTCTACAATTCTGCTTCTTTCACAGAATATGGTTGTGTGGAGAGACTGGTAGCCGTTTGGTTTTGGTAGGGCTATATAGTCTTTAATAAGGCCAGGGAAGGGCTTGTAGTGTTTGTGAATTATGCCGAGAGCTTCATAGCAGGATTTAATATCCGGAACTATTATTCTGATAGCCACAAGATCAAAAACTTTTTCAGGGTCCATGTCGTGGCGTTTAATTTTCTGGTAGAGACTGTAATGGTATTTTGCTCTGGAGTGTAAATCAATAACTTTAATTCCAGCATCGTTAAGGCGTCGCTTAATCAAGGGGCCAGTTTTTTCAATATATTCCTTACGATCAGTATATTTATCTAGGACGTTTTTAATTAACCAAGTATATTCCTCAGGATAAACATAAGGAAAAGCCATATCTTCAAGCTGACCCTTAATCCGACCCATTCCAAGTCTTGCTGCGATTGGGGCATATATTTCCAATGTTTCCAAGGCAATTCTTTTTTGGGCTTCTTTGGGTTGGCTCTTGAGTGTCTCCATATTATGATAACGGTCGGCCAATTTGATAAGGATCACTCGGATGTCTTCAGCCATAGCAAAAAACATTTTCTTTAAGGAGTTTATATTTTCAAGGGCCGTTTTTTTGTTTGGTTGGTTTGGGGAATATTCTATTTTACCAAGTTTAGTTACCCCCTCTACTAGAAAAAGTATTTCTTGGCCGAATTCTTGTTTAATATAATCCGGCTTAATACTGGTATCTTCAAGGGTGTCATGAAGAAGACAGGCAGCAATGGTGGTTGCATCCAGGCCAAGTTCTGAAAGAAAATAGGCCGTATTAAGCGGGTGGGTAATATAGTCTTCACCGGAAAGACGTTTCTGGTCACGATGAGCCAATTCGGCGGCATTGTAAGTCCTCTGAATTAAAGCTTTGTCAGTTTCGTTAAAGTTGGGGTTATCTAAAATTTTTTCTAGTAAATTAAGCATAAAAGGATACCTATAAGGTATCCTTTTATGAAACTGATTTCAATTTTTATTCTTGCTTAATATTTTCGGTTATCTTCTTAGTATTCCTACACTTTGGGAAATTGGAGCAGGCTTTGAATTTACCGTACTGGCCACTACGGATGACCATTTCTCCTTCACCACATTTATCGCATTTTTCACCGGTTCTTTCCGGCGGAGGACTGGCCGGTTTGTTTTCTTTCAGGATATTTTTACAATCCGGAAAATTTGAACAAGCGGTAAAGTTACCGTATCTTCCGCTTTTTACGACCATATCTCCACCACATTTATCACATTTCATACTCATATTTTTTTAATTTATTTTTTTTGAAAATTTTCTAAAACCTCTCTTTTTCTTTTCTTCTTTAAATATTTCAAGAGCTCGGGGAAGCTCAATCTCATAAACATTATCTGTCTTAAGAGAGCGGAAGTCGCCATCATGCGCTACGTAAGGGCCGAATCTTCCGATATTAGCAGTAATTTCTTTTCCTGTCTCAGGGTGAGTTCCTAACACGCGAGGCAAGCTCAAATACTTGAGGGCATCTTTCATGGTAATAGTTGTCATATCTTTATCTTTTGGAATACCTGCTCGACGCGGTTTTGGATTCTCCTTGGTTTTTTCTCCTAACTGGACATAGGGTCCGAAACGGCCATCAAGAATAAAAACCTGTAAACCAGTTTTTTCATCTATTCCTACGGGCTTATTGGCTTCAACTACTGACCCGTCAATTCTACGTGCACCTTTACATTCCGGGTAACGTTCACAGCTCATAAATTTGCCGTTTTTACCAAGTTTGATTATCATTGGGCTTCCGCATGTCGGACATTTCCATTCTGCGGGGGCTAAACCAAGATTAGTTATTTTTGCTGTTTTTTCTTTTGACTTTACGTCGTTGTGAAAAGGCTTGTAGAAGTCTTGCAAAGTTTTAAGGTATTCTCTTTTTCCGGTGGCAATGTCATCAAGTTCATTTTCCATTTCGGCCGTGAAGTCATCATTGATATAATTCATAAAATTTTCTTCCAGAAAGGAACTGACAACCATGCCGGTGTCTGTTGGTTTGAGTGATCTACCCTCTCTATCTACATATTTTCGGTCGTGAAGTGTTTTGATGATTGAGGCATAAGTTGAAGGTCGGCCAATTCCTCGTTTTTCCAGTTCTTTAACCAAACCGGCTTCAGTATAACGAGATGGCGGTTCAGTGTGTTTTTCTTCGCTGGCCATGTTTTTGAGAGACAGAGATTCATTTATATCAACTTTAGGAAGCTCTATGTCTTCGCCTCTAGCCCGAGTATCGCAAGCTAACCAGCCGTCAAACAGAACCCTTGAACCGGTAACGGAAAAGTCTGGTATATCGTCGTCTTTAATATTTGTAACTATTTTTGTCCGAAGAAGCTTTGCGTCAGCCATTTGGGAAGCGATAGTTCTTTCTCGGATAAGGCGGTAGAGCTTTTTTTGTTCTTCGTTATAGCCGGCATTTTCATTTGAAGTATCGGTTGGACGAATTGCTTCATGAGCTTCTTGGGCGCTTTTGCTTTTGGTTTTGTAGGCCCTGGCTTCTATGTAATTTTTGCCGTATTTTTTTTCAATTAAATTGATAATTTGGGCTTGAGCTGAAGAAGCGATGTTAAAACTATCAGTTCTCATATATGTAATGAGTCCTTGTTCATAAAGTTTTTGGGCAATAATCATTGTTTGGGATGGAGAAAAACCAAGACGGGAACTTGCTGCTTGTTGGAGAGTTGAGGTGGTAAATGGCGGACGGGGATAGCGTTTAACTTCGCTTTCGCTGACCTCTTTTACAAACCATGATCCATTTCTTCCTAATTTGAGAATATTTTCCGTGATTTCTAGTTTTTTTGGTTCTTCAATGCAAGTGACCGTGAAAACATCTGTTTTATTTCCTGAAATCTGGGCGGTAATTACGTAGTAAGTTTCACTTTTAAATTTTTCAATTTCACGTTCACGTTCCACTATAATTCGAAGAGCTGGCGATTGAACGCGACCGGCGGATAATCCGTAACGAACTTTTTTCCAGATAAGTCCGGAGAGGTCATATCCTACGAGCCGATCCAAAACTCTACGGGCTTCCTGGGCTTTTACAAGTTCAGGATCTATTCCACGAGGATGTTCCAATGCTTCTCTTACGGCTTCTTTGGTGATTTCATGGAAAACAATTCGTTTTGGTTTTTTCAAACCGAGAACTTCCGACACATGCCAAGCGATAGCTTCTCCTTCTCTGTCAGGGTCAGTGGCTAGGTAAATCTCATCGGCTTTTTCGGCAATATTCTTGAGATCTTCAAGAATGGGTTTCTTACCCTCACTGATTTCATATTTAGGTATGAATCCTCCTTTGATATCAATAGCTTTTTTGTTGCTTTTGGGCAGGTCCCGGACATGGCCAACCGAAGCGCGTACCAAAAAATCTTTGCCAAGATATTTGGAGATTGTTTTTGATTTGGTCGGAGATTCAACTATAACAAGCTGCATTTAATTGTTTAACCTATTTGCTAAGAGATAAATCTTTTTCGGGCACGACATAAATTCTTGCTAGAATTTTGTCTTTTACTCGGCCCAGTCGGCCTCCGTAAATCCCTCAAAGACTTATCTCTTAGCAACGGTGTATTTACTCGCTTTTAATTTAACTTTATTTTTTAGTTCAAGCATTGAAAGGGCGGCAATCACCTGAGAAGTCTCCAGGTTAGTCAATGAGATTATGTCGTCTCCAGACAGCTCTCCATTTTCATCAAGTATACCAAGTATTTGTTTTTCTATCGGATTTTTTGTTGATAGTTTATTTTTTGGTTCCAAATCAAGCCCCATATTTTGATAATAAGAATCAATTATATCTTGAGCAGAAAAAACTGGTTTAGCCCCTTTTCCAATAAGCATGTTAGGACCCTTTGAGTTTGGTGAAAAAATATTACCCGGCACAGCAAAGACGTCCCTGTTTTGTTCGGTGGCAAACCTTGTTGTAATAAGAGCCCCGCTTATTAAGGGAGCTTCAACAACTAATACCCCCTTTGATAGCCCGCTTATTATTCTGTTTCTTTGGGGAAAAGTTTTTTCATTAGCCTGAAATCCTGGTTTATATTCTGACACAATAAGGCCGTTGTTGCTTAGTATCTCTCTTGCAAGGTTAAAATTAACTCTTGGGTAAATACAGTTATTGTCAACTCCTGAACCCAGTACGGCAATAGTAGGCAACTCATTATCTAGCGCAGTTTGATGGGCGATTGCGTCAACCCCCATGGCCAACCCGCTTACTATGGTGATGTCGTTTCCAGTTAACTCTGAAACAATTCTTTCAGTTGCTTCTTTGCCGTAAGCAGTAAGTTTTCTTGTGCCAACTACTCCAATACAAAAAGATTTAAGTAGTTCAATATTTCCTCGGCAATATAGTTGCTTTGGGGGATTATGAATTTGAGCTAATAATTTAGGGTACTCCTTTGTTTTTATCTTTATTTCTATTATTGGAAAATTCATCTCACGCAGCATACTTAATGTTTTAATGATAGTCAATTTTGTGTGTGTTTAAAATCATTGAAAGAGTTTGGTTTATGGGGATTTACGGAGGCCGGCTGGGCCGAGTAAAAGCGAAATTTCAGCAGAAATTTACGCCGTGCCCCAGAAATCAAGCTCTGCCAATGATTTTAGTTGGTACTATGGGTTATTTAGATTTGATGATATATAATAGTACATATGTATCTTTCTGTTATTATTCCAGCTTATAACGAAGAAAAAAGAATAAAAGAAACCCTTAAGTCAATTGACGAATATTTGCGTCGGCAAAATTATGACTATGAAATATTGGTTGTTAGTGACGGCTCAAAGGATGATACCGTCAGTTTGGTTAAGAGTCTTGAACCGGAAATAAGGGGGCTGAGATTGATAGATATTCAGGAAAATCACGGTAAAGGTTTTTCGGTCAAAAAGGGAATGCTTGAAGCAAAAGGCGAGCTGAGGATTTTTACTGATGCCGACAACGCAACCCACATAAGCCATTTAGATAATTTTGCTCCATATATAAATGAAGGCTACGGCGTAGTTATTGGTTCAATCGCTATTCAAGGTCACAAGGTTGCTTCTGGGAGCGAACCGTTGTGGCGAAGAATATTAGGAAAACTTGGTAATCTATTCATACAAATAATGGCAGTTCCAGGGATTTACGATACTCAAAGGGGATTCAAGCTCTTTACCGCTAAGGCGGCTACGGATATTTTTCCCAAATCAACAATTGACCGTTTTGGTTTTGATATAGAAGTTTTGGCTTTGGCTAGAAAACTTGGTTACAAAATCAAAGAACTGCCAGTGGACTGGAAAAACGACCCTAATTCCAAGGTTAGCTTAAAATCTTATTTCCAAGTTCTTACTGAAACGATATTGATTAGATGGAATTTAATGACCGGCAAATATGATTAAATGAACAAAAAACCACTAAATGAATTCAGGCAAGATCTAGTCTCCGGTGAATGGGTCCTTTTTGCTACGGGGAGATCTAAAAGTTTACATAATGGCGAGGATAGAGGTTTTTATCAGACCAAGAAAGAGTGTCCTTTTGAAGACTTTTCCGGACAAGAAGTTGTTGGTAATTATCCAAGCCAAGAAAATTCTCATGCAACTATTATCAAAAATAAATACCCCGCTGTCCAGCAAGGACTTTGCGTTAACGAACAAGAATATGGACCTTTCAAAATATTTGATCCTATCGGCGACCATGAGGTTATTGTTTTTAGAGACCACGACCGTACTATTTATGAATTTTCAGCGGCTGACTTCATTGATACAATTAAAATTTATAAAAAGCGTTTTACCGAACTGACAAACAACAACGAATGTGCGAAATATATTTTAATATTCCACAATCATGGTAAAGCAGCGGGGGCTAGCATATATCATCCTCATTCACAAATAATTACCATGCCAATTCTTCCGCCGGATGTTTTCCGAAGTATTAACGGTTCTTTTGAATATTATCATAAACACAAAAAACAGGTTTATTACGACCTTTTAGAATGGGAGCAAAAAGAAAGAACTAGGGTAATTTACGAAAATAAAGAATTTATAGTTTTTTGTCCTTATGTTTCAAAGTATCCTTACGAAGTCAGAATTTTTTCAAAATCAAGCCACGCCCACTTTAATCAAATGCCAGATAATTTTGATGAGTTTTTTGCCGATGCAATGTGGACGGCTCTGCAAAAAATTAACAAAGTTTTAGATGCCCCGCCATTTAATCTCTTTATTCATACCGCGCCTTTAACTAATGAATTCGGCGTTAATATTCATGAATTCTACCATTGGCACATGGAGATTGTTCCACACCTTAAAATTGACGCAGGATTTGAAATAGGAACTGGTGTCGCAATAAACGTAGTTGATCCTGATGAGTCAGCGGAACTGTTAAGGAATGTCAAGATATGAGCAAAAAACTTATAGTTGCAAATTGGAAAATGCTGCCAACAACTCTTGCTGAAGCTGAAGGGGTTTTGGATTTAATTAATGATTACTTAGAATTGTTGAATGAAAAAAAAGAATTTAGTTTAGTTTTTTGTCCGTCGTTTGTTTTTATTGAAGAAGTTGGCAAAATTTTGAAAACATCACATCTAGAACATGAAGCCGAACTTGGAGCTCAAGATATTGCCGTAGAAGATGAGACTGCTCTCACCGGTGAAGTTTCTGGGGCCATGCTTCAGAAACTTGGCGTTCGGTATGTTATTATTGGCCACTCTGAAAGAAGGTGGAAGTTAGGAGAATCTGATCAAGTAGTCAATCAAAAATTAAAGTCAGCTATAAGAAACGACATGGTTCCGATTGTTTGTATGGGGGAACGAGAAAGAGATGAGAACTTTAGTAAATTTCTGGAAAAACAAATTACCAACACCTTTGAAGGATTAACTTCTGACGAGATAAGCCGTTGTATTATTGCTTACGAACCGGTCTGGGCTATAAGCACCAATCCTGGCGCTCACTCCGATACTCCGCAAAGCGCTCTAGAATCAATTTCTGTAATCAAAGAAGTTTTTTCTAAAATCTATCACCTATCACCTAAAACCTATTTATACGGTGGCTCGGTGAATTCTAAGAATGTGGCCAATTTTCTTAAGGAAGAAGAAATTAATGGAGTGCTGGTTGGCGGAGCTTCAGTCAACAAGGAAGAATTTGTTAAGATATTATCTCTTGTTTCCAAATTATGAAAACGATTTTAGATATCCCAGACTTAAAAGATAAAAAAATCTTATTGAGGGTTGATTTTGATGTTCCAGTTGATAAACAAGGGATTATTATTGATTCATTTCGTGTAAAACAGCAGAAAGAAACAATTGATTTACTGGTAAGTAGGGGGGCAAAAGTATTTATGGTGGCCCATAGTAACTATATAATCTCTTTTGAACTAATTGTTGAACAGCTTCAGGATCTTCTAGGATATACTATTAAATTTATTCATGATATTCAGACAGTTTCTAAGCGACAGATTAATGAAGGCCTGGCCTTGCTTGAAAATATAAGAGTCCACGAAGGTGAGAAGAAAAACGATACAAATCTTGGACAATTACTTTCGGCAGGATTTGATTATTATATTAATAATGCGTTTGCTGAGTGTCATAGAAATTATGTTTCTGTTTCTGCTGTAACTAAATTTCTGCCGAGTTATGCAGGGTTGCTGATTGAAAAAGAAACACAACAGCTTCAAAAAGTAATCGATGCTCCGCCAGAAGGTAAAATTATAATCATAGGTGGAGCCAAAGCTTCGACCAAAATCCCGGTTATCAAAAATTTGATTAATAAAGCAGAAGCAGTTATTGTTGGTGGTGTAATTGCTAACGATATTTTGAAGTCAAAAGGAGAAGATGTTGGCAATGCGATAGTAGACAATAATTTAGAAGAACTATTTTCCGGTCTTGATTTGAATGATCCGAGGATAATAATGCCCGATGATTTTAACCTTTTTGAAAACAGGATGCCTGACATTGGACCGCTTTCCGTCAAAAAATTCAGTGAAATTATCAACCAGGCTAGTATGATAGTTTGGAATGGGCCAGTGGGTATTTTTGAAGATGAAAGATTCACTGCCGGCACCAAAGGTATTGCTGAAGCGGTAGCTGGTTCGAGGTCTTTTAAAGTTCTTGGAGGCGGCGATACGATTAGCGCTGTTGAAAAGTTTGGGCTTCTAGATAGATTCGATTTTGTTTCAACTGGTGGGGGAGCTATGCTGGCTTTTCTAGCTGGAGACAAGTTGCCAGGATTAGAGGCATTGGGATATTATAAGTAATTATGAAAAACATCGTTGTAATTTATCACGGCGACTGTACTGATGGTTTTAGTTCGGCTTGGTCAGCTTGGAAAAAGTTTGGAAACAAGGCTGACTATATTGGTATAGAACCTGGAGATAAACCTATTTCTAGACTCAAAGACAAAGAAATTTATATGGTGGATGTAGTGTATCCGGCTCAATACTTAAAAAAATTAGTCAAAGAAAACAAAAAAGTTGTGGCTATTGACCATCATTTTTCAAATCAAAAAGCATTTAATCTGATTTCAAACGGACTATTTGATCTAAATCATTCAGGCGCCGTTCTGTCTTGGAAATATTTTCATCCAAAAACAGAAATTCCCAAGTTTCTTAAACACGTTGAGGATATGGATCTATGGAAATTCAAATTACCAAAAACTAAAGAGATTATTGCTTATTTAAATGTTGTGGAGTTTGGTTTTAAAAATTGGGATAAAATTTACAAGGACGTTGAAGATAAGAAAAAATACCGCGAATATATTAAAGACGGACACCTTCTACTTAAATACGAGGATATAATTATAAATAAAATTGTTGATAATAAGGCAGAACTTGTTAACTTTTTTGGCTATAAGGTATATGCTGTTAATTCGCCAGTATTTCATTCTCAGATAGGAAACATTTTTTCAAAAAAATTACCGCCTTTGGGAATAGTTTGGGCGCAAGATAAGGGTGGCAGAGTTCATATTTCTTTAAGATCCGATGGAAAAATAGATGTTTCTAAAATTGCCGCCAAGTTTCGCGGCGGCGGACACAAAGCATCAGCTGCTTTTTATGTTGAAAATTGTTCTAAGTTGCCTTGGAAAAAGATAAATTAACTTATGGCCATGAAAAGTATTTTTACAATTCATACTGACGGTGGTTCACGCGGTAATCCTGGTTCGGCGGCAATCGGTGTGGTTATAGAGGGGGAGACGATTGGTAAAAAAGAATACGGAGAGTCTATAGGAATTGCTACTAACAATGAAGCCGAATATAAGGCGGTTATTTTTGCTCTTAAAAAACTTAAACAACTGATTGGTCAAGAAAAGGCCAAGGCAAGCGAAGTAAAGTTTATAGTTGATAGCGAGTTGTTAGCCAAACAAATGAATCACGAATATAAGGTTAAGGAAGAGGGGATTCAGAAGCTGTTTTTGGAAGTTCATAATCTAAAGCTTGATTTTGGCAAAGTAATTTTTACTCATGTTTTAAGAAGTAAAAATACTCATCCCGATGAACTTCTGAATGAAGCATTGGACAGAGAAACAAACAAGTTAAATTTATAATAAACAAAGTTATAAATTATAACAAAATTTTTGTTGTAATAATCATACCGACCGAAACATTTATAACAATACTTCAATATTAAAATATTAACATGCGCGGAGATTTTATAGTAAAATTTTTGACCGAAATTAAGAATGTTGTTGTAGATATAGGTGTTGGCTGGAGCAGGATTCCTTATAAAGGCGTTAGATTTAGTGAGTTTAACTCATGTGGATATTCGGTCAAGAAAAAGTATTATGGTTATAAAAATTTGCAGAAAAGAGGTGTTATAAAATATGTTAATGATGATCAATTTGTTTTTACTAATAAAGGTCAAGAATGGCTGAAAAAGTCTTTTATTAAATACTTTAAAAATAGGGTTGGCGGTAAGTGGGACAAAAAATGGCGCTTAGTTCTTTTTGATATTCCGGAGAAGATGCACAAAGAAAGAGTTAAATTTAGGCAAAAAATTAAGTCGCTTGGATTTGTGATGGTTCAAAAGAGTGTGTTTATTTTTCCATATCCTTGTGAGGAAGAAATTTCTGACGTCGCCAATAAGTTAAAAGTGGGTGACTATGTTGATCTAATTATTGCCGATTCAGCCGGATTTAAGGAAAAAGAATTTTTAAAAGTATTTGATTTGTAAAAATATCAGTTGTTATAATTACTTCGGTCGGCAATATTATAACACAAAGAGTGTCACCACTTAAAGTTAACTAAATGTTAAAAACAACTTACAGTTAGTTGTCGAAAGATTGAGATAAACTTTGATTTTAGTCAATATTGACGATTGATTGTGCTTTAATATAATCTACTGAATTATGTTTTCTAGATGTTTACTTATTATCTTTTTGGTGGTTTTTCTTTTATTTTCGTCTACGGCTAACATAGCTAACGCCGGTGATATTGTGTTTGAGACAGTTATCTCTTGGTTTCAATGGTGGTCGGAAATACAT
>MGKE01000013.1 GCA_001794635.1 Candidatus Yanofskybacteria bacterium RIFCSPLOWO2_01_FULL_39_28 | reverse complement strand
ATAGTTGCCATATTCAAATGGCTTGCCGTTTCATTGTTGGCCTATGTTTTAGCGGGAGTTTTGTTTATCCACGATTGGCCGGAAGTTATCAGAAATACCTTTATTCCGACATTTCAATGGGACTACGGCTATCTAATTATTATCATGGCCATATTCGGAACAACTATTTCGCCTTATCTGGCTTTCTGGCAAGCCAGCGAAGAGGCAGAAGAAGAAAGAATTAAACGTGGAAATACTGACGGCAAATTCATGTGCGAATTTAAAACCATAACCCGATATGAGCTTCGCCGGGCCATGGAAGATACTAAAATAGGCATGGTCTTTTCCAATCTTGTCGGGTTCTTTATTATTGCCTTGACCGCTTCGGTTCTTTTTTCTGCCGGGATTAAAAACATAGAAACAATTCAGGAAGCGGCTGAAGCCTTAAGGCCGCTGGCCGGAGATTACGCTTATCTTCTTTTTACTCTGGGGATTATAAGTTCTGGCCTTCTGGCAATTCCTATTTTGGCAGGATCATCGGCCTATGTTATGGCTGAAATTTTCAACTGGAAAGCTAGTTTAGACAGGCCGTTCTCCAAAGCTAAAGAATTTTATATCGTCATAATCATCGCCACGGCTTTAGGCATGCTAATGCCGTTTTTTGGTATTGGACCAGTTAAAGCACTATTCTGGACAGCAATTATTCACGCCATTGTCGCCCCATTTTTGATAATAACTTTAATCCACATGGCCAATAACCCATTAATTGTAGGCCCCAATGTCAATAAAAAATACACCAATTATATCGCCTACATTACATTAGTTATCATGCTTTTAATCGGCCTCGTTTTCATAATCGCTGAACTACCTTTCCCGACAGAAATGAAGGCGCTAATATATTCTGTTTTTCCAAAATAAAAAACTGCCCTTTCAGACAGTTGTGGTCTCTTTTGATTTTGATTCTCTCCACTCTTTCATCTTAAGTGTTCCGATTTTGCCCGTTTGAAGAAAGTCTTCTCTGTCAGCCTTTAACATTCTCTGACAACCAAGACATGATTCCATATGAACCAGACGTTCAGCCGATAAGTCCTCGTATCTTGCCCAAGCAATTCTTTCTTTCATTGTAAAACAACCTTCGCCATGACCCCAGCGAAGAGTCATGTTTTTCTTTCTGCGTTCTTGTAACTCCTCGACTGTAATTCCCAATTCTTCGGCATCTATCTCAAGACATGAACGCAGATTTAATTCAGCATCAATTTTTTCACGATCCTCATCAGTACTACCGTGAAGCGAAACCATAAACTCTGTGTTGCAATCTGAACATTTATTAAGATGAGCGCGCACTTCAGGGTCAAGCGATCTTTCTCTAAGATATATTTTGGCTAAGTAGCGGCCGTCGATTTCGTAACAATACTTAGCTCCTATTAGATTGTTATGCATGGCTTCGTCAAGTTCAGAGATACTCTTGTCCAACCTCTTAGCCTCCCTGTCTCGTGTTTCAAAAAAGCCAAATACTTCAAAGATTTCAGCCTCTTCTTTGGTTAGATTTTCCTCTTTCATCAATTCAACAATACACTTCTCTCTGTATTTTTGTTCTTGGACTTTTCTATATTTCTCAACATCAGAGAAACCAGCAGCCAGAGCTTCCAACCGATAACTTTCATCGTGCGAACCAACATACACAAAATCTGACGATTCAATTTGATAAGCCACTACTCGCCCAAAAATATTTTTCCAACCGATTATTTTGACGATATCGCCTCGTTGAGGAATCATCTGGCTTAAATTCAAAACAAAACGTCTTGGAATACCAACGGTACAAATTTGATACAATGTTTCGGGCTCTCGACCAGTTCTGCGCCATTCTTCCAAACATTCTTTGCAGTATTCATTAAAACAAAAGACCAAACGGTTAGTTTTAAACAATGAGGTCCCACCCAATTCTTCATGGTCATATTTACCCTCAATTAAAACCTCTTTTCTAACCGGCAACCACTTTAAAACAAACACCGCCAAAACAATAACAACAATGGTAAAGAACATCGGTTAACCCTCCCTAAAATCAACCTGTAGCCATAATGATTACATATTTAACATATTCTTCAAAAAAATCAATGTCTTATAATTGTGCATATGCACAATTATAAGACATTGATCAGAACATGTGTTGTTTATGTTGTTGTATAAATAGATATTTGATAAAATTGACTCAACTAATTCAATGTAAACACAGACGAATGATTACTATCTACAACACCTTAACCAAAACCAAAGAACCGCTTGTTCCACGCAATAACAAAAAAATCAAAATGTTTGTCTGCGGACCGACGGTTTATGATTATATCCACATTGGCAACGCCAGGACTTTTGTGTTCTTTGATGTTGTCACTAAATATCTCGGCTCTCAGGGATACGAAGTTGATTATATCCAAAATATCACTGATATAGACGATAAGATTATAAATAAAGCCAACCAGGAAAATAAACCCTGGAAAGAAGTGGCTGATTTTTATTTTGAAGAATTCAAAAAAGACATGGTGGCTCTTGGCGTCACTGCTCCGAAATATATTAGAGCTACCGATCATATTGAAGAAGTCAAAAAACAAGTTAAGACATTAATCTCAAAAAAACATGTTTATCTCATAGAAAACGATGGCTGGTATTTTGACTTAAAAACTTTTCCGGAGTACGGCAAATTATCAGGCCGAAGCGCCGGAATGGCTGAAGCTGATGATGCTGTCAGCCGAATTGATGAAAGCGACAAAAAAAGAAACAAAGGTGACTTCTGTGTCTGGAAATTAGCCAATAAGTCAGAGATTGGATTTTGGGAAGATGAAGAGTTGGGTTATGGCCGTCCCGGCTGGCACATAGAAGATACGGCCATCACTGAACATTACTTCGGCCCTCAATACGATATTCATGGCGGCGGCCAAGACCTAATATTTCCTCACCATGAAGCTGAAATAACCCAGCAAGAATCCGCCTCCGGTCTCAAACCCTTCGTCAAATACTGGTTACATGTGGCATTTCTGGTAAACAAAGACAAAAAAATGTCCAAATCAAAAAGTAATTTTACAACCGCCCATGAACTTTTAGAAAAATACCCCAAAGAAGTTTTAAGGTTTTATCTTCTGTCAGGCCACTACCGCCAACCTTTAGAATTCAGTGAAAAATTACTAAATCAATCAGCGGCTGCCATGCAACGAATAAAGGAATTTTTGAACAAGATTACGTTATCAGAAAAAGAAGATAAATACGAAAATCCGATAACAGAATCTATTAATAAAACAAAGGATGATTTTAAAATAGCAATGAATGATGATTTTAATACTCCACGCGCAATTGCAGAAATATTCGGCCTAATACGAGGAATAAATTCTCTACGAGGCATAAAGTCTTTGCCCCAAAAAGCATCAGACGAAATAATCAAATTTTTTGATGATATCGACGCTATTCTTGGCATTATTCCAACCGAACAAAAAGAGATTCCAGTCGAAGTTCAGGAATTGGTTAATAAAAGAGAAAAATCCCGTGAAGAAAAAAACTATGACGAAGCCGATAAAATAAGAGCCCAAATCAATGATTTAGGCTATGAAGTTGAAGATACAATATATGGGCCACTAGTAGTTAAAAAATAACCACTGTAAATCTACTAGCAAGGTTCATGAAGAATCTTGCCGGGATGATTTGCCAACAACTCTTCTTCCGAAGAATAAGATTTTAAATATTTTTCAGAAAGCGATTTCCAGCCATTGTCCGTGTCACAATAATAATATTTTGCAGTGCTATAAATACTTAAATAAAATATGTGGCCACTTACTGGCATTGGAGTCGGAGCAGAAGTTTGAGTAGGAGTCGGAGTTGGCGTACCCGCCTCCGCCACAGGCTCCGGCGAGGCAAAGGGTATTGGAGTATAAAATGGAGTGGGTGTTATTGAGGGTGTAGAAATTGGCAGAGGAGTTGCCGAAGGAATCGGTGTGAAAATGGGTGTTGGAGTGGGTTTGGTTGGCAAGGGCGTTTTAGTTAAAACTGGTGTCGGAGTTACTATAATCACAGGTGTCCGGGTTAATACAGGTGTATTCACTGGACTAAAAGTTGGCGTAAAAGAAGGTGTAGCCGAAGAAGAAGCAATTGGTTCCTTAAAAAATTCTTCCGATAAAATGGCTTTGGTGTCATCAGTTTTATTTGGCAAAACCTGAAAAGACCACAAAGCCACCACGATTAAAATTCCAATCACCCCAAATTTATATAAAATTAAATTACCCATGAATCAAAATAGGTTATCTTTTATTTTTGACTTTGTCCAATTTTTGTATTTAAAAAACACGGCTAAATGCCGTGTTCAAGTCTCCATTTTTCAAATTCTACTTTTTCTTTTTTATCCAGCCTCGTAAAGCCCACTGCCCAAAAAATGCTAGTAATAATAGTGATCAATATAGTCACAACTAATAATGGGCTAAGATAACGATCAAAAACAACACTTCCTAATATTAAAAGCAGTCCTCCAAAAATCATATATAAAATTACAGGGACAAAGAAAAGAAATGTAAGTAAAATTTCCGCTTTCGTTCTTCTTGACTCCCAGCCACTTTCTTTGTTAAACCTTTGTTTCAGTTCACTAAGTCTTTTTTGTCTAGTTTGATCTTCTCTAAATCTAGCTTCTTGCTCTCCAGAAAACTCACGACAGCAACGGGGACAGACATGGTCAGACATGTAGCTATTTCCTTGTAAAAAAACTACTCCATAAAATAGCACTAACGTAACGATCAGTCAATATAATGATTTTTCCCGCGCAACCCCACTAATTCCGAATCCTTTGAGCCGCTTCACTATAAATTCAAGATATTTGTGAAATAATCTCGGTAACAAAAATTTAGATTGAAAGTTATGATATATCATAACTTTCAATGCATACGGTCTATTAAATTTTTGTCGAGATTATAAAGCAAATATCGTAGAATTTATTGATGGGGCGAACCGGATGAAGAATTAGTGGGGTGAGAGCGGGAAATAAACAACCTATCAACTTTTTTGCTATTGATTATCCTCACCAATGATAAATAATTGATGCATGCAGAAAGTTCCTCTGGACAAAATCCCTCCCCAGAATCTTGATGCCGAGAAATCCATTCTCGGTGCTATTCTTATTGATAAGGATGCCATCGGCAAAGTGGTTGATTTTTTAAATCCCGAAGATTTTTACAGCCCGGCCCACAGGATAATATTCTCTACCGCCATTAACTTATTTGAAAAACATGAGCCAATTGATCTCTTAAGCATGTCTAACCGCCTTGAGGAAACTGGCCGGCTTAGTGAAATAGGCGGGGCGAGTTATCTCACCTCTCTAGCCAGTTCTGTCCCCACTTCCAGCCACATCACCACTTACGGTAAAATCGTTCAGCGTAAAAAAATGCTCCGCGACCTGATTGAAGCCGCTCACCACATCTCTGGTCTTGGCCATAATGAAGAAGAAGATATAGAACACTTGCTAGATGAGGCCGAACAGAAAGTTTTTGCCGTTTCCCAGCGTTCAATTACCCATGCTTTTTCCCATCTTGGAGAAGGTCTTACTGAAGCCATGGAAAGAATTACTAATCAAGATATGGGTATTTTGCGAGGTTATCCGACCAAACACAAATACCTGGACGAAATATTGGGTGGGCTTCAAAGATCTGATCTCATTATACTTGCCGCCAGACCTTCAGTTGGTAAAACGTCTTTTGCCATTGATTTAGCACTCCGAGCCGCCGAACAAGGTATCTCGGTCGGCCTATTCAGTATGGAAATGTCTATGGATCAAGTTGTTGATCGATTTATTGCAAACAGGGCAGGGGTAAGCATGTGGCGATTAAGAACCGGCAAACTTTCGCATGATCAAGATGATTTTCTACGCATAACCACCGCCTGTGACGAATTAAAATCGCTTCCCATATATGTTGACGACGCATCTTCGCCAAACATACTCCAAATGAGAGCCATGGCCAGACGGCTCCAAGCAAACCAGGGTCTAGGTCTTTTGGTCGTGGATTACCTTCAACTCATGGCCTCCAAAAGAAATTATGACAGTCCCGTCCAACAAGTAACTGAAATCTCAAGGGGTCTCAAGGGTTTAGCTAAAGAGTTAAATATACCGATTGTTGCCATATCCCAGCTATCCAGAGCTGTAGAACAAAGAGAGGGCCACAAGCCAAGATTATCCGATCTTCGCGATTCCGGATCAATTGAGCAGGATGCGGACGTGGTTATGTTTATACATAGAGAGGACAAAATTAACTACGAAAAAGCCAAGGACCAAAACAAATTAAATTACGCCCAAGTTATTGTCGCTAAACACCGAAACGGGCCAACTGGAGAAATTGATTTTAGAATTGATCCTGACAGTTTAAGATTTTTAGAAATAGACAAGAGCCATCAACAAGAAGAAGTAATGACCTTCTAATGAATCAAAAATTTAAAGCAACTATTAAACTTTTACAAAAACTGCCCGGAGTTGGGCCAAGACAGGCGGCAAGATTTGTTTTGGCATTATTAGAAAAAGATGGGTCCGAATTAAATGAACTTGGCCAAGCTATTATAAACTTGAAAAAAGACATTAGATTATGTAGAGAGTGTTTTAACTTGTCCGCCGCCCCAGAAGGGCGAGCCTCGCCCACCGAAGGTGGGCGGGAAAATAATCTTTGTCACATATGTTCCGACCCAAAAAGAGATCAGACTAAACTAGTTATCCTTGAAAAAGTCACGGATCTGGATTCAATAGAAAAAACCGGATTATATAAAGGCCTCTACCATGTTCTCGGCGGAGCAATTAATCCTCTTGATGGAGCAACGCCGGAAACTTTAAGATTCAGAGAATTAGAAAAAAGAGTCGCTAACTTTTCAACCAACGGTGGCTTGGAACTTATCATTGCCACTAACCCAACCGCTACCGGCGAAACAACGGCTTTATATATCAGGGATTTATTCAAAAATAAAAGCGGGCTGATAATCACCCGCCTCGGCCGCGGCCTCGCCTCCGGCTCCAATCTTGAATACGCCGATGAGATCACTCTCCGCAATGCATTGGAGTACAGAAAATAGTTGTTCCACTCTCACCATCAGATTAAGCTCGGCTTCGCCCATTCAGGGCACGACATAAATTCTTACTAGAATTTTGTCTTTTACTCGGCCCAGTCGGCCTCCGTAAATCCCTTCATGGGCTGGAAACCTCGCTTAACTGGCTCGTTATTTATAAAACAACAAAAAGCCGCGTTTGCGGCTGTTAGCTAAATAGGACTTCCTCTTCAAAATGTTCAGATACAACTACCTTTGTTAGTGTAAATTCAGGAACCAGATTAGTTCTCCAAATTGCCTGCCTGGAATTATCCTTCAAAACCGCAACTAATCTTGAGACGCTATTTTTGAGCTTTTCTTCCTTTAGCTTTTTACTTTGAATCATAGCTCTGGCAATTATAATGGCTGTTTTCCTGTTTTTGGCATCAAAGAGCTCTTCAATTGAAAAAGCCTTATCCTCATCGTGTCCACCAGACCTAACAAGTGTCCCAGCCAAACAAAAACGCATTTTCCCTCCAAAATATAGTAGAAACTATGGATAAATTATCAAATTAATTTAGACTTCGCAAGTTAACCATCTTCATTATCAAATTCTTCCCAGACTTCGGGTTTGTGTTTGCCGTTAATATGGACAAAGTTAATGCCGTGGTATTTTACTTCAGCCACCCAAGCACCTCCAATTTGTTTATAAATTCTTATATCGCTAACCGGCACCTCTTCCATCATTAAAGTTATAAGTTCCAAACTGGTATCGCACTTAAATTCGCTTGCATTAAGTGACGACTTTAATTGTTTAGTAGACTCAACCAGCTCATCTAGCTGGTCATACAGAACATCAAGTTCGTCTCTTGCTTCATAATTAGAGCCGTCGTCCACAAAACCCCCTTCACCTCAAAACCTTGTCAATCGCCTCTTTCACCTTTCTAACCTTCTCATCCCACCCGCCATCATTAGAAACAAAAACAAAATTGGGATGGTTTTGCCAAACACGACGCACCCGATCTCCTTTTTCACAGGCCTCTTTATAAGTTTCTGAACGAGCTGAATTGTTTGCCTTTTTCAACTCATATATATCTTCGGGGGCAACATCAAGACAAATTATCAGTTTATAACGTGAGTATTCTTGTGCCACATTAGTTTTAATAACTTTTTCATATTCTGATATACCGCCTTCAAAATAAGCTGCACCGTCGGGCAAACCTCTGTCTAATATCAACCCTGATCTTCCTTCAATAACAGCGTACTGGAGGGAAGTGTCTTCAAACAAACTCTGCGTATTATGGACTAGCCGTTGAAAGAAATCATTAATCTCTTTTTTTGGTTTAATGCTCAATTGGCTTATAACAATTGACGCCACTTCGGGCACACACTGCAAATCAGACCTTTGGCTCAATAAGGCCAGAATGTCTGTTTTGCCAGAACACGGTCCCCCGGTTATAACAATTTTGGGAACACTGGAAAAAACATGGCTATATATGTAAGGCATAACCGGTAATTTGTTTTCTCTCAGCTGGGTTGCCAAACGAGCCAAGTGATGGTTGGTAAGAGAGTCGGTTACTTCAACCCACTCTTCTACATATTTTGGCTTTGTAAAATCTTCGTCTCGTGACCTAAGCTCAATTTCCATCAATACGAGACCGCTAAGAGGTGAATCAAAAAAATCAATTTCCCATCGGCCATCTACATGTCTTACTTTCTCCAAATAATGACTACAGTAATCTTCTATCAACATCTTGGCATAATCCACATAAAGAGGATGTGGTTTTTCCGGCCGTTCAATTCCTTTGCCACTTTTTGAAGTAAGTTCGGCTTTTGTGTTGTCTGATACCCTAACCCTGAGACTTCTGTCTTTAACTGGCAGTTCAAAATATCCCTGCCGAATATTGATTCTAGGCAAATTAAAAGGAAAGTGGTGTTCAGTTGACCACTTAATTGGCATAAATCGTCTTTCTATCTCATTCTTGTTATCAGTAGCCATAAATCTCCTCTTGTAAAAGAGCCTGTTTTACTAGAATATATTTAACAATATTTTTAGATTAAAGCAACCAGGCGTAATGGTTCAACACCTTGACTAAGACATGAAAAAGTTATATTATTTAAGTCAGTTCATTGAGTTGAGGCCGCTATGACTCCAATAAACCAACGAGAGTCGGACAGGGTTTATGAGTTTATACAACAAAATACGCTTCAAAACGTATTATCTAAACCGGTTGTTTCTTTGGCTGATTTTTTGCTTAGAGAGTTCGGCTGGCCAACTTCAGCTGGAAAAAAACGCTCAAAGTTAATCATTGATAACCTTGAACGGTATGGTAAAATAACCTGCCAAATTGACAAACGTGGGTCAATTAAATCTGTAACTTTTATACCCCAAACAACAGCTAAGGTTGAACCAAAAGCCGACGAACGAGAATTGGCCCAACCGCCTAACATAAAAGCGGATAAACCCAAGCCAACTCATCCAAAAAGAATTCGTCAAATAATTAAAAGGGGGGTGGCTCGTACAAGGCGAGAGGCCGAGGAAAAAGGAGAACGAAACGAAAGAAGGTTTCATGTTTTAGTGGATGAGTTGCTGGAATTGCTGACTCGTGATTTTTCCTCAATTGTTCTTGGAGCTACAAACTTCAGATCTGGCAGACATAACCCAAGAAAAAATAAGATAGACATTCAAGACCATAACGGCGAAGATGTTACGCCAAAACTAACTGTTCGACAGTCTGATGGAAGAATTTTTGAAGGCAGACTGATCTATAACTCAAAAAGTTCGTACCCGGCAGTTCGTGAATTTAATCACCGAATTATTTACCATCCGGGGCAAGAAGGGGCTCTGCTTAAAAAGGCTATCCGGGTTACTCCCAAAAGATCTGACCTTGAAATAATCTCCGAAGTTGTTGATGACATGATCTGGGTTAAACTTCTACCGGCTGAAATAAAAGAATCTGTTCTTTCTCATTTCTCTGAATTTGAAAACCAAATCTCGGCCTAGGCCGAGATTTTTATTATTTGCACTTTAGTATATAACTGCCGGTGGCCTTTTTTCTTGCGTCGGCGAGTCTTGGATTTGTAGCGAAAAACCATTTTCTTTTTTCCCTTTCCTTCTTCCACAATCTTAGCCTCAACTTTAACGCCAGAAACTAATGGTTTACCTACTTTGACATCTTTGTCATTAGCCCAAAGCAAAACCTGGTCAAAAACAACCTTGTCGCTTGTCGCTTGTCGATTGTCGCTTGATAATTTTTCCACACTTAAAGTGTCACCCTCTTGGACTTTGTATTGTTTCCCGCCGGTTTTAATTACAGCAAATGACATGAATTACATGCTATCAGTTTATTAATAAAAATCAAGAGCAAGACAAGGGTATCCAAGACAGACTACTAACTCCAAAAAGAGCGGCAACGCTTAGGATTATTGTATAAACCCCATAAATGATTAGCCCGCCTAGAAGAGAATAGAGAAAAGTTTTCCTGGTTTCGCTGAATGCTGTCGGATTACCCCTAGCTAAAAGAAACTTAATTCCGACATATATAATCCAAATTACAAAAATTATTCCAGCAAATTGAAAAAAATAACAACTCAACCGCGACAAAATCAAAGGTATCTGCCAAAGAGTAAAACTTTCAAAAGTGTTCATGCTAAGTTGGTCCGTCTTTTATTTGGATGTCTGATTAGTCGCTAGAGCCCTGACTGCTTTTTCTAAAATTTGAACCCTTTTTTGGAGATTCAAAATATCGTTTTCTTCAAAACGCTTGAGAATGTCATAAACTTCATCTATCTGAAAATCTAACTTATCAACTTTCTTTTCTAGGGTACGGAATTCATCTTTCGTAACCATCTCTGATCTTATTTCATCGAATTTAATATCTGTTTTGCTAAATCCCCTCGCTACCATTCCAGCAAGTTTTTCTAGGGTCATTTTTCCATTTTTATTTTCTTTTTTGTTTTCCATTTTTTTTATTATTAATCTTTCTTAAAAAATTTACTATTAGTTTACCGCAATTTAAACAAAATGCTTGATGATTAGACAAAAAACTACTACCGACAGAAGCAAAAACTGCTTCTTTTTTAATCTCCTTTTTACAAATATCACACTTTATAACCAGCATAAATTCATACTATCAAATCCGGACAAAGGTATCAAATTAATAATATCGGGCCAATAGAGCCAGCTGAGCTGATTCGAGAACACTGGAAAACTTTGTTCTCTAAGATCTATCTGTATTTTATTAAGAACCCCTTAGATGTCAAGTTTAACCCGGTCTTTACCAATTAAAAAGCGATGCATCATCGCACCGCTTCAATATAACCACTTAGTCGGGATTAATTCCCAAGTCTTTCAAAAAATCTTTATCCGACCACTCTTTCTGGGGTGGAGTAAGATTCGGGGGGATGGGACAAATGTTACTCTGGTTGTAATGTTCCAAGAAAAATCCAACCCCATCTTCCCAATAGCAATCGAACAGACTGAACCTTGCTTGATGTTCCTTACACACAAAGATGACTGGTGCGCCCATTTCGCTATATCTACGAGCATCCATACAAGAGCACATAGCTATTCCAGTTTTGTTTTGAGGCACTACCGTAGTCCTACGGTGAGCCGGAAGCATCATCTCTAGCATAGTAGCACATTCAGCTTGATAGATATCTTGATATATTTTCTGCCCTTGAGGAGTTTTGATAAGCTCCTTTAACTGTTGGCCCTCAAGCTGGAGCCATTCATAAAAATTTCTAAAATTATTAAAGTTCCCTTCATTGTCCAATCTATTCTTAGACATTTTTCCTCCACGATTGAGATTAAATAAGATAATACTATTATATAGTTATCTTGTCAAGCCCAACAAAAAACACCGTTTAGGTTGCTTTTTTGATAAAAAGTTTTCCATCCCCTTTGGGGGTCAATAAAAACTGTAACTTGGAAAACCCTCAATTACCTAATTAACTAGATACTTCCTTGGTCATTTCATGCTGACCCCTCCATAGGCGGGCAGGCATTCTCCTTGGACACATTCGGCCTGCTGGCCTCAGTACTCACTCACCCTCATTCGTTCGCAGCCCCGACGGGATTTGAACCCGTGTTACTAGAATGAGAATCTAGTGTCCTAGACCGGGCTAGACGACAGGGCCATAATAATTAGATTTTAACACAACTTTGACTATAAATAAACGGCTCATTGAATGAGCCGTTTATTTTTCCACAAGCTATCGGCTTCTAAGCCACTTCTTACCCTGACGAACAAGCAGTTCCTTTTTTCTTAATGGCTCCGCCATTATTTCTTCAACGATTTTCTCCATCCGGACACCTTGAGAACCTTTAACCAAGATCAAATCCCCTTCTTCAGTAAGTTCTTGGACTTTCAACTTGGCTAAATTTGAAGAAACAAATGAGTATATATTTTTTGAGTCCATTTGGTTTTCTGCCGAGTAAGCAATAAATTTGCCCCTAGCTCCGACAGTTACAAGAATATCTGCGATACTGCCAGCCAAGTTGCCAACTGCCTCATGGGCTTCTACGGTGTATTTGCCTAATTCAAGCATATCGCCAAGAATCGCTATTTTTCTCTTCCCCGGTAATTCCCTGAGTGTGTCCAATGCTAGATGCATAGAAGCTGGCGCCGCATTGTATGTATCGTCAATAATGATTGTGTTTTTAATGCCTTTTAAAATTTTTAATCTTCCCTTTGGACTTTTATAATTACTAAGAGCTTCGCTGACTTCTATTAAATTCATATCGTAAATAAGTCCGACACAAGTGGCGGCACCGGCGGCAAAGGCTTGAGATTTGCCTAAAACACCGTGAATAATTGCCGGAACAAAAGCCTGCCTGCCGGCAGGCAGGTGTGAACCCCAAGTACTTATCTTAAACAAAACTCCTTCTGGTTTTTGGTTGTCATCTAAACGAAAATTAAAATTTGAAAGTCCCACATCAGCACCCTCTGTGAAACCAAAGGTTGTTACTTTCGCTTTTGTTTTTTCTTTCATATCATAAACCATGGAGTCGTCATGATTTAAAATTGCGTAGTCAGCCGGTCTCAACATAGAAACAAGTTTTGATTTTTCACGGGCTACACCGTCTGGATCAGAAAAGTATTCAACATGAACCGGTATATCACCCACCGCCGTTACAATTCCGATTTTTGGTTTATACTTGTGAACCAATCTTGAAATATCTCCTGGCTTATCAGCTCCGTATTCAAGAACTAAAACCTCCGGATATTTAAAAATAAAAAAGAATTTAAAAAATGATACTAACAAAACTTTGCACCAAAACCAAAAACTATTTCCAGCTTCATAATAGCTATCGGCCCAATCTCCAATAACAGTCAAGGGGACACCGAATTCATTATTCAAGTTGCCTTTACCCGAACGAACCTTCTTTGTCTTGCTTAAAACAGCCGTCACAGCTTCTTTGGTTGATGTTTTACCGACATTACCGGTTATAGCAATAATATCCGGCTTAAAACGCCAGAGGTACATCTTGGCCAAAATGTCTAATTTCCAAATAATAATTTTTTTAATTAAATTTTTCATATTCTAAATTCAAGATTCTAAATTCTAGATTCTACTTCCTCGTTGGTGGGATATTATAATAATTTAATATAAAAGCGGCTATTTCTTTAAATGTCGGCGACAAGCTGTCAGCTGCAAATTGAATCCCTTTTGGTTTGTCCATTTTTATTAAAATAGCAAACTTAGCGTTATAAGCCGGAGCAAACCCAACAAAATTATGGATAAATTCGTTTTCAGAATAACCACCCCTCCCATCCGGCATTTGGGCCGTTCCGGTTTTACCGGCAATATCATAACCAGTAATTCTGGCCTTATCAAAACCATTGTCAACTACTCCAACAAGCATTGTTTGCAATTTAACAGCTGTTTTTTCAGAAACAGGAATGCTGATTATTTCTGGTTTGGTTAAAACCTCTTCTCCGTCATCTTTTATAATTTTATCTATAATATGTGGCTTCATCAACTTGCCTCCATTAGCGATAGTGGAATAAGCATTAATAAGCTGAAGCGGGGTCACGGCGATGCCCTGGCCAAAAGAAGCCGTAAGATAGTTTATTTTTCGTCCACTATAAAGGTTGGTTATATCTCCACTTACTTCCCCCGGCAAATCAATACCGGTTTTCTGGCCGAACCCCATATTAACCACGTAATCCAAAAAGTTGTCGTCTCCGACAAGATTTTCCACAAACATAGTACCGGTATTTATTGATTTCTCAAGCACTTGGGTCATTGACTGGACCCCGAAGACCTTGTTACTAAAATTGTGAATGGTATAACCAGCAATATTTGCAAAACCGACGTCTTCGTAAGTCGTCTGTGGAGTAACTTTGGACAGATCCAATCCGGAAGCCATCGTGACTGGTTTAAAAGAAGATCCCGGTTCATAGACTTCCTGTGATGCACCATTTAGAAAATATTTTGGCTCAAATTTTGCATACTCATTAGGATCAAAATTCGGCCAACTGGCCATAGCCAAAATTTTTCCTGATTTTGGTTCTTGAACTATCACTATCCCCTTTTCGGCATCCCATTTTTCAATAATGTTTTTTAATCTGTCCTCAACAAAAATTTGAATATTTTTGTCTATCGTCAAAACCAGATCGTTTGGTTTATCAAATTGAGGTTCAGGTGAAGTTTTTTTGCCAAATAAAGAAAATGGATTTATGGCAAAAAAATTGGATCTATTTGCCTGATTTCCAAATAAATCCTGATCATAATATTCTTCCGCTCCATATTGTCCGGCGCGATTACCTTCAGGTCCATAACCCAAAAAACCAATAACATTAGAAGCCAAGCTGCCGCCAGGATAAAATCTATCCAATTCATAAGAAACGCCCACACCTTTCATTTTAATATTTTTAAGCTGCTCTACTTGCTCGTTAGTTATTCTGCGAACAATAACTTTTAAATTAGCCGAATCAGAATTAATTTTTTGTTTTATTTCTTTCTGATCAATTCCTAATATATTAGACAGAATTTCAGCCGTTTTTTCTTTTGATTCAATTTCGGAAGGAACTGCATAAGCTAAAGCAAATTTCTTATTTGTTGCCGCAAGAATTGTTTCTGAACCTCCGTTGGATAAATAGATATTACCCCGAGCAATAACATTGGTAATATTTTCGTTTTGAGCTTGGGCGGTCCGTGAATAAGCCGAATGATTAATCACCGACAAAACAAAAAGCCGATACCCCACTAGTCCGGCCGCAACCAAGACAAAACCCATAAACAAATTTATCCTGAAATTCTCATTCCTCGCCATACCATCATTTTATCAGTTTTTGCAGACAAGTTCTACCTTTGAGCGACGTTTTTATTGGCGAAGATATAAGAAATATTACGTGCTTCTACGAAGTTATTAGCTCGCGCAAATTCAAGCAATGCGACAGGATTCTCCTTGCTTATTTTTTGAGACATGAGAGTGCTGTTAGTTTCGGCCAGAGTTGAAATTTTATCCTGTAAAATTTGAATGCGGTAATTTGTTTGGGCAATGGAGTTGGCTAATACAACATAGTAAAACAATAAGCAGACGCCAAAACCAACCAACAGCAAATTAAACCACAATACTAGATCCCGCTCTTTAGTTGTCGCTATATCTTTTCGCATATTTTCATTTTTGCTGACCGAGCTCTTGGATTATTTTTGACTTCTTCCCACTTGGGTTTTATTGTCCCGCTTACCACTCGTTTTAGTATTCCTTCTTTAGTTTTTTCTTTAAAAATTTCCCTGACAACCTTGTCTTCCAGGCCATGAAAAGAAATAACTATAATTCTGCCTCCTGGATTTACAACATCAATTGCCGCCAAAACGCCTCTTTCTACATTTTCCAACTCATTATTAACCGCTATTCTTAAAGCCTGAAAAGTTTTCGTGGCTGGATGAATTTTTCTTTTCAAATACCAACTTGGAACTGACCGCTTAATACATTCAACCAATTCAACGGTCGTTGTAATCGGGTTGATTTTTCTTGATAAAACAACCCCTTCGGAAATTTCTTTTGCAAATTTCTCTTCTCCGTAATCAGTTAGCACCTTGATCAATTCTTCCTGGCTTGAACTATTCACAACATTAGCTGCGGTTGTACTGTTAACTTTGGGATTAAATCTCATATCAAGCAGTTCGTCTCTCATAAAAGAAAAACCTTTTCCGCTTTTCTCGTAATGCAGCGACGAAACTCCCAGGTCAAAGATTATGCCATCTGGACGAAAATCATTCTTCTCAACAATATTTTTTAAATTTACATAGCTATCGTTAACCGCTACCATCTTATCTGTAAGTCCTGAATTGTAAATCTTGCTTCCTGCTTCCTGAAAAATGTCCGGATCCCATTCAATCCCCAAAATTTTTATATCTGGAAATTTTTCAAGAAGACCAAAACTGTGTCCCCCGCCATTTAAAGTTGCATCAATAATCTTAAAACCTGGTTTAATATTTAAATATTCCTCAACCTCATTGAACATCACCGGCTTATGCATGTTATATAATTCCGAGCTCTCCCAGTTTCTCGGCAATGCTATCTGAATTTTTTTCCAAATCACCCTTATACTTATTCCACCTCGTCTCATCCCAAATTTCTAAACGATTAAAAAGACCGGCAACAACAACTGACTTATTTAAATGAGCATATTCTTTTAAAACATCCGGTATCAATATACGGCCAAGCGAATCAAACTCAACTTCAACTGCTCCTGACAAAAACAGTCGGCTGAATGATCGGGTATCCTTTTTAGCCATTGACAGGCCGGCTAGCATTTCAGCAAACGGTTTCCATGATTGTGAAGGAAAAACGAACAAACAATTATCAAGCCCGCGGGTAAGCACCGCATCCTCGCCCAATTCCTTTCTGAATTTTGATGGAATGGACAATCTCTTCTTGGGGTCTAAGTTGTGCTTGTATTCGCCTATGAGCATGCACTAAAAGGATTAAATAATGGATAAATAGGAACTTTTCGTCCCATTCACTTATCAACAGTTTTGTTACACTTTTATCCACAATTTAACACTATGAGTTAATTATACATCTGCCAGAAAAGGAGGCAACCAGGCAATTGTGCATAACTCCTGCCTACCGGCAGGCAGGTTTTGCCTTTTAAACAAGAAAAAAGACGGTTTTACCGTCTTTTAATCCATCATAATATAATGCTTCGCCAAAAATAGTTTGACCTGTTGGATAAAATCTGACTCCGTTCCGTTATTAGTTAGTATATGGTCAGCTCTGATGCTTATTTTATCAATATCTATCTCTGTTGAAGCAGCTTCTGATCTTTCAAACTGATCCCAAGACAAATCATTCTCATCTTCCTTTTCATTTCTGTTCCTTAGCCGCTGATAACGTATTTCTTTTTTGGTATCAATATAGACGAGCTGGCTTCCAGGAAACTGCCTTAGCATTTCCTCATCAGCTTTCCACCTTATTGCGTCAAAAACAACAATATCAGCCTTGCTGTTTACTATCTTTGTAAAAATAGTCCTGCTTATAACATTTGAACCGAAGGTATTTTTTAAAGATTCGGCTAAAGCTTGAAGATTCTGCCTGGTGACAGGAAGGGCCAATGTTCTTAAAACATCAACCAATATACTCCCGGA
Organism: Candidatus Yanofskybacteria bacterium RIFCSPLOWO2_01_FULL_39_28; assembly: GCA_001794635.1. Lineage (GTDB taxonomy): Bacteria > Patescibacteriota > Minisyncoccia > 2-02-FULL-40-12 > GWA2-44-9 > 2-01-FULL-39-28. The sequence goes on along the minus strand of MGKE01000013.1, from coordinate 1,813 downwards.
TTTAATATGTTCTAAGGATCTTTCAGGTAAAACTTTGCTAATACTTTCAACGAACGTATTTTTTCCGCTACCCTGCTTGCCAATTATACCAAAAATCTTTTTAGCCATGTCTTATCTCCTCTCCAAGTAATCAGGATAAATCCTGCTTGCAAGATTTACATAATTTATCACAACAAATATTTCTGACAACTCGGCAATCGTCCACCTTGGTTTTGCTTTTCTTATATCATCATGGAAGCCAAAAGAAGTATCGTTCACAAAACCAACAGTTATCAAACCGGCTTCCCTGCCGGCCCTAACGCCTTCGGCCGTGTCTTCAATAAATAAAACTTCTTCCGGTAAAAGCTGTAGATCTTTTAAAGCTTTATCAAGATAGGCCTTTTTTGGAGAAGCATCTGTGTAAATTGCGTCAAACACCTTTTCCAAGCCGGCTCCTTTAATTCTCCTTATAAGCAGCCGGTTAGTTTCAGCGCTAACAATAGCTACTTTTAAACCTTCATTTTTGCATCTTGTAACTACACTCACAGCATCAGAGCGAAGTTGGGCCTCTCTCCAATTTGAAAGCACATAGTTATTTCTAACCGCATTCAACTCTTTAGCCGTAACTTGTGGATCAACACCGGCACTTCTATAAAAATCCATATAATTACTGCCTATGCTTCTGCGCCATTCTTCAAATATCGGCAGTTTTGATGTTTTAAAAGCTCTACACACTTCTTGGACCGACTTAAAAGTTAATCCTCTATCATCCAGTAAACAACCGTTAAAATCAAAGAAAATTCCTCTTATCACTATTATCTCCTAATTGATAAAAAACTAGCTAAATCGTAACACAATGTTTTAAAGAGTCAAAATTAATCATTGACACACACTCAAAAATGGTTTAGCTTAACACTTAAAGAACTTTAAAAAGGTGCCCAATGAAAGTAGGGGCTGTAATATTTGATCTTGATGGTCCGATTCTTGATTCTTTTAGAGAGGGTCTAAGAAGGATCAAAATTGTCTGCGCTATTTATGATATACCCTTTAATCGTGAGCATTATAAAAAATTAACCGAGTTATGGGGATTACCGGGTATAGAGCTACTAACCCAAGGACTCGGTTTAAATGAAGAATTTGCCAAAACAACTTTTTATCCAGCTTGGGAACGTCTTGATTTGACTCAACCGGTCCCACTTGTCACTCGCACAAGAGAGGTATTGGCTTGGCTAGTTCGCAACAAAATCCAAGCAACAATTTTAACTTCACGTCACAGAGAACACCTCCTGGACATGTTTGAAAGAATTGACCTCACACGTTATTTTTCAGTCATATCAACTAAATTTGATACGCCCTACCGCAAACCTGATCCTAGAGTTTTCTGGTATACATTTGAAGAGCTAAGGGACAAATTCGGAATTGAAAAAAGAGAGTGTTTATTCGTCGGAGACACTCCAGCCGACGTAGATGCTGGCCAAGCGGTTGAAATCGAAACTCTTCTTGTCCAAACTGGACCATACCTTCTCAAACATGCCCAAAAACTACCTCTTCAGTTATCAAACATTTTAAACTCAATTGATGACCTCCCTGGCTGGATAGAAGAACACCAAGATAATTCTTCGTTACTACCTTACGATTAAACGCGACTCCAGTCGCGTTTTTTATTTTGGTGGGCTCGAGAGGGATTGAACCTCTGGCCTCGCCGATGTGAACGGCGCGTTCTACCACTGAACTACGAGCCCAGCTAGCTGTGAATTACGAAACTCCCTTTTAATAACTAAACTTGATAAAATACAAATGGCGTCAGTAAGACGTCATTTGTTAAAAGATGATC
>MGKE01000012.1 GCA_001794635.1 Candidatus Yanofskybacteria bacterium RIFCSPLOWO2_01_FULL_39_28 | reverse complement strand
GAAACCAAGAGATAACTGTCTCAAACACAATATCACCGGCGTTAGCTATGTTAGCCGTAGACGAAAATAAAAGAAAAACTGACAGAGAAACAATGAGTAACTTCTTGCGAAACATAATTCACCAGATTGTATTCTAAAGATTTAAATTGTAAATATTGACAAGATAACAACTTCCGTTGTTATAACAAAACCAATCCACTATGATATATCAAAGTGGTCACTTTGATATATCATAGTGATAAATATTAGTCTAACTGGCCCGATTAGAGTAGTTAGAGAGTGCGAGAAATTGCGATCTTGAACTATTTATTTTTAGCTTTATCAAACAAGTTATACAGCAGAAAATGGAGTGGGTATCTTTTCTTAAGACGACCGAATGGATTCATATAGTAATCGTCTATTTCTTTTCTCTTACGATTAAATTTTTCTTCTCGGTCTTTAACTATCTTTTCAAATTTTTCTATAGCCTTTTCATAACCCTTCACTTCATCCTTCAACCATTTATGCACTCTAAAAATAGTATCAGCTCCAACTTTCAAATCAAATATAATATCGTCGTATGATTCTTTTTTTAACAGCTTAGAAGCAATGACAATCCTTCGGCCGACCATAATTCTTTCGCTTTCCGTAAGTAAGTCGCGAAGAAATTTTTTCATGTCATCCCTGCTTTTTAAAGAAGATGTGGCGGTATACAAAGCGTCAAGATATCTAATCTTGTCTTTTTTACTTAGGGTTTTTGGTTTTACTTTCATAAAACACTTTCTTTAATTAAATTATCCGAATTAAATTATCCGCACCTTTCACTATGATATATCATAGTTCTCACTTTGATATATAATAGTGTGTAATAATGTACAACTTATGCAATCCGTGCGAGTGTTTAATTTAATTTTAATATTTAAATAAAAAAGAGGCCGGGGGCCTCTGAGGGAATTACGTCCTATATATCTGCCGAGTTGGGAATGGAAGCTGTATTGTAATCACATTGTCTCGGGAAACTGTCGCCAAGATCAACTGTCCGGCCGCAGCCGCCAGGACAATAGACAAAGTATTCCACCATATCATTCACGCCAACAACTCCGGCATCAACCTCTTCAAGACGGGCAAATACTTTCGGCTCATCAATCTTCTCAAGAACAAAACAACAACCGCATTTGCATTTGAAATCTTTACTCAGCCAATGAGTCCTGATCTTGGTTGGCTTAAATACTGAAAGAACTTTAATTCGGCGGGTTACCAGAATTTGCATCTTTATCCTCCTCTGACCCTCCAAAGATAAATGTAATATTAAACTAAAAATTATTAAACGTCAAGTTTTATTTTTCACAGTTTTTTTAATACACCTTTACCAGACCGCGTTTAAGAACTGCGGAAAAACTTCTCCTAATGAAAATGTAGGACAAAATTAGATAAAAACCGTTAAGAGCAAACCCATACAACAAATTAATATTGTTGCCGCTGCCGGTTTGGATAACAAGACGCATATCTTCAAAAACGTATGTGATTGGTATTAAACGGGCAACGTATTGGCCCCACTCCGGTAGAATTGACATTGGATAGTAAACCGCTGCAAATGGAGCAATCACCCAAACAATCGTCCAGGCAATTGCCTGTATTCTGGTACCGTAGCGCAAGATAATGCCCGTGACAAAAAACCCAAGCGCCCAGCCGGTCATTAGCAAAATACCGGCATATCCTAAAAGCCGCCAACCAAGAATCAGAACCTGGAATTTATACAAAAACAAGGCTAGTACTCCAGCAAAAGCCAAACTGGCAATACTTTTAATAATACCCACCGCTAGAAATCCAATCAGCCACTCTGAAAATTTCAAAGGTGAAACAAATAAATTGACCAGATTACGACTCCATAACTCCTCCAAAAGGTTGCCGGATATTTCATACTGGGCTCGGTAAACAACGGTCCACAGAACAATAGCCGCAACGATCCAATGAAGAATCGGGGTAGGATTTTCGGAAGTAGTGATAAAATAAGTTCCGGTCAAACCCCACAGAAAAAGATCAATCATTGGCCAATAGAAAGCATCGGTCATTTTATCAAGACTGTGAATAGAACTATACAAAGACCTTAGAGTAACCGCGTAAATTCTTCTAATCTTCATGGTATTGAGTTGATGTTATTTTAGCTACCTTTAAAAAATAATCCTGCAGAGTCGGCTTTTCAATACTAATTTCGTCGTAGGTAATTCCCGAAACGGCTAGCCCTTGCAAAAAATCAGCAATTAAAGCTTCCTCAACCTCTACAATGACTCTTCCCCTGTTTGCTTTACAAATCAGACCTTTTATTAAACAGTGTTCCAAAACTTTGTTTTCTTTTTCCGGAAGATATAGCTCAATTTTTGCGGTGTTAATGGATTGAGCAAGTTTACTGGGTGTATCATCAGCAATAATCTTGCCATTATGAATAAAAACGACCCTATCACACACCTCTTCAATTTCGGCCATATTATGAGATGTCAAAATTATTGATATTCCTGATTTTTCTCTTTCTTCAAGAAGAAATTCCCTGATATAGGATGCCACTTCCGGATCCAGTGAAGCGGTCGGCTCGTCTAAAAGTAAAATTTTGGGAGAGTTTATAAGTGCCTTGGCTAAATTAACTCTGGTCAACTGACCGGCTGAAAGATTTGATATTTTTTGGGAAAGAAGTTTTTCTAAACGAAATAGTTCAACCATTTTGTTAATTCTCTGTTTTGGATTTGGAATATCATAAAGATAAGAAATAAATTTGAGACACTCTTTAACAAGGAGGTTATAAGGCAAACTGGTGTAAGTGGAAGAAAAATTAACTTTCTCTAGAATTTCTCCACGATATTTTTTAAAAGATTTGCCAAAATATTCTATAGATCCGTGAGTTTCCGAAAGAATGCCAAGCAACATTTGAATAGTTGTGGTTTTACCCGCTCCATTAACACCTAACAAACCCATTATCTCCCCTTCTCCCAACTCAAAACTAATGTCGTCTACAGCGACAAAACTGCCAAAACGTTTTGTAAGGTGTGACGCTTTTAGAATTGATGGTTTATTGTTATGCTCCATGGCATTTTTTGAATTTTTTTCCGGAATTACACCAACATGGATCATTTCGGCCCAACTCGGGATGTTCATTTGATCTATGAACTGGCTCATTGATAGCTTCCTGATGTTTATGGCTATTTATATCCGGCTTGCCCGCCATAGCTTCAGCGACGGCAGGTCGTCTCTCTTCCATTTTAACTTCTCGTGGTCTTTCCATCAACGAAACTTTAAAAATCAGATTAGCTACCTGACCCTTGATGGAGTTCTGAAGATTTTCAAACATTTTCTGGCCTTCCAGTTTGTATTCTATCAACGGATCGCGCTGGCCGTAAGCTCTTAAACGGACAGAGTCACGAAGATATTCCATCGCCTCAATATGATCCATCCAAAGCTCGTCAATTGTCCGAAGCATAACTATTTTTTCAAGTTTACGCATCATTTCTGGAGTCGTTTCTTTTTCTTTGGCTTCGTAGGCTTTGGTTGCATAGTCAAAAATAAATTCTGATAATTTATGAAAATCTTTTTCATTTGCGACTTCAATTAAGTTTGGATGAATATTGGTGTTTGGACCCAATAATGTCTTAAGAGATTCGGAAATTTCTTCCAAGTTCCAATCAATAGTTTCATCTTCCGGAGCATGCATTGAAACAATTTGGTTTACAATATCCAAAACATAACCCAAAACCGTTTCACGGATATTATCATTAAACAAAACATCCCGACGGAGATGATAAATGGCACTGCGATGCTTGTTCATCACATCATCATATTCCAGGACATATTTGCGAGCATCAAAATTATGACCCTCTATGCGGAATTGGGCTTGTTCAATCGCTCGGGAGATAAATTTATTTTCAATCACATCTTCTTCGCCGACACCAAGAGTTTCCATCAGGTTCTTAAGACGATCGCCGCCAAAGACACGAATAACATCATCTTCGGTTGAAACAAAAAACTGGGAAGAACCAGGATCTCCTTGACGGCCGGATCTACCGCGAAGCTGGTCATCAATACGACGAGCTTCGTGCCTCTCCGTTCCTATTACATGGAGCCCGCCCAACTTTTTGACTTCTTCGGCTTCCAAAAAGTTGGACGGGTTACCGCCAAGAATTATGTCCACACCTCGACCAGCCATATTGGTTGCGACGGTTACTGTACCAAGACGACCAGCTTGAGCGGTTATCTCGGCTTCTCTTTCATGGTTTTTAGCATTTAATAAATTATGCCTGACACCTTCCCTATCAAGAAGTTTTGATAAGAGTTCATTTTTTTCTATTGAAACAGTGCCAATGAGAACCGGCTGGCCTTTTTCGTTTCGCTCTTTAATTTCTTTGGCTAAAGCTTTGAACTTGCCCATTTCTGTTTTATATATTCTATCCGGCAAATCTTGCCTGATTGACGGCTTATTGGTTGGAACAGTTATGACATCTATATTGTAAACCTTGTGTAACTCTTCAGCCGAAGTTCTGGCTGTGCCGGTCATGCCGGAAAGTTTTTTGTATAAACGAAAATAATTCTGGAAAGTTATTGTTGCCAATGTTCTTGATTCTTTCTGGACACTGACCCCTTCTTTAGCTTCAACGGCTTGATGGAGGCCTTCGGACCAGCGCCGGCCTGGCATAAGTCGGCCGGTAAAGTCATCTACAATAATTACCTCGCCGTCTTTGACGACATAATCCTTGTCCCGCTTAAAAAGCACATGGGCCTTAAGGGCTTGTTCTAAGTGGTGGACATGCCGAACACCACCTTCATTATATATGTTGGTAAGGCCGAGCATTTTCTCAACCTTTTCAATGCCACTTTCGGTAATGGAAATAGCTTTTAATTTTTCATCAACATTGTAATCTTCGTTTTCAATCAGACGAGGAACGACTTTGGAAAAAGTTTTGTAAAGTTCGGTTGAATCGGCATCAGGAGCAGAAATAATAAGTGGGGTTCTGGCTTCGTCAATTAAAATAGAATCTACTTCGTCAACTATGGCAAAGTGATGAATCCACGAGTCCTCCTTCGCTAAAGCTCCGAAAGGACTTATTCTTTGGTTCATTTGATCCAAAGAATACGCCATGTTGTCACGAAGATAATCAAAGCCATATTCATTATTAGTGCCATAAGTTATATCGGCAGAATATGCTTCTTTTTTAGTTACCGGCCGTAAAAATTCATAAACAATTTTAAAAGACCCCAAAGTATCTCTTTTTGTGTCTTCTTTTTCTCTTTCACTTTTTAATTTTGAATTGTCATTTTGATTTTTAAATTTTTCATTTTTAATTTCGTGACGATGCTCTGCATCGTAAATATAACTCCCATCATGGTTTATACAACCAACACTTAAACCAAGAGCATTATATATCTGCCCCATCCAAGCCGTGTCACGTCTAACCAAAAAGTCATTAACCGAAACTATGTGAACACCCTTGCCGGTTAAAGCATTTAAATAAGCCGGCAGAGTGGCAACCAATGTCTTACCTTCTCCGGTTCTCATCTCTGCTATCTTGCCCTGGTGGAGAACGATTCCACCCATTAACTGAACATCAAAATGCCTCTGGCCGAGAGTTCTATTGGACGCTTCGCGAACGGCCGCAAATGCTTCGGGCAATATATCGTCCAAAGTAAACGGCTCATCGGATGAGCCGTTTAATTTTCCTTTAAATTCTGCTGTTTTTGCCTTAAGCTCATCAGCCGAAAGCTCCTCATAATCCTTCTCGAGTTCATTTATTTGCGCAACAATAGATTCAAGCGATTTAATATACCTTTCATTTGCATCACCGAAGATTTTATTTAGAAAACTCATGTCGCCTTATTTTAACACCGTTATTAGTATAAATAAATAGCCCCCATTGCGGGGTATATTTATTTCTTGGGCTTGCGAGAGAGGTCTTTTTTCTTGTTTTTTAATTTTTTTATCCGGCTTTGAAGTTCGTTTTTCACGTCAACAATAGCATTGCGTAAATCCTCATGCTGACAGGTAGCCCGCAGTAATTTGCCACCAACTTTTAAATTAACTTCGGCATAATATATCCTGCCGGAACGATGGTGCTTTGACGGCAAACCAATCTCAACTCTGGCTTCAAGCGGAGCTTGCCCTGAGCTTGCCGAAGGGCCAAAAAGTTTTTCCAGTCCACCAATTTTATCCTCAACAAAAACTTTCAATGGTTCATCAAGTTTTATGTTTTTACCAGATAAAATTATTTTCATATAAAGCCATCCTACTAAATCTTTTTAAAATTGTAAATTATAAAATTAATTGAAAATTTTAAATTAAAAATTATTTTGAGTTATGAACAAAAATTATTTCTTTTAAGAAATAATTGTTCTAAATTTAAGATAATGGATAGTAATGGAATTCAAAACGGCAAGCCGAAATATAAATTTTTATTTGTCTCATGGGAATCACTTTCTGGTGATTTGGCTTGGAAAATAAAAAACGAAGGCCACGAAGTTAAATGTTATATCAAAAACACAACTGACGAATATGACGGGATATTAGAAAAAGTTCCCGAGTGGAGATCGTTGGTTGATTGGGCAGATGTAGTTGTTTTTGATGATGTTGGTTTCGGTGAAGAAGCAGACAAACTTCGCAAGACTGGCAAAGCTGTTATCGGTGGCAGTATTTATACTGATAAACTTGAAGAAGACCGTGAATTCGGCCAATCAGAAATGAAAAGATTGGGTTTACTTACCCTCCCCTCTTGGAATTTTTCCAATTATGATGAAGCCCTGGAATTTATTAAAAATAATCCCGGAAGATATGTTTACAAGCCATCTGGACTTTCAGCCGGTGACTCAAGAGGACTGCTTTTTTTCGGCAAAGAAGAAGACGGGCGAGATCTTTACGAAATCCTCTCCCAAAACAGAAAAGTTCTTGAGAAAAAAATCAAACAATTCCAACTCCAAAAACATGTCGCTGGAGTAGAGGTCGGCGCCTCGGCTTTTTTCAACGGAGAAAAATTCATCACCCCAGTTTTAATCGCTTTTGAACACAAGCGCCTATTTCCTGGAGAACTGGGTGAAATGACGGGCGAGATGGGTACCTCTATGTTCTGGTCGGAATCAAGTAAATTATTCAGAGATACAACCGGCCGAATGGAGGAAGACCTTCGTAAATCCGGCTATGTAGGTTACATAGACATTAACTGCATTGTTAACGGCCGAGGTATTTATCCGCTGGAGTTTACAACCAGATTCGGCTATCCAACTATCTCAATCCAGCAAGAGGGTGTGTTATCTGAATGGGGTGACTTTTTTTACAACATTGCCAACAAAAAAGATTATCAATTAAGAACTAAAAAGGGTTTTCAGGTCGGCGTGGTTTGTGTCGTTCCGCCATTCCCCTATGACGAGAAACGCACCATTGAAATTTATAAAGACTTATCTATACTTTTCAAAAAACCGAGTCTTGAAGGAATACACCTTGGTGATGTAAAAATTACCGACAACGCCTGGCGAATCGCCGGCCACAGCTCTTATGTCTTGGTCGTTACCGGTTCCGGCTCAACAATGGAAGAAGCCCGCAAACAAGCTTATTCAAGAATAGACAACATTATGCTGATTAATATGTTCTACCGAACCGATATTGGAGCGGCCTGGGGCGAGGATAGCGACAAACTCATGACTTGGGGCTATATATAAAACTTTTTCGTGAGTCGGGCTTTATTAAGAATCAAAGCCAGCGACTCACCCTAAAGGGCTTGCCTTATTTCTGCGTTAAAAGCTATGTTTGATTCTCGGCGTAGCTATAAGTACGCCTCCAATCAATCCTCGCTTTTGCCTTGAACTAAGGCAAATGCTAAAAGTTTTTAAAAAAATTATGGAAAAACCAATTACCAATCGGCCGAGACTAAGAAACATAGAGGATACGCTTGTTCTTCTTGAATCAGAAGAAGGGCCCGATGGAGAAAAAATAAACTGGAAGGATCTATATGAAAAAGTTGGTCCGTGGGAATCAGGATTAGAGTTAGCTGATAAAGTTCGGGAAGTAGTCCGAGGTTATTTAGTTTCAAAATTTCCAGAAATAAAAGAAAGAATCCCCTCAATTAATGCACTGCCCGACAAAGAAGTGCTTGATGCTTTATCTAATAGTTGGTTTGAGGGACTAGAAGAAAAAGTAAAAGGTAAAAGAAGCGAAGTTCTCTTATCTGTGTTAACACATATTCTAAGAAGAATTGAAAAAAGGATCTATACAAAAATAATTGAAAATTCCAGTGACGATGACCTTGAAAAATTAGGGTTAAGTTCAAACTTACGCACTCTCGTAACTACCACACTCGAAGCCTCAGTTAAATCTGACCCTTTATATATCCGCTATTTAGCCTACGCCCAATTATCTCCAAAACCACCAGAAGATGCCAACCCTTCTGCTCCTATTGGTCAAGATGGCAAACCTCACACTTGGGCTGAACTATTTCCTCATGAAACACAATTTATTTCTAAAAAATTAAAAAACCTACTTAAAAGTAAAGAAAAATGGCAAGATGTTGAAGGCGCAGGAGAATTTATAAAATACATTGAACTCTTAGCAGATTACTTTTCAGAAAAAGATGTTAATAAGGCACGAGAGATGAAAGACGAAATAGAAATGGCATATGCCGACTCCATCACCGGAGGATTCCCTGTAATCATATCCCCTCCCACCGGATCATATTACAAAGAACCCTACCTTGACCCAGAGTTAAGAGTATCCTTAAGAACTCCTGAATCAAGAGCTCAAGAACAAAATTTCATTGCCCTTCAAAACGTAATAGCAGATGAACTAGGAACTCTTGGAGTCAGTCAATTTGCAGATGATATGCGCCAAAAACCAATAGCCAGTGTAGTTTCAATTGGGGCTTACGGGGCTAATTTAACTTTTACAGCCGCGGCTGAAACTGAAAAAGATATTACCTTGTTTTTGGATGAACAGATAAGGCGTTACGACAAGAATTTAAAAGACTTCCTGCCAATGATAGAAATTTCCGATAACGCTTTTGGAGATACACCAGTCGAACGAATAGAAGAAATGTCACGAGAAGATACAATTTTTCATGAACTATCTCATTCGATTTGGACACTAGATAAGGAAGCACAGAAAAGATTAGGTATAAAATCCGAGACTATTATCGGTGAAATAGCCGCTGAAACAATTTCTCGAGGATTAGCAAAAGAGCTTATAGAAAAAGGTAAAATCAATTACACCCAAGAACAATATATAGCCGTAACAATAGCCATACCTCTCCAGGTTATAAAAGGACGCGATCCCAATAATGAATATTTTAAAGCGGCGGTTTATGTATTAAACGGTATGTTTGAACAGGGATTAATTGAGTTTAGCGGAACTAAAATTAGAGTAAAGAAAATAGATGAGATTTTTGATTACTTACAAGATAACGCTAAAAAAATAATAGCTCTTTACGAAGACTCTGAAATGAATGGGGAGAAAGCCAATAAATGGGTAAAAGAGAACACAACGGCCGGAAAAAAGTTACAAGAATTAATAGATTTTATTAAGAAATAATAACACAAAACCAGACTGAAATTTAAAAATTTTGTCAAGGTTGGCAGGTGTTTTAGAGTATGGTTAACTGGCTAACAGGTTATGATCAAACACTCCCATGCAACTCCTTAATTATGCCTATAAACAAAAAAATAACTGGACATGCGGCCCAGCAATGGCTAGAGTTGTTCTTAGTTATTATGGCGCTAGAACAACGGTTCCCCTTTTAATAAAAAAACTTCGTACCACCCGGTCTGGAACCGGAAATCGCCAGATATTAAAACTATTTAAACGAAATAACCTCAAGTTCTCTGTCAAAACAAATTCTTCATTATCCGATATTAAAAAATATATAATAAGCCACTGGATTATTGTGGCTTATTATATACCCCTCCATAAAGAATATCACTATTCGATTGTTAAGAGCATAAATTCAAAAAGAATATATTTTCACGATACGTGGTTTGGTTCAAATCACAGTTATACCCTAAACTACTTCGAAAATAATTGGAAAGACGATGAGGCGACAAAATGGATGCTGGCTATAAAGAAGTAATTGAAAATGTATCCGTTTTTCTCTCTATCACTGCTCCGAATTGAGTTTTTTGTTTTAATTCCCATTCATATTCATTGCCTTGCATATCCAACTCCTTGTAACCAGAATTTTTAATCCACCCCAAATCCTCAAGCCAAAGAATGGTTCCCAAATCCTTTATTGAATAATCGTGTATACCTATTACGCCAGCAAATCTTCCGGGACGGTTAACAACTTCATAACCAGCATTAAAACCTACTGGCTTACCGTCTGCTACCAAAACTCTAGCCGTTGTAAAACCACGAAAATTATTTTTGATAAGAAGGCGATACCTTAAATCATAAACATCCTCTTTTTGCTTTTTGCTAACCTCTTTGAACCAATCGTCAACTATTTTAAGAAGATTTTCTTTTGACAAATCTGAAGTTTTAACAACATCAAGTTTGTGTTCCCGATAAAATTTATTTTTAGCATTTCTTGTTTCCTTGAAATGGCCGCCGGGTAAAGCTGGGTTATATTTTGCCATATCCAACACTGGCCAGAAAAGATGGTAATACGGATCATTTAATTTAAGCGACTGATTTTTTTTGAGTTCAGGGTAAATTTTATCTGAAACGTCATCACACCAAACTTCTTTTATTTTCTCGTCCTTAAACACTCCAACAGCAAATTCACCTATCCTATCCGCCATGTCAGATTCTTGAGAAAGAGGATCAGACCAAATCCGCCATTTATCAGAATCGCGGTGAGTTAATAATCCTGTACCGTCATCAAATTCAACAAATACCGGTTCGGCCTCCACTTCAATTATTGAATCTGAATACCAATCTAAATTATGATCGGAGGTGTGGCCATACTTGCTAATACATCTTTGTATTCTTTCACGCTCCGCTTCTATGTTTTCGTAAAAGTTCATTATTTACTTGGGTTAACTAGGAAGCAATCCTTTTTCGAGCACGACATAAATTCTTGCTAGAATTTTGTCTTTTACTCCCGCCAGTCGCGGTCCGTAAATCCCTCAAAAGGTTTGCTTCCTAGTTACCCGTAATTAACAATCGGGAATTATCGCACTATATCTGCTCCCGTTTTATAGTAATTTAGTTCCAAGTCATTAATTACAAATATGGCGTTCCAGTCTCGGCCGGAGTCGTCCCATTGCTTGGGAGTAATGTTCATCCAATGCTTAGTTCCGTCTGGCCAAACAGCGTAAACCTCTTCGCCATCAACATATCTAACATAATTAGCAGTAATGTAGGAGTGAAAAACTTCCGGCTCAAGCTCTATTGCTTTTGTTGGATCTAAATGTCCGTAGAGAGAAATAATTCCCGGATTTAAATATCTCTTATACTTACCCCAAATAACATATATTTCTGACTCCCCTCTTCTTTTGATTAATGAGCCATCTTTGACAACCGAAGCCACAGCTTCTTCAGTTGAAACAACCTTAGTATCAATCCTAACCGATAAACCAGACTCCGATTCTCCAAAACCATCAATTTTTGTGCCATTAGTTGCCATAACAATAACTTTATTTGGAACTTTTTCTGAACTTATTACAAAGGCAGAGCCGTTACCGCTGTTTAGTTTCAATTTATTAAACTCAACCGAACCATCATTATAAATTACCAGATAGAAAACAGGAAAAATACCGCCGGTTTCTCCAAGAGCTGACAACTTTAAGCTTTTGGACAAGTCCCCCTGAAAACTGCTCATATCAAACTCCCACCAGGACGGTTGCCATGGTTTAAGAAAACGAAAAACCGAAATTTCAGTCAATCCGCCAGAAAGGTTCACTTGCTGTTGCGGAACAACACGAATGTGCCTAAGATCTTGATTTAAGTAACCCAGCCGGTTGTTTATACTGGTGTTGTTTAAATAAATCGCCGCCATCCAGTAACCGAAGATATCTTCAAATTTTTCACTATAACCTTTTAATCTTAAATATTCATTTATAGAAGGGATGCCGACAGTTGAACCATCACTTCTAAGAGTTTCGCTTAAAATAACCGACCCATATTGTTCAGCAAGATACTGGCCAAAAGCGTTCACAATAGCATAATCATCAAAAACATTAGGCCATTCTGTTATACTGTCAGATGGGTTTTTCAAGAATACATCAAAACGGTTTTCAAGATTTGAGCCGGAATAGGGATTATTATAGCCGACGACGGACACAGAATACTCGGCTCTTAATTCATTAAGCCAGACTTCTTCGGCAACTTTTTTTAAAAGATCTTTTTGATTAAAAGATATGAGGTGATGGAACTCATGAGCTAAAAAAACTTTGGCCAAATCAAGATCTGAAACAAAAGCTTCCGCGCTCAAAGAAATCATCTCCCGCTCATTTGAGTCATTAGCTATTTGTTTTGAATAGCCATGGACTGTGTCAAAATAACCGCCATTACTTTTTTTTAAATCTTCAAGAAGAATTGTAATTTTAGAATCGCCGTCAATGCCAGGATTCGGCTCCGAACCCCAAAGGGCTGTCTCTTTAGGATAAATATTGGTTTCAAATTCTTTGGCCAGTCCCAGCATATTATTCATCAGTTTTTGCTGACTGGTAAAGCTAATTTTGCCCCAATAGCTGTCTTCTATATAAAAATACATCTTATCACTAACCTGCCTCAAAGTAGTTTCAAGCTGTGTCCGACTATATTTATCAAATTCCTTGTTTACAAAAAATATCTTCTGCTGGCCAAGAGTGTCGGCTGAAGCAAAACTTGCCAAAACAAAAAAGCTGACAAAAATCAGCATAAAAAATAAATTTACAAACTTTTTGGAGATTAGCATTTAAGAAAATTATACCATTTAGGTTTCAAAATTAAAAATCCAGCCTTGGCTGGATTCTGACAAAAAATTACTTGGCGAAAGGAAGACAGACTCTTCGCCTGAAATCCTGGAACTTAAGATGAAACGTTCTGCGCTTTGGCGGAAGAACGGAAAGATCGGCTTTGAGAGAAACGCCGATACAAATCATGTCCTGATACTCCGCGTATATGGCTTCCATTTCTCTTTTTCTTCTCACTACCATCTCTTCATCAGTTTCCTCTGGAAAAAGTTTGTCCAAAACTCCTGTCTCAACAATAAGAACAAAAATAATCAAGGCGACGTTTAATGCAACAAAACAAACCCACAGTGAAACAAATTCAGACAGAATAAATTTCCAAACCAGCAGTGAAACGACAAAAAGAATAATCTGAACAAGCGGTATTGACATAAGAAAGAGTGGATTCCTTTCTTTACCCGACACATCTTTTGTAAATACAGAGGTACGTTTGTCGGGGACAATTTCCCACTCCCCCAGTTCATAAGAGAATGGATGAAACATTGCGCCATACTTAATCTTTCTCGCGCCAACCAACATGAAAATAAGAATTTGACCTAGAAGCAGAAGACTTCTAATCAGAGCATAAGTAGTGACCACAAGCGGCTGAATAGTATACGCCAACATTCTCCGTTTTCGGAATTGGCACTGATTCTTGGGTTTTGATTCATACCAGAAATTCACCCACCACTTTTCCCAAGCCGACGGTTCTTTGGCAAAATGACCCTCTGGAACCGTAACATCTGCGTAACCGGACTCCAATTGACCCGAAGTAAGATTGTTAAACTCCATGCTTTCAATAACATAATCAAAAGAATAACTAGAAGTCTTTCCAATGTGCTCCCCCAGCTTGTTTTGATTTAGTTTTCGTTTTTTGTGATATTCGCACCAGACCAATTGGCCAAAGATTCGTAGCTCACCAGAACTCCTGAATTCAAGATATTCCATGGCCTGATCAAGCGGGACAACCTTGTGGTCAACAACCTCATAAACAACCGTGCCGTCGGAATCTTTTTCTTCCCTTGGTTTTGTAATAATCAACGCGAGAAACGGATCTGTAATTCCCTTTTCCTTCAAGTAATCTAGATCAACCCTATCTACGCACCACCGAACAGCCGCAACCGGACCAGGTAAATTAGTATTTTCAAAGAACAGTCTGACCATTGGCCTTCCTTTCTCTATCCGCTGCGTAGAGTAAATATATACTAGCACTTTATTTAAATTAGTCAATACCGCCTAAAGATTCGAGTTTTGTGGCTAAGGCGTATTAATTCATCAACTAAATTTGAACCTATGAATCCGGCTCCACCTGTTAGAGATTTCTTATGCTTTTGCGTTTTTTAACTATTATCTCTTTATTATGCTTAGAGACATCTTCCATTAATAACCCTTGGGATTTGATAAGTGTTTCATTATAGCTTCTAACCGCTTTCAAAACAACAATGCCATCCTTCAAAATCTTCAGATGTTCTTTGTCCAGTTTTCTCTTTTTAGCTGCATCTTTTTCTAAAGTCTCAGCAAAAGCAATAAAGGCGTTCATGTCCTTCGGGAAACAATAACCTCCGGCCCCGCAATAATCGCCATGGCTTACATTAAGCCACGAGGGACCGATGCGCAAATCAGCGCTGATTAATTCCCTGATATTGTCGTAATCAATGGCCACCCCTTGAACCCTACTCATTGTGTGGCATAAATCAGCCAAAATATTTCCATAGACAACCTTAAGATAACCGAAGACATTAGAGGCGTATTTGCCAAACTCGGCCTCGGTGGAGTTAATTGATTTTTTGGAGTAATCAGAAGTCCAAGGTCGGATAAAATGCTTCTTGGGAAGAAGATTTAGAACTTCAACGGCGTCACTGACACTTTTGTTGGTATAACCGACTATCTGACGATCTGGCGAAAGAAAATCTTCCCAAGCTTGAGATTCAGTCAAAAATTCTGGATTAAATATTAATCTCTTCTTGGGATGCTTTTTTTGCAATCTCTCAACCGTACCGGGGGTAATTGTTGATTTGACAACAACAATCTTACCATCTCTGACCGAAGCTACCGCTGACTCAACTATGGACGTATTACAACTGCCATCAGCATTAGGCGGAGTCGGCACAGAAACAAAAACAATATCGGCCTTATTAACATCATCGGCATATCCTTTTCTGGTATCAACGTCGTAACAAAAAAGATCCAGGCCTCTTTTGTAGCCGTTCATTTCTTCAAACCACTTTCTTATCGGTTCGCCAACCATGCCCAGACCGATTATTCCAATTTTTATTTTATTATTTAGTATGGTAAAAATATATCAAGTTGAGATAATTTTTTCAATTGACTAAGAAATGATTTCGGGTTATTATTAAAAGATAAGGATGAAACGATTTTTACTATTTTTACTGGACGTCGGGGCTCTTTATCTGGCGCTTCTTATTACTTTGTTTGTCAGATACAAGGATAATTTTGGTTATAATTACGACCTTCACTTAATCCCGTTTACTTTAATATTCTCGCTATGGCTGATAATTTTTTATATCACTAATCTATACGATACCAACATCCTAAGGAATAATATATATTTTTACTCCACCCTTTTTAGGTCTATTACTGCGGCTTCGGTCATATCAATCATATTCTTTTATCTAATACCCTACTTTGACATTGCTCCCAAGACCAACCTTTTTATTTTTATTTTAATCTCTTTGGGCTTAGTCATATCTCTTAGAAGTATATTCAACAACATCAACGAGAAAAAATTCAAAAAACCCCTGCTTATTGTCGGAGTTAATCCTCAATCTCTGGAGCTGGCTAAATTTATAGAAGAAAACCCTCAAGTCGGCTACGAGCTCAAATATATCCTTGACCTGACCAAAGAAGAAGTACGTAACATTAACGAAATTATAAAAAAAGAAAGAATCAACACCATTGTTATCGCCCCGGAAACCTATCAGGTTCCAGAAATTATAAATATGTTTTACAAAACCTTAGAAAACAAGGTTACCTTCCGCAACCTCTCTTCGTTTTACGAGCAAGTTACTAACCGAGTACCACTTGGAGCAATAAACCAAATCTGGTTCTTGGAAAATTTAAGCGAAGGCGGTAAAAAAACTTATGAGGAATTAAAAAGATTTTCCGATCTTATCTTCGCCTCTATTTTGGGAATAATTATTTTACTATTCATTCCGATAATAGCCGGATTGATCAAGTTGAGTTCAAGGGGTCCAGTATTTTACCGTCAAAAAAGGGTTGGTCAAAACGGCCAGACTTTTGAAATAATTAAATTTAGGACCATGCGAGCTGATGCTGAAAAAGAAACCGGGGCTGTTTGGGCACAAGAAAACGACCCCAGAGTAACTAAGCTTGGTAAATTATTAAGAAAAACAAGGGTTGACGAACTTCCCCAGATTTGGAATATTTTAAAAGGAGAAATGTCGTTTGTCGGACCAAGAGCTGAAAGACCGGAATTCCACGAAAAATTAAAAGAAGCCATTCCGTTTTATGAAGAACGCTATATCATTAAACCAGGATTAACGGGCTGGGCTCAAATCGGTTATCGATATGGTTCATCAGTTAACGATGCCGCCGAAAAACTCCAATACGACCTTTACTATATTAAAAACCGATCCCTGGTCCTTGACCTGGGAATAATTCTCAAAACCCTTAACATCGCTCTCCGCCAAGCTGGGAGATAACTAAAACCTTAAGCGCCAAGGCAGTTTAATGGATTCCCAGATTATTTTGCCCGACATTTTTGATTGACCCTCGCGGCGCTCGGAGAAAGTTATCGGAAATTCCACTATTTTTGCTCCGGATTTAGATAATTTGTATTTAAACTCCACCAAAAAAGCATAACCGTCTGACTTGATTCCGTTTAAATTAATCTTCTGAATGGCCTCTTTCCTGTAAGCATTAAAACCGGTGGTAAAGTCGCTAATATTTGTTTGCAAAATTAACCTAACGTAAAAATTAGCCACTTTGCTCAAAATTCTCCTATGCAACTTCCAGTTTTCAATTTTACCACCAGAAACATAACGAGAACCAATTACCACATCTCCATCAACTAAATTATCAAGTAAACTAGGTATTGCCTTATAATCATGCGAGAAATCGGCATCCATGGTTACAACACATTTAAAGTCATGTCCTAAAACCCACTTGAAACCATCTATGCAAGCATTGCCATAACCTAAATTTTTCTGACGTGTGAGTAGAAAAAGATTTGGGTATTGAGTTTTGATTGAATTTAAGTATCCTTCTGTGCCATCGTTTGAGTTATCATCAACAACTAAAACAGAAATGTCCGGCATTGATTTAAAAATTGCCGGAATTAAATTCTGAAGATTACCCACTTCGTTAAGCGTAGGAATCAGAACGATACTTTGAGAATAATCGGTCATAAGCAAATAAGGATATCCCCAAATAAAAAGGTATCCAGTAAATCCCAACATTGGCCCAATAATTGTGGCCGAAATAATTCCAAATCGGCAAAAAGACCGTAATTGAATCAGCCAAAAACATAACCATCGCCCACCGATGCTTCATTATAAAAGGAATCGCGGCCAAAGATATAAGCGTGGTTGCCGGCAATAAATATTTAGAAAAAGAAAAAGTCATCAAACTCAATAGTAAAAAGTTGAGAAAAATTGAATATATAAACACATTTCGGTATTTAAAATCTTTTCTTTTCCATAACACCCAAATCCCAACCAAAATCAAAAACGGTGAAACCATTATCTTCCGATAAGCCAAGAGTAAATTGGCCACAATCCTCAAGGGACCCTTAACACCAATAGTAAAACTTTCAACTAACGGCGGCGGATTGCCCGGGTCAAAATTGCCTTGATATGAGTTAATGGCGGCGTTATTAATCGGATGGCCGACTTGACTGTAACTAATGACAAGATACAAGAGACCAAAAGACAAGCCAATTATTAAAAAAGTGATATTTTTTTTACTCTTAATATTGCCGATAAACAACGGAAACAATGTCAACGCGAATGGCTTAACTATTCCGCCGTAAGCCCAAGCCAGAGGCGTCCAAACTTTCTTGTTGATACTGGCATAAATAATAAGCAGGATAAAAAACAACAATGCCCCTTCTTGAAAACCTCTCATTAAAGTTGTGTACGGATAAGGTGTAAGCAAAAAAATTATCAAACCATAGACGCCGGCTTGTTTACTTTTAAACATATCGCTGGGAATAAGGTAAGCAAGAGGCAAAGACAACAAGACCAAAATCATTGAAGTGTAAATAATGGAAAGGTGGCTACCGGTCAGCCAGAAAAACGGAACAGCCAAAATAGAAAGCCCCATGAAACCATAATATGACTTGAAATCAACCACGCCTTTGGCTAGCTTTTCCGTAAAACCTTCATAGTGAAAGCCGTCATCAGCCATTATGGGTGTCCCGACAATAAAAAGATAAAAAGCCATTACCGTCATGGCTATTAAAAGCAAGATTTTGTGCTCTTTGGTCATTGTGTAATTATTTTAATTTTCTAACCAAATATGCAAAAGAAATCATGTGGCTAACCGTAAACCATATTGTAACCATTATCACCGCTCCCCACAAGCCATAATTTTTGATAAGCCACAAACCCAAAGGTATACCTGCCCCTAAAATAATAAAATTAATCAGGATAGATGTCTTGACTTTGTTGATCGCCCGCCACATTGGACCAAGACCGACGCCGATTCCATACAAAGCTCCGTAAGCCAACAGACCGAAAACGTAACTGACACTGGGCACAAAACTTTCGCCATACAAAATTTTGAAAGCCAGAGGAGAAATTATAACAGCAGCCAGAGTAAGAATTGTGGAAATAGCCAAACCAAAAAGAGAAACTTTCATGAATTTTTTTTTCAATTTTGCCGGATCTTCAATCTGAATTTTTGGAAACTGCATATTTAAAAGTACCGATACCGGGCCCAATAAACTTAAAACCAAATTAAGATAGCCAAAAGCAAGCTTAAAAAAAGAAACTTCGGCCGACGAAACATAAATTCCCGTCAGCACCACCGGCAAAGCCATAAACAAGTTGCCCATATTGCGGTCTACGGCCACCCACAAACTAAAGCCAAAATATTTTTTCAAAGAAACAGGCCAAATATTTTTAAATAAATCTCTTAGTGAGGGAAAAATGCCATAAGCCCGATTAAGCCAAGCCCAAACAAACAAGGAAAAAATAAATATTGAAACAGCGCCGACTAGATGACCGCTGACGCCGCCCAAAACGCCTAAACCAAAAAATACAAAAATAAAAGCTAAGCCGGAACGCAAAAATTGGTCGCCGAAGATAATCAAAGACAAAGGTTTTATCCTGCCGGCCACTTGCAAGGCAAGCTGAACAATCGCATTGAAAGAAGTTGAGAAAAAAACAGCCAAAAGAATTATCCCAGCATACCAGCCAATCATTGAGTCACCATAAAAATGATTGGCCAGTGAAGGAGTAAAAAAGAAAATTAACAGGGTAACTATCCCGGCATAAAAAGTAATTTTTAACAAAAAAGCTAAAACATCACGCAGTTCATCTTTGTCATTCTTGGCATAAGCCGAACTGACTAAGGTTGACACTGCATCCTGCATCCCCGCTCCCAAAAGCAAACCAACCAAAGCGGCTAAGCCAATGGACAAGCTGTAAATACCAAAAAGCTCCGGTTGCAAAAGCCGGGCAATCAGTATTCCAAAAACTGCCTGAACTAATGTTCCCCCAAAACTCCCTATCTGTAAGGTCGCCACGTTTCTGACAAACAAGCTCTGACGAAAAAACTCAAGCTTATTTTTTAAACTCAAAATCACTAATAAATGATACAATATTTGGCCGAATTAAAAAACCGCCAATAACGGCGATTTTATCTTTTTATGCTGGATCCAGCAAGAATTTAATCTCCTCTTCCGAATGAACATGAAGTTCAAAGTTATTAACCCACCCATAAGCTGTGAATTACGAAACTCCCTTTTTCTCTAATTCCTTATCAAACTAAAATCAGCTCACTTCGGTGAGTTGTTTTTATTTTCTCA
>MGKE01000011.1 GCA_001794635.1 Candidatus Yanofskybacteria bacterium RIFCSPLOWO2_01_FULL_39_28 | reverse complement strand
CCTGATCGAGCGACGCCGCGTGCGGGAAGAAGTGCTTCGGCATGTAAACCGCTTTTGCGTGGGAGTAATTTTGAAAGTACCACGAGAATAAGGGGTTGCTAACCTCGTGATCCCATTAGGGATGGCGCGAGGCTCCTCCAGTAATGGAGGATAGGAAAACTCAACTTATATGCGGGAACATCTTTCATTGTCCGCTGAATTAGTCCCAGCTTAACTGGGCGCGATGGAAGACAATCCGCAGGGAAGTATGCTAGAATTAAGGTATGAGTATAACTGAAAAGCAAAAAGCTATCATCATTGGTAGTGTCTTGGGAGACGGCGGCATTTACTTCGCCAATAAATCTCCACGGGCTTACTACATGGTAAAGCAATCACTCAGATTTTCAGAATATGTAGAGTGACTTTTTAGTCAATTAAAGAATCTTTGTCCTTCTGAAATAAAACAGAGAAAAGACAATGGACAAAAGTATTTCTATACAAGTCCAAATGAAAATTTTACTATTCTTCAAAAACTTTTTTATCAAAATAAGATAAAAATAGTTCCGAAGAATATTGAAGAGATACTTCGATCTCCCTTGTCGTTGGCAGTTTGGTTTATGGACGACGGCACATTGGATTTTAGACCAAAAGATCATTGTGCGTTTCATCTTTGTACTAACTGTTTTACTAAAGAAGACACACAGAGATTAATCGAAACGTTAAAAGATAACTTTGGAATCGAAAGTTCATTGCATTATACGTTATGCAGGGGCAAACGGCATGCAAGAATTTATATCGGTTCAAAAGGGCGAGATAGGTTTATTCAACTTATAAGTCCTTATATTCTTGATTGTTTCAAATATAAATTACCTCAATTTAGACATACCCCTCAGAGACTTGATTCTTCGGAATCAGATAGTAAGTTTTTACTTACTATAACACGTTGAGCTCCTGCTTATACGCAGGATGATGATATAGTCCAATTATCTGGCAGTATATTATATATTTGTCAAGAGGCCAGCAGCAGCGGTAATACGAGGACCCCAAGCGTTATCCGGAATCACTGGGCGTAAAGCGCAAGTAGTCGGTTTTGTTAGTCTGGTGTTAAATCTCATGGCTCAACTGTGAGACCGCATCGGAAACGGCAAGACTAGAGTGGGTTAGAGGCAAGCGGAACGTGCGGTGTAGGGGTGAAATCCATTAATATTGCACGGAACACCAAAAGCGAAGGCAGCTTGCTAGGGCTCTACTGACGATCAGTTGCGAAAGTGTGGGCATAAAAAAGGATTAGATACCCTTGTATTCCACACCCTAAACTATGCAGACTAGCCATCGGGAGCATCGACCCTTTCGGTGGCGTAGCTAACGCGTTAAGTCTGCCGCCTGGGAAGTACGATCGCAAGATTAAAACTCAAAGGAATAGCCGGGAATTCGCACAAGCAGTGGATCATGTGGTTCAATTCGACACTGAGCGAGGAACCTCACCAGGGCTTGAAATCTAGCTGCATACGCCAGAAATGGCGTAGCCTTCGAGGGTGCTAGACAGGTGCTGCACGGCTGAAAGCAGAAGTTGCTAGTGGCTAGTGTTTAGTGACTAGTGACTGAAAAAATCGGCCAGCGAAAGAGTAATTTTTCGCACAAAATACCCACTCATATCGGTGAAACCCAAATCCGCCAGTCGGCGGAGGGCAATACCGAGGGAACCCCGACTTTCGGTCGGGGACCTGTAGAGACTTTGATTCTGAGTTTATTGAAGGATCAGGATGGCAGACGTACAATTTAAACTGCCATAAAACGTGGGCTCCAGCACATATTTCTAAAGAAAAACAGCCTGTTAAGGCTGGTAAGAGTTTTGTATTTGTTTATTTCTTGTCTATTGTTCAATCAGTTTACAAAAGAAATCTATAATAAAGAAGAATCCCATAACCGTAATCAACGGCAAGATTAGGGGAAGTGTAGGTAACAGCACTAGTCCCAAGATAAGAAATACAAAGATTCGGTCTATGATTGAGTCTATCATCTGAAATACCTCAATATTAAATGTACCGAAATAATTATAGACAATTTTATCAATTTTTGTCAATTTTAAAAATTGGCCTTTAGAAATATGTGCTGGATGAAAGTATAGTCCGTACCATTAGGAATAGTGGAAGAATACGGTCGTCAGCTCGTCATTTGAATGGTTCCCTTAAGTGGGTTAACGAGCGCAACCCCCGTTGTGTGTTATACGTGTCACACGAGACTGCCTTCGTAAGAAGGAGGAAGGAGGGGATGACGTCAAGTCAGCGTGGCCCTCTGATGCCCTGGGCTACACACATGATACAATGGATGTTACAATGGGTCGCCAAACCGCAAGGTGGAGCCAATCCCATCAAAGGCATCCCCAGTTCGGATTGGAGGCTGCAACTTGCCTCCATGAAGCCGGAATTGCTAGTAATCGCAGATCAGAACGCTGCGGTGAATACGTTCTCGAATTTTGGACTCACTGCCCGTCAATTTAAGGGAGTCGGGAGTACCTGAAGATCCATTTTTAAAGTGGGGACACGGTAAGCTCGATGACAGGAAATAAGTCGTAACAAGGCAGGGGTAGCGGAAGCTGCTCCTGGATCACCTCCTTTCTATTCAAGAATTTATTCTTGGATGCACGAAAGGATTAGAAGTGGGAGGCGAAAGATGGGAAGAACTTATCGTTTTTCACATCCAACCTCTTATCCTTCAATTAAAAATGTAGTCGATATGAGTTTAATACTTATGCCTAGTCCGAAGGCGAAATCGGAATTCAATGGTAGTAAGAATAAAAATTTCTATCACTTAGGAATCTGGTTAGCTGTATAAAGTTGAGAAATCAAAAACTGCTCTTTCGAGCAGTTTTTGATTTATTGTAATTTTATGTTATAATCTTTAAAATAGTTTTTTGACATCAGGACTGAGGTTTATATGCAAGATGCCTTTGACGCCATCGTTGTGGGCGGAGGTATTATAGGGCGTGTGACCGCTTGGTATTTAGGTAAGTCCGGTAGACATACTCTATTACTAGAGCAGCATGATCCAGAGATTCCTCAGGGAAGCTCGCGGGGATATTCAAGAGTTTTTGGCGAGGCTTTTGCCGACGATTTTCGTTATCAGCTTGCCCGCCAAAGTCGATATTTTTGGCAAGATCTTGAGCGTGAAATCGGAGACAAGCTTCTGTATTTAAACGGTGGCATTGATATTTCAATGGGCAGTGATATTAATAAGGTAGTTGCCAAGCTTGAGTCTAGGGGTAGTTCATTTGAGCTTCTTGATGGTGATAGTTTGCGTCGTCGATATTCGCAATGGCATTGCGATTCAAGTGTGCAGGCAATTTATTCACCAGATACTGGTATTTTGGAAGCAGAACGTTGTATGAGAGAAGTTCTTCTTTCGGCTCAGAGAAACAAAGTTACAGTTCGGGGTCGGTCTCAGGTGATAAGAATAGAACCAGACCGTTCTGAAACAGTTTTGGTCAAAACATTATGTGAGACGTATCGAACTCAAAAGCTTGTGATCGCTGCAGGTCCATGGGCACTTGATATTTTGGCCCAACTCGGTGTTACATTGCCACTTAAAGTATCTCAGGAGCAAATCGTGTATTTTGAACCTCTCCGTAATATTGATTCTTTTAAACCAGAGAATTTTCCGACTTGGGAATGGGATGGATCCGATTTTGTCTATGGTATTCCGATTTTTGAGAAAAATGGAATTAAAATTGCCTTTCACCGAGACAAACATTATCTGAAAAACGTGGAAGAGTTTAGTCGTATACCAAGCGTGAGCGTTATTGAACGTTTAAGGTCCTTCCTAAATAAGCATCTTCCCGACGCGGCGGGGGAGCTGTTTGACGCCATGACTTGTATGTATACCAACACTCCAGATCTTGACCTTATTATTGATACCATTCCTAAGTTTCCACAGATTGCCTATTTTACTGGATGTAACGGTAATTCTTTTCACCGGGCGCCAGCAATCGGCAAGCTACTTATAGAACTGTTATATGAAGGAAAAGCATCCATTGATATTTCTCGTTTTTCAGCAAAAAGATTTAAAGTTTAAAGCGTCCAGGAGGACGCTTTTTGATTTAAATTTTCTAAAATGATATTTTAAATAAGCGTTCGTTTATAAAAAATTTTGGAGGTCATCATGGCAAGGTTTCTCGCTATATTGTTTCTACTTTTTGCCAATTCAGTTTTTTCTCAAGAAAAAGTTCCGAAATTACCGGATTATACAAAATGGGATACAGATGAACAATTTCACCTTAGTTATTTTGTAGTTAAGGAAGACCAAATTGAGCTCCTTGATTTAGAATTTGATTCACCGGAAGATTCTAATTTAAGTGTAATGGTCGTGTTTAAACCAGTTTCTCAACAAACATCTGAATATTTAAGCACATTAGTTAGAAACTCACCACCAAGTGAGTCAATAAATAAAACAGTTATTTCGCTGGCAGGTAAAGAGCCGTGGCTTCTAGTTTACTTTCATTCATCTGACCATGTTTATCTATACGAACGGACTAGTAAATGGTTTGAGTGCTATTACTTTTGGAAACCAAGGTGGAGATTCGTCAGATCTTTTGATGATGACTGTACTGACGGCAGTTGTACTGCTGGTGGAGAGTATGAGAAATTTTTTGAAAACAGATACGGATTAGAAGTGCGATACTAAACCATTTTAAAGTGCCCTTTCCCTTCGATAAACTCAGGGTAAACGGGCACTTTTTATTTTATCTGATAGGTAATTGTAACACTAACAACTATTTCATTTTCTCCAGTTGGAACAGATGGACCTCCGCCGCCAACTCCGCCCATGCCATAGTCAGCAGATTCAGTTTTGAAATATACCGGATAATAGCCACCTTCATTGTAGTTTACAATTTTGCCCAAACGAATACCCAATTGCTTCTTAAGTGTATCGGCTTTTTCTTTAGCATCTTTTATGGCCAGTTCTCGAGCTTGTTCTTTTAATTCTTCTTCATTATCTACCTTGAACCCTAGATTATTAACTTGATTAGCTCCAGCCGAAACAAGGCCATCAAGGAGAGTGCTGACTTTTTCTAAGTCGCGAACTTTTACTTCAAATGATTGGTTAACCTGGTAACCGGTTATCTTGGGGCTTCCTGGATAATAATCGGGAGAAGTTACTGATTCAGCACCAAGGGGAACGGGTCGAGGATAGCTGTATTGAGGGTAAATATTATAACCCGTTGTTTTGATATCTTTGTCTTCTATACTTTGTTTTTTTAGGAAATCAACAATCTGTTTTGATTTTTCAGAGTTTTGATCTTGGGCCACTTTTGATGTTGACGCCTCGGTTAGAATGGAAAAAATGATAGCGGCAATATCTGGCACAGCAAAAACCTTTCCTTCGCCACTGAAGGATATGGTGTTAGTTGTTGTCGCCGTGTTTTTAACCTGCTTAGTTAGGGCTATTAAAAAAACAGTTAACATTACGAGAGTTGCTGTCCCTGCCCAGATTAGATATTTGTAGTTTTTATTCATATTATTTATATTATACTATTCTATATGAAAAAAGAAATATATTTAATTTTAGACAATATCCGAAGCCGGGAGAATGTTGGGTCTATTTTCCGCACAGCTGATGCCGTCGGGGTTTCTAAGATATATCTTTGCGGAACCACGCCTACGCCTCCACATGATAAAATTTCCAAAACTGCTCTAGGTGCCGAGACGTATGTGCCATGGGAATATAGACGTAATACTTGGCAAGTAATTACAGAATTAAAAAAAGAAGGTATTAATATATATGCCCTCGAACAAACTAAGGATTCGAAAAATATTTTCAGATTCAAACCAAAGTTTCCTATGGCATTAATTGTTGGCAATGAATTTAATGGAATTAGCCCGAAGATTTTAAAATATTGCGATAAAAAAATAGCCATACCGATGTATGGCCGAAAAGAGAGTCTGAATGTAAGTGTGGCGACGGGGATTGCGCTTTATACGCTTTTAATTTGAATGGGCTCTGTTTTAAAATTATAATAACTTAACCTGTGAAAATCTGCAGTTTCGCCGACTACCCAACCCTCAGACCTACACTTTGCACAAAGGTTGGATTGTCTATATTCACCAGTTCTTTCCCTGCTACTTATGGTACATGTAGTCGTTGGAATATGTTTTCTCTCAACGTCTTCCATTGATCTGCAAATGTCGCAAGGACAATTTTGGGCAATAGGACGAATTCCATCCCAAACCATTTCGCACTCCTTTTTCTTGAGAACTATCTATGAAATTACCAAATAAATCAGTAGAACGCAATCTATTTAAATCCGGCTATCGGCTGATTTATGCTGTGGATGAGGTGGGGATGGGATGTTTGGCCGGACCGGTGGTGGTTTGTGCTGTGGCGATGACTAATCAGTTCTATAAAAAAACTCATAAAAAACTGAAGTGGCTCAAGGAATCCAAATTATTAAATGCAAAACAAAGAGAATTGTTTAGTATTGAGCTTTTGAAAGAAAAAGATCTGGTTTATGCTTTGGCATATTCTTATCCTAAAACGATAGATAAATTAAATATCTATAACGCTGCCCGATTAGCCATGCGTCGGGCAATTATCAAATTAACTCCAAGTGTGCAAAGCTCAGTTTTGAACATTTTACAACGTTCTATTGTGTTGGTGGATGGTAGGACAAAAATCAAGGGACTAAATATTGAGCAAATGCCCATTATAAAAGGTGACCGCAAGATCTTCGCCATCGCTTGTGCTTCTATTATTGCTAAAGTTTTCCGAGACAAAATGATGGTTCGCTATGCTAAAAAATACCTTGGCTATGGATTTGAAAAACATAAGGGCTATGGAACTAAGTATCATCAGACCCAGCTCATTATCTTAGGTCCTTCAGAAATACACAGAAAATCATTTGCTCCTGTGGCAAAATTGCTATAATAGATAGATATGAAGCGAACTAAGATAGCCATTAATGGATTTGGTCGGATTGGGAGAGCTTTTTTTAAATTGGCTTTGACGCGGAAGGAATTAGAAATTGTGGCTATCAATGATCTTGGTGATATAGAAAATTTGGCTTACCTTCTCCAGTATGATTCGGCTTATGGAAGATATGGCAAGGGTGTCTCTGTAACAGAAAAAGACGGCAATAAATATTTGAAAGCCGATGGTCACGAAGTTTTATTTATTCAAGAAAAAGATCCGACGATGTTACCGTGGGGGGTTTTGGGTGTGGATATAGTTGTTGAAGCGACCGGGATTTATGACAGTTATGAAAAAGCCCAAGTTCACAAAAAAGCAGGAGCCAAAAGAGTAGTTATAACTGCTCCGGCAAAAGACTCAGATAATGACGACGCTAAAACCGTTTTGATGGGTGTTAATGAAGACGATCTCAAGACCTGCACTATTTCTTCAAATGGTTCCTGTACTACTAATTCGGTTTCACCGGTTATGCAGATTATGTCAGAAAGACTGGAAGCCAAAAAAGCTTTTCTTTCTACTACTCATGGTTATACCGCGACTCAAAATCTTATAGACGGTCCGGTTAAGGGCCACGACTGGAGGCGGGGTCGGGCAGCAGCGGCCAATATTTCTCCTTCTTGGACAGGAGCGGCTACCGCCACAACGCGAGCGGTCAAGGCTTTAGCTGGCAAATTTGAAGGAGCTTCAATGCGAGTGCCGATTATAACCGGTTCACTTTCTTGTATTGTGCTTGTTTCCGGAAGACCAACAACAGTTGAGGAGATAAATAATATTTTCAAAGAAGCGGAGAAAGAAGAACGCTGGAAGGGGATATTGAGAACCACGACTGACCAGATCGTATCTTCTGATATTGTCGGTGATCCCCATGGGGCAATAGTTGACTTAAGTTTGACCAAAGTGGTGGATGGAGACCTGTGTGCCGTGTTTGCTTGGTATGATAATGAGTTTGGTTATACAAATACCCTGGTTGAACACGTGATTAAGGCGGCTAAGTTTCTGTAGAACATATGTCTATAATCTCAATAATTTTTAAGCCGATAATTACCTTTGCCCTTGTTGCTTCATTTTCCATGTTTTTTATGTCTTTATTTCTTATTGTCGGTTCGTGGACGACTAAATTCGGAAGAAATGTGCCGGATAGATCCAGAGAAATTAAGCATTTGGGTGGTTATATCGGATTAAGCTTGGGTGGACTTGTAACTGGTTCAATATCCTTGTTTGCAATGACACTTTTATAAATGTCTCATTATATACACGATGAAAAAGTAAAGGAATTGGAAGGAATTGCTGAGAAGGCGAGGGAGCTTTTGATTGAGGAATTAGTTGCGGCTGGGTCAGGCCATACGGCTGGGCCTTTGGGGATGGCCGATATTTTCACGGCATTATATTTTCATGTATTAGCCCATGATCCTAAAAACCCAGAATGGCCGGAGCGTGATTGGCTGATACTTTCAAATGGCCACATTACACCCATAAGATATGTTTCAATGGCCCAAGCTGGTTATTTTCCCATAGAAGAACTAAAAACACTTCGTAAATTCGGTACTCGGTTACAAGGCCATCCGGAAAGAGAAAAGTTGCCTGGAGTGGAAACAACCTCTGGTCCGCTGGGATCTGGCCTTGGTCAAGCAGCTGGAGTGGCCTATGCTTTAAGAATGGACGGGAAGAAGAACCGTGTTTATTGTATAATGTCAGATGGAGAGCATGACGCTGGAAATACTTGGGAAGCGATTATGTTTGCGGGTAAATATAAGCTTTCCAATCTAGTCGGTATAATTGACAGGAACAATATTCAAATTGACGGGATGACCGAAGATATAATGCCCTTGGAATCTTTAAGAGCCAAATATGAGGCCTTTAATTGGCATGTTCTTGAAGTGGATGGTCACAACATTGAACAATTCACTGATGCGACAGAGGAAGCCAAAGCAATTTACGAAAAACCAACTATAATAATTGCTCACACCATACCTGGTAAAGGTATTCCAGAAATAGAATTTGATTATCGCTGGCATGGCAATCCACCTGGTTCTGGTCCGAAAGATGTATTTAAAGATAAAGCAACCCAGGGTAAGGAGATGTTATCTAAGCTCAGGACTTTGGCTGGTAAAATAAAAAGTGAACATGAATAAAGATAATAAATTTTGGAAGGGGGTGTTGTTATGATGTCAGGAAATTGTGGATGTTTTCATCATTGGGTAGTTAAGGGGATTTCGGTTTTGGCTTGGGTAGCCGGTGTTTTATTTTTCTGGACGAGTATGAGGATGATCTCATTTTGGGGATTTGAAGCCCCGTACTATGCTTGGTCAGTAGTTGTTTTAGTTTTGCTATCAAAATCTTCTGGTTTCTGCGGCTGTTGCGGCTGGGGAAGTAAGATGATGGAGGGCAAAACATGCAGTCATTCTATGGATTGTAAGTGTGGAGATTGCGACAGGTGTAAATAGGCTACGAATTACAAATCTATACGAATATACGAATCTACAAATCGTATGTTCGTATCCTTTATGATTCGTAGATTAGTAAATTAGTCATCATTAGTAATTAGTAGCTATGATTAACAAAGAGGCAAAACTTATAGACAACCTGTTGGATGAGAAAAATATCCAGATGGTGCCAACAAGAGATGGCTTTGGAAAGGGCCTGGTTGAGGCCGGGGAAAAAGACGAAAGAGTGGTGGCTTTGTGTGCTGATTTAACCGAATCAACAAGATTCCATTGGTTTCAGCAAAAATTTCCATCTAGATTTATTCAAGTTGGAGTGGCTGAACAAAACATGGCGACAGTAGCTTCGGGAATGGCTAATTACGGCAAGATACCTTTTATTGGTTCTTATGCCGCTTTCAGTCCCGGGCGCAATAATGAACAAATAAGAACAACCATTTCTCTTAATCATGTCCCAGTTAAAGTTGTTGGTTGTCATGCCGGTGTTTCTGTTGGCCCGGATGGAGCGACTCACCAGCAAATAGAAGATATTGCTTTAATGCGTGTTCAGCCAAACATGATCGTGGTTGTTCCTTGCGATGCTGTTGAAGCCCAGAAAGCAACTGTGGCCATAGCTTTTAATAACGAACCATCCTATATTCGTTTAGGTCGGGAAAAATCTTGGGTTTTTACTACCCCAGATACGCCATTTGAGGTTGGTCGGGCAGAAATTTTGAGAGATGGCCAGGATGTGGCAATAGTCGGTTGCGGAATACTTTTATACAATGCACTTGTTGCGGCTGAAGAATTAGCCAAGGAACAGATTGACTGCATGGTTATCAATTCCCACACGATCAAACCGTTAGATGAAAAAACGATAATTGAAGCGGCTAAAAAGTGCGGTGCAGTTGTATCAGTTGAGGAACATCAGATAAACGGTGGATTGGGTTCGGCGGTAGCTGAATGCTTGTCGCGCAACTATCCGGTGCCACAGGAATATGTGGGCGTGCACAATCGTTTTGGCGAGTCTGGGGATCCGTTTGAGTTGATAAATAAATTAGGCATGGGAGTCGGAGATATAAAAGATGCAGTTAAAAAGGTTTTTAAAAGAAAGAAGTATAAATAATCCAGCTATGGCTGGATTATTTATACTTCAGTTGGTCTTTCTTTTATGTTTTTGAGAAGAGTTTTTAGCTTCAAGAAGTCAGCTTCTAATTCTGGCTGAAGAATTGGATTTTTTTGTGTATTTTCTGGGTGGTGGGTAGGGAGAAGTTCATAGCTTCCAAAATTAAATGTTCTTCCGCGGACATTATTTAAAGGTTGTCTTAAACCTATGCCGGTTAACGCAGTAGTTCCTAACGTAACTACTACTTGCGGGCTGATTGTTTTTATTTCTTCTTTGAGAAATGGAACCGAAGATTTTATTTCTTTTGAGGTGTGGACTCTTCCCTGAACCGTATATTTAACCACATTGGTTATGTAGACTTTTCTCTTATCTAATCCGGCTAATTTGAGCAGTTTATTCAGAGTTTTTTCACCATGGCCGGTAATTGGCTTGTTTTCTTCTATCTCTCTTGAAGTGGCCGGATCAGTCACAAAAACGACTTTTGCGCCATCAAAACCCTGCCCGAATATGATTTTTTTGGAACTGAATTTTTTCTTTAATCCTTTCTTAACTTGTTCAAGCCCGTTTTCCATTTGTGTTGCTAGTTTACCACAAGATATAAAATTTGACAAGTTTTTATGGGGCTTTTGTTTGAAAATTAAAAATCTTACCCAGCGGGTAAGATTATATATTAAGACTCAAATGGTTCAAATCTCGAACCAAATTTATTGGATAATTCTTTTAGGCGATTATTTATTTGTTCTGCCCCTTGAACTTTGGCCCACTTGAGCAATCCGCCCCTGAAGGCCGGAAAACCTGCTCCATAAAGCATGGCCAGATCAATCTTATCAGGACTGTCCACAATTCTTTCCGCCAAGCATCTTAATGCCTCATCTGCCATGGGCAGTATCAATCGGTCAATAATTTCGTTCTCAGGTAATTTTTTTCTAGTCCAGTTATGCTTCTCCGCAAGTACTTGATAGACAGCCTGATTTTCTTTTCCGTTCAGCCAGAATCTCAATGGATCCTTGCCTTTAGGAGCCATATCAACAATTAAGGGATGGCCTTGAATCCTTGGCCCTAATTTTTTTAGTGATTCTATGACATGAACACAAGTCCCAATCCCGACATAGTCAATAAGTTCCAGCGGACCCATAGTTCTGCCCGAGTCAATGGCCATGCCGAATTTTTTAGCGGCTTGGTCTATGTCTTGGATGGGGATTCCTTCGGCTATCATTAATATCGATTCAATCAAGTATCGGGAAAGAATTCTGTTGACCAAGAATCCTGGACAATCCTTTACCACTAAAGGCAGTTTGCCCATTTTTTTGGCAAGACTTATGACTGCGGCAACGGTTTCTGGCGAGGTAAAATCGGCTACTCCAATCTCAACCAGTTTCATTGAACGAAGAGGGTTGAAGAAATGCATAGCGATACATCTTTCTTTATTCTTTGCGTTTTCAGCTATCTCAGAAACCGTGTAAGAAGATGTGTTTGTCGCAAATATCGCATCAGGTTTGGCAACATTCTCAAATTCTGAAAGCAGCCGCTGTTTCCATTCGAGAACTTCTTTTATTGCTTCAATAACTAGGTCGGTATTTTTGAAATCACTCCAATTAAGGGTTGGATATATTCTTAACAGCCTCTGTTCGTATTCAGGTTTAGTTATTGTTCTTTTGGCAAAATTCTTGGATTCATTTTCTGCAATTCGTTTAATGCCGTTTGTTATAAATTCAGGTTTTAGATCTTTTATTAGAACCCCGAATCCTTTTTCTGAAAGATTGCCAGCAATTTGGGCGCCCATCAATCCGGCGCCCAAAATACCGACTGTTTGTAACTGACCGGATGGCTTAGCCGTAGTTTTTGTGCGTTTTAAATCTTCAGTTCCAAAGAAAATATTAATTAAGTTTTTTGATAGGTTAGAAACGGCAAGTTTTGAAATTTTCGGAGACTCGTTTTCCATAGAACCGCGGTAAACAGATTTCCTAAAACCGCCCTCTATCGCTTCAACAGCCATAATGGGGGCTGGATAAAAACCACCAGTTTGGGCCATAATCATTTTTCTGGCTTTACTAAAGGTATATTTTCTTAAAATTGGCCAAGCTGCAATTTTTGTTTTCAGGTCTAATTTACGCCTTGTTTTTTTATCGGAGGCAAGTTCTAATGCTCTTTGGATGGCGACAGATACAAAAACCTCTTTTTCTATAGTATCTATTTTTCGGTTATCAACCGGTGCATGTCCAACCAGATCGTCTACAAGGCCTGACTTTATAGCTTTGTAGGGGTAAATATTTTTTCCGGTGGCAATAATCTCAATGGCTGGCGGTAAACCAATGAGTTTCGGCAATCGTTGAGTTCCGCCAAATCCAGGAATTATACCTAACATTACTTCCGGCAACGCCAACATAGTTTGAGGATGATCCGAAGCAACTCGCCAATGACAGGCCAGAGCCAGTTCAAGTCCTCCGCCAAGGCAAACACCTTCTATGGCAGCCACAATCGGCTTTTCTGATTCTTCCATAGTCCGGAACATTTTATGAGCTTGTTCCACCAAGATTCGACATTCTTTCTCATTAGTTATATTCTTTATTTCATTAATATCTGCGCCAGCAATGAATGATGGCGGATTATTTTTAAGACTAGTCAAAACAACAGCTTTGACATCTTTATTGTTAAAAGCGTCCAGCATTATCAGCCAAAATTCTTTTAAGATTTCCTTGCCAAGAATATTGACCGGTTTATCTTGATTGTCAAAACCAACTATAACAACTCCGTTTTCAAGCAACTTAGTCTTAAAGTTTCTGTAAGCGCTAGTCATTAGGTACTCCTTTCAAGGATCATGGCGTTGCCTTGACCGCCGCCGATACAGGCACTAACTAGAGCCGACTCACCGCCTCTTCTCTCGAGTTCTTTAAGAGCTGTGATTATAAGTCTCATTCCTGAAACTCCGACCGGGTGACCAAGAGCGATTGCTCCGCCGTTCGGATTAAGTCGGTTGCTATCAATTTCTACTAAAGCTTTGTCAAAACCATAAGGTGAAAAAAACTTTTTTGTTAGAACATCGGACGACATGACCTTCAAACAGGCCAGAACTTGAGCAGCAAAAGCTTCGTTTATTTCTATCGTCGAAAAATTACTAATAGATCGACCGCTCTTTTTTAACAGTTTGTTTATTGCTCCAACCGGGCTCAATCCCATTCTTGAAGGATCAAATCCAGCAACATTATATTCGCCAACACAACCAAGTATCGGCAGTCCAAGAGTATGGGCTTTGCTTTGGCTCATAAGCAGAATACAGGCGGCACCATCAGTAATTTGAGAAGAATTAGCCGGAGTAACCGTGCCATATCTTTTGTCAAAAAATGGTTTTGATCTTGCGAATATTTCTGCTTTAGAAAATTTTCTTAAACCATTATCACTATCAACATAAAAGCAATCTTTCCCAGTAGGAATAATTAAGGGTGCTATTTCTTGTTTAAATATTCCAATTTCTTGAGCTTTGGCTGCTAGCTTGTTGGAGCGCAAAGCAAACCGGTCTTGATCTTCACGGGTTATTCCAAGAGATGGGTCTTTGGCTAATTTTTCGGCAGTCAAACCCATAATAAGATCGCAGATAGGGTCAGTCAGGCCCATGATTAATCCGACTTGGGGAGCATACTCTTTTTTCCAAAATCGGAAGAGTTTTGAATAAAGCCGTAGGGTAATAGCAATTTTTTCTTTCATTGTCCTGGCTCGTTGGAGACTGTAAAAATCTTCTTTGACCACATCAGAATAAAGCAGAGGTATTCGGCTCATTGATTCAACGCCGACTACTAGCACGCAACTATATACCCCTTTTTCTATAAGGTTCCTTGCTTCGTCAACAGCAGTAATACCTGAACCGCAGTTGTGGTTCAGGGTATGTCCCGGAACCCAATCAGGTACGCCACCTTTTACTGAAACCACATGAGCGATATTTTTGGCATGAGCCGGTTCTGTGACGCTGCTTCCAATTACGTATTCAATCGCTGTTGGCGGCAGATTCCAGTTGTCCATTCTTTTTAGCATTTCTCTGACAGCTAAGGCGCCTAGAAAATCTGCCGGAACATCTTTTAGAAGAGTACCTTCTTTACAGAAGGCCGTCCTGAATCCATCAACAATGACCGTTCTCATGCCTTGCCTCAATTTTCAAAGGTCTTTTGGCCACATTATTGCGCTTGTATATAATAAGTCAACCCATACACTTATCAGGTAATCGCTGTTATTATTTACACTTTAATATATGCGAGTATGGTCTGTACATGATATAAAAATGTTGGTATTGTGTGAGCAAATTAAGGTTCTTTAAAAAGGACAAGAGAATGTATAAAGACGCGAATATTACCAAAGGACTTGGCAGGGGAGTTGAAATTGCCGAAGAATTAAGAAGTCAGAGTTCGGCCGACAATCTCTTTGCAGGAATTTTTACTGGTAGTTTGCCTTTTGAAAGAGTGTTTGGTGAGTGGTCAAAACCGTCGGCGGAGGAAATTCAGAGGCGTGATAAAATTGTTACAGAACTCAGTGATTTTTTGTTGAAGAAGGTAGATCCATATTTAGTTGACGATACCTCTAGTGTTCCTTTGGAGGTTTTTGAAGGGTTAGCCAGACTTGGTTGTTTTGGTCTTAAAGCCTCAAATAAATATGGAGGCAAAGAACTTTCTAATACTAGTTACTTGGAAGCACTTGGCGTTTCAGCAAGTTGGTGCAGCGCTATTGTCATTGTTTTGTCTGCCCACAATACGATTGGATGTGTTTTTCCGGTAATGTATTATGGAACTGATGAGCAGAAAGACCATCTTTTACCCGAGTTAATAAAGTGGCCTACTGGATTTTGTTTGACCGAAAGAAATGTCGGATCAGACGCATCCAAAGTAGAATGTTATGCTAAAAGAGTCAGGGACGCGCAAGGAAATATTATCGGATACGAAATAAAAGGCGAGAAGTGGTATACAACGAACAGTATTTTAACTGACCATGTGTCGTTAGCTAAAAATCTATCAGTTGTTACAAGAATAGTTGATCATCCAGACGAGCTCAAAGATAAAACCAAGAAGGAATGTTACGGATTATTTATTGTGGCCACTAATTCTAAGGGTTTTGATGTGGGCGTAAGAAATACTTTTATTGGCATGAGGGGGATTCATAATTCTACTCCTTTATTTGAAACGGTTTTTGTTCCGGCATTTAATCTGATTGGTGAAAACAGGGAAGATTGGGAATCTAAATACGGTTGGGGACCAAGAGAGGGTAGCGGCTTAAAGATCGCCTTTGAATCTCTAAATACTGGTCGGATTGCAATTGCTAAAGGTTGCATCGGCGTTTCAAAGCAAGCCCTTAATCTTACTAGATGGTGGGGTAATAAGCGTAGTCAATTGGGTGGCCCATTAATCGATAAAGAGTTAGTCAGAGACAAGATTGTGTATGCGGCAACAAATATTCTAGCTATGGAAGCAATGACTAAATATGCTTCCACTTGTTTTGATAAAGGCCAGGACGTGCGTATTGAAGCGGCGGCAGTTAAAACTTTTGCTTCAGAAAGAGCTTGGCAGATAGTTGATAATCTGGCTCAAGTTAGGGGCGGACGGTTTTATGAAACTTGGCAGTCTCTTTCAAAAAGAGAACTGACACCGCCTGACGAAATTCTTTGGACCGGTGCAAGGCCGAATAGAATTTTTGAAGGAGCTAACGAAATACTTGTTCAGCTTATGTTCAGAGAGGGGACGGATAAGTTTATCAAGACGGCTTTGCCGCTTATGTCTAAGAGAAGTTCAATGGGTGAAAAGCTCAGAGCGGCAACCAAGATGGCCGGATATTATTTGTCATCGGTCAATCTATATTTGCCGAATTGGCTAATGAACCATATTAAGTTTATTGAGCATAGATCCGGAAAGCTTGCCCGCAATATTATCATTTCTTCTGCCAAATATTCCACAAAGCTTGCCTTGAAGCAGTTGATGCTCGATAGATTCTCCAGAATCGCTATCAATCTTGGCGCGATGGCGCTGACATATTCTTATGCCAGGGAATTAGACAAGGAAGATCAAGGTCATAACTACAGTCAGCTGGCCGATATTTTCTGCCGGACAACAAAGTATGAGGTCGAAGAGCTGTTCAGGGTATTGAATAATAATGACGACGAATATCGATGGAAGGTTTCAAAAAGATTAATTAATGGTGATTTTGACGTTTTTTTGCTCAGCGGAATAATTCCAATGACAGAAGAGCATATGAGAGGACCTAAAAAATAGGGGAGTTGTGAAACTCCTTTTTTCTTGGTAAAATACTTTATAATTTGGGTGCGTAGTTCAGTGGTAGAACGCGTTCCTGATAAGAACGAGGCCGTAGGTCCGATTCCTACCGCACCCACCAAAATCTGACTTTCGGAAAATTGACCGACTTTTTGGTTGGCGGCGCAAAGCGCCGCCCACTCTCAACGAGGCAAATTTGTAAAGATACACCGAAATATTACCCAGCCCCTTGAGGAGCTGGGTAATATTTGTTAATAAGGTAATAGTTCATTAAATTTTGGGAGGACTGACTTGATAAGATGCGCAATGTTTGATTTCGGCAATGTTTTGGGTATTTTTGATACACCTCGCTGGTATAGGTTTATTAATAAATATCGTGGAAATTGTCTTGAACCTCATGAAATATTTTCGGGTGCAATAGCCCACCTTGTCAAAGATTTTGACTTAGGCAGGATTAATGAAACAGAATTTTACTCGCAAATAAGACTGGCTTATCGGATGAGTATTCCTAATCAAGGAGATTTTTTTGAAGAATTTGGGAGTAATTTCGTTATTGACGATGAAATGTTCAAGATTGTTAAAGATTTAAAACAAAGAGGTCTGGCCACTGTCTTGATTTCTAATCTAAATCCTTTTCATGATAAATGTGTTACAGAGCGTCACCCGGAAGTTTTTGAAAGTTTCAATTATTTAATGATTTCCTCACGAGAGGGGGTAGCCAAACCCGACTCGGAAGCCTGGATTAGGCCTATTGAACAACTTGGTTTAAAACCAGAAGAATGTGTTTTTGTTGACGATTCCAGGAAGAATATTGAGGTTGCCTGTGGTCTGGGGATAAAGGGCTGGCATTATAATGTTACTGACATTATTTTTTGCCAGAACGGCCGACTGGAAGAGGAACGTCTCAAATTTAAAAACTTTTTGACTCTGCTTGGTAACCTCAGTATATTTTTTGATAAAAACAAATCCCACTAAATGTGGGATTATTTTTTTATTTCAAATGATGTGCCGCAACCGCAGGAAGTAGAATTTGGGATATTATACGTCAATCCTTTTTCAATAAGATTTTCAGGGTGATCTACAATAGTACCATTTAAAATTTTGGCACTCTTGGGATCAATAAGAATTCTAACTCCGTGGGAGATTATAATCATGTCATGGCGGTCATCAGTTCGGACTAATTGATGAACACATTCAAAACCATGGCATCCTCCGGCTTTGACTTGAAAACGGATTCCTCCGGGTGGAGGCTTGATACCTTCTTTTTCAAATAACCTATTTATATATTCAACCGCTTTCGGAGTCAAAGAGACAAGAGGTGGGTTCATGTCAGTCATGGCTTATTCAGTGTTGAATGATGATCCACAGCCGCAAGTTGATTTAGCGTTGGGATTTTTAATGGTAAATCCGCCACCAGTTGAATTTTCTTCAAAATCAACCTCGGCATCTTTTAAGTAACTGATACTTATGGGGTCAACAAGCAATTTTATTCCATTTGAATCAAAAAGTTCACCCTCAGAACCCGGACCCTCATCAAGCATCAGGCCGTATTGGAATCCGGAGCAACCGCCTCCTTGGACATAAACTCTTAAGAAATTCTTTTTTTCTTCAGCCATCATTTCCCTTAATCTTTCAGCCGCTTTCGGGGTGACGGTGATCATGAATTACTCCTTTGAGATGTCAAGAATCTATGGTAGAATGTAACATAATGCCAGATAATTGCCCAGCCAGTTATCTGGAATTTCTAATTTCCAATATCTAATTTCTAAACAAATTTAAAACTTAAATATTAAATATTTTAAAAATTTAGATATTTGAGATTGTTTAGAGATTGGGACTTAGAGATTAGAGATTTAAATAATATTGGGCCCTTAGCTCATTTGGTAGAGCGCCACGTTTGTCCCGATTTCTATAATTTTAAAAATGTTTTATCTTTATATTCTTGAATCAGTAAAATTTGGTACATATTATATTGGTATATCAAAAGTTTCAGAAAGAAGGATGTGTAGCCACAATAGCGGCAAGGTTAGGTCAACAAAACATAAAAGGCCGTGGAAAAAAGTATATCAAGAAATGTTTGAAACTTTGGCTATGGCTAGAAAAAGAGAGGTATATTTGAAGTCACTAAAAAAGAGAAGTGCCATAGAAAAGGTTATAAAACATTTTTAAAATTATTTAAGAAATCGAGGATTCTCGATAAATCAGGATGGGCCGGTAGCTCAACGGTAGAGCACTCGGTTTGCATCCGAGAGGTTAGGGGTTCAAGTCCCCTCCGGTCCACACTGGCCCGTCCTGATTTATCGGAACAATGTGGAGGTGACCGGTTCGAGCCCGGTAGGGTCCACAAAAATTAGTTTTTGTGTTTATATTAAGTTATGGAAATAAATCCTTTATTAGTTTTAATGACTGTAGTTTCTGGAGCTGTTTTGGTGATGGTCGGAATCAATCTTTTTTATATGTTGAAGTCTCGTCGTAATACCGATAATAACGCCAGTCATTATATGGTTCTTCATCAGCGGCTGGATTCTTTTACCAACTTGATGAATAAGCAGCTTGAACAAAACCGTCAGTCTTCTGAACGGGCATCATTGGCTGTCCATCAGCAGGTTCAGAGTTTTACTCAAGGCATGACCCAGCTTCACGAGAATATGAAGCAGATGCACGATTCGGTGAAAAATGTTTCTTCTTTTCAGGATATATTGCGCTCCCCTAAGTTAAGAGGTCAATGGGGAGAAATGTCGCTTGAAGCGGCCTTATCTCAATATTTTGTTAAAGATGCTTATGATACCCAATATTATTTCAAGTCCGGTGAAGCGGTGGATGCTATCTTGAAACTTCCCAATGGCACGATTTTACCGATTGACGCCAAATTTAACTGGGACAACTTTGAGAAGATGGTGAATGCCGGTAATGATATGGATAAAGAGGTTTTCCGAAAAAGTTTTTATTCAGATGTTAAGAAAAAAATTGACGAAATTGCCTCAAAATACATTTTGCCTTCCGAGGGGACAACTGATTTAGCTTTGATGTATGTGCCGGCCGAGACGGTTTATTACGAGTTGATAAATAATATAAAAGACGTGGATATTCCTTCTTATGCGCGAGGAAAGAAGATTTTTATGGTCTCGCCTAATACTTTTGCTTTATCTGTTTCGGCGATAATGCATTGGTTCAAAGATGTCCAATTTTCAAAACAGACCAAAGAAATCATCCAGCGTTTAGCCAGAATTGCCACTGACGGGGACAAGCTTGGCGAAAATTTTCGAAAATTGGGCAAGCATATCTCGGATTCCAAGTCAGCTTATGAAGACACTGAAAAACGATTGTCTTTAATGGTTGATAGAGTTAAAAATATTGTGGAAACAGGGGATAATAAAGAACAAGAAAAGATAGCATAGACAAAACCCATCCGATTTGTTAAAATGTTTTCTATTATGATACACATATTATCAATCTCCGTGGTCGCTTCATTTGCCTCGTTAGCTTATGGAGCTTTTTTGATCTGGCAAATTTTAAAAAAATCGCCTGGCGATGGGAAAATGGTTGCTATTCAAAAAGCAATTCAGGAAGGCGCGGAAGCCTATCTTAAAAGGCAAAATAAAACAGTTTTAGCGGTTGGGATTGTGGTGGCAGTTGTAATGTATGTATGGCTTGGCGCAACTACAGCAGTCGGCTTCTTGGTCGGAGCAATTGCTTCGGCAGCAGCTGGTTATGTCGGGATGATGGTTTCAGTAAGAGCTAATTCAAGGGTCGCTGAAGAAGCAAAGGTTGGTTTGTCTCCAGCGTTTGACCTTGCTTTCAGAGGTGGAGCGGTAACTGGATTTTTTGTAGTTGGTTTAGCTCTTCTTTCCGTGACCGCTTTTTATTGGATTACGAATGATGTCAAAGCTCTAATTGGTCTTGGTTTCGGTTCTTCTTTAATTTCTGTTTTTGCTCGTTTGGGCGGAGGCATATTTACCAAAGGCGCTGATGTGGGCGCCGATTTGGTTGGAAAAGTTGAAGCCGGTATTCCCGAAGACGATCCTCGTAATCCGGCTGTTATTGCTGATAACGTCGGTGATAATGTCGGTGACTGCGCCGGTATGGCCGCTGACTTGTTTGAAACCTATGTTGTTTCAGCTGTTTCGGTAATGCTTCTTGGCCACCTTCTTATTCCTCAAGAAGTCGGATTTACTATGTTTCCGTTATTGATCGGCGCGATGGCTGTCGTGGCTTCAATTGTCGGCTCGTTTTTTGTTAGACTCACAGGATCTATTATGGGCGCTCTATATAAAGGATTAGCGGCAACTGCTGTTATTTTTGCCGGACTCCTTTATTGGGTTACAGGCAGTTTACCTTATATAAGAGATTTGAAAGATTTGTCAGGCGGTTTAGTCGGGAGAATAGATGTTTTTTATGCTTTATTAATTGGTATTACTGTTACCGCTCTGATGGTTTTGATAACTGATTATTATACTTCTAAAAAATTCCGTCCCGTAAAGTCAATTGCTAAAGCGTCAACCACGGGACACGGAACAAATATAATTACCGGCTTAGCTGTTTCTATGCAGTCAACAGCTTTGCCTATAATTGTCATTGGGGCGGGGATATATTTTGCATATTGGCTTTTGGGTCTATACGGGGTGGCTTTGGCAACGATGAGTATGCTGTCACTGACTGGTATTATTGTAGCTATTGATGCTTTTGGTCCAATAACTGACAATGCTGGTGGTATAGCCGAAATGTCGGGTCTATCCGGTTCTGTTCGGGAATCAACCGATGCCCTTGATGCGGTTGGCAACACAACCAAAGCTGTGACTAAGGGTTACGCTATTGCTTCAGCTGGTCTGGCGGCATTAGTTTTGTTTAGCGCTTATGTTCAAGAATTTTCTGAATTAGGTGTTAGTTTATTCTTTGAATTGGCTGATGTGAGAGTGCTTCTGGGTCTTTTTCTTGGTGGGATGATGCCTTATTTATTCGGATCATTGGCTATGGAGGCAGTAGGCCGGGCCGGTT
The DNA here is from genome assembly GCA_001794635.1 of Candidatus Yanofskybacteria bacterium RIFCSPLOWO2_01_FULL_39_28. Taxonomy (GTDB): domain Bacteria; phylum Patescibacteriota; class Minisyncoccia; order 2-02-FULL-40-12; family GWA2-44-9; genus 2-01-FULL-39-28. Next base: position 63,964 of record MGKE01000011.1, on the reverse strand, counting down.
CGGCAATTGTTGACGAGGTTAGAAAGCAGTTCAGAGAAAAACCAGGTATTATGACTGGAACAGATAAGCCAGACTATGGAACCGCAGTGGATATTGTAACTAAATCAGCATTGAAAGAAATGATATTGCCGGCGCTTATTCCAGTCGTAATGCCGGTTGCGGTGGGTTTTCTGCTTGGTCCGCAAGCTTTGGGTGGTTTGCTGGTAGGAGTTATTATCACCGGTTTATTTGTTGCTATATCTATGACTTCCGGTGGTGCGGCTTGGGATAATGCCAAGAAATACATTGAAGAAGGCAACTATGGTGGCAAGGGTTCTGATGCTCACAAAGCCGCAGTAACGGGAGATACTGTCGGTGACCCATATAAAGACACTGCTGGACCAGCGATTAATCCAATGATTAAGGTGGCCAACATTGTTGCCCTGTTGATAGCTAGATTTTTGGTCTAGGTTAACTCTGATATAATTAAGGTAGTTATATAACATAGCGAAGCGGTTGATATTATAACTACCAATTGATATTTATAATTATTCACTTCGTCTGAAATATCTCATGTTTCAATTTGTATCAGCTCAAGATATTGTTCAAAATTCGTTAATGACCCTCTGGGCTGGGGTAGCCGGTTTTGTACCCAACCTGATCGCTGCTCTTCTAGTTTTTCTAGCCGGTTGGGTAGTAGCTATTGTTTTAGCAAAAGTCGTCTATCATGTTGTTAAGATTATTCACGTTGACAACGCCTTAACCAAGGTCGGTTTTCGCCAGGCTTGGGAGAAGAGCGGTTTCAGTCTCAATAGCGCCCACTTTTTCGGGGAACTGGTGAAGTGGTTTTTCATCGTCGTGTTTCTTATGGCGGCTACCAATATTCTTGGGCTTCAAGAGGTGACTGAGTTTTTGAGGACCGTCGTATTTTATTTGCCTAACGTAATCGTGGCAGCAGTTATCCTGTTAATCGGTATTTTGTTAGCGAAAGTTTTAGAGAATTTTGTCCGGGCGTCAGTTAAAGCAGCCGGACTTGCTTCGGCTAATTTCTTGGCCGAGTCTACGAGGTGGGTGGTGTTTATATTTTCACTTTTGATCGCCTTGTCTCAACTTGGCGTGGCCGATGAAATAATCAGAATTGTAATAATTGGCGTGGTTGCGGCCGGCGCTTTGGCTGTCGGCCTTTCCTTTGGTCTTGGCGGTGTTAAGCACGCTGATCAGTTAATCTCTAATCTCCGTAAGCGTATTGGCGAATAATTTAAACGCATAAGTTTTAGATATCTTTCAGTAAAAGTTTATGGTATAGTAATAGTGTGGGTGTGGCTGAAAATCACGAGGCGCAGGACAGCAAATCCTGAACTGGCGGATGAGAGTTCCGTTCACCCACTCCATCCTAATTCAAATCAAACGGCTCACTATGTAACCATGATTTGCTTCATGCAATCAAAGATGTTGAATTACAGAGGGACGATTATGGATTAGCTTTTGGCGTAGAGAGCCATGAACTTGAACTTAGAGCAGAAAAATATAGAAGAAGAATCTGATTCAGTGGCTGACTAACACTTCAACCGATTCAGCGCAAGCTAGTCGGTTTTTTGTTTAGATAAAAGCTGTAGTAATTGCATCAGTTTTTCATATCCTTCCTTGAAGATTTTTTTCAATTCGTCCTGTTCGGAAGGGGAGAATTTGGATAGAACCATTTTAACGACGAACTCATCCCGCTTTTTGTCGGATTGTTGTCTGGCTTTTTGAAGAGCCGGTTTAGCCAGGCCAATACGCAGGCGGTAGAATTTTTTTGTTTTCAAGACCTTCATTATTGACTCAATTCCTCTGTGGCCTCCAGAATTTTTGTCAAAAGAAACTTTGGTGTTGCCAAACGGCACATCTAAATCGTCTTGGATAACTAATATCTGTTCCGGCTTAATTTTGTAGAAGTTTTTTAATTTTAAGGCCGCTTCGCCGGTTTTGTTTACATAAGTTTGGGGTTTGGCCAGTATCACAGACGAACCATCTATTTTACCCTTAACAACCAGAGCGTTTAACTTTTTATTAAACTCAAAGTCGCTAAAGTCATTCTTTCCCGCAATATAATCAACCAGCATAAATCCGACATTGTGTCGGGTGTTCTGGTATTGTTGGTCTGGATTACCGATTCCAATTACGAGCTTAATATTCATAATAGAGCCATTATACAAACAATTGTGTGAAATTGAAATAGAAATAGTTAAAAAAATGTGATAATATAATTCAATGCCAAGGGAACAACGAGATATAATAAATTCAATAAATTTAGACGCAATAGGCGGGGCGAATCCTAATTCGGAACCCGAAGACAACCAAAAGAATAAAAGCTTGATGTCAGAGACTTGGGCTTATGTTTGGGAAACAATCAGGATAATCATTGTCTCTCTTGCCATAATTATTCCAATAAGGTATTATCTAGTCCAGCCGTTTTTTGTAAAAGGAGCTTCAATGGAGGATAATTTTCATGACGGTGACTATTTGTTGATAGATGAGATTAGTTACCGTTTTAATGAGCCCAGTCGCGGTGATGTAATAGTTTTTCGTTATCCAGAAAATCCATCGCAATATTTTATAAAAAGAATTATCGGTTTACCCGGAGAAACCGTAGAGGTTAAAAACAACCGAGTAACTATATATAACAGCGAGTTTACCGGAGGATTTGTTCTTGATGAGAGTTACTTATCTTCTGACCAAATAACCGTCGGTGATTTTTCAGAAGTTTTAGATGACGATGAATATTTTGTTTTAGGTGATAATCGGCGGCAAAGTTCTGATTCAAGAAGGTGGGGTCCACTAGAAAAGGGTTTTATAACCGGCAAGGCCTTTCTACGTTTGTGGCCATTTACGAGAATAACTAAAGTTTCGGCAATTGAGTATTAAACTACCAATTACAAATCTAAACGAATATACTAATCTACGAATTTAAAAATCTGAATTTGTAGATTTGTATATTGGTGATTATTCGTAATTAGTAGTACCAATTTGAGTAAAGCGAAAAATTTACAAGCGCCTAAAGGAATGCACGATATTCTGCCAGAAGAGCAGAAGTATTGGCGTTATGTTTTAAAAAAAGCGGAATCAATCATAGAAGATTATGGTTTTGAAAGAATTGATACTCCGATAGTTGAGTCAACAGAGTTATTTTTGCGTGGGGTTGGTGAGAATACTGATATTGTTGAAAAAGAAATGTATAGTTTTAAAACCCGTGGCGGAGACGATTTGTCATTGCGTCCCGAAGGGACGGCCGGGGTGGTCAGGGCTTATATTGAAAATGGAATGCAGGTTCGTCCTCATCCGGTAAAGCTTTTCTATTATGGTCCCATGTTTCGCCATGACCAACCTCAAGCTGGACGCTACCGCCAACACTGGCAATTAGCAGTTGAGACAATCGGAGATGCTTCAGAAATTGTAGACGCTGAATTAATTTTTGTTGGTTATAAAATTCTTGAAAGTTTGGGACTTAAGAACTATAACGTTCAAATTAATAGTCTTGGCGATGCTTCTTCTCGAGCTGTTTATGTCAGAGCTTTAAAAGATTACTATAAACCTCGTCTCAAGAAAGTCTGCACTCAGTGCAAAAGCCGTTTTAAAAACAATATCCTGCGAATGCTTGATTGCAAGGAAGAAACTTGTCGGGAAGCAGCTAAAGACGCGCCTCCAATCTTTGATTTTTTGAACGAAGATGCCAAAAAACACTTCAAACGACTGATAGAGATTCTAGACGAATGTAAAATTCCATACATTTTGAACCAAAATCTTGTTAGGGGCCAGGATTATTATACTCATACTATTTTTGAATTTGTACCAGAGGAAAAGGAAGTGGAGAAAAGTCTAGATGGTAAACCCGTTCAGATTGTATCTAGTGGTCTTGCTCTTGGTGGTGGAGGCCGTTATGATCGTTTGATTGATATGCTTGGCGGTCCCAAAACACCAGCTGCGGGATGGGCTCTAGGTGTTGACCGGATTGTTACAGCTTTAAAGCAAAACAATATCAATGTTCCAGAAATTGGCGTTAAGCCCAAAGTTTTCTTGGCCCAACTCGGCGATGCGGCCAAAAAGAAGAGTTTGATGTTGTTTGAGAATATGAGGAAAGCCGGAATTGAGGTTAAATCTTCTTTAGGTCGGGATAGTATTAAATCTCAACTAAGAATAGCTAATCGGCTTGGGGTTAGATACACATTAATTTTTGGACAGAAAGAAGCTATTGATGGCACAATAATCATAAGAGAAATGGATACAGGCATTCAAGAGACGGTATTATTAGATAAAGTGGTTGAGGAGATGAAGAAAAGATTAAAAAATAATGGATGATGTTTTTTGTAAAATTATAGCAGGGGAAATAGGGTCTGATGTTGTTTATAAAGATAATGATTTTTGGGTAATTAAAGACTTAAATCCGCAAGCTCCAATTCATTTATTAATTATTCCCGTCAAACATTTTACGTCTTTGGAAGATTTTGCGGAAGGTAATAATGACGAACTTTTGGGCAAGGGACTTAAAGTTGCGCATCAAGTTGCCCATAAAGTAGGTATTGTTGAAAAGGGATATCGTTTAATTTTAAATGAAGGAGAAGACGGGGGTAAACTTGTTCCGCATTTACATATACATTTGCTGGGAGGGAAACGATTAGGACCCAAAATCGTAAAATAAACTACCAATTACAAATCTAAACGAATATACATACCTACTAATTTAAGAATCTGAATTTGTAGATTTGTATATTAGTAAATTATTCGTAATTAGTAGTAAAGAGAGGAGGAACGACTAATTATGGTAGAAGTAAAACGAAGACCAAATGAAAGTATCGGCAGTTTGATGCGTCGGTTTAACCGCTTTGTTCAAGTAAGCGGAGTTTTGATTAAGGCAAAGAAATCACAATTCAGAGAAAAAAAGAAAACTGAAAGAAAAGAAAAAAACGCCGCTATTATGGGAATGCATTTGAGTAAATTAAGAAAAAAGTTGGAAAAGCTCGGAAAGTATGATGAAGAAACTTTTGAGGAAGAGAAGCGTAAGATGAAACAAGAGTTAGATCTATAGAGTGTGGAATGTGGCAAGTAGTTTTTAGAAACCCAAAAAGCAAGCACAACGACTGATTTGACTTTTATTAAGTCTCTATGCGATACTTTAAAGTAGATTGACGAGTCAGATACGCCGAACTATTAGCGTAATCGCTTCAAATCCAGCCAAAAGCGGGATTGACATTTTAGTATAAAAGGCGTATAATTAGAATATATTTAGATAGTACTTCGACAAGCTCAGTATAAATACCTTTATTTACGACTTGATTGTATAGCCACAGCGATAAGCGGCTTTGAATTGAGCAACTTATCGCTGTGGCTATCAATGACGATGGCCATCGCTGCCGCGTAGTGCGGCCAAAACTCTCCTGCGTAGTGCGGGAAGAGGAGTGTGTCATGTCAGATTTCAACTTGACTTACGTGCAGACCGGCGATCTTGGCAACAAGATCGGTGGCCAGGAAGGTGCCAAGGGTATTCTTTCTGGGGAACTAATCGTTGTTCGTCGGAATGATCCGCGAGCGGCGATTTCTTCAAGCGACAACGGCGGCATCTCGCCGTACGTCACCGTCCCGCTTCTAAATGTGGAGGCCTTCATCGCCGATTGGCGGGAGTTCTACCGCCTCTACGGCATGAAGGCGAACCCGCCTTCGCTCAAGCGTTTTCCGCCTGTAACCCCTGGTTTTAACTGGGGCGTCTGGGTGCTCAAGGGACTGACGCCCCAGAGGGCATACGAGATGATTCAGTCGATGTTCCCGTGCTGGAAATGGTGCGGTGTTAGTTCCTTGGACGAAGTCGTTGACTTCGACAAGGAAGTTCGAGATGTTCGACAGCAACAGCGTATCGTGTGGTGCGAAGACAGCGTCGAGCCACCCGCAAGGTTGGCCAACCTGTCTGCCTTCCAGATCGCCGAACGCCAGATGAACACCCTGGGGCTTACGGAGACGCTGCTGCTTCATGGCTGGTTCTACTGTAAATCCGGTGGGAAGTCCGGTGGCAAGCACTTGGATGTCAAGAATGTGTCCTTGTGCCCCGCCTCACGGTATTCCGACGGCAACGTTCCGAGCGTGAACTGGAACGGCAACTACAGCAAGCTGAACGTCAACAGGTACAATCCCGGCAACGCCAACGACGATCTCCGTTCTCGTCAGAAGTTTCGCCAATAACGCCGTTCAACGAACGGCGTTAAGGTATTTTATCCAACCATTGGTCATTTTAGATATTTCTTGTAGGTCTAGTTCCAGTTCCAAGTATTTACTATTAGGAACAATATTTAATTCATTAGTGATACGGATTAATTTTTTCATCAACTCTATTTTTATTCGGGCAGTATTGAGTAAGGGAAGTTTTGAGTTTTTTGATTCTAATGCAGCAGTTATAATGAGTTGAGTTACATCAAGACAAATATTTTCTATTTTCATGAAAATGCCAAGTTTATGTTTCTTCGGCAATTTAGAACTTAATATATAAAATTTTTTGTAAAGTTCACAAATTCTATGCACGAGCGGAACTTCAACTTGTTGGGGGGGGGGGCTTAATAGTCATAATATTTTTGAAAAAATAATTTGCCTCGAAAACTTATTTTTGGCTTGGAAAGAATTCAAGAAGGGTAAAACTTCAAAACAAGATGTCCAAGAATTTGAGTTTAACCTGGAAGATAATATTTTTCAACTATACGAAGATTTAAAAGATAAATCTTATGTTCACTCTCCTTATGTTTCATTTTATGTAACTGATCCAAAATTAAGGCATATTCACAAGGCTTGTGTTCGGGATAGAGTTTTGCATCACGCTATTTTTAGAATTTTATACCAGATTTTTGACCGCAAATTTATATACGATTCTTATTCCTGTCGATTAGTAAAGGGGACTCATTGGGCCGTTAATCGATTGGAGAGTTTTATTAGAAAGTCGAGTTGTAATAATAATGGGCTTATTTATGCCCTAAAATGCGATGTTCGCAAGTTTTTTGACTCAATAGATAAAGCAAATTTAAAAAAGATTATCGCTAATAAAATTAAAGACACGGATTCTTTGTGGCTGATTTCAAAAATACTAGATAGCTTTTCTAAAACACCAGGCACTGGAACTTGCTTTTAAAATCAATGAGTTTTTGGAAGAACATTTGGCTTTATCTTTGCATCCGAACAAAGTTATACTAAGGAAATACCGGCAGGGGATAGATTTTCTGGGATATGTTATATTGCCATACCATAGAGTTATAAGAATGAAGACTCGCAATAGAGTTATTAGTAAAATAGGTATTAAACGAGAAGGATCTTACAATAATTTGATTTCTCAAGAATCGCTTAGACAATCACTAAATTCCTATCTCGGCATTCTAAAACACTGTAACGGGCATGATTTAGAGCACGAGATGATTTGGTTAAGCGGATGGGGTGAGATTGAAATTTAATCAATAATTGCATATTATTCATATATTATTATGTTAAAAGAAAAACTCCAAACCGATGTGAAGGAAGCATTGAAGGCCGGTGATAGCCAGCGACGGATGGTTTTGGGTTTGGTTTTAAGCGCGGTTAAGTCTCGCGAGCTTGAGAAAAGAGGCAAGTTAAGCAAAACAGAGCAGGACACATCAAAACTGGAAGAACTTAGCAAATTAAACGAGGAGGAAATTATTGAAGTAATTTCATCGGAAATTAAAAAAAGGAAAGATTCCATTGAACAATACAACAAGGGTGGACGTCCCGAGTTGGCCGAAAAAGAAAAAAGTGAGATTGAAATTCTGACAGAATATATGCCCGAACAAATGTCAGAAGATGATATAAGAAAAGTTGTTCAACAAACTATAAAAGATATGGCTTTGCCCGCCGAAGCTACTTTAGCGAAGGCGGGGCAAGTTATCGGCTCAGTAATGACCAAAGTCAAAGGCAAAGCCGATGGAACCACGGTTTCCAGGATAGTTAAAGAAGAACTATCTAAGTAGCCAGACTTATCCACTTGCATTAAGTTAAGGTGTACGTTATAATGTACATATGAATATAAAAAACATCATGTCCATATCCCAGGCTCGGAAAGAGATATTTTCTATCATGAAACAGGTCCAACAGCCAGGACAGCATTTTATGTTGACCGAAAAAGGTCGTCCTAAAATGGTTGTTCTTTCAGCATCGGATTTTGAATCGCTTGTGGAGACCGTAGACGTGCTTCGTGCTTTCCCTGATCTTGAAGATGATATTTCCGAGGCCGAGGGTGAATATCGCAAAGGAAACTATGCAACGCTTGATAAAATTCTTGCTGAAGAGGGTTATGTTAAAGTAACAGGAGGAAGGAAAAAACATGGATTACGAGGTCATTCTGCCAAAAAAAGTTAAAGATAGTCTCAATGGTATTCAGAAGCAATATAAAGACCAAATTCTGGTCGCGTTGAAAGGACTCCAAAGAAGCCCATTGTTGGGAAAAAAATTATGGGGTCAGTACAAAAGTTATCGCTCTCTCCGTGTGGGAGAATACAGAATTATTTATCAAGTTCGGGCTTCTGAACTCTTGATCCTGGTGATAAAAATTGGTAATCGACAAGGAGTATACTAAATTCAAAAATCGGTGAAATCTAGGTGGGGGAAAATAATGAAACTACAAAAACCGCCAAAATGGCGGTTTTTGTATGGCCTGGTTGATTTTTGAGTGAAAAGGCGTATAATTAGAATATGGTTGCCGGGTCAAATGGCGGCCTCCAGAGAGCAATTCCGCTCTTTGACAAAAAGCCGCAGAACAAGCTACGCCAGCGCCGGTCTCCGTTCTCGTCAGGCAGTTTCGTAACACTTCTGCCTTCTCTCTTGTACCCTTTGGAGCCGACTTGTTCGGCCCCAGCTCTTTTTATATAAATGTCCGTATTACGGACTTTTTAATTTAATGTTAAAATCTAGCTAATGTTAGATTTAGTATTTCAAAATTTAACCACCGACAAGCAGTTTAACGAAAATTTTTTCAAAAAAATACTTGAAATAGCAGGGGGGGAATTAAAGTTGGTAAATAAAAACATCAGTGTAAGTTTGAATTTAGTTGGAGAAGGAAAAATAAAAGAGTTGAATAAAAAACATATGAACAAAAACAAAGTTACAGATGTTTTGTCATTCCCGATGGAGGAGAGTGGTGACATGGGGGATATTTTTATCTGCTTGCCATTTGCCAAAAAAGAAGCAAAGAGCGAAAATGTAGATATAGAGATGAAACTTGCACAACTGACTGTGCATGGATTTTTACATTTAGCCGGATATGATCATGAGAAATCAGAACAAGAAGCTGAAAAAATGTTTAAATTAGAAAATAAAATTTTAGATAAACTAAATGGCTAGGTCTTATATTATTTCAGGGATAGATATCGGTAACTCTCAAGTCAAGGTTGTCATTGCCAAAATAAACGGCGATAGTTTGAGGCCTGAGATAATTGGTTCTGGAAGCGCTTTGTCTAATGGATTAAGAAAGGGAATGGTGGTGGATATGGAAGAAACAATCCAAAATGTCCACTCGGCTGTCCAAAGAGCTGAAGCGATGGCCGGGGTTAAAATTAAAAGCGTTTATTTAGCGGTAAATGGACTTCATATCAACACACAAACCTCAAGAGGCGTGATTGCTGTTTCAAGAGCAGACAATGAAATTTCTCAAAGCGACATTGACAGAGTTGTTAAAGCTGCTTCAGTTGTTAGTTTGCCGCCCAATAGAGAAATAATCCATGTAATTCCAAGGAACTTTATAGTTGACGGGACCGAATATGTTAAAAATCCTTTTGGTATGAAAGGGGTTCGTCTTGAGGCCGATGTTGTTTTGGTTGACGGATTATCACCTTATTTAAGAAATCTGGCTAAATGTGTAAATGAAAACAATATTGAAGTTGCTGGCCTTGTTTATGCTCCATTGGCATCGTCCCTATCTGTTTTAGATAAGAATCAAAAAGAATACGGGGTAGTCAACTTAGACTTTGGCGGAGGAACTTCTACTCTGACTGTTTATGAAGAGGCCGATTTACTGCATAGCGCAGTTTTGCCTATAGGTTCACGGCATATTACAAATGATCTGGCAGTAATGCTTAGAACTTCGCTTGATGTTGCAGAGAGGGTAAAACTTGAACACGGCTCAACTTCAACCGGCGAGGATATGAGGCGCCGAGGGGAAATTGATTTATCCGGTCTCCTCGGGGAAGAAGATTTCTTAATTCAGAAAAAACAGCTGATTAAAGTAATTGATGCCAGGGTTTATGAGTTGTTTGATATGGTAAACAATGAGTTGAAAAAAGTTTCAAAAAACGGACTTTTGCCAGCCGGAGTTGTTTTAAGCGGTGGCGGAGTTAATATGCCGGGCATTGCTTTGTTGGCGAAAGAAAGATTGCGCTTGCCGGTCAAAATAGCTAAGTCAATCCACTTTGAAGGTATATCAGAAATTGTTGACGATCCTTCTTTTGCTGTAGCTATGGGCGCGGTTTTGTGGGGGATAGAGCGGGAAACTGGAGGGGGTTATGGAAACAGGAAAATGTCGTCACAGTTAGGTAGTGATTTAGTTAAGAAGTTTGGGGATTGGCTAAAAAATTTCCTACCTTAGTCTCGAACTTGGTTTTATAAACAACTTATCCACAAAACCGACATCAAAATTTGCGTCGGTTTTTGATTTATGATAATACGAGGTATAAAGTAATTTTCTATTATGTCAGCTCAAGTAAAACCAGCATTTGAAACATTTGCCAGAATCAAAGTTGTAGGTTGTGGCGGTTCAGGTGGCAATGCTTTAGCCCGGATGATTGAGGCCAGAATTCATGGCGTTGAATTTATCGCTATTAATACAGACGCTCAAGCTTTGCATAATACTAACGCCCCCACAAAAATTCACATTGGTAAGAGCTTGACCAAGGGTCTTGGTGCGGGAATGAATCCTGATGTAGGCAAACAGGCAGCTATTGATACTAAGGAAGAAATAGGAACCGCTCTTAAGGGTTCGGATATGGTTTTTATAACTTGCGGGCTTGGTGGCGGAACCGGAACTGGCGCAGCGCCGATTGTTGCTGATATTGCTCGCGATATGGGCGCTCTTACTGTCGGGGTTGTTACTAAACCTTTTAGTTTTGAAGGAGCTCAAAGAATGAGAATAGCCGAAGACGGCTGGCATGGTTTGAGAGAAAAAGTTGATGCTTTGATTACCATCCCAAACGATAGGTTGCTTTCAATTATTGACCGCAAAACTCCTCTACTGGAATCGTTTGCTATTGTTGATGATGTTTTAAGACAAGGCGTTCAGGGAATTTCTGATTTGATCACCATCCCGGGTATAATTAATGTTGATTTTGCGGATGTTAAGGCAGTTATGGCTAACTCTGGCTCAGCGCTTATGGGTATTGGACGGGCTTCTGGTGAAGACAGGGCAATTGAAGCAGCTAAAATGGCAATTAATTCTCCTTTGTTGGAGGTTTCCATTGATGGAGCTAAGGGGGTTTTGTTTAATGTTTCTGGTAATACGGATTTGGCCATGGCTGAAATAAACGAAGCAGCCAGGATCATCACGGAACACATAGACAGTGATGCGAAAGTAATATTTGGCGCAGTTTTAGATGACAAACTTAAAAAAGGGGAAATTAAGATAACAGTTGTCGCAACAGGATTTAATAATGGCCACGCCGTTCATCCTCGGCCGGCCACAGTCCAGCAAAGACCTAATTTGTTTGATAATAATTCTCACGAGGTTAAGAAACCAATTGTTGCCAGTCACGGCAATGGCAACGGTAATACTAACGGCACTCTAAGAGAATTTGTAGATGCTTCGGTAACAGATGATGATTTGGATATTCCAGCGTTTATCAGAAGGAAGATGAAATAGATATTTATAAGTTTATACTAAACAATAAAACTCGTTTTTAAACGAGTTTTATTTTTGGCGTAGATTTATTATGATGTTATAATTTAAATATGGATAGAACAAAAATTACTTATGGCGGTTGGTATCAAAGAACCACACTCCATCTAAGTGAAATATGTGACCTGATGGCTTTTGGCAAATCAAATTTAGACTTGGATAAAAACAAACTAATTGAATTTAAAAATAATCTGGGGATAGAAACAATAACCAGAGAAGCTGGGTACTTGGAATTTGTCAGGGCTAAAACAAAAGAAGGCATAGAAATACGTTATTATGAAGATGGACTTTATATATTAGAACTGGATTCCGAAGATATTAAGCAGGGCTCAAAATTGTTAGAAAATTATTTTAACAACAAACTTAATCCCGCCATCTCATATATTTTTTCTTTAGGCGCCCCCACTCCGAAAGAGTTGGCTAATATAAAAACAACTCACCCGACGGTAATAACTATTATTGCCGATGAACCCGTTAGTTTCAAAATAGATCCCGACCAATTCGGATCGGTTTACAGTACAATACAAAGTAAAGATATACTAGTTCACAAAACACCAAGGTTTCTGTTTATTGTAAGCAAACAAAATCTTGCTTCAATACGCGAACTCGTTGAAATGCAGATATTTTTTAGAGAGTTTAAGGATCAACTGGAAAAATATTTAAATATTCATCGCCATATTTGGGAAGAAATTTCAGATATTAAAGAACGAGGCTATATTAGTGGAAGCGAAATAGAGCTTTTAAGATCACGCCTTGATAGCTATCAAAAAACAGTAAGTTTAATTAGTAACAGGATAAATCAGATGGGGTCTTATATTAGAACTCGCTCATCTATAGCAAAAGGTTTCCAATTAGAGGACTATCTGGTCAAGTTGTTCCAGTTTAAATTTGAAATTTTGACCGATACTCTGGACTATATTAAAGAGGTTTGGAAGATGACTACTGATTATTTGTCTTCAGCTGTTCAGATAATTGTTGAAATTAAAAATCAAAGCACAACCAGAGGCATCCAATCCTTACAATTAATCACAAGTATTGGCGTTGTTGCTGGTATATTGGGGTATATTTCCAAGACAGAGTTACCTCAAATGACTGGAATCGGTGGTTTATACTTTGCATTGATAATGGCTACTACTTGGTTTATCAATTATACTGTAACTAGAATTTATAAAAATAAGAAATATAAGCTTAAATTTGCTGAAAGAGCTAAGGATATTTAACTTATCAACAGTTTTTAGCTATTGAATAATTTTTTGATGGAGTTAAAATTAAATTAGTGAGTGTTGAAATTAATAAACACACGTTTAGTTGAATAAATCCCGCCTTAAGGCGGGCCGCTTCTTCTAAAGAAGCGAGTCTCGCTCAAAAGAGCGGGTTCAAACATCTCTAGTAGGCCAAAATATCGCCTTAGGGGCGATATTTTGGCAATAAATTAAAATGGATTACCGCAAACAAATTCAAACAATAGAATACGAACCGCTAGATTATGAGAATACTATCAGTGAAGCTGTTCCCGGTAATGGTTTACACAAAACTGGTTTTGTGTGGAATAGACTTTTCGGCGATTCTCACCCGTATGAAGAAATTCAATGGGAAAAAAGAACTGCAAAGATTGTTAAAGGCGATGGAACTATTGTTTTTGAACAACACAATATTGAGGTTCCTTCTTTCTGGACTCAAACTGCTACCGATATCGTTGCTTCTAAATATTTCCGTGGCCAACTTAATACTTCTGAAAGAGAACATAGCGCTAGGCAAATGATTGACCGAGTTTCTGACACTATGGCTAAATGGGGATTGAAAGATCATTATTTTGCTTCTCCTGAAGATGCTCAAAATTTTTCTCTAGATCTCAAATGGATACTTATTAACCAATACGCCGCTTTTAATAGCCCGGTTTGGTTTAATGTTGGCGTTCACGAACGTCCGCAGTGCAGTGCCTGCTTTATCCTTGCCGTAGAGGATAACATGCAATCAATTCTTGATTGGTATCGTGACGAGGGCTGGATATTTAAATATGGATCTGGAGCCGGAACCAACTTATCTAAATTAAGATCATCTAAGGAACCGTTGTCTAAGGGTGGATTTTCTTCGGGACCAGTTTCATTCATGAAAGGCGCTGATGGAGTTGCTAATTCTATCCGTTCAGGTGGAACTACTCGCCGGGCAGCCAAAATGGTTGTTTTAAATATTGATCATCCTGATGTAAAAAACTTTATTTACTGTAAAAAAATAATTGAGGATATGACCAAAGCTCTGGCCCAATCTGGAATCAAGGACTCAATTACGGCTGATATTTTTGATCCTTATACTCTCTTACCTTACCAGAATGCCAATAATTCTGTGCGAGTAACCGATGAGTTTATGAAAGCGGTTGAAAACGATTCCTTGTGGGACTTAAAAGCGGTAACAACAGGCGAGAGTATTGAAAAGATGAGAGCCCGCGAAGTAATGGACTGGATGGCTGACGCGGCTTGGCATAGCGCTGATCCTGGTATTCAGTATGATACAACCATTAATGATTGGCATACTTTGACTGAAACAGGAAGAATTAACGCTTCTAACCCTTGTTCAGAATACATGTCAATTGATAATAGCGCCTGCAATCTGGCTTCGCTTAATTTGCTTAAATTTACGAAAGAAGACGGTTTATTTGATGTAGATCTTTTTAGAAAGGTAGTTGATACGATGATTTTAGCAATGGATATTGTGGTGGATAATTCTTCGTATCCTACAGAAAAAATTACTCAAAACGCCATAGATTTTCGTCAACTTGGTCTTGGTTACGCCAATCTCGGCTTACTCCTTATGATCATGGGCTTGCCTTATGATTCTGAAAAAGGAAGAATTGTTGCTGGTCAGATTACTTCACTTTTATGCGGCGAGGCTTACAGAATGTCAGCCCTTGTTGCTGATATTAAAGGCCCATTTAACGGTTATCAGTTAAACAGAGAGTCAATGCTTGGTGTAATTGAAAAGCACACTGAAGAAGCAGAGAGACTTTATCGTAGAGCGGTTAAATTAGAAACAGAAGACGATAGTCTGACCAATTATTCTCGCATTGTTTGGAACGATGCTTTAACTGCCGGACGTAAATACGGAGTTCGCAACTCGCAAGCCACCGTCCTTGCTCCTACTGGCACGATTGCTTTTCTTATGGACTGCGATACTACCGGTATTGAGCCGGAGCTGGCATTGGTAAAATACAAGAAACTTGTCGGTGGAGGAACGCTCAAACTGGTCAATAATCAGGTTTCTAGGGCTTTGAACAAACTAGGATATTCCGACGAACAAATAGGAGATATATCCAATCATTTACTTAAAAGAGAAACTATTGAAGGTTCTCCACATCTTCTGGAAAATGATTTACCGGTTTTTGATTGTTCATTTAAAGCAATGAGTGGCGAGAGAAGCATTCATTATATGGGTCATGTCAAAATGATGGCGGCTGCCCAGCCGTTTATATCAGGAGCAATTTCAAAGACAGTCAATTTGCCAAGTGACGCCACAAGAGAAGATATCAAAGACGTTTTTGTCCAAGGTTGGAAGCTGGGGCTTAAAGCCATTGCTGTTTATCGCGACGGTTGCAAATCTATCCAACCCCTGAATACATCTAAAGAGGGCAAGAGCGAATTGATTGAAAAAATAAACGGTTATACAAGAGTAAAATTGCCTGACGAACGTCCGTCTGTTACCCATAAATTTTCAGTCGGTGGATTTGAAAGCTATCTTACTGTTGGGTTTTATCCTGATACGGGTAAACCCGGAGAAACATTTATTACTACCGCTAAAGAGGGAAGCACGGTATCCGGGTTATTTGATACGATTGCAACTCTTGTCTCAATGTGTCTGCAGTCAGGTATTCCACTCAAGACTTTGGTTAAAAAATTCAAGGATGTTCGTTTTGAGCCGTCAGGATTTACAAATAATCCAGAAATTCCAACTGCCAAGTCAATTATGGACTACGTTTTCAGGTATATAGGAATGAAATACTTAAGTCCAAGTGAAAGAGAAGAATTATTTGGCCCAGATGCCAATAGTTCTAATGGCAGTTATTTGGCTCAACTTGAAAAACAAAATGAACCAATTCTGGCTTCAGTGCCTGTTCAACAAATTAAGGCGAACGAATTTGCTGTGGTTGCTAACTCTGATGCCCCAGCTTGTGCTAATTGCGGGACATTGATGATGAAAGCAGGTTCCTGTTATTCCTGCTCCAACTGCTTTACAACGACGGGCGTTTGTAATTAGAATTATGGTCAGTTTAAAAGAAAAAGGAGGTGATCCCTCCTTTTTCTTTTTGGCCAAAATTTGATAAGGTTTCCTGAATGTATCACAAGTCCCAGGTGTTTTTTTATCTGCTCTCGGCTTTTATCGGCGGGGTTTTGTTGGCCTCTCTTTTTAATTTTTCTCAAACTTTAATCTGGGTAACTTTAGTGGTTGTTGTCGGTGTCGTTATGTTGGCTGGTGAGAATAAGCTTGCTTTGTTGGTAGTAGCGATGATTGTGTTTTTGATTGTCGGAGCAGTTCGTTTCAATCAATTTGATTTATCTAAAAACTCGCTGGAAAAACTTGTTGGTCAAAAGGTGGTTTTGACTGGCTACATTGATAGTGAACCAGAGACTAAAGAATCTATCCAAAGGTTTGTATTGAAGACTGGTAAAGAGAGGGTGTTGGTTACGGCCAGCAGTTATCCTAAGCGTGAGTTTGGTGACTTTATTGAAGTTCAGGGTAAATTAGAGTTGCCTCAAAATTTTTCGGAAGATTTTGACTACATAACCTACCTTAAAAAAGATGGAATCAAACTTATTTTATTTTTTCCTGAAATAGAAACCGCGGGTAAAACCCAGCTTGATTTTAGTGAGAATATTAAGTTAAACATATATAGAAAAATATTTGCCGTAAAAGAAAAATTTGAAAAAGCCATTAACCTATCAATCCCTGAACCAAATGCGTCATTCATCAATGGTATTTTGCTTGGTAGCCGGCAGAATATACCGGATGATCTTAAGGAAGCATTTAACAAAACCGGCACGACTCATGTTTTAGCCATCTCCGGTTACAATATAATGATTATTTCAGAGGCGATTTTGTTGGGATTGATTTGGTTTTTCAGGCGACGGGTGGCTTTTTGGATTTCAGTGGCGGTTATAATTTTATTTGTTATCTTGACTGGAGCTTCGGCATCGGTTGTGCGGGCGGCGCTTATGGGATTACTTCTCTCTTTTGCCAACGGTTATGGCCGATTATATGACCAGAAAAATTCTATTATTCTTGCCGGTGCGGCAATGGTTTGGATAAATCCTTTTGTTCTTGTTTTTGATATTGGATTTCAATTATCTTTTGCCGCTGTTTTAGGATTAATCTATTTATATCCGCAGATTGACTCAAAACTTTATAAATTACCAAAGTTTGGCAATTTGAAGGAAATAACCCTGATGACCCTATCTGCTCAAATTGCCGTTGCCCCGCTTTTGATATATTATTTTGGCAATTTTTCATTAATATCTTTGCCGACCAATGTTCTTATTTTACCGTTTATTCCCATAGCAATGCTAACTGGTTTTCTGGTCGGTTTAGTTGGAATAGTTTCACCCTTGGCCGGTCAAATAATCGGTTATGTTGCCTGGGCAATATCGACTTACCAGATAGAAGTTGTCAATTTTATGAGTTTGTGGTAAAAAGTCTATTAATAGTCTGAGAGTTATTTAAAAAGGACAGAAAAAATGACCAACGATTTAAGCAAGCCATTTTATACTTCAGTCCAAAATCATACTTCTGATAAGTGTCCCAGTGATAAGAAAGAAATAGTGGACGGTTTAAATAAGGCAGTAGAAGCAACCAAAAGAAAAATTGATCAATACAAGAAAAACAAATTTGACACGTCAGAACTGGAAACTCACTTAAAGAATCTTGAAAATTGGTTAGAAAGAGAAAGTAAGAAATAAGTCGGTAAAACCGGCTTTTCTTTTTGTTTAAAATTGTGCTAAAAGTGTTTAATGAAATCTAGGCAACTCGGTTTAATGCATTTAGTAATACTTCTTTGCTTATCAGTTTTTGCTTTCTCAACCCACTCCGCCGCTTCCCAAAAAGACGGTCTACTTAAGATATATTTCTTTAATGTAGGGCAAGGCGATAGTATTTTTATTGAAACGCCGTCGGGGCATCAGATATTGATTGATGGCGGGCCGGGAGGTAAGGTTTTGTCTAAGTTGGGAGGAGTGATGCCGTTTTATGATAAGAATATTAATTTAGTGGTAATGACTCATCCTGATGCGGACCATGCTTCGGGGTTAGTCGAGGTATTAGAGAAATACGAAGTTGAAAATGTTGTTTTTTCTGATATTGAAAGCGAGAAGGCGCTATATCTGGCCTGGAAAGAATTGGTTGAAAAAGAGGGCGCTAATATTATTGATCCAATACTGGGTAAAATAATTGATTTGGGTGATGGAGTAATCTTACATATTATTTATCCGTCTGAATCACTTACTGGACAAAGATTTGATAAGACAAATAATAACTCAATTGTGGCGATGCTTGATTATAAAGATTTAGAAGTTTTATTAACTGGAGACATAGAAGTAAAAGGAGAGCGGGCGATTTTGATTGAGGGTGTGGATGTTGACGCAGATATTTTGAAGATTGCTCACCATGGCTCCAAAACTTCAAGTATGGAAGAGTTCTTGTCAGCAGTCAGTCCAGAAGTGGCGGTTATTCAAGTTGGCGCTGAAAATCGCTATAGTCATCCGACAGAAGAAGTATTGAAAAGATTGGACGATTTTGGTATAAAATATTATCGCAATGACTTGGATGGAGATATAAAAATAACAAGTGACGGAAATAGTTTTATAATAAATTAAAATGTCACACAAAATACAAAAAGAACAAACATTGATACTAGCCAAGCCGGATGCTCTGCAAAGAGGAATAGTCGGAGAAATTATAAAGAGATTTGAAACTCGTGGTTTTAAGGTTGTTGGAATAAAAATGGTTAAGCCATCGGCTGAACACATTAAGAAACACTACCTAGCTACAAAGGAACAGCTTGAGGGTATGGGCAATAAAAGCCTTGAGAATCTTAGACAGCTTGGCCTTGATGCCATGAAAATACTGGGGACTGATAATGTTCTTGAAATTGGAAAGATGATTAATAACTGGAATTTTGAATTTTTGTCTTCAAGTCCGGTGGTGGCCATGATTTTTGAGGGACCGCATGCAGTAGAAATGGGCAGAAAAATAGTAGGAAACACTTTGCCTTTTAAAGCTGACATCGGCACAATAAGAGGGGACTTTTCTGTCGATTCTTCTACTTTGGGTAACTTTAATAAGAGACCAATTAGAAACATAGTTCACGCTTCCGGTTCTGTGTCTGAAGCAAAAAGAGAGATTGGCCACTGGTTCTCCTCAAAAGAGATTTTTCAGTATAAACGAGTTGATGAATCAGTAATGTTTGACTAAACGCGTAAGTCCTATAATTATCAACTTTTGATAATTAGAAATTAGTAAGTGGAAATTGTATAATTAAATTAGGTTCTTCTGTTTTTGCCCAAGCTTTAGGACAAATTGTCTATCTAGGGACTCTCATATCTTGCAATCTTGGAGAAGCTTCATGTTTGAAGATTCCGACAGGTTGCATTGCGGAGACCCACCAGCCAAAAAGCTAAAGTCTTAGCGATAACGGAAGGGCCACCTTAAAACCGCCTGGAGGCGGTTTTAAGGTGGTAATGGGTAGATTGTCGGGCTGCCGCGAATTGAACGCGGATCGCACGCACCCCATGCGTGAATAATAGCCTTTATACTACAGCCCGATCTATTCTTCTTCTTTTTTGCCCGTGAAGTATCCTTCTCCCCGCAGAGCTTGTTTTAGAGGAGAGTATTCTTGGAGACTACTTGAATTAAAACCGGAAAAATAGTCTTCTATCATTTTGGCAACTTCTTCCCGGTTTCGGACTAGATAGTCAACAACTTTCATTTGCCCTTGAGTTAGACCTTGAGAAGTAGACAAGTTTGTAAGTATTTCCATTATCTGATTATGAATCCTTGCCTTGTCTTCATCGGATGTTTGTTCTTCTTTAATTTTGTTTTTTTGTTTTCTGGATCTGTATTCCGGAGAAAAATCCATTTGTCGTTTAGCCTTAGCGCTAACTGCTCTCCCGTAATAAGTTCGGAGAAGGTCTAAAAATTTTTCTTTTCTTTTATCTCTTTCTTCAGTGGTGCCTTTTCCGGCATCAAAAATTTCTAAAATGTATCTTATTTTAGATTGAGCGCTAAGAGTTTTAACATCATAAGGCGTTTCGCTCTTATGTGTTGGTATTTCTTTGGACATTTCTCTTTTTAATCCTTATTTGGTCCTATTGAGTGTCTTGATGCAGTCGGTGCAGATTTTTATTCTTTTGCCGTCAATTTTTGCCCACTGGAGGTTTGGGTAGCGGCGGGATTTGGAGGTTGGATTATAATGGCCTCGCAAAAGGACACGAGTTGTGACCATTCGTGAGCTCTTGCCGCAGTTTTTACATTTAGTTGCCATAGATTTAATTTCCTTGATAGTATATCTCAAACTTGCTATCCTTGCAAGTATTATGGAAAGCCTACTGCTCCCCATTTTTTATATAGTCGTGATTTTGTATTCCGTCACCATACATGAGGTTTCTCACGGACTGATGGCTAATTCACTGGGCGATAATACGGCGAAAAACCTCGGCCGTCTAAGTCTTAACCCTATTAAGCATATTGATTTGTTTGGCTCTGTTCTGTTACCGCTTTTTCTGTTTTTCACTACAGGTTTTGTTTTTGGTTATGCTAAGCCGGTCCCATACAATCCCAACAACTTGGTTGACCGAAAATACGGTCCAGCCAAGGTAGCTATTGCTGGACCGTTATCTAATTTTACTCTGGCTCTTCTTTTTGGCCTAACTCTTCGTTTTGCGCCAGATCTGTTTATTTCTCCGATGGTTTTTGAACTTTTTTCTTATATTGTTTTGCTTAATTTAGTGCTTGGTATTTTTAACCTGTTTCCTGTTCCGCCGCTTGATGGCCACTGGCTGTTAATGACATTTCTTCCGCCAAGAATGAATTCTCTGAAGGTTTATATTTACAAAAACAGCTTTATCTTATTTCCGATATTTTTAGTTGTTTTTATTGTCTTCGTTTCCCCGATTATTTATTGGTTTTTCAGACTTATTACGGGTACTGGGTTGTAAAAGTTCGGATTGTTGATAATTTTTTTTGACACATAGCTGGACAGAAAATATAATAAGAATACATGCACAAGAAACTTCTCTTATTGTTTGCAGTTTTTTCCTTATCAGTATCTTGTCCAGCCCTTGCATATATTGAAGTCTCCGGCACTATCTCAACCAATACCACCTGGCAATATGGCGATGTATATGTTGTTACGGGAGATGTAACTGTTAATTCTGGTGTTCAATTAACCATTGAGCCAGGCACGATAGTTAAATTTGATACAGACAAATCGTTAATCGTTAACGGCGAGTTCTCTTCTTATGGTAATGCATCTAGCAAGTCATATTTCACATCATTTAAAGATGACTCTATAGGCGGTGATACAAACGGCGATGGAACATCCACTACTTCCACTAAAGATGATTGGGGGACGATACAAGTTAATAGTGGAGCCAGCGTGAGTATGACATATTCCACTATTCGTTTTGGAGGAAGTACGCCACAAGATACTAACTTTGATATTAGTGGCGGCACTTTCAGCATATTCAATTCAACAATAGCTTCAGCCTCTGACAACTTTGATATTACTGGCGGCATAGTATCAATCACCAACAATACTATTAAAGATACCACCGACCATGGTTTAACTGCCGGCGGTTCAGGAACTCTTACACTTAACAACAACACCTTCACAGATAACGGGGATGTTGCTGACACTACTGATGGCGTTGCCTATATTGATTTCAGTGATGGTTTAATCTTGACTTCATCCGGTAACACTTCTTCTGGCACTGGAAGAAAAGGATTTGTGGTTGCCGGTCCAATGGATGAAAGCCAAACTTGGACCGCTCAAATACCGTATATTATTGACGACAGCGGTTTCACTGTTTCTTCCGGTAAAATATTAATGCTTGATTCAGGTGCTATTGTTAAGTTTGAGGGTACTTCTTCCCAGCTTAGTATAAACGGACGACTTAATGCTTCTGGTTCTCTAGGCTCACCCGTATATTTCACTTCTTACAAAGATGATATCGGGGGCGATACAAACGGAGACAGCTCTTCAACTTCGCCTACTTTTAAAGACTGGCAGAGTATTTCCATAAATTCCGGATCCACTGCATCTGTGAGTCATGCGGTTATAAGGTATGGGGGGATGAATAGCGGAGACTTTTATGTTACCGGCGGCGCTCTGGATGTCTCTGATTCAATAGTTGCTTCAACATCAGAGAATGGCTTCAAAGTTACCGGAGGTAAAGTTGATATTCAAGACAGCGTTCTTAATGGTCATGATCAAGCAATAGAACGATCCTCAAGCGGAACGGTAACAGTTTCCGGCAGTCATTTTTATGACAATTCCGATTTTGCCATATACAGCACCAATACATCTGTTATAGCCAGAAACAATTATTGGGGAGATTCTTCCGGACCATATCATTCATCGTTAAACTCCGGTGGCGCTGGTAATATTCTTAATAGTAACGTGACGGACTTTGGACCGTGGCTTACCCAATGGCCGGCTGAAGGTAGTCCTATAACCGGTTTCATCAATTCCGATCAAACCTGGTCGGGAACTACTCCGTTTGTAATCGGAGAGGATGGACTCACGATTAAACCCGGCAAAACTCTTACTATCAGTCCGGGAGTTATTGTTAAGTTCGCGAGTACTAGTTCGCATTTCGATGTTGATGGAAGACTGGATGCTCAGGGGACTTATTCAAATCCTATATATTTTACGTCCTATAAAGATGACACGGTTGGAGGCGATACCAATGGGGACGGGGGAGGGAGTACACCTTTGTTTGGTGACTGGAATTCAATAAGGATAAATTCTGGTTCAACTGCCAGTATGAGTTATTCATCAATAAAATATGGAGGAACCGCTGATGATGGCACATATTCAAATGTTTATGTAGGCGGAGGCTATATTGAAATTAATAGATCAACGATAGCCGAAAGTTATTTTTATGGCATAGGCATAGCTGATGGATTGGCAAGTGTTTCCGAAACCTGGTTTAGCAATAATGCTTATTATGGAATTTACAATAATACGGCTAATACAGTAAATGCCGAGAATAATTACTGGGACAGCTATACTGGCCCATATCATTCTTCAACAAATCCTTCTGCGTTTGGGGATCCAGTTAGCGATTATGTTGATTATAATCCTTGGCATCATATTACTGGCTCTGGTTCAGTGCAAAATGGCCAACTAAAATGGACGGGTTCTACTGATTATATGGTTGATTGGTTGGACGCAGTTGATACTTGGAATGATCTGGGCTTAGTTAATATAGCCTCAGATTCAGAAGAGTATTTATTTGTTCGTGACGTAGAAAATTGGACAAGTGTTTCTTGGACAGCAGAATGGAATCCTTTCTTTGATCCTGACCAGATAAGACTAAATAAGGATTATATGGAAAACTTTGACGAGGGTGATGGTCGTTTGAATACTATTCTTCATGAATTAGGTCATGCTTTAGGTTTGGGACATAGTATTATAAATAATGTCATGTATGAATTTGTGGGCGATGGTAAATCAACATTGTTAGGAACACAGGATATTTATGATTATAATTATATATGGGGACATTAAATTAAATGATTTGGATAGATAAAAATTTAACTTGGGTAATAGCAGGTTTTATTATAGGTTTATTACTTGGAGTCTGGTTTTTTTATAAGCTTGCAATATACCCATATAGTAATAATTTACTTGTAATGTCATCGCAACAATTTATTAATTCCAACATTAATAAATAAAAACATGAAAAGTCGTATTTTAAAATTTATTCTAGGACTTATATTCGGGTTTTTGGTTGGATTTCTAGGATATTATATGCTCCCCCAATATTGGCCTAAACCAAAAGAAGGTTTGGGAATAAGTAATGTTCGTGAAATTCATGCTAGCTACCCTACAGATTACGAGAATGATCAAAAACTAATGGGTGCTTCTCATCACGTTTTTGTTGTAAAAATTATTAAAGAATTAGGAGTCCAAGAATTTTACGATACCCCCTTTACTCAATTTGAAGTCGAGATTATTCAGAATATAAAAGGTGACTGGGAGGAGTCGGCAATTATAAGCCAGGAAGGAGGATATAAAGATGGAGTTTTGTGGACTATGGAATATAATGGCAATCCTGATGATTATTTATTTAAGCCAGGCGAAACATACATTCTTGCTACAAGATTTAGTCCAGGAAGTAGATGGCATACTCTCAACCCTCATCCCAATGCTCGCAAAACAATATCAGAGGACCCAAACCTGACCAAAGAACAACTTGTGGAAATAGCAAAAAATGACCCCAAAGTCCAAGCTCTCCAGGAAGCATACCAATATGAGATTCTCTTGGATGCCGATATTTATCACAACAACACTCTAAATAGCTACAAATCTCTTCACCCGGAGGAAGAAAAACCCAAGGAATAACCTCAAAACCAACGGCTCATAAAATGAGCCGTTGGTTTTATCGTTTGACATAGATGGTTCTTATTTGTTAAACTATTCAAGATCCAGAACTAGAAGGTCTTATTTTATTGTATCAATATGCCCACATATCGTCAGTTACTAAAACGACCAAGAAGAAAATCCAAAGCGAAGACAAAATCGCCGGCTTTGGAGTACGGATTTAATACTATACAGAACAGGCCCAAATATTATCCCTCATCTTTTAAAAGGGGAGTTTGCATTCAAGTCAGAACAATGACTCCTAAGAAACCTAACTCGGCTTTGAGAAAAGTTGCTCGTGTCAGATTAACCAACGGCATGGAAGTAACGGCCTATATTCCGGGAATCGGCCACAATTTACAAGAACATTCAGTAGTGGTACTTAGGGGCGGAAGGGTTAAAGATTTACCGGGAATAAGATATCATATAGTAAGAGGAGTGTTAGACAGCACTGGTGTAGAGGGACGAATGCAGCAGCGAAGTAAGTATGGCGCCAAAAAGGCCAAATAGGAATGTTTAAACATTTAAATATTTAAATATAACCCAATGCGCAGACCCGTAAAAAAGAAAACTCATCTTGAAGCCGATATAAAATATTCTAATCTTTTAGTTGCCAAATTAACTAATTACATAATGAGGAGTGGCAACAAAGCGGCGGCTATGAAAATTGTTTATGGCGCTTTTGATATTCTTGAGAAAAAAACAAACAAACCGGCTTTGGAGGTTTTTGAAAAGGCAATGGAAAACGTAACTCCTCAAATGGAACTTCGTTCAAGAAGAGTGGGCGGAGCTAATTACCAGGTGCCGATAGAAGTTCGGCCTGAAAGAAAAATTGCTTTGGCTTTGCGCTGGATAATTATTGCGGCCCGTGCTCAAAAAGGCAAACCAATGAGAGAAAAGTTGGCCGAAGAATTATTGAATGCAGCCAATAATACTGGAAATGCGGTTAAGAAGAAGATGGATGTACATCGCATGGCGGAGGCTAACAAGGCATTCGCCCATTTCGCCTGGTGAAATAGTTGTGTGTTTGCCTGGCCAACTAAAACTTAAGGCCTACGGCAAACCACAGGGGCTTGGGCGATTTCTTCGTTAGAGCTTTCCGTTTGACCTCGCCGTACTATTAAGTACGTCTCGGCTAATACTCAAGCTCTGCCTCGAACTCGCCTCAAGCACACAACTATTTCAGAATTAAAGAAAGAACCATCAATGAAAGAATTTTTGAATCGTAATTAAGTGATCGGAATAAAAACAAAAGCCACTTAGCGTGGCTGGAAAAATCTGTCTTCTATTGGTTTTGGTTTGTATGGAAATAAGGAATTGTCACAAAATTCGATTAACAATAGGCCAATCCCAAAGGAAATATAAGCGAAAATGGGCAGTATCCAAAGCAAAGTGAGTTTGGTTGGATATCCTGGAAATTCTTTTTCCCCAAGTGGAGTATTATTTGCAAGGATGATTCCAATTACGAGATAAACCACAATTCCAAACAGAATCCAAATCATAATGTCTCCTTGTTAAAGATAAAACTAAACCATAAAGTAACAAATTATTCATATTTAGTCAATGGCCGATTATCCAATAAATAAAATTAGAAACTTCGGAGTAATAGCTCACATAGATGCGGGTAAAACAACCACTAGTGAGAGGATTCTTTTTTATACCGGAATTTCTCATAAAATAGGCGAAGTTCATGAGGGTGATACAGTAATGGACTGGATGGAGCAGGAGCGAGAGAGGGGAATAACTATTACCGCCGCCGCCACGACTGCCTATTGGTCGCCGACTGATTCAAAAGACCCAGCCGGAGATAAAGTTAAATTAAATATTATTGATACGCCGGGACATATTGATTTCACTATTGAGGTCAAAAGATCTCTTAGGGTTCTTGATGGAGCGGTTGTTGTTTTTGACGGTGTGGCTGGAGTAGAACCGCAATCAGAAACAAACTGGCGCTATGCCGATGATTATCAAGTTCCCCGCATTTGTTTTATTAATAAACTTGATCGGCTAGGAGCTTCTTTTGACCGTTCATTTCAATCTATTCTTGAAAGACTTTCTCCTAATGCAGTTAAACTTCAAATTCCGGATGGCCATGAAGACCAGTTCCAGGGAATTGTTGATTTGTTAACGATGGAGTATTTTACTTTTGAAGGTCCTAAGGGAGAGAAAATAATCAAAGGTGCTATTCCCGAAAATCTTAAAGCTGAAGCCGAAAAAGAAAGGGCTAATACAATTGAAAAAATAGTTGAGCAGGATGATCAGGCCATGGCCGATTATCTTGAAGGTAAAGAAATAAGTTTGGAAAGATTGCGAACTATCCTAAGAATAGCAACCTTAAATAATAAAATTTTCCCGGTTTTGTGTGGTTCTGCCCTGAAAAACAGAGGAGTCCAATTGGTTCTTGATGCGGTGGCATATTATTTACCATCTCCGGTGGATATTCCTCCAACTAAGGGAACTATTGCTAAGACCGGCGAAATTAAAGAGATTGCGGCTGATGACAATGCGCCTTTTACTGCGTTGGCTTTTAAAACAGCTACTGATCCGTTTGTTGGATCACTTACATTTTTTAGGGTTTATTCGGGCAAATTGGCTTCGGGGTCTTACGTTTTAAATACCAGAAGCGGTCAGCAAGAGCGTATTAGCCGTATTGTCAGATTACATGCTAACCAAAGAGAAGAAATTAAAGAAATATATGCCGGCAATATTGCGGCAACGGTTGGCATGAAAGATACCAAAACCGGCGATACTCTTTGCGATCCAGATAACCCAATAGTTTTGGAGGGTATAGATGTTCCGGAGCCGGTCATATCTTTGCGAATTGAGCCCAAGACTAAAGCTGATCAGGAGAAAATGGGCATTGCCTTGAGAAAGCTTTCTGATGAGGATCCGACTTTTAGAATTAAAACTGATACAGAAACAGCTGAAATGATTATTTCGGGTATGGGCGAACTCCATCTGGAGATTATCGTTGACCGCATGAGAAGAGAGTTTGGTGTGGGTGTTAATGTTGGCCGACCCCAAGTGGCCTACAAGGAAACGATTAGCGCAGAAGCTCAAGCTGAAGGTAAATATATTCGTCAATCTGGTGGCCGTGGTCAATATGGCCATGTTTGGTTAAGGGTTGAGCCAAAAGAAAGGGGAAGTGGATTTGAATTTGTTAATGCCATTAAAGGAGGTTCTGTTCCAGAAGAATTTATTAATCCGACAGAAAAAGGTGTTCGAGAAGCTTTGGATAAAGGTGTTCTGGCCGGCTTTCCTTTGGTGGATATCATGGTGACCTTATATGACGGTTCTTATCATGACGTTGACTCTTCTGAAATCGCTTTCAAGATAGCCGGAGCGATGGCTCTTCAGGAGGCGGCTAAAAGAGCCAAGTTGGTCTTGCTTGAACCAATTATGAAGTTAGAAGTAATTACTCCAGAAAGATTTATGGGTGAATCCACTGGAGATTTAGCTTCAAGACGGGGACAGATTTTAAATATTAATGATCGTGGAAGCTTGGGTCTAAAAGTTATTGAATCTAAAGTTCCTCTTGCTGAAATGTTTGGTTATGCCACGACCTTGCGATCATTGACTGAAGGCAGAGGAACGTTTACTATGGAGTTCAGTCATTATGAGATTGTGCCGAATAATGTATCTCAGCAGATAATTGAAGGTAAGAAATAAAATTATGAGTTCTGAACAACCCAAAATAGACCAAGAAGATTTAAAAGAAGAGATTAAATTTAAAATTGAAATGATTCAGAGAAGGATTCACGCTTTATCCGATATTGGAGAAAAGTTTGACGACCCAGCTTTAGAAGTAGAGCAGGATAGATTAGTTCTTGATGCTAATCTTGAGATAACGGGTTTGCAAAAATTATTAGCCAGTATTATGGAGGATATCAAGAAAAGAGAATACTAATAAATCATGGATATAAACGAACTGAAAAAATTAATAAAGGATTCTACCTCTGTTTTGGTTTTGGATAATGGGGAGCCGTCATTTGTAATCCTAGGATATGATACATATAAGAATATGGCAGTAAATGTTAATACGGAAAAAGAAGTAACAATTAAACATCCGACCAACAACGGTTCAATTAGTTCCAATGGCCGAAGTTTTCACGATAAAGAGACAGAAATACTAGACAGATTAAACAAAGAGATTTTGGCCTTAAAGAGCCAGATTGAAGCCGAAGAAAAAGGGTTGAATAGTCCACATGTTGACTAAGTTAAGTGTGTTTGTTAGAATAGACATTACTTGTTTGTTATTATGGTAATCTAGCTTTTTAGCTTTTCAGTTTTTAGCTTTCCTAGCCAGTTCAGCTGGCCTTAGCTACTAACTATTTGCTACTAGCTATTAGCTAATCAATGGCAGGAAAATTTGAAAGAACCAAGCCGCACTTGAATGTCGGCACTATCGGTCACGTTGACCACGGTAAAACTACTCTTACCGCGTCGATTTTGCATACTTTAAATTTGTTTAAGGATGAGGGTTACAGCGCTCGAGCTGAAGGTGTTGACCAAATAGACAACGCCCCCGAGGAAAGAGCCAGAGGTATTACCATTGCTTTGCACCATTCAGAATACGAAACACCTAAGAGGCATTATGCCCACGTTGATGCTCCTGGCCACCAGGACTACATCAAAAACATGATTACCGGCGCCGCTCAGATGGATGCTGCAGTTTTAGTTGTCGCCGCTTCTGACGGCCCGATGCCTCAAACCAGAGAGCACATCCTTCTTGCCAGACAGGTCGGCGTGCCTTATCTGCTTGTTTTCTTAAACAAAGTTGATCAGGTTGATGATCCAGAAATGATTGATTTGGTTGAGCAAGAAATAAGGGAACTTTTAAATAAATACCAATTTCCAGGAGACAAAACCCCTATTATCAGAGGCTCCGGTCTTAAAGCTCTTGAAGGAAAATCAAAAGACGACGAATGGGTTAAGAAAGTCAAAGAACTTGTTGACCAACTTGATGCTTATATCCCTGATCCAGTTCGTGAAACCGAAAAACCATTCCTGATGCCAGTTGAAGATATTTTCTCAATTGAAGGCCGAGGCACTGTTGTTACAGGAAGAATTGAAAGAGGTGTGGTTAAAGTTAACGAAGAAATAGAAATAGTCGGCTTGAAACCAACTGCCAAAACCGTTGTTACTGGTATTGAAATGTTCAATAAATCTCTTGACGAAGGTATGGCCGGAGACAATGCTGGAGTTCTGTTGAGGGGTGTTAAAAAAGAAGATATTGAAAGAGGCCAAGTTTTGGCTAAACCAGGTTCTATTACTCCTCATACAGAATTTGATGCTGAAATCTACGTCTTAACCAAAGAAGAAGGCGGAAGACACACACCTTTCTTTAAAGGTTATAAACCACAATTTTATTTCCGAACTACCGATGTTACGGGCGAAGTGATTCTTCCGGAAGGAACAGAAATGGTTATGCCGGGTGATACTTCTAATTTGAAAGTCAAACTGATTGCCCCGATCGCCATGGAAGAAAAACAGAGATTTGCTATTCGAGAGGGTGGTAAAACTGTCGGTGCAGGAGTGGTAACAAAAATCAGTGTATAATAAAAATCAAATCCCGTTTAAGCGGGATTTGCTAGTTCTTTAGTAATATGGCAACGAAAAAAGAAAAAAAAGAGAAAGAAAAAGAGGTAAGTCAAAGAATACGCATTAAACTGCGGGCTTATGACAATAAGATTATTGATAAATCTGCCCAGCAGATTGTTGAGACGATTGAAAGATACGGTGGCAAGCCGACCGGTCCGGTACCATTGCCAACCGAGATAAACAAATATACAGTTAACCGCTCAACATTTATTGATAAAAATTCCCGAGAACAGTTCGAAATGAGAACGCATAAGAGAATCATTGACGTCCCCAACCCAACACCCAAGATTATTGATTCATTAATGAATCTCAATCTCCCCGCCGGCGTGGATATTGAGGTTAAGATGTAAAACCATGGAACAAGAACCAATGTCTGTAGAAATACCAAATGTGTCTCCTGAGCAGTTGGACAAGATTAGAGAGTTAGATCAGTTGGAAGGATTAATTCAGGCGCTGCGGCACGTGGAGTATGATACTCCAGAGCGCCAGAAGGTTTTGGTCGAGGCGATCAAAACCGCCCATGAACAAATCCGAACAATGATGGAGCGGCTTAAGTTCTGAAAGACAGCAAGGGTAATTGTTTCTTTACTTCTCGCCTCAGGTGACTGAGACGAGAGAATAAGGTAGTAATCTAATAGTAGTAGTTATCCGGCTTAACCCTAGCAAGTGATTTGATAAGCCCGAAAGGGAACTGTTGAATCCGTCTATGGGACCGGTTTATAAAATTACTCTGTTGTATTAACTATCTTAATTTAATAGATTGGTTCTGATAAACACGTAACCATTTTATAGAAAAGTTTAATAGATTTAGCTTGCATTGCCGGCTGAGTCCGGTATTTTTATTGGAAAATTTACTACTAATTACAAATTTAACAAATATACAAATCTACGAATAATAAATCTTAATTTGTAGATTCGTAAATTTGATTAGATTCGTAATTTGTAGTTGTTATGAAATTTATTTTAGGTAAAAAATTGGGAATGTCTCAGATATACGACGAAAAAGGGGAAGTCATTCCAGTGACTATTATTAAGGCGGAACCAAATACTGTAGTTCAGGTAAGAACGAAAGACAAAGACAAATACGAAGCAGTCCAAATTGGTTATGGAACAAGGAAAGAAAAGAATATTAAAAAACCCCAAAAGGGACACTTTAAAAAATTAGGCAATTTTGCAATATTGCGAGAATTTCGGCTTGATAGTAAGGGTAAAAGCTCAAGAGGCCAAGAGCAAGATCAAATTAGTTCTGATTTGGTCGTTGGCCACAAGATAGATGTTTCAATTTTTAGTGTTGGAGACAAGGTTCGTGTAACCGGATTTACCAAAGGCAAGGGTTTTCAAGGAGTTGTGAAAAGGCATGGTTTCAGCGGTATGCCAGCCAGCCATGGCCACCATTCAGTAATGCGCCATGCCGGTTCAATCGGACAAAGATTCCCTCAGCATACCTTGAAAGGAATGAGAATGCCTGGAAGAATGGGTCACGCTCAGTTTACGGTTAGAGGATTGAAGGTTGTCCAAATTGATCAGGAGAACAATTTACTAGCATTAAAAGGAGCTATTCCTGGTAATAAGGGCGGAATAATTGGAATACAATCGCAATAAACTACCAATTACGAATAGACCAAATATACTAATCTACGAATTCAGATTTTTATTAGTAGATTCGTAAATTAGTGAGATTTGTAATTCGTAGTAAATGTAGTAAATATGGATTATCCATTATACAACCAATCAGCGCAAAACATAGGTAAGGTAGAATTACCGGAAGGTGTTTTTGCTGTGCCGATGAACAAAGATCTTTTGCACCAAGTCGTTACTTCTCAGATAGCAAATAAAAGACAAACAATAGCTCACACAAAAGACAGAAGTGATGTCAGGGGTGGTGGCAAAAAACCATGGAAACAAAAAGGAACAGGCAGAGCCAGACACGGTTCAACAAGGTCACCAATTTGGAAAGGTGGAGGAGTAACATTTGGTCCGCGAAAAGAAAGAATTTTCAAAAAGAAAGTCAACAAAAACATGGCCCGCAAAGCTTTATTTGTAGCATTGTCCTCAAAGGTTAAAGATAAAGAGTTTGTAGTTGTTGATTCTATTAATCTTAGTAATTGGAAAACAAAAGAAATGGCCGGATTGGTTAAAAATATTAACCAACTATTTCCAGTCAAACACGGAAGTATTCTTTTGATTATACCGGACAAGTTGAAAGATACTGTTGAAAGGGTAACTAAAAATTTGTCTAAGATTGATGTAATGGAAGCCAGAAATTTAAACGCTTTAGATATTATGGCCAGGAAGAATTTGTTAGTTATGAAAGATGCAGTTAGTGTTATAGGTAATTTAAATAAATAGTTGTAACGAGAGTTCTGTGTTAATCGGTAAGATAAGTATTTTTCAGGCACGATGTAAATTTTTACTAAAATTTCATCTTTTACTCGGCCCAGTCGGCCTCCGTAAATCCTTCAAAATACTTATCTTACCGATTAACTAAAAACACATGTCATTATTTGGAAAAGATAAAAACAAAAAAGAAAAGTCAAAAGCAAAAGATGAGTTGCGTGATGTTGAGACTGGGGAAATGGTCAAGGAAGAAACAAAAGACAATGTGTCAGGCCAGGGTAGCGCTGCTTTTTCTGGAGTTAGCGGTTCCCAAACTCATAGAGTGCTTCAGGGTTTCTTTGTAAGTGAAAAAGCTTCTTTGGGATCAGGAATGAACCAGTATGTTTTCAAGGTTTTTAATACTGCTAATAAATCAGAAGTTAAAAAAGAAGTAGCCAGATTGTTTGGTGTTAAAGTTAAGAGTGTCAAAATTTTAAATATGCCGGAAAAAAGAAGAGATTTTGGAAAGCATCCAGGTTCAAAATCGGGATTTAAAAAGGCAATCATTGTTCTTGAAGAAGGGTATGTAATAGGTCAAGCAAAGCCATAACTACGAATTACAAATGTGACAAATATACAAATCTACGAATAAGAAATCTTAATTTGTAGATTGGTACATTAGATAGATTCGTAATTGGTAGTAAATATGAAGTCATACAATCCGACAACACCATCAAGGCGGCAAATGAAAGGTTATGATTTTTCCGAACTTTCTAAGTCCGGTCCTTTGAAGTCTTTAACATCGTTTCACAAACGTTCTTTCGGAAGAAATAATAAGGGCCGAGTAACCAGTCATTATCGGGGCGGGGGAGCTAAGAGATTGTACCGGCAGATTGATTTTCGTCAGGATAAATTTAACATACCAGCAAAAATCGCTGGTTTAGAGTACGATCCATATAGAACCGCTAGAATTGCCCGTCTTCATTTTACCGACGGTGAAGTAAGATACATAATTGCTCCGCAAGATTTAAAAGTTGGTGAAACCGTTGTTACTTCTGAAAAGTCGCCACTCAAGCCAGGCAACAGAATGAAACTGAAGAATATCCCTCAAGGCACGATAGTCTATAATATTGAGCTTTTTCCTGGTCAGGGTGGCAAGATAGTTCGTTCAGCCGGATCTGGAGCCACGGTTTTGGCCAGTGACGGCGGTTATGTCCAATTAGTAATGCCATCATCGGAAATAAGAATAGTTTCAGAAGAATGTTATGCATCAATTGGTCAAGTTTCAAATATGGAACATCGGTTAATTAATTTAGGTAAAGCAGGAAGATCAAGATGGCTTGGCCGGAGGCCAAAAGTCAGAGGATCTGTTAAAAACCCAGTTGACCATCCATATGGTGGCGGTGAAGGCAAACAAGGAAGGGGCACCAGAAGACCTAAAACCGCAACCGGAAAAATCACTGGTGGTAGGAAAACAAGAAACAAGAAAAAGAAATCAGGCAAATTTATAATGCGCAGGCGTACCAAATAAAAATTATGAGTAGAAGTATTAAAAAAGGGCCATATGTAGATGAACGACTATTAAAGAAAATAGTTAATTTAAGGGCAGGCGACAAGACTGTTATCAAAACATGGTCGCGTTCTTGTACAATTGTTCCAGAAATGATCGGGTTCACGTTTGGTGTCCATAATGGAAGAGTTCATATACCAGTTTTGGTTACCGAAGACATGGTTGGACATAAGTTGGGAGAGTTTTCTCATACCAGAAAATTCGTCCGACATGGTGGAAGAATGCAGAGAGAACTTGAAGCGGCCAATAAACAAAAAGAAATAGAAGCAGCCCAAGCAGCTAAAGTAGCTCCGGCTGAAGCTAAAAAATAATCCATGGAAGTAAAAGCCCAATTAAACAACTTAAGATTAGCTCCTCGAAAAGTTCGGGCGGTTACCAATTTAATTAAAGGTAAAAACGTAACGGAAGCTTTGGGTCAGCTTGAACATTTTGTTCGTCGGCCGGTCAACTCTCTTAAAAAGTTACTGAACTCAGCTATTGCTAATGCGGAAAATAATTTTAATATGGTTAAAGATAATTTGTATATCAAGAAATTAATAGTAGATGAGGGTATTAAATTAAAAAGATTCAGGGCAAAAGGTTTTGGCCGAGCAGCAGCGATTCAGAAGAAGACCAGCCATATTTGGATTGTTTTAGATGAAAGAACGCCTGGTTTAAGAAGGGAAAAGACCGCTAAGGCCAAACCTCCAAAGGCGAGTCTCGCACAAGGCGGAAAAGAAATAACCGAAGAAGTTGTAAAAGAAACAGGATTTAGTGAAACTAAAAAGCCCGAAATTAAAAGAGAATTAGGTAAGAAAAGCAATGTTTTGGGTAATTTAGGAAGAAAAATATTTCAAAGGAAAAGTATTTAATATGGGACAAAAAATTTCACCAACTTCATTAAGAATGGGCATATCCAAGGATTGGGCATCCAGGTGGTTTGGCGGCCGCAAATATTCTGATTATCTGAAAGACGATTTGAGGGTGCGTAAATTTTTAGACACCAAACTTAAGGGTATGAGTGTTGATAGAGTGGATATTGAAAGAGGAACCGATGCTTTGAACGTGGTTATATTTACCTCACGTCCAGGTTTTTTGATAGGGCGGGGCGGAACAGGAGTGGAGGAGCTTAAAAGCGCAATCCATAAATTGTTAAAAAAGAAAATTTCTGTCCGGCTGGAGATACAAGAAATTAAAAATCCTGAATTTTCCGCGACAATCATGGCCGAATCAATGGTAGAACAGATAGAAAAAAGAATACCGTTCAGAAGAGTTTTAAAACAGACTTTATCCAAAATCATGGCCAATAGGCAAGTAAAAGGCGCCAAAATTATGATGGGTGGACGTCTTGATGGGGCGGAAATAGCCAGATCTGAACATTTGGAAGAAGGGAGTTTGCCCTTGCAAACCCTAAGGGCTGACATAGATTTTGCCAAAGATACAGCGATGACAACATACGGAACAATCGGAGTTAAGGTTTGGATATATAAAGGAGAAGTTTTTTGATAAGTAAAAATTCAAAAATCAAAATGCAAAATTTCAATTCAAAATCAAAAAGTTCAGAAAATTATAAGATTTTAGATTGTAATTTTAAATTTTTACTTTTAACTTAGTAATTATTAATCATGTTACAACCAGCACGAATACAACATGCCAAGGTTCACAAGGGCAGATTAAGATCAAAAGCCAAAAGAGGAACAGATTTAAGTTTTGGTAGTTTTGGTTTGAAAGCTGAAGAATCTTCTTGGTTGAAATCAAATCAGATTGAGTCGGCCAGGAAAGTTTTAGCTCGTTATTTCCAACGCGGAGGAAAGATTTGGATAAGAATTTTTCCAGACAAACCAAGAACATCAAAAAGTTCTGAAGTGGGCATGGGAGGCGGTAAGGGCGCACTTTCCCATTTTGTGGTGCCGGTTGAATTGGGTCGGGTTATTTTTGAAATTGACGGTGTTGCTGAAGAAACTGCCAAGGAAGCATTAAGAATGGCTGGTCATAAATTGCCAATTAAAACCAGAATTATTAAAAGAGGTTAATAATGAAAACATATGAAGATTGATGAATTAAAAAATATGTCCAAAGACGAATTAAATAAATTGGTCAGTGATTTGAGGGCTAAACTTTTAAAATTTAATTTTGATTTGGCTGATAACAAAGTTAAAGACGTTAGTCAGATTAAAAAAACCAAGAAAGATGTTGCCAGAGTGCTTACGTTGTTAAAACAAATAAAACAATAATTTTATGCCAAGAATTATAAAGGGAACAATTGTTTCAGATAAAATGCAGAAGACCGTAGTGGTTGAAGTTTTGAGATTGAAAAAACACTCCAAATACAAAAAATATTTTAAAGTTAGTCAGAATTTCAAAGCCCATAATCCAGAAAATCAATATCATATCGGAGATAAAGTTTTAATGCAGGAAACAAAACCAATGTCAAAAGATAAACGCTGGATAATAATCGGCAAAGTCGAATAAAATTATGTTGCAATTAAGATCAATCGTAGGGGTAGCAGACAATACCGGAGCGACCAAGGTCGGTGTTTTTAAGGTACTTGGGGGTTCAAGAAAAAGATATGCTGAAATAGGCGATATTGTCGTAGTTTCTGTCAAAGAAGCTGAACCAAGAAAATCGGTTAAAAAGAAAGAAGTTCTTAAGGCCGTTGTTGTTCGTCAAAGAAAACCATTCCGAAGAAAAGACGGCACCTATATAAGATTTGATGATAACGCGGTAGTAATTCTTGAGGGTACCGAACCCAAGGGCGGTAGAATATTTGGTCCAATTCCAAGAGAAATAAAAGAAAAAGGATTTAATACTATCGCTTCTTTGGCTGAAGAAGTGTTGTAGAAACTACCAATTACAAATTTAACAAATATACAAATTTACGAATAAGAGATATTAATTTGTAGATTTATACAATTAGATAGATTGGTAAATTAGTATTAGAAGTTTTTATGAAATTAAAAAGTGGTGACAATGTAATAATGTTAGGCGGTAAAGACAAGGGTAAAAAGGGTAAAGTTATCCATGTTTTTATTGATAACGACAAAATTGTTGTTGAAGGTTTGAATTTGATTAAAAAGCATTTGCGAGCTAGAAAACAAGGGCAAAAGGGTCAGATAGTTAGCAAAGAAAGAGCTGTCAGTGTGTCATCGGTGGCAATGGTTTGTAAATCATGTGGCAAGCAGACTAGATTGGGTTTTAAGGTGGACGGTGAGAATAAGGTGAGAATTTGCAAAAAATGTAAAAGTGAAGTATAATATTTTCCCATGACTGATTTATTGACACAATACAGGAAAGAAGTAATTCATGCCCTGCAGGCTAAATTTGGTATAAAAAACCCGATGGCTGTTCCTAGGGTGGATAAAGTAGTTATCAATGTCGGTATTGGCAAAATGCTTAAGGATGATAAATTTGTTGAGAAAGTTGTAAGAGATATAAGCTTGTTATCCGGCCAGAAACCAATTTTCAGAAAAGCCAGGAAGTCAATATCTGGATTTAAAACAAGAGAGGGTATGAATGTTGGTTTATCTGTTACCTTGAGAGGAAAAAGGATGTATGATTTTATGGGTCGTTTGATATTTATAGCTTTGCCAAGATCCAAAGATTTCAGAGGCATTGATTCAAAGAATTTTGATAAAAACGGAAGTTTGAACTTGGGGATTAAAGAACACAGCATATTTCCAGAGATTCATTATGAAAGCTTGAAGGACATTTTCAGTTTACAGGTTACAGTAGTAACGACTGCCAAGAAGAGAGAACAGGGAGTTGAGTTGTTAAAATTATTTGGATTTCCAATAAAGAAATAATATGGCTAAAAAAAGTATAATCGCAAGAGCAAATAAGAAACCAAAGTTTTCAACCCGCAAGGTCAGGAGATGTTTTTTGTGCGGTAGAAAGGGCGGCTATATGAGAAGATTCCAATTATGCAGAATTCACTTCAGGGAATTAGCTAGTGAGGGTTTGCTGCCTGGAGTTAAAAAATCATCTTGGTAATATGAATTATCCAATATCCGACATGTTAATAAGAATCAGTAATGCTCAAGCTGTAGGCAAAGAGCAGATTTCGGTTCCTTTTTCTAAGATGAAATTCAGGATAGCCCAAATTCTCAAAGAAAATAGTTTTGTCCAAGAGGTGGAAAAGAAAAGCAAAAAGGGACGAAAAAGCGAATTTGATTATTTAGTGATTTCTTTGAAATACGATGAAACCAAACAGCCGTCACTAAGAGGATTTAAATTAATAAGTAAACCATCACGCCACTTATATGCCAAAGCGGAAGATATGAAACCGGTTCGTTCAGGTTATGGAATTGGGGTCATTTCTACTTCTAAAGGAGTAATGAGTTCAAAAGAAGCAAGAAAACAAGGCGTAGGCGGAGAAATACTTTTTGAGGTGTGGTGAGTGAGACTACGAATTACTAATAAAAACAAATATACAAATCTACGAATAGGAAATCTTAATTTGTAGATTCGCACATTCGCATTTATTCGTAATTAGTAGTAAATTCAAATGAGTAAAATAGGCAAAAAACCAATTCAAGTTCCCAAAGGCGTTGAAGTTAAAATCAACGGTAATTCGGTTGCTTTGAAAGGGTCTAAGGGAGAACTAAAAAAAGATTTTGATCAAACCATTGATATTTCCATGAATGGAGATGAGATTGTTTTGAAATTAAAAAAAGAAACTAAAGATAAAAAAATACTGGCTCTGTGGGGCTTAACCAGGTCTTTAATTGCTAATATGATCATAGGTGTTGCCGAAGGTTTTGAAAAAGGATTGGAATTTGAAGGTGTTGGTTACAAGGCCAATGTTAAGGGTAATGATTTGGAGTTAAATCTTGGCTATTCACACCCGATAACTATTAAAGCGTCTTCAGGAATAAGTTTCAAAGTTGAGAAAAACACAATTAAGGTCATGGGGATTGATAAGGAGCTAGTTGGTCACGTCGCCGCCTTAATAAGGTCAAAGCGATTGCCAGAACCATACCAAGGCAGCGGTATTAAATACAAAGGAGAAATAATTAGAAGAAAAGCTGGTAAAAAAGCAGCTGCCACAGCATAAAAATATGGACAATAAAACCAAAAAATTAAATAGGCAAAGGCGTCACGCAAGAGTTCGTACTCAAATAATCGGCTCCAACAAAAGGCCACGCGCTTCGGTTTTTAAAAGTAATAAACATGTTTTTGTTCAGCTGATTGATGATGAGAATGGTAAGACTTTGTTTAGCAGTAAAGTTTTGTCGTCAAAAAAGAGTAAATTAAGGGGTAGTAAGACCAAAAAGGCAATTGAGATCGGTAAAATTGTTGCTGAGAAAGCCAAATCAGTCGGAATTAACGAAGTTGTTTTTGATCGTGGAGGATATAAATATCATGGGAGAATTAAAGCTGTAGCCGATGGGTTACGAGCCGGAGGACTTAAATTTTAAAAATGGAACAAAACAAACCAACACAATTTGGACAAACTCAAACAGGACAAGGTGGAAGAAGGGGTAGGGGGGGGGAGAAAGGCGGTCGTGGGGGTCGTGGTTTTCATGGCCAGAGAGAAGCAAAATCAGAATTTGACCAGAAGGTTATTGATATTGCCCGTGTAACCAGGGTGACAAAAGGCGGTAAGAGATTTAGCTTCAGAACCACAGTTGTTATTGGCGACGGCAAGTCTAGGGTTGGAGTTGGAACAGGAAAGGGTGTTGATGTTGCCCAGTCCATGCAGAAGGCATATAACAAGGCTCAAAAGAATTTGATCA
This sequence comes from Candidatus Yanofskybacteria bacterium RIFCSPLOWO2_01_FULL_39_28, assembly GCA_001794635.1. GTDB lineage: Bacteria > Patescibacteriota > Minisyncoccia > 2-02-FULL-40-12 > GWA2-44-9 > 2-01-FULL-39-28. The sequence continues at coordinate 24,256 of MGKE01000011.1, read as the reverse complement.
GTGTCTTTACTGTTAATGGAACCATACCTTATCAAGTGGAATCAAAATATAAAAGCGCAGTGGTATTGCTTAAACCCGCAAAAGGCGGCGTTAAAGCAGGCGGACCGGTTCGTGTTGTAGCTAAACTAGCCGGGATCAAATCTTTAACCGGTAAACTAATAGAGAGAACTAATAGTAAGATAAATATTGCCAGGGCAACGATAGAAGCGTTAAAACAGTTAAAAGTAAAAAGTATAAAGTAGAAAATTAAATTTTTAATTTTTAATTTTAAATTTGAAACATGGATTTAAGTAAACTACAATCTCATACTCCCAGAAAAAGTAAGAAAAGAATCGGCCGTGGAGGCAAACGCGGAACATTTTCTGGTCACGGAACTAAAGGACAAAAGTCACGAGCCGGGGCAAGTGTCAGGCCCGGTTTTAGGGGTGGAGATAACCGCATCTGGCAGCTGTTTCCTAAACAAAGAGGAGCTTCCAAAAAACCAGGAAGTAAAGCGCCTCATCGTAAGCATCGTTATTTTCAGCTTAAACATGAAAAACCAGCAGTTTTGAATTTAGGATTTTTTAATCAGTTTTCAGAAGATGATTTGATGAGCCCGAAAGCATTAAAAGAAAAAGGTTTGATAAAATCAGATAAGAAAATCAAAATTTTAAGTAACGGAGAACTTAATAAGAAAATGCAATTTGAGGGTTTTACTTTCTCTAAATCTGCAAAAAACAAGGTTCTAAAAAACGGAAGTTCAATTAAATAAAATCATGAACAAAATATTACAAATATTTAAGCGTCCGGAGTTGAGAAATAAGGTTTTATTTGTTTTGGCAATACTGGTTGTTTTTAGGATTATTTCAAATATCCCGATTCCGGCAATTGACTCATCACAGTTAAAAGACTTTTTTGCCCAGAATCAATTTTTTGGATTAGTAAGCGCCTTTACCGGTGGATCTTTGACTGCTCTTTCAATTGGTATGTTGGGTTTGGGGCCATATATTACCGGTTCTATTATTATGCAGCTTTTGACTATGATATTTCCACAGCTTGAACAAATGTATAAATATGAAGGTGAAGCTGGAAGAGCGAAGTTCAATCAATATTCAAGGTTGCTGACAGTTCCTTTGGCGGCATTGCAAGGTTTTGGATTTTTAACTCTCTTATCGCGGCAGGGGGTTATAAATTCTCTAGGCACTTTAGAATGGATTACCACATTAGCTACTATTACAGCTGCAAGCATGTTTTTGATGTGGCTTGGTGAGCTTATTACAGAAAAAAACATAGGCAATGGAGTATCCCTTTTGATTTTGGCTGGTATTGTTGCCGGTTTTCCAACAGCTATCCGCCAAGCCACCTTCACTTATACTCCCGATCAACTTTTCACCTACATTGCTTTTGTTGCTGTGGCTTTGGCCGTTGTTGTCGGGGTTATTTATATTTCCGAAGCCCAAAGAAATATTCCCATTAATTATGCCCGTCGTATTCGTGGTTCAAAAGTTTTTGGAGGAGTTTCAACTTATCTACCAATGAGGGTAAATAATGCCGGAGTCATTCCTATTATATTTGCCTTATCTATTTTACTTTTTCCTAGTATGGTAGCTAATTTTTTGGCAGCTTATGACATTCCCGGAATATCACAGATAGCAGTTAAGGTTAACGATTTTTTACAGTCTAATCTTTGGTATTCGATCTTATACTTTTTGTTAGTCGTTTTATTTACTTATTTCTACACCGCTATCACCTTTGATCCAAAATCTATTTCCGAAAATATCCAGAAACAAGGTGGATATATTCCCGGTATTAGACCTGGACCAACTACGGCTCAATTTTTGAATCACCTATTAACTAGGGTTACATTAGTGGGGGCGATATTTTTGGGGACAGTGGCTATATTGCCAAACATTGTCCAGGGCTTTACCGGAGTTACCGCTTTTGCTGTCGGCGGTACCTCAATTCTTATAGTTGTTTCTGTCGCGCTAGAAATTATGAAACAAATGGACGCGCAGTTGTCCATGTATGAATATTAGTCGCGAGGCTTTAGCTCATTCAGGGCACGACATAAATTTTTGCTAAAATTTTGTCTTTTACTCGCCCCGGTCGGGCTCGAGACACCTCGGCTTTTTTATTTTTAATATAGTGTGTAATTAAGTTGGTAGAAACCAATTGTCTTATAAGTCACGAATATACGAGGTTTATAAGATAATTGATGGTTATTGACTATTATTGGAAATTTGAATAATATCTAGGTACGAATTTAGGTAACATTTTGGGGTGGTTATGGCTGTAGCCGTTATAGTGCGGTTTGTTGAGTCTCCTTTGACGGCCCTTGCTGTTTAATTTATTTATTTTAGGATTGGCAGTATATTTTTTATATAGGATTTTAATTAGGCCGGTATTTGGAACACCTAACGAACAATTAACAAAAATAAGGCAGAATAAGTTGTTGTTAAAATATGCCAGTGAAACGCGTCTTATCTCAAGGCAAATAACAGAATGGGTTAGGGCGAATCTTAAAGATGGAGACTCTATAAGTAAATTGTATGATCCAGAACTGATGGTTTTAATAGAAAGAGATCAGAAATTGTTTGATGAGATAGTAAAGCTTGATTCGAGTTATAAGGACTTAGTCATGCCTCCTAAAGAATTTCACCGTCATCTCGTAGAACTTGCCCGAGGCCAATATAAACAAACCCACTAAAGGGTTTACCCTGAGTTTATCGAAGGGTTTTTTATTTTTATTAAAATAAATGTTACCATTGTTTTAATGAATTTGGATTTACAAAATTACGTCGTAAAGTTGCTTAACTGGTCGGAAGAGTCGGCTAATTTATTGAGTGCTAATCACATGAAATGGGCGGTGGTTTTGATTGGTCCGCCCGGTTCAGGAAAGGGAACACAAGCAGATTTGTTGGCTGAAAAATTCGGACTGATTCATATAGAGTCTTCCAAGATTATAGAAGAAAAATTTAAAAACGCCAGCCCAGACGACCTTTTATTGAGCCAGCAGAAAAAGATCTGGCAATCAGGGGAATTAAATGATCCTAAGATGGTAACCGGTTGGTTGGTGGAAGCAATGAAAAATGTCTGGCAAAGCGGCGCCGGATTAATTCTAAGTGCTTCACCGAGGACAGTGTTTGAAGCCGAGGCGGAAATTCCGGTGTTGGAAGAACTTTATGGAAAAGATAATGTTAAGATTTTTAATATAGATTTAAGCCGGGAAGAATCTTTTAACCGTAATTCTAATCGTAGGATTTGTGAGAAAAACCGTCATCCGGTTCCTAACTTGCCTGAATTTAAAGACCTTGAAACATGTCCACGTGACGGCAGCAAACTTATTAGGCGTGGTCATCTTGACGATCCAGAGACGGTGAAACTGCGTTATGATGTTTATCTCAAAAGAACAGAGCCGATAATTGACCTACTCAAAAATCGGGGCTATGAAATTATCCAGGTAAACGGTGAGCAGAGTATTGAAGATGTATATAAAGAAGTTATTCAAAAATTAGATGATTCAAATAAAAACACAACAAGAGATACAGACAATGCATGAGGGCGGCAGAATCCTGGCCCAAATTATTAAAGAACTAGCTAAGGCGGTTAAACCAGGAGTTGCTACTAAAGATCTTGATAAGCTCGCACGGGAGCTTGTTTTTAAATTTGGAGCAGAACCGGCCTTTTTAAATTATAATGGATATCCGGCTGCTTTGTGTACATCAATTAACGACGAAATAGTTCATGGTGTGCCATCTAGTAGAAAATTAGAGAAGGGCGATTTGCTTAAACTTGATATGGGAGTTTTGTGGAAAGGTTTTTATACTGATTCAGCGGTAACGGTCCTTGTTGGCAGCGGCCTGTCTTTGGGCAAAAATAATCTTTTAAAGAAAAAATTAATCAGAGTAACAAAGGAAGCTTTGGATTTTGGGATAAGACAGGCCAAGATAGGAAACACTATTGGAGATATTGGCTCGATTATTCAAAAACACGTTGAGAAAAACGGATTCAATGTTGTCAGAGATTTAGTTGGTCACGGTATCGGCAGAGGGTTACATGAAGAACCACAAGTTCTTAATTATGGAAAAGCCGGTGAGGGTGAAAAACTTGTCGAAGGAATGGTTATTGCCGTTGAACCAATGGTAGTAACCGGCGGTTGGAAGATCAAAGAAGTCCCCGATGGATTTGTTTTCCAAACGAAAGACGGCGGGCTAGCGGCTCATTTTGAACATACAGTAGCTGTTACGGAAAAAGGACCACTAGTTTTAACTAAATAAAAACCGCCCGGATGGTGCGCACACTGTTGTACGCACCATCGCGAGTGGTTCAGAACGAGAGCCGGATGCCGACGGTGACCTTCTTGATGGTCTGGTTCTCATCGATGTAGTAGCGGTTCTCTCCTGGCGTCTTGAGCCGCTGGAGTTCGCCGGTGACGTTCAGCCCGACGTGTTCGGCGAAGTTCCATGTGACTCCGCCTCGGAGCTCCGTGCCCGTCGCGGTCTGATCGAGCGCGTCGTACTCGTTCTCTTTCTCTGACGACTCCCGATCGTTCTTGCGAAGCGACCTTGGCTGCCACCTCGCGGCGTAGTCGAATGTCAGCTCGTCGAGATTCTGGCGACCTTCGCCGCCGACCACGAGGCCGAAATACGAAGTCCTAAACCAGGCGTTGACGTTCTTGGTGCCCAGATACTCGGCTTCTCGTTCGCCGCGGCCGGGTAGCGGAGGGGCGAACACCAAGGTCTGGTACTCGACGTCGTATTCCATGCTGGTCCCGGCGACGCCGACGATGAGCGCGTGTCCGCGAGTTCTCGGAAGCGTGAAGCTTCCATAGAGTTCGCGATACTGCGCCTTGCCATCGACGAAGTCCGTATAGCGTTGGTCCTCGCCCATGCGCTTCGTCGCCATGTACATCGCGTTACGCAGACCGGTGTGCTCATGACGGTAGCCGACGGTGACGATGTCGGTGGCCCGAACCCTTGCCGAAATTTCCAGGCCGTCGCTTGCTAACTTCTCGCCGTTGACCAGGCCCCGTCCTTCGGGATACTCGCGAGTGACGCGGAGGTTGCCGAGAGCGTAGCCAGCGTCAACGACGACGCGTGGCGATGGCGGGCAGGGAATCTCGATCTGGGGGAGGTTCACGAATTGCGAATCCCTCCAGCAGGACAGTTCCTGCGCGCTGGCGGATGCCGCCCAGATGATGATGGCCAGGAAGGCAACGACGGTCACGATGATCTTCAGTTGTTTCATGACAGTTGTCCTTTCTGCGCTATGCGCAGGGAAGTGGACGAGTTTTTCAGGGCCAGGATTCCAGGATTGGCAGAAACTTTGCCTCTTTCAGCGTTTTTTAATTATAGCACAAAAATAGCAAAAAGTCAATGTTTTGTTTGGTAACTGCTCACACCCCCAATTCCCGATAAGCTTTGTTATTTTCTATATATAGTCTAAAAATTTAAACTATATATGTTATAATAGGCACTATACTATGGAAATCAAAGAAAAATACCAAGATAATCACATTACCCCTACTATAACTCATTGGGTTCATCACCACAGAAGATTGGCTAAATGGTTGTTTAAATTTTTAATAGCCAGTGTTGCTTCTTTGCTTTATTATTTAAGAAATCAGGAAAAGGTGATTGAAAAAGAAGAGAAAAGTGGTCGCTCGGGCTAAGCCTATTCAGGGCACGACATAAATTCTTGCTATAATTTTGTCTTTTACTCGCGCCAGCCGCGCTCCGTAAATCCCTTCATAGGCCAAGCCCTCGCTCATAATTAGTATCTGTTCAAATTTTTGGGAAAAAAGGCATTACTTACCCAGTAATACCACAAAGCTTTCTTTAACAGAAAGTCCGTATAGTTTGCCAAGAATAGGCGTTAGAATTAAAGAACCGATAGTTAAACCCACGATTGCTCCAATTAGGGGATAGACTAGATTTACCAACCAGAAATCCATTATCTTTACTCCTTGTTTGAATTTTAAATAAGGTTAAGATAATTATCACAGATTGTCAATAATAAGATTGACTCTAAAAATTTGAACGTAATCCACACCATATAAACAGGCCTATTGACTCTTGAATCGGCTTGGAATATACTGTAGAAACAATAACTGATGAATACTAACTTACAAACCAACAAAACAAGCGGCTGAAAACGTCCATTTTTTGTGCGTTATCAACGGAGCCGCGAAGATGCGGTTATTTTATTGAAAAATTGACTTCCGATGACTGATTTAATAGGGTTAGTCACTGGCAGTTAATGATAGAAACTTAATAACTAAATATGTTAGCGGGTAAAGAAAGTATAAAATAATCATTGCAAAAAATAAGAAATTGCGTGGACATTACTCATTAAATTAAGGGCGTATGGAGGATGCCTTGGCACATAAAGGCGATGAAGGTCGTGGCGTGCCTGCGATAAGCTTCGGGGAGCCGGCTAGCGGGCTTTGATCCGGAGATTGCCGAATGGGGAAACCCAATCAAGTAAACCTTGATTACTCGGTCGTGTAACAACGATCGGGAGTATACCTGGCGAAGTGAAACATCTCAGTAGCCAGAGGAAAAGAAACCGAAAGGATTCCGTGTGTAGCGGCGAGCGAAAGCGGAATAGCCTAAACTTGCGTTTCACGAAAGTGGAGCATGAGGGTTATAAGGGCAGAACACTGAAAACTTGAGGAAACGAATTCGTTCCTGAAGTTTTCTAAAGAGTTACAAATTGGATTGTTAGCAGAACGGCCCTGGAACGGCCGACCAAAGGAGGTGATAGTCCTGTATGCGAAAACAAATCCAACTCTTGTTTTGTTTCTTGAGTAGCTCGGGATAAGAATGTCCTGAGTGAATTTGCCCATACTACTGGGTAAGGCTAAATACTTTATGTGACCGATAGTGAACCAGTACCGTGAGGGAAAGGTGAAAAGCACCCCGGTGAGGGGAGTGAAATAGTAACTGAAACCATATGCCTACAAAGAGCCGAAGCCTGCCGTCGCAAGACGTTGGGTAACGGTGTGCCTATTGAAGAATGACCCAGCGAGTTTATCTAAACGGCCCAAGTAAGCCCTTTTTGGGTGTACTTATAGGGAAACCGAGTGTTAAAAGCGCGTCTAGAACTAAATAATTGGCGGCGAAGTTTTCTTCGTAGCTAATTATTTTAGTTCTTATGTCGTTTGGATAAGACCCGAAGCCAGAGCGAGCTAACCATGACCAGGGTGAAAGTCACCGAAAGGTGAGTGGAGGCCCGAACCAGTTGGTCGCTCAATGCCATTGGATGAGTTGTGGTTAGAAGTGATAAGCTTATCGAGCCTGGTAATAGCTGGTTCTCTCCGAAATGCGTTTTGGCGCAGCGCTATATAGTAATAGAGGGGGTAGAGCACTGAGTGGTTTGCCGTGCCCTTTTGGGTAGGTTTACCAAACAAACTCCGAATACCTCTATGTAATGTATAGCAGTGAGACCGTGGGGGCAAAGCTTCACGGTCGCGAGGGAAAGAGCCCAGATCACCAATTAAGGTCCCTAAATTTATGCTAAGTGTGAAAGGAAGTATTTTGCCATAGACAGGTAGGAGGTTGGCTTAGAAGCAGCCATCCTTTAAAGAGTGCGTAATAGCTCACTACTCGATGGCAAGATGCGCCGAAGATGTAACGGGGCTAAGCATAGTACCGAAATTGTGAACTTTTCGCGATTCGTCGCGGGGAGTGGTAGGAGAGCATTTCCAACTGCTGTGAAGGCCAACTGTGAAGTTGACTGGAGCGTTGGGAAGGGAGAATGCTGGGATGAGTAACCGCAATTGTGATGAAAACTCACAACGCCGCAAGTCTGAGGTTTCCTCCGCGATGACAATCATCGGAGGGTTAGGCGATCCTAAGGATAACCGTGCTTTTGGGCACGGGAAGCCGATGGACAGCCGGTTAATATTCCGGCCCCGCTTTTAAAGTTGATGGGATGACGGGTGAAATAAAACTGAGCGCATTATTGGATTTGACGTTTTTCGTTTGTAGAATTCGGACCAGGCAAATCCGGTTCGGGCCGCAAGGCAAATTCAAAGACGTAATAAATCATCGCAAGGTGAAATTCAGTTGAAGAGTGTTCCAAGAAAAGTCTCTAAAAACATTTTAAAAGCGATCGTACCGCAAAACCGACACAGGTGGACTGGTGCAAGTGCACCAAGGCGAACGGGTGATTATTGGCTAAGGAACTCGGCAAAAAAGCGGCCGTAAGTTCGCAATAAGGCCTGCCCAACGTAAGTTGGGCTGCAACAAAAGAACCCCTGGCGACTGTTTATCAAAAACACAACTCCGTGCTAAGCCGAAAGGCGATGTATACGGGGTGACGCTTGTCCGGTGCCGGAACGTTAACGGTTGAAGTGGTGGCGCAAGTCACTGCGGAAGCCCGAAGCGCCGGTGAACGACGGCAGTAACTATAAACACGACAGTTGTAGTTATAAAATCTTCCTCCTTCGCTCTAAGAAGAGCTTCGGAGGACCCTGCGTAGCTTTTTATGCGAAGCAGGGGACTATATGCTGGAAACTCTGTTGAATCTGACACTACGAATGGTATAATTAAACCATACGTAATAATGTGCTCAGTGCAGACAATCAGCAGGAAAGACTTGAGAAAATCCCAGTCTCAACAGCTTGCTATTTTGCAGGATTTATTGATGGCGAAGGGAGTTTCAATGTCGCTCTAATTCCAAGAAAAGAGTATCGGTTTGGCTGGAAGATCTATTTGACTTTTAATGTAGCTCAAAAAGATCCAACAACTCTAAAATTGATACAAAAATATTTTGGAACAGGCAGACTTGAAGAAAGAAAAGACGGAGTCTGGAATTATTCAGTAAATGATTTCAAATCATTGAAGAATATTGTGATTCCGTTCTTCGAAAAATATCCATTCCTATCTGAGCTAAAGAAGAAAAACTTTGCTATTTTTAAAGAAATAGTAGAGGTAATTGGAAGAGACGGCCATTTTACCAAAGATGGCTTAGAAGAAATCATTATTCTTCGAGAAAAGCTTAATGAAGGAAAAGGAAGAAAGAGAAAATATTCATTTTCTGATTACAAAAAATCTCAAGAATCCTCAGAGACTATACGTCAGACGCCGATAGAAATATCGGTAAAGATATAGTCCGATCTCATAGGCGACTATGAGGCTGTCCGATATTTAATATCGAGACTAATAAAAAGAATGAACTGTCTAAAAGTAGCAAAATACCTTGTGGGGTAAGTTCCCACGCGCATGAATAGCGCAACGACTGGGGGACTGTCTCAGCCAATAGCCCGGTGAAAATGCAATGTCAGTAAAGATGCTGACTACCCGCACCAAGACGGAAAGACCCCGGAAGCTTTACTGTAGCTTGGTATTGGTCTACGAGTTGTTATACGTAGCGTAGTGAGTAGGATTTGAAGCATCTCTCTCGGGAGGTGTGGATCCGCCAATGAAACACTCATTTTAACGATTTGTAGCTCTAACCGGCCCCGCCCTCTAAGCTTATGGCATGAGGGATGGTAAAGTTTTCCAAGATAAGATTGGAGTTTTATCGTTCCACAAATTTGCCACAGGCCTAGAGGGCTGGGTCGAGACAGTGCCTGGCGGGCAGTTTAAGTGGGGCACTTGCCTCCTAAAAAGTAATGGAGGCGTACATCAAGGTCGGCTAGCTGCGGATGGAAATCGCAGCGATAGCGCAAACGCAAAAGCCGGCTTAACTGCAAGACGGATGTGTCGCGCAGATGCGAAAGCATGTGTTAGTGAACCGACTCTACAAAAGAAATTGAGAAATCCGATCGGATTCTCAATTTCTTCGCTCGTAGGAGCGGAGAAGATAATCAGCTAAAAGCTACTCCGGGGATAACAGGCTGGTACTGCCCGAGCGTCCATAGCGACGGCAGTGTTCGGCACCTCGATGTCGGCTCGGCTTATCCTGGGGGTGAAGAAGCTCCCAAGGGTTTGGCTGTTCGCCAATTAAAAAGCTACGCGAGCTGGGTTCAAACCGTCAAAATTGAACTCGAGGAAAGGGAACCATGTTCCCAAACACACGGCGGCTTGTCGCCGAAAGGCGACTCGAATAAATCGACTCATATCGGAGAAATCCTAATCTCGCTGTCGCGGGATCCCGCACCTACATGGGTGAGGGAATATTTCCTAACCTGGATTATTAGGACAATTCCGAGGGAAGTCTTCCGTTCAAATTTTTGGAAAATAAAAGAGGACCTTATTGGTCCTCGTGGATGGGGCTATCCTTCTTTTTCTACTAGGCTGGATAGGACGCTCATTGCAAGAGCACCAACAAAGAATTCACCAAGCATTGCAACGCCTACAGTCCATGCATCAAGTGGTACAGAATTGCTGACAGCACCTATTACGCCTAGCATTATCAAGCTAAATGCGAATAATACCTTAAGCAATCTCATTAGCTACTCCTTGTCTTGACGGCTTAAGACTACCAGGCGATTGTAGTATAAATAGTATAATTGTCAATAGAAAATATTGATTCCAAAAATTTGAACGGAATGACCCCGTAGAGACTTATCCTTCGAAGCCTTATGCAAAGAAGGAAGGCGTTATGATATATCATAACGCAACACGTCGTTCAGCGCATTTAAGAAAATGCTAAATGTAAAATGAAAATATCAAAATGAAAAATAATTTTTATTTTTGATTTTTAAATTTTGATTTAAGCAATTTATTCCATAAATTGCGTTGGTGGTATAGTCCAAGCTCTTAGTAATAAGAGAATAATTGCTTCTAGATTCTAAATTCTAGTTTCTAGATTCTAATTTATTAGCGTGAGACAGGTTGGTCCATATCTGGTGCGGGCGTTGATACTTGAGGAGGGTTGTCCTTAGTACGAGAGGACCGGGATGAACGAACCTCTGGTCTACGAGCTGTTCTGCCAAGAGCAATGCTCGGTAGCTATGTTCGGTTCTGATAAGCGCTGAAAGCATATAAGCGCGAAGCAGGCTCCAAGATTAGGTATCAAGATTCGTCGTAGATTACGACGTTGATAGGATTCAGATGTAAGTGCAGTAATGCATTAAGTCAAGAATTACTAATTAATCAGCCGAGTAATGTTCACACAATTTCTTATTTAATAATTCCTGCGCGAGTCGGGCTTAATAAGAATTTTAAGCCAGCGACTCACCAAAGGTTGTTCAATTTCTTCGTTACATTCTTGCGTTTGACCTCACCGTACTTCTAGTACGGCTCGGCCAAGCCTCAGAATGTGCCTTGAACTTGAACAACGAAGAAATTATTAGAGGAATGATTATTTAAAATTTGCTAACATTCCGTTAGAAACTACGGTCAGCAAGCGGTCTGTTTCTAACGGGACAAGTATTTAGTGGCACCTTAAGAGGGCTGGCTGTGCGTATTGGTATGTACAGTTGGTCCTTTAGGGTTTCGTGTGGAGATGGGGCCTTTGGCCTGTTCCTACGAAACCCGCCCTCTTAAGGTGTCATTAAAATCTAAAAATCGTAGTTAGCGTAAGGTAGCTATACTGAGAATGCTCCACCTGTTCCCATCCCGAACACAGAAGTGAAATTTCTCAAGGCCCATGATAGTCGACTTCGTCGGCGAAAGTAGGTAGCTGCCCTACACTGATTGCGATTTTTTTGTTTGCCCAGTAACGCATATAGATGTACGTTACGGGGTTTTACAAAATTTAATATTTACACTATATTATTAAAAAGTTCTTATGAGGAGGTTTCCATGAAATTTAAGGTGTATTGTAGGCCTAATACTTCTGAAGATGTAGTAAGGCTTATCGTTAATGTTCCATTTTTAAGGTCAAGATCAAAGAGCGTGCCAATACGTATAACTTATTCCGGCGAGGATAGAAAAATCGTTAGATATATAGAGATTTTTGTTCCAGAAAGCTTGATTTCAGAAGTTCCTAATTTTTTCACCGGAGAACTTAAAATGTTATCTTCTCAAATTCTGGATGTCCAAAGGGCCTAAGCCCTTTTTGTTTTTTGAATAGTTGGTGTAATGTGTTTTTTGAGGGATTTACGGACCGCGACTGGCGGGAGTAAAAGGCAAAATTTCAGCAGAAATTTATGCCGTGCCCGAAAAAGACACATCACACCAACTATGTGGCAATTAGTATTGAGCGTGATATAATTTCTGTATGATCGTATTTTCTCGTTTAATTCGTCGTCTCTTTGTAATAGTTATTTTTTTGGCAATTTTGAGTTTGGGCTGGTGGCTTTATCAGAAAAATAACATTACAGCTCCGACTTGTACCGACGGCATTAAAAACGGTCAAGAAGAAGGGGTTGATTGTGGCGTCTTGGCTTGTGGAATTGATTGTCTATTGGAACTTGGTTCTCCTCGGGTTATTTCAAAAAAACTTATTCCTGCCGGGACTCAAGATTATGATTTTGTGGCTGAAGTAAAAAATCAGCATACTGATTTCGGTGCTTCAGAAGTTGCTTATGAGCTAACTCTTTTTAATGGTAACGGACAGCAATTATTAAATAGAGAGGGTGTGTTTTATATTCTTCCAGGCCAAACTAAATTTTTGGTTTTACCCTTTCTGACTGCAGAAAGAAATGTGTCTGATATTGATTTCAAAATTAAAAGCTCAGTTTGGCAGAAGGTTAGTTCAATGGAAGGGGTTAATTTGTCAGTTGTTCGCCAGAGTTATACTGTTCTTGAAGGTGGAAAATCCAGTGCTCTTGAGGCGGTGGTATTGAATGATTCAGATTTTGATTTTGATACTGTAGATATAGATGTTATTTTACGGGATCAAAATGGACTTGTTGTCGCGGTTAACAAGTCAGAGATTAATACTTTACTGGCACATACCGAAAGGGGGTTTAGGGTGGTGTGGCCTTTTCCAATAGTAGAAAATGTCTCGGAAGTAGATATCATGCCATCAACGAATTTGTTTGATAACTATAACTTTATAAAGCGCTACGGCTCTGGTTTTGAACAGTTTCAGCAATACTGATTCTCAGTTATGAATGCATTTAAGTTAAAAAAAACAATTAGGTCTTATATTCGCGATGTTGACATGGTTTTAATATTTTCGGTAGTCATTCTTTGTATTGCCGGCATTATTAATATGTTTGGTATAGACGGGGGAGGATCTTTGTTTAGAAAACAAATCATTCTGGTGATTATAGGGTTTACAATTATGATTCTTTTTTCATTTTTAAATTATCGCTATCTTAAAAATTATTCTTTTCCTGTCCTTGTTTTATATGTTTTTTCACTAGTTTTACTTGGTTTTACTTTTTATTCCCAATCGGTTAGGGGAACTAATTCATGGCTGATTTTAGGTAATTTTACCTTTGAGCCGGCTGAATTGACCAAACTTTGCTTGATAATTTTGATGGCCAAGTATTTTTCCCAAAAACATGTTTATATTTACCAGTTTAAGTATCTTATTGCTTCAGGATTATATTTTATTATTCCGGCGGCATTGATCATCAATCAGCCGGATCTGGGGTCGGCTATAATTTTGAGTTTAATTTGGGGTAGTCTTTTGGTGGCTGCCGGTATCAACAAGAAACACTTACTAACTCTTTGTCTTGTTGCGGCTGTTATTGTCTCAAGTGCTTGGCTCCTTGTTTTAAAACCTTATCAAAAAGAAAGAGTAATCTCATTTTTAAACCAAGAGGGTGATCCTTTGGGGAGTGGATATAATTTAATTCAATCTAAGATTGCAATAGGTTCGGGATCTTGGTTCGGCAATGGTTTAGGAAATGGTTCTCAGGCAACTCTGGGTTTTCTTCCGGAACCGCACAATGATTTTATATTAGCTTCTTTTACGGAACAATTTGGTTTTGTTGGTATTGTGCTGTTACTGGGAGTCATGCTGTTACTGGTTTATAGAATCTTAAGTATCGGTTTAGGGGCGGGTTTTAATTTTGGTAAGCTTTTTTCTGTGGGTATGGCTGTTTTTATATTTTCCCATGTTTTTATAAGTGCCGGGGTAAATATCGGCATCATGCCGGTTACCGGGCTACCGTTGCCGTTCTTAAGTTCTGGTGGGAGTAACCTGGTTTCTGTAATGGCCGGATTGGGCATATTGCAAAGTATCAAAAGGTATGGCTAGTACTAATTTAAAATTCAAATATCAAAATTAAAAATGACAATGTAAAATTTAAAATTTTAAGATTTTGAATTGTCATTTTACACTTTGATTTTTACATTTTGCATTTAATTGTTGTTCAAAACCAAAACAACCAAGTTATACAGCTTAAGCATGGCAATAGCACGGTCGACGAAGTTCATTTGACTATTAGTCAAGGATTTGATAATATGTTGATAACAGCTATTGACAGATTGATAATTAAGAATAAAATAAGTAAATTATCTTTGAAAAGCTTTAAAGTACTAGGTAAAATAAGGTCAGAATCAGTTTCTGGTATGACCATTAAGACTATACTAATTGCTCTAGAGATTTAATTCCTGCATTATCTCTTTTATTCTTAAGAGGTATAATGTAGTAATTTAAAGCCAGCTAAGCTGGCTAAATCCAATTTTGGCTGGATTTTTTAATTAAATTTAATAACAATTAACCGTAAACTTCTATTCGGAGAGGTTTTCTTTTGTGCCGATTTTTTCAAAAATCTGGCATTCGTGGCTAATCATTTTAATGGTTAGTTGGGATTGTCTTTAATACCTAATGAATCGCAAATTATTTTCAAAATATCCTGCCGACGTATTTGAAGCCCCAAATCTTGTTCAGGTTCAATTAGATTCACACAAATGGTTTTGGGATACAGGATTTAAAGAACTATTATCCGACGTTTCTCCTATTGAAGACTGGACTAGTAAAGAACTTGAATTAAGGTTTTTGGATTATAAACTAGAAGAGCCAAAATATAGTGAGCGTGTTTCAATTGAAAAGAATGTAACTTACGAAGCTCCGCTTAAGATTAAAGTAGGACTCAAAAACAAAAAGACAGGCAAACAGCAAGAACAAGAATTATTTATTGCTGACTTTCCACTGATGACTCCTCGTGGAACTTTTATTGTTAACGGTGTAGAGCGTGTTGTAATTTCTCAATTAATCCGCAGTCCAGGAGTTTTCTTTTCACTTTCCCGTTTAGGAAGGTATAAAAAATTATTTGGAGCCAAACTTATCCCATCACGAGGTGCCTGGCTGGAGTTTGAGACTGAACATACCGGAGTTATATCAGTCCGCATAGATCGTAAAAGGAAGATAGCCGCTACCGCTCTTTTAAGGGCTTTTGGAATTTCTAGCGACGACAAAATTAAAGAACTGTTTAAGGACGTTGATACCGACCCCAATACTAAATACATTCTTTCTACGATACTCCAAGATCCATCTTCAAATGAAGAAGAGGGTCTTGTTGAGTTATATAAAAGAATAAGACCAGGAGATCCGGCCACGGTTGATAATGCCAAGCAGATGATCCACAACATGTTCTTTAATTTTTCTCGTTATGATCTATCTCGTGTTGGTCGGTTCAGAATAAATAAAAGATTTGACCAAAACTTAGACATTGAAGTTGACAAAAATAGAGTCTTGAGGCCGGAAGATATTGTTTTGGTGCTCAAAGAAATTATCAAATTAAACAATGACCCAAGTTCAGAACCGGATAATATTGACCATCTGGGCAACAGGAGGGTTAAAACATTGGGAGAACTTTTACAGGACAGGTTGAGAATATCTTTTGCTAGAATGGAAAGAAACATTAAAGACAGGATGAGCACCTCTGATATTGCTACAGTAATGCCTTCCCAGCTTATAAACTCTAGACCCTTTGTTGCTGCCATTAAAGAATTCTTTTCTTCTGGTCAGTTGTCTCAATTCATGGATCAACATAACCCATTGTCTGAACTTGAGCACAAAAGAAGGTTGTCAGCTTTGGGTCCAGGTGGTTTAACCAGGGAAAGAGCTAGTTTTGAAGTTCGTGATGTTCATCCTTCTCACTATGGCAGAATTTGTCCGATTGAAACCCCAGAAGGTCCGAATATCGGTTTGGTTGGACATTTGGCTTTATTTGCCAAAATTTCTCCTTTAGGATTTATTCTTACTCCTTACAGGAAAGTAGTTAATTCAAAAGTGACGGATGACGTTGTCTATATGGATGCGGTTGAAGAAGAGAAACATGTTATTGCTCAGGCCAGCGCTCAAATAGACAAGGATGGCAAGCTAATCGGAACCAAGGTTACTGCTAGAATAAAAGGTGAACCGGGTACGGCCGAGCCGGCTAATATTCATTACATGGATGTTTCTACTCGTCAGCAATTTTCTGTTGCGACTTCGCTAATTCCATTTCTTGAACACGATGATGCTAACCGAGCTTTGATGGGATCTAATATGCAGCGCCAAGCGGTCCCTTTGATCAAACCGGAGTCGCCTTATGTTGGAACCGGTCTTGAGGCAAAAATAGCCGTTGACTCAGGTATGGTTGTAGTTGCTCCGGAATCAGGAACTATCAAGGAGGTTGATGCTAAACACATTGTTCTTAAAACAGACAAGGGTAAAGAGATTAATTTTGATTTGCTCAAATTTGTTCGTTCAAACGCTTTTACCTCGTTAAATCAAAGGCCGCTGGTCTTAAAAGGAGATAAGGTTAAAAAGGGACAAGTTCTTTCTGATGGTCCATCAACCGATGGCGGTGAACTTGCCTTAGGTAGGAATATTGTTGTTGCTTTTATGTCTTTTGAAGGAGCAAACTTTGAAGATGCCATTGTTTTATCTGAACGCTTGGTTAAAGATGATACTTTTTCCTCGGTTCATATTGAAAACTATGCCACCGATGTTAGAGAAACCAAACTTGGTCCCGAAGTAACAACTTACGATATTCCTAATGTTGCTATGGAACGACTAAACGACCTTGATCCGGAAGGCGTGGTTAGAGTTGGAGCCGAAGTCAGGTCTCAAGATATTTTAGTTGGTAAGATATCACCCAAAGGAGAGAGTGACCTTACTGCCGAAGAGAGATTGCTTCGGGCTATTTTCGGAGAAAAGTCCCGTGATGTCAAAGATTCTTCTTTGAGAATTGACTATGGTAAGCAAGCTCGTGTTGTTGGGGTCAAAATCTTTTCTCGCGAAGAAGGTGATCGTCTTGATGCCGGTGTTATTAAAAGAATCCAGGTTTCCGTTGCTGAATTAAGAAAAGTCCAAGTTGGAGATAAATTAGCCGGACGTCATGGAAACAAGGGCGTTATCTCTATGATTTTACCAGAAGAAGATATGCCATTTTTGTCCGATGGTACCCCGGTAGATATTGTTTTAAGTCCTTTGGGTATTATTTCCCGTATGAATATTGGCCAGGTTTTGGAATCTCATCTAGGCATTGCCGCCAAAAAACTTGGTTATAAAGTAGCCGCTCCATCAATGGCTAGTCCGACAGAAGATCTGATCAGGGGTGAGCTTAAAAAAGCCGGTTATCCCGAAGACGGCAAAATACAGCTTTATGATGGCAAGACCGGATTACCTTTTGCTCAAAAATGTACTGTTGGTATTACCTATTTCATGAAATTGATTCACATGGTTGAAGACAAAATTCACATGCGCTCAGTTGGTCCGTATTCGCTTATTACCCAGCAACCGCTTGGAGGAAAGGCGCAATTCGGTGGCCAGAGGTTTGGAGAAATGGAAGTGTGGGCCCTTGAAGGTTATGGCGCAGCCCATACTTTACAGGAAATGTTAACTATCAAATCCGATGATGTTTTGGGAAGGGCTAAAACCTACGAATCAATTGTAAATGGTGAAGAAATACATGCGCCCCATTTACCGGAATCGTTCAAGGTTTTGATATCAGAAATTAAGGGGTTGAGTTTAAATGTGGAACTTATAGAGAGATAAATTAACTACAAATTACCAATTTAACAAATATACAAATCTACGAATAAAAAATCTTAATTTGTAGATTAGTACATTCGATCAGATTCGTAATTAGTAGAAAATGGACTTATCATCAATAAAACTAAAAATCGCATCTCCAGAGGATATTTTATCGTGGTCATATGGCGAGGTAACCAAACCGGAAACAATCAACTACCGAACCCAGAAACCGGAAAGAGAAGGACTTTTTTCCGAAGCTATTTTTGGACCGACCAAAGATTGGGAATGTTACTGTGGCAAATACAAGAGAATCCGGTATAAAGGGATAATTTGTGATCGTTGTGGTGTTGAGGTGACTCGTTCTATTGTTAGACGTGAAAGAATGGGTCACATTAAACTGGCAGCTCCGGTTGCCCACATTTGGTTTCTCCGCGGAGTTCCTTCCAAAATAGCAACTGTTTTAGGCGTATCGCTTAGCGAGCTTGAAAGAGTAATCTACTTTGCCAGTTATATAGTCGTTTCAGTTAACCAAGATTTGAAAGCGGAAGCAATGAAAAGGGTTGAGTCAGAATTTAAATCAAAAATGAAGAATGCCAAGAGCGATGATGAACAGGAATCACTTAAAGAGTTAAAAGAGCGTGAAAAATCTAATTTAAAAAATTTAAACAAATATCAAGTTTTGTCAGAATTGGATTTTCGTGACTTATCAGTCAAATATGGAGAAGTTTTTGAGGCCGGAATCGGCGCCGAAGCAGTTAGGCGATTGCTGGAAGAGGTTAATTTGGACGAACTAGCTTCCCAATTAGAAGGTGTAAGTAAAAATGAAACTAATCCTTTGGAGCAGAAAAAGATATCCCGACGGCTTAAATTCTTGAAATCAATGTCTCGCTCCGGTATTCGTCCGGAATGGATGATAATTACTGCTTTGCCGGTAATACCGCCGGCTTTAAGACCGATGGTTCCATTGGATGGCGGCCGTTATGCAACCTCTGATTTAAATGACCTTTATCGTCGAGTAATAAATAGAAATAATCGTCTTAAACACCTTCTTGAATTAAAGGCCCCGGAAGTTATAACTAAAAATGAGAAAAGAATGCTTCAGGAAGCGGTAGATTCTTTAGTTGATAACTCAATGAGGCGAGGTCAGGTTACAACTGCCGCTTCAACCGGACAGAAACGGGCTTTAAAATCATTAGCCGATATGCTCAAGGGCAAACAGGGCCGATTCAGACAGAACTTGCTGGGTAAAAGAGTTGATTACTCCGGAAGAAGCGTTATCGTTATCGGTCCAGAATTGGGCATTTCTGAATGTGGTTTACCAAAGCATATGGCTCTTGAGCTTTTCAAGCCCTTTGTTATTGGTATTCTTATCCGCAAAGAGTTGGCTCATAATATCAAATCAGCAAATCGATTGATTGATCAAGAAACACCTGACGTTTGGGCGGCTTTGGAAGAGGCAATTCAAGACAAACTAGTCCTTCTTAATAGAGCTCCGACTTTACATCGATTGTCTGTTCAGGCCTTTAAGCCGAACCTGATAGAGGGTAAGGCGATAAAAATTCCAGCTATGCCAGTATTTGCTTTTAATGCTGATTTTGATGGCGACCAGATGGCCGTTCACCTTCCTTTAACCAATGAAGCTCAAAAAGAGGCAAGAGACCTAATGCTTGCTTCTCATGGTATTCTAAAACCAGCTACCGGTGATCCGGTTGCTATACCTAGCCACGATATTTCTTTTGGCTGCTACTATTTGACTACAATTGAAGAAGGGGCAAAAGGAGAAAGTAAGATCTACTCTTCTCGTTATGAAGCACTCTTGGCTTACGAGAATAACCTTCTTGATTTAAGGGCAAAAATAAAAATTCCAGATCCTGATTCAGAAAGCGAGTCCAAGAGAGGATTTATAGAAACAACCGCTGGCAGAATTATTTTCAACAAGGCATTGCCGAAAGATTATAAATTTATAAACAGATCTTTTACCAAACCCGACCTCAAAAAATTAGAAGCCGATATTTGGGATGAACAAGGAGAAGGTGTTACTGTTGATTTTCTAAATAAAATTAAAGACCTCGGATTTTACTATGCTACTATTTCTGGAGTTTCTTGGGGCATGGATGACTTGCGGCTTCCTACCGAAAAACCGGTAATAATAGAAGAAGCTGACAAAAAAGTTGAAGAAAACAAACGGCTTTATGAAAACGGCTTATTGACTGAATATGAAAGAAAGTCCAAAGCTATAGAAATTTGGAACGAAGCAAAACTCAAGCTTTCAGTCTTGGTTAAAAAACAATTTAGCTCTAATGACCCAGCTTTTATGATGGTTGACTCAAAATCTAGAGGAAACTGGTCAGTTCTTGACCAGATGATGGGCATGAGAGGTATATTTGCTAACCCAGCCGGAGAACTTATTGAATTACCGGTAAAAGATTCATTTAAAGAAGGATTAACTCCTTTGGAATATTTCATATCAACTCATGGTGCCAGAAAAGGGTTGGTTGATACTGCTTTGAGGACAGCAACCGCCGGTTATTTAACCAGACGTTTAGTTGATGTTGCCCAGGACGTTGTCATAATGGAAGAGGATTGTAAGGACAAAGATGGTTACACCTTACATGCTTCAGATGGTAAATTCAGCGGTGAACCTATTGGCCGAAGAGTTCGAGGTCGGGTGGTTTTAGAAGATATTGTTGACGAAAAAGGAGATGTTGTCGTCAAAAAAGGCAAAATCGTTGATAAAGAAGCTTCCTTAAAGATTGATGAATTAAAACCCGAATCAATTAAGATAAGATCACTTATCAAGTGTAAAGCTCTTCGGGGTGTTTGCCGAATGTGTTATGGAAACGACTTGTCTAAGAACAAGTTGGTAGAATTAGGTGAAGCCGTCGGTATTGTTACTGCCCAAGCTATTGGTGAACCCGGCACCCAGTTGACTATGAGAACGTTCCACACTGGCGGTGTGGCTGGAGGAGCCGACATTACCATGGGATTGCCTCGCGTTGAAGAAATATTTGAAGCTCGTCCGCCGTCATTCAAAGCTTTGCTAGCTGATGTTGATGGTAAAGTTAAGTCTGTTGAAGAAAAAGGCAAGAACAAAATTATTACCCTCATTTCATCCCAAGGCGAAGAAATAGAATATCCGATTTCTTTAAACTTGTCTGTTTCTGTTTCAGCCGGTGATATGGTTGCCAGAGGTCAGCAGTTAAGTGAAGGCCATGTTGATCTGAAGGAATTGTTCAAGATGACTGATAGCATTGACGAGGTGGCCCGATATGTAATTCGTGAAGTTCAAGCGATTTATTTTCCAACCGGCGACTCAATTAATGACAAGCATGTTGAGCTCATTTCTCGTCAGATGTTCGCCAGGGTTAGGGTGGTTGATTCTGGTGATACGGATTTGTTGGTCGGTGACATTATAGAGAAAAGGAGATTGATTGAGGAAAACGATAAAGCCAAAGAAGCGAAGAAGCGGGAAGCAGTAGCTGAACAACTTATCATGGGTATCAGCAAAGTCGCTCTCTCAACCGATAGCTTCTTGTCAGCCGCTTCATTCCAGGAAACAGCCAAGATTCTTATTGAGAGCGCTACAGTTGGCAAGGAAGACCACATGATTGGACTTAAGGAGAATGTTATCATTGGCCGCCTGATACCTGCAGGAACAGGGTATAATAGGGGGATAGAGGAATAGTCGCGAATCCTTATTTTCTTAGAGCCATCGGACCAAATTTTGACCTTTTTCAGTAATTGATTATCGTGATTTTTTAGTGTATAATTAAAAATCATGGCTAAACTGAAAAAGAAGGAAAAAGTTAAACTCAAACTTAAAAACAAAGCCGAAAAAGCGCCAGTTTTTGACATCTCTCAGGAAACCAAAAACAGCATCTTGGGTGTTGGTTCTATTATTCTAGCCGTATTGAGTGTCTTAAGTTTCTTTGATAAAGCCGGCCAGGGTGGCGAAATCTTTAATTTTGTTTCCAGATCTCTCTTTGGATGGGGATTTTTTATTATCCCAGTTACTTTTTTACTTTTAGGCATGTCATTTATCAAGTCTCTTTCCCGTCGGATTTATTGGAGCGCAGTTGTTGGCACAGTTCTTTTTACTCTTTCCGTTTTGGCTATATTTTATATTTTCGGTGAAGTTGATTTTTCACAACGTATACATCAAGGTGGTTATTTGGGGGTGATACTTGGTTTTCCACTTATAGAAGTTGCCGGCTTTACTGCCTCATGGATTATTTTATTGGCCACGCTTCTCGTTTCTCTTCTTATTGCTCTCAATGTTCCAATTTATCGCTTACTTAACAAAGAAGAGGAAGAGAAACTCGTTGACCATATCGTGGTTAAAAAGGGCGGGGAAGTGGTTGATACCAGCAAAACTCAAAACCAATTTAAATCTCAACCAATTGCCAAACCAGCCGTGGCTAGCCAGGTAAAACCTGAACTAACCGACAAAGAATTTGTTATCAAACATTTAAAACGTGGCAAATGGACCTTGCCTCCGCTTGAACTTCTGCATCGTGATCAGGACGAAGCCGTAACCGGAGACATAAATGCTAGTGCTAACATAATCAAACGAACTCTTGGTAATTTTGGTATTGATGTTGAAATGGGCGAGGTATCAGTTGGTCCGACAGTAACCCAATTTACCATGCGTCCAGCAGTCGGGGTTAAATTATCCAAAATCACCACTCTTAATTCTGATTTATCTCTGGCACTTGCGGCCCATCCGATAAGAATAGAAGCACCTATACCAGGCAAATCGCTCGTCGGTATTGAAGTGCCGAATAAAAAAGTCTCTATTGTCGGATTGAGAGATATGTTTGAAGGCGAAGATTACAAGAAGTCAAACTTCTTTTTCCCGCTTTCTATCGGACGCGATGTATCCGGTAATCCTGCTTTTGCCGGTCTTGAGAAGATGCCTCATATGCTTGTCGCCGGAGCGACCGGAACCGGTAAGTCTGTTTGTATAAATTCTCTTTTACTCTCTTTGCTTTATCGGCATTCACCAGATACTTTGAAGTTGATCTTAGTAGATCCAAAACGAGTTGAGTTAACGCTATATAACGGCATCCCTCATCTTATTACTCCAGTAATAACAGATAATAAAAAAGTCCTTGGCGCTTTGAAGTGGGCGGTAGGCGAAATGGATAGGCGTTACGATACTCTTTCAGCGGCGGGTACAAAGGATATATTTTCATATAATGCTAAACTGGCCGATAAGAAAGATTCCGATATTCCGCTAATGCCGTTTATTGTTATTGTTATTGATGAGTTGGCTGATCTCATGGCTTCTTATGGTCGGGATGTTGAAGCGGCGATTGTCCGTCTTGCCCAGATGTCTCGGGCGGTTGGTATTCATTTAATATTATCTACTCAAAGACCGTCGGTGGAAGTTATTACAGGATTAATTAAAGCCAACATTACTTCCCGTATTGCTTTTCAGGTGGCTAGCCAAGTTGATTCGCGAACCATTCTTGATATGTCCGGAGCCGAAAAACTGCTTGGCCGGGGCGATATGTTGTTTTTAGCTGGTGATGTGGCTAAACCAAGGCGTTTACAAGGAGCTAATGTAACCGAAAAAGAAGTCAAAGACGTGGTTAAGTTTATTAAAACCCAAGCTGAAGAATTGGAAATGGGTGGCGAAGAAGGCGAGCTTCATGTTGATTTCAACGCCACTGGTAACTTTGCCGGTAACACATCTGGCAGAGGCGAAGACGATGGTAATGATGAGCTTTATTTTCAGGCCAAAGACGTCATCATTCATGCTCAAAAAGCATCAGCTTCTTTTCTTCAGAGACGACTCGGCGTTGGTTACGCTCGTGCGGCCAAACTCCTTGATATTATGGAAGAGAATGGCATTATTGGGCCAGCCAATGGCGCCAAACCGCGTGATGTTTATATCCGTCCTGATGGGACAGTTGCTCAAGAGCCGGCGATGCTGGCACGAACTGAAACTGGCATTAGTGCTGAAACACCGGAGGCCGAGAATGGGGAGGTGTAAAATAGGACCGATTAGATTTCTCATCCGGTTCGTCGCACCAACAGATTGTTGCTTAGCCTTAGCCTATTCAGGGCACGGCATAAATTTCTGCTGAAATTTAGCCTTTTACTCAGCTCGGCCAGCTTCCGTAAATCCCTTCATAGGCCAAGGCTTTGCTTAGAAACTAAAAAATCCCAGTAGGGGATTTTTTAGCGTGGACCCGACGAGATTTGCACTCGTTTCTTCGCGTGTCGACGGCGAAATTTTACTGCATGAAACTACGGGCCCGGATCCACGGTATTTAGGGTATCAAAACGAAAAAGAGCCCGCAAGCTGCGAACTCTTTTTCCGACACGCGAGTAGACCTGTAGTTTATTGCAGATCCTCCACCGTTATTGCAAGTATATCATATCGCATATTTAAATGTCAAATCCTATTTGGTAGGGTCCTTGTTAGACAATAATTAAGTGTTACCGAAATCAGTATCTCTATTGTAGCTCATTTCTTGTAAATTTAGCACCAGCAAACAGCTTTTTTCTA
>MGKE01000010.1 GCA_001794635.1 Candidatus Yanofskybacteria bacterium RIFCSPLOWO2_01_FULL_39_28 | reverse complement strand
CCGCCATCATCATTTGCCCAAAAATACGATCTTGCTACAATGAAAACACATATCAACTTAGTGTCTTAAGAATGGGGTCCACTTCATTCAGTCAATGGATAGGCATGATTTGGAGTATCACATCCTGCTCTTTGGTCTTGAGTCATGGTATTGCCGATAGATTGAGCATGGCGAACGAATATTAGGCTCCTCGGTGCCATTCTTACTCCTTGTGAAGGTTCAACTAGCTAGATAATAAGGGAAAACGGCTTAATTATCAAGATTTTCTTATAATCAGAAATTAAAAAGCGGGAGATTTTATCTCACCGCTATTAAACTTGATAACCGAATAGCCTCCAGGTAGTTTCACTATTCGGATGACATTTCATCTGATGCTCTTGAACATGTGACCTTTTGACATTCAGATGACAAGAAGGACATCTCAAGCAGCAGGATTCTCTGGACCTAAAACTATTTGTGTCCTGATTCTCGCAGTTGCATTGATGAGTACATTCTTGTGAGTGTTTCATTATACCTCCGACTTCATCGAACTCTCCTTCCAGAGAGATTCTTTTACTACATTTCCTTGTTCATCTTTGAAGGCCACAAAGATTAGTAAGCCAGATTTTACATTTGCCCGTCCTTGGACAAACTCTGTAAATACACGGCCATCTGGGAGTTTATGCCTATAAAGCCTGGCAAATGAATCCTCAGACCTGCCAATTAGTTTGCTCCTGATTCCAGATAAGAGCAGAATATCAGTAGCCCAACCGTTATGACAAACTAGCATTAACGACTCCTTTTCTTTTTCAGCTGCTTAATCTTTTTCTCAAGGGCCTCGGCTCTTCGTTGGAGTTCCAACATATTATTCCATACTGCTTCATTGGCTTCGGGAGAACCTTGGTCATCGGTTGATTGTAGGGCTACTGCACCATCCCAGAGATTTTGAAGGGTTCTTTCCATCTCCTCAAGAGTTTGAGGTTCTGACATAGCCAGGGCTTCGGCTCCGTCTCGTAGTCTTCTGCGGTCAACTCGGCTGGTCATGATTAGTTCCTTCCTAGATTTTCAAGCATCAACTCAAATGATTTTGCGCTTCGAATGATGTTCTTGTCTAGTGCTTGTCTGGCGTTCCATTTATTGAACACTACGGCACGCTCTGTAGATACTATAATCGTGGCCGGTAATCCTACTATGAGAATTAGATATAGATAATTAGGGCCACTTAAAAGATAGGAAACAATGCCTAAAATTATACAGGAAAGCATTACCATCAAGCCAACAAATCGCATCGGCTTCTTGGGATTGTCCCAAACCGTTACTTCTTCTCGGGTTGTTCCCAGAGGACCCGAACTTGTAACATACGATTCCTCAAGAGGTACGATGTCTTTTAGAAATTCTTCGGCTCGTCTTCGTTCTGCATCAGTGGTAAATACACCAGTAAGTCTTTGGGCATTTGCCAGTATCTCACCCTTTTTCAGACCAGGTTTGACTTGATTTAATTGTCGAAGAACTTCATCCCTTGATACATCTGCACTGACCAAGGTATTAAGCCTGTCAATCAGCAATTCCATGCTCTTGCCCCCTTCGATATTGCTGCCCCATATTACCATATTTATAGGATTTGACAAGCAAAAAAGCGGGTTGATATTATCGCACCGCTTTCAGGAACTATTTTATTTTCCCTGTCTTTTTATAGTTCTTCCATATAGATAGCCAGTCTTCCTTGAATAAACCTAGTTCAATCAATGTCCAGTATCTTCCTTTTCTGAAGACATGATTTTTTCTCCTGCCTTCTACTTTGTAACCGCAATGGAGACTATAGTGAAGGCTCCTCTTGTTATACACAATTACTGCTGAACAAACCTTATTCAAGTTGAGAGTGTTGAAGATGTAGTCCAGGAGAAGCATTTTAGCGTCAGTGCCATAGCCCTTGCCCCAATAGTCCTTCTCGCCAATCAATGCTCCCGTAGTACAGATGCGGTCTCGCCAATTAATCTGATGAATGCCCATTGAACCAATAAGCACACCATCTTTGGTCTCAACGCCCAAAACTATATTCTGGTCATTTGAGCCAAGTTTATTGAACCATTCTTCCTCTTGCTTCTCTGTTTGTGGCAGAACTGAACCAATAAACTCTCTAACATCTGGGTCATTAATCCAGCAAGTCAATGTCGGAATATCAGCCCTCGAGAATGGTCTAAGAACTACTTTGTGTCCTACTAGAAAAATCAGATTTGAGTTTTTGTCAGTCATTGTTTCCTCCTTGTTTGTTAACGAACTTTAGACAGAAACGAAAACGCCTCGGTCTGTCTAACCGAGGCGTTCATGAGTGCTTAGATATATAAAAAGTTAGGTAGCTTCTATATCATAAATGCCTTGGTTAAACAGGTTGAATAAACCATAAAGACCCCAGACCTGGGCAGGGGTGATAAAGGAATTATTCATTTGGCATCTATGATATTTCATTGTTTGTTTATTATAACACAAGACTAACTTTATGTAAAGTATTCGCGGCTTTTTACTTAATCCTTACGTGAATACCTTTTTAACCACACTTTTTTAAAAAACGGCATGGTAAGAGTAGACAACATAAAACCAACTGCGGGAACTACCGAGTTTATCCAAGGCCTCGGAACATCAATAGCCCACATATATATCCCGATGGCCAGATAAGTAAATATGGTCAATAAAATTCTCCTCATCCAACTAACTTCCCAGGCCTTATCAACCTCAACCTTACTGTTCCTTTCTTCAGTTTTTTGTATTCTCTGTTCTAAATTTTCCATAGCATTTTATTTAATAATTGGCCTTAATATATTGCTCAAGAAATTTTATATCATATTCTTGATGCTCTCCATCTAATTCCTGCTTATACTCAAGTAATACTCGTGGGTCCATAAGAGAAACTTTAATACCACTGACATCTTTAATAACATTGGGATACTTTTGATAAATTTCTTTATTTCTTAACCACTCCGTACCGCCTTTTTTGCTCATTAGTAAAGTATCCACATCGGTCATATCTATATCCTGCCCCCGTAATTAAGAGAAAGGGTTGTACAGTCCCATTTATCATTTTTGTAATGTTTCGGCCCAGAGATAATATAATCCTGCACAAGAGGAACAATGGTTGGAAAATACTGTCCTGAAACTGAGATATCTATATCATTCACTGGCCTGCTAGAGCCATATAGATATACCGCCATACCGCCACCGATACAATACGGGATATTATTTATGTTTAGGATGCCGACAATCCACTTGAGCGCATTTAGGGTTTTTTCTTCCATGATTTATTATCAAAATATTTTACAATTTAGATAACTGTTTTGTGCTGGTATTATATCCCCAAAGATTTTCGTTATATTCTAAATCTTCTTTCAGAGAATCGGAAACAACAATAACTTTCGCCCCCGAAGACAAATCTTTATTATCATCTATAACTCTTCCCACAAATTCAGCAATTTGTTCTGGCTTCATGGTTAAATTCCAATCAAAATCCTTATTATTCTCCTGCAATTTTCTTAATAAGGGGGTGTCTACATAACTTGGTAATATGCTGATTATTTTCATGTCTTTTTCTTCGAGTGCTACTACATCAAAATATATATTCAATGCTGCCTTAGAACTACAATATAGGGCATAAAATTCTCCGACAAGGCGGTCAGATACAGACGATATGTTTATTATTAGTCCTTTGCTCAACCTTCCTTTAAGGGCTTGAGTGAGTAAAATTGGAGCCTTAAAATTAAGGTCAAATATCTTTCTAAATTCTAGTTCAGTAAAAGCAAGAGCCTCTTTTTCAGATGCAGTTCCCGCATTATTTATTAAGACATTAATAGAATCTTCCTTAATTTCTTGGGTTATTCTCTGCAAATCATTTTCAGACGTTAAGTCTGACTGAATCCATATAAAGTTTTTGTCATTAAAAACCGAGGGGCTTTTTGAAACACCAAAAACTTTGTAATTCAAATTTAATAAGAGGGCTGCGATTGCCTTTCCAATACCGCTACTTGAACCAGTTATGACTGCGACTTTATTCATAAATTTTCTAGTTTATATTCCCAGCCTGGCTGCCATTTCCAAGGTGCTGGAATGACTTGTTCTAGCGGAGTCATATTTATCAGACATTCAAGGCCGTATTGAGTTGCCCGATGGCCGATAATCATTACTCTTTTGCTGTCATAGTTCTTTAGTAAATCCTGTAAGAAACTTCTCATCCTTTCGGTAGTTTGCTCATAACTTTCTCCATTGGGAAATGGGGTCTTAATTCTCTTAGGTTTTTCTGGGTCAACCTCTTCGCTTGGATGTTGGGTTAAATCGCCATAATTACATTCATTAAGCCTGGCGTCTCTGATAATCGGAAACTTAGTACCGAAACCTATTTCCGCACTTTTATATGACCTCTGTAAATCAGAGCAAAAGATGACATCAAAGTGGTCATTAACATATCTTTGCCCCATTTCTTTTGATTGTTTTATCCCAAGTTCTGATAGTTCAACATCAGCCCAGCCAGAGGCTATATACTTCTCATTGTCAGTTGTAGTACCGTGAGACTCAAAAATTATAGTTACCATTGCTAAAATTTATCAAAAATTAGCCATCTTGGATAGAACATCAAAACAAAATCCCCACCTTGTGGGGATTTTGTTTTGATGAAACTTAAATTCTATTTTAATTCCACAACTGCTCCGGCGGCTTCTAGCTTGGCCTTCATTTCGTCAGCGTCAGCTTTTTTGACTCCTTCTTTAACTTTAGAATCTGGTTTATCGGTAAGATCTTTGGCTTCTTTCAAACCAAGACCAGTTAATTCACGGAGAACCTTGATAACTTGTATCTTAGCTCCGCCCGGGTCTTTTAAGACAACTGTAAAGCTGTCTTTTTCTTCAGCGGCTCCAGCTTCACCGCCAGCGGCTGGTCCAGCAACGGCCATAGCCGCGGCTGATACGCCAAATTTTTCTTCCAATGCCTTAACGAGTTCGTTAAGCTCGGAAACTGACATTTTTTCTATTTGTTCTACAAATTGTGTTTTATCCATAATGTTATAATCTCTAAATCCTAATTTCTAATCTCTAAATAATCTCAAATCTCTAAAGTTTTAAAAAATCTTTGAGATTTGGATTTTGAATTTGTTTAGAGATTAGGGTTTCGAGATTAGAGATTTTAAACTTTAGTTTTTGCTATTTCGCTTAACACAACCGCTAATCCCCTAACTGGATATGTAAGCATGCCTAACAAGCGGCCGATAAGAACTTCTTTTGATGGCATTTTGGCAATTTCCAAAAATCCATCTTTACTGACAAACTTGCCATCCATCAACGCTCCCCAAAAATGAAGAGACGGGTTTTTTCTGGAAAACTCATAAACTTTCTTGGCTACGGCATATGGGTCATCATCTACAGCGATTCCAGGCTTCGCACTGGAACCTTCGACGAGCCCCAATACAAGACCCACCGACCCTTCCATTCCAAATACATCTAAGCCGTCATATTGGCCATCTTTGGTAGCCAAATCAATTAAGGTTTTCTTGGTCACGAAATATTCTGACTTGAGCGAACGCAATAAGCGTTTTAGCTCTGTCATTTGGGCAACTGACAAACCCTTTTCACCAGCTTTAGAAAAAGAGGTGAAAACAGTGATTTTTGACTTCGGAAGTTTCTCTTGTAAATCTTTTAACTCTTTGCTTTTTTGTGTTTTACTTTTCATGATTTAAATAAAAAACTACGTATTCCGTAGTTCGACCAACACCAAACCTGAAAGCTTGGTTTTCCTCGGCGTTCATCACGCTGTCTACGGTAGAATTATACTAGCAAAACTAATTTAAATGTCAAATTCCCAAATACTTCCGACGATTTGCCGCATGCTCCCCTGGCGTCTTGGAATATATCATCTGACTGCCATCGCGGGTTGAGAGATAGTATAAATAATCGCTTGGGGTTGGATTAAGCGCCGCTTCAATTGCTTGTAATCCTGGATTAGAGATAGGCGCCGGAGGCAAGCCTTTATATATATAAGTATTAAACGGCCCCTCTATTTTAATTTCAATTGCTGGCCCTTGAAATGTCACATTACAATTTCTAATCCAATTCCCCTCTTCGGCTATTCTTCGACAAGCTCCATAAATAACAGCAGCATCAATCTGCAAAGGTATCCCTAATTCTAGTCTTTTTTTAATAATCCCTGAAACCAACTTCATATCCTGTTCGGTTCGGGCTTCTTTTTCCAAAATTGATGCTATTACAATAACTTCTCTTGATTCAGCCAAGCTTAAACCGCCCAATAAACTAGCCGTCTTATTATTAAAATTTTCCGCCATTTTGTTTCCCAACTCTTCAAGTAAATTTTGACTTTTAACTTTTGAATTTTGACTTATGTGGTATGTATCAGGAAAAAGATATCCTTCTATATCATGGTACTGCGAACTAAACTCGCCCTCTGAAATAAGTCCGGCTTGAACAAGTTTTTCATCTATTTCCCAGATATTACTTCCCTCTGGAATCAAAACTTTAATATCATCTGGTTTTGACTTGCCTGTTACTATCAATCTAGTAATGGTTGGAATATTGAGAGATTTATATAAAACATAATTTCCAGCCTTAAGCTCATTTTCCTCTCCCCTTATTTTAATATATAAAGTAAAAAGTAAACTGCTGCGTATAAGACCAGAATCATGCAGTTTTTGAGTTATTTTTCCCAATCCATCCCCTTCTTCAACTGCAATTTCCACCGGTTCCATATCTTCCCTAACTGACGGGGAATAAAGAAAATAAATGATAAAGATGGAAATTAAAATAATCGCCACCATGGTGGCGATTATCAAGTAGTTAAATTTAGTTAAACTACTGAATTGGTTCACTCTTTAAAATATCAACTGGTGGTTTGGCAATTTTACCAGCTCTTATGTCTTTGAGCTTTTGTAAAACCACCGAATTACCCTTATTGACTTCTACGCTTAAAATCCTCTCAAGTTGCTCTATCGCCGCATCAATATTGCCACGCTCTTCATAAATTAAAGCAAGATACCAGCGGGCATTGGCATAATCGGGAGCTAAAACAACCGCTCTTTCCAATTGATTAAAAGCATCATTCTTCCTGTTGGCCCTATAATACAACAACCCTAATTCAAAAGCTAATCCGGCTTGATTGCTGTTTGCCGGAGCAATTTTCTCAAGTTGCTTAATTGCTTCGGCCACCTGACCTTGACGATCGTAAACAACTCCCAAATTATATATAGCCAAACCAAAATTAGGAGATAAATCCGTAGCTCTTTTAAAACTTTCTTCTGACTTATTCAACGCGTCTTGAGCCGCAACATTAACTTGAGCAGCGCTAACTCTACCAGAAACTACGAGCTGGTTTAAAACATTAAATTTATTTAAATAAAGTAATCCTATCTGATAAGGAAGATTCGGATCACCCGGTCTCAATTCAGCCCCCCTGTTGTAGGAGTCTTCTGATAATTTGTCTACGCCATCAACCAAAGAGATTAAATTTCTATAAACAAAACCTAAATTAGTCCAATTAACCGCATCTCGTGGCGTAATTTCGGTGGCTTGTCGAGCAAAAGCTATTGCTGACGATATGTAATTCTGAAAACGAGTAACCTTATCCGAATTGGCGGGTTTATTTATTTCCAACTGTAGCAAGTCCAGTGTGTTTTGGGATGCAGAAAGATGATAACGAGTATCTCTATTGTTCCAATTAATCGCCTCAATCAACAAGCCGGCTCTTTTTTCAACATCACCTTCAGATGATAATGCTTTGGCGTATTTCACATCACTCATATATATAGTTGAGGAAAAATAAACTCCAATCAAAACAACAATTAATCCTCCGATAAAACCTAAAGATGACAAAAGTGATGTTGATGTTTTTTCTTCAATATTAAGTTCTCTCAAATTTTTATTAAAAATTAAAAGAGCAGCTAACCCCATAAACAAGTATAGTAAGAAAAACAGAGTTGAATTAAATGGATACAAAAACATGGCAAAAACCAATGCCGCTAAAGAAGCTAAAACTCCGACACTTTCTTTGACCGATTCGTCATCTGAGTTTTCTAGGGCATACCTATTAAATCTCCAAAAAACCATGCCTAAACACCATAAAATAAAAACAATGGCAGCAGCCATAACAAGGCCGCCACTAATAATAAGAGTTAATATTTCTGAGGTAGCATTAAAAAATCTAGCCCCAGACAGTGATGTATTCGCCAAATAATTAGCGCCATATTTGTCAAAAGCAAGATAAAAATTCTCAACACCGTAACCAAAAAACAGGTTTTCCTTCATTACTGACTGAGCTATATTATTTGATAGTCTAAATGAGGGTGATACTTCAGCCGACAAATTTTTCTTAACAAAATTAAGGTTTAAATTAACAACCATTATAAAAACGCCTATAACAACAATCAGCATCGGCAAAACAAGCTTCTTTAACTTAAGCCCGTCGCCGCGCAAATTCTCAAACGCAACCACGCCCATCATTCCAACAATAGTAACAACCCATAAAACCCACCAACTTAAAACCACCAACAAAACCATAGCCAACACCAGACCAATTTTATAAAAGTAAGCAAATAATGACGGCCGCCAACTTGAACGACTCCTTAAAAAGAATGGTAAACTTACAGCCGCAACCAAACCCAAAGCATTCAATGAACCAACACTGTTAAAAGTGTGCAGTTTACTGAATGAAAAACCAAAAACAAAAACTCCAAATACCTGCATAACACCAAATAGCAATGCCAAAACTAAAGACGACCCAACTAAACTTCTGATCACCTTGCCGTTATCTTCAAAAATATTAACTATCAAAAAATATATAACTGTTAGACTGGCGATAAAAGCCAGGCTATTGCTTAAATTCAAGTTGTGACCAAAAAATCCATTGGTTCTAGCCATAGAAAACACAGAACCAATAATTATCGCCGCCAATAGAGCTAGAACACCTTTATCCAAAGGAGTAGATCTCCAAGGTAAGTAACCAGACGAAACAACTCCTAATAGCCAAGAAATAATACCCACACTAGCGACCACTATTAATAGCAGTTGCTTATTTATTTCAATTGGATTAGATGTCCAGGGTAAAAATAAAATGGGGGCAAGAAAAACTCCAACATATAAAGCCCAACGGCTAACCCTAAAATATTTTTTAGCTTTTTCAGGATCTGCCGGTTCCGGAACATAATGCCTTAACGGAGATTCGTCTGCTTGAATGATTACATCGTGAGAGTCATCTACTAATCCTCTTTCTGTTTGAAAAAAGTCTTGAGAAGTGTCTTTGTTTTTGTCTAAAGAGAAAAAATCTTTACTTTTTTTCCAAAAATTAAAGTTAAAGCTCATATAAAAGTTATTATAACACCGTTCCTAGTAATATAAAGAAAACATATCAACAATTGAAGGATATCAACACTACTCACTAGCTTACCAAAAATAAAAGGTGTATAAACATATATATGCCCAAGTCTTTTCTCACAGTTAAAGAAGTCGCGAGATTATTAGGAGTCACACCCCTAACTGTTCGCAATTGGGATGCAAGGGGCAAACTCACCGCTCACCGTCATCCGATGAATAATTACCGGTTATACAAAACGGCAGACGTTGAAAATCTTTTGAGAGAACTGGAGTTAAGCAAAGTCTCTACCAAAATCCCCTCTCCCGAACTTGTTAAACAGGCCAAACCCGAACCACCAAAAGAAATAAAACTAAAGATAGATATATTATAAAATCTGATCATATAAAAATCCCTCTTCAAGGGATTTTTTATTAATGATATTAAGCTGTTCCAATATCCATGCGAGCAATCAACTTCTTTTCTGCTTTCATCGCAACATTTTGACCCACCAGACTTCCTACTGTATTGCCAACTAGGTATGGCGCCGTTTTATCTGGGGTGATGTTTTTTAAAGCCAGCTGATGCATAGTTAAATACCAAATGCCATTAGAAAATACTGAAGACCAAAGAAGATAACCGTGATGATTACGCTGGCGAGCCCGACTCACCACCGCAAAACTTATGCTCTGACAGAAAGCATATAATAGAAGGAGTGAGACGGC
This sequence comes from Candidatus Yanofskybacteria bacterium RIFCSPLOWO2_01_FULL_39_28, assembly GCA_001794635.1. Taxonomy (GTDB): domain Bacteria; phylum Patescibacteriota; class Minisyncoccia; order 2-02-FULL-40-12; family GWA2-44-9; genus 2-01-FULL-39-28. Next base: position 16,688 of record MGKE01000010.1, on the reverse strand, counting down.
GGTCCAGTTGCTAAAACCAAAAAACATAACGTGGATAACCATCCCCAAAGAAAACACAAACATCTGGTTCCAGGGTTGTTCAACTTTTTTACTCCCAGAAACATGAGAGTCAAAGCCAGCCTTAAACCATTCTGATAATCCTCGCGCATAATATTGACCAGTAAGACTTCCTATCACGCTTCCAGTTGTTATGGGCCAGAATAAACCCCAATCCATTTGATATTTGATCATTATTGCTAATTTAAGAAAAGCAACTCCAATGTGGAAAAGGGCGGTACACCCATGGAACCAATAATTATCACTACTCCTAGCCAATCGCAGAAGAGCAAAAGCAAAGCTATCAAGCAAAGTAAGGATTGCTAGACTCATAACCACTAAAGCATTCATAGAAAAAGGTATGAATAATAATTGAAGAGCTAGCACAACAAGAAGAGCTACAATAGACGGCCAAAATCTTAGTAATTGAGGCTTGGTTTTTGGCGCTTCCGCTCGGGCTCCTATTTTATTTTCTATCCAAGTTGAAACAATATTTCCATGAAGACTTCCAAAAATAGTTCCAAACATGTATGTCGCCAGAAAAGCCAAAGGCATATTTTCCCTGACAAGATATCTAAAGGTAGCAAAGAAAACGAAACTGGCCAAAACGGCGGTAATCAAATGGAATGCGTTACTACTTCGTGTGCCAGCTCTAGCTTGAAGACCATAAGAAACATTCTGCAGATAAGACATGGCAATAAGAAAGCCCACGCCATACCAGAATGGTAAATTAAAATTTAATACCATTTGAAAAATAACTATCGTCCCCAAAATATAAAGAGGATTAGTTGTTACACGAGAAACCAAACCAGCAATCACAGAGTCACCTCGTTTTTAATGTTCTTTGTAATTACACATAACACACCAAAAATAAAAAGACAATTAAAAACCCGAGTTAATCTCGGGTGTTTTATTTATTTTCAAACATTACACAGGATTAGGTAAGAACTTGCCCCAATCAATCTTTAAATTTCCTTTGAAAAATTCTCTAAAATGTTCAACTCGTATCGTTCTGAGCAGAATGGGGCCAGAAGTTGGTCCATTGACCGGGAGGCCAACAAACGAAACTCCGGTATTATTCGGCGGGAATCCTCTTTCGCCGTATGGGTCGGTATGAGTACCGGCCGCGCTCATGTGATAAAAAGCGTATCTGGTGCTTACAGCGGCAAAGAAGTGCTTGTCACCGTAAGTTTTCAAAGTAATGCGGCCAGTCATAAATTTACCGTAATCACCACGAATGGCATCATTGTTTACTGCGGCCAAAAGCGTATCCGACCAATTAGACAAGCGTGGCGGATCACTGCGGAACTCTAATCCCCACTCGTATCCGCCTGGAGCTTTAACCGTTCCCCAAGCAAAGAATTTATTGCCGTATAGAGGCGCCGCAACTAATTTATCAAGAAGGTCTTTTTTGCCCCTCCACTCATCAAGACCATGCAACAGTAGCCGAATATACCTGGCATAAATAAAACCTTCAGTAAGGTTGTCCTCAACGGTTTTTGCCATATGATTACCGGTACCACAGTTGATAAAAGCAACATCTCGAGCATCAAACTTAACTCCAGTATGCTCACTAACTCCCTTTAACACAAGTCCTGATTTAAGATTATTGATCAAAATAGCGTTCCAAAAATCTACGTTTGGCTCAAGGTGGCGGTCAAAAACCTGTTCCATCTGTTCCTGAAGATAATCAGACCCCCTGGCTCTAAACTGGTCAAGAGCAAAGATTTTAATTTCTCTGTTTTTTTCAGAACTGTTGTTTTTCAATTCATTCTCAATTCTAGAATAAGAAAGAGAGTGGTGATCGGGCTGTTTATGGGTGTCAAAGTGGTTACCCTGAACCCAGTCATCATTGACCACATAAAAATGGACGGGGACCTTCTTTTTCAAAAGTCCAGCTTCCCGCATCATTTGGATAGCCGCATCGGAAACACCCAGATAGGCCTGGCGTGATTCACACCAGAACTCTTCTCTGGCTCGCGAACCAAAATGAGGATCAGAAGCTTCCATTACCCAAATATACTCGTTATCAGAATATGTATCGCTTGTAGCTTCCTTTAACCGGATGATCTTTTTAGACGATCGCGGCAAAGAATCAATGCTAATATCATCAATATTTAGCATTCCGTTCGTGAAGTTAAGACGCAATACTCCCGACTTGAATTGTCCAGAAAATACTGCCTTAGCTATGGGGTGAGCATTACTATCAGACTCCTCAAAAGCTTCGGCCAAAAATTTGTGATCAACGGCAATAGGAGCAACGATGAATTGGACACTACTTCTCTGGCCATTATCTACACTTTCTCTAACAGTCATTCTCATGTTCAAAGAATACGGATGGCAAATAACTACCGCTTTTGGCAATTCTCCAAACAAAACTTTAGGACCATGTTTTTTGACGTGGTCGGCCAACAAACCATCACTTACTCTTAAATGTTTCGGCACAGTGAATTCAATAACATCACCGCCAATTTTGATATAAGCAGTCCCCTGACTGATAACTTTCAGATTAGGAACCGCTTCTTCCCATTTCTTAACGATAAAATTCAGAACTTTTCTGAAATATCTCTGTTTGTCTTCATCTCTAATATTGGAAATGATGGTTCTTGACTGCTCATTAATAAGGGCGTCAAGACTTTTTTCAAGATCATCCTTTTGCTTGGCGGTTAAACCCCTTTTTTCAGCAGAAGCAATTGCCGATTTAACCAGACGTATTTCAGCGCCAATTTTGTGCCATTCAACTATCGTCCAATACCTTAATTCCCAATAAGCCGCGGCGGCAATAAGCGCTAAATCCTTATAACCAAGTATGCCCAAAATGGGTCCTTCGTATTCAGATTCGGCATGACCGTTATCGCCTGGTTTTCTGGTTATTTTGGACCAACCAGACAAAACGTTAAGAACCTTTTCAGCGGTGGTTTCGTAAATTGGGCTTAAAGATTTTGGATTTTCTTTTATTTTTCTGGCTTTGGACTGATAAGACGGATCAAGAAGATCAATGTTAATATTGTGTCCCGAAAATAGGGCTCTAAATACACTTGCCGGACCAGCGGCCTTTTTGACTTCAACATCCATAGGATTAACAATAACAACTGCGCAATCACCCCTTCGTTTAGCGTCAACCAGGGCTCGTCTAACAGGATTCTCTTCAATCAACCGCTCGTGCTTAATGCCAATATTGGCGCCATTAATTACTAGAACCGTTGGGTTATCATTTTGACATTTAACAACAAACGGATTTTTTAAAGATGTCCTTGAAATCTGAAAATCAGGGTCAAGACCTTCAAGCTCGCCAATACGTCCCAATCCTCTAAGAAAAGTTACTGGATGCTTGGTATTGCTAACACCGGAAAGCCATTTGACTTTATCAGCCACCATCTTTTTGGGAATATAGCCGTAAGCTTCTTCGAACTTGTCAGTGGGCAGACCATGGCCAACAATATTTTTAAGCTGGCCTTCAACTTCTTTGGTCCAAATAAACTCGTCAACAATAGACTTAAAAACAGTCTTGGTTAAACCTCTGGCTGAGTCTGGAAATTCTGACTGGATATTGTCATATAACCAGTCAAAACCCTTAGCCTTAAAAACACCTGAATTAATCAAATTCTTAACGGCATCATCGTAAGATCTGGTTTTTTTAACCAACTTGCGATGCCCATTCATCCTTACTTTATAGCCACTCTTCTTGGCCCAAGCGCGAATTTGTCGCTGGGTTAGTTCAGTAAATCTTTTATCCTTGAGAATGTCATCAAAGTCTACTCCCGGATCTTCAACCATTTTCTTTAAATCTTGACGATCTTTTTCATTAAACTTGTTAATAGAAGATCTCTTGTTTAATTTTCTCTTTTTTACCACTGCTTGATCTCCAAATTAATTGTTAACGTGCTTGCCGTCATAATAACAAACAAAACAGAGATGGCAATACCTAATTTGTCTAAAAATAAAAACGGCTTTTAAGCCGTTATATCCACCCCTTATCAATGTTTTTATTTGTATCAAAAATTACAGTTTCTATTTCAATACCGCTTGGCTGACCGAATCTATCATGAATAGTTTTTATGGTCTTCCCGAACCTCAAAGATGTGCTCCTGATATCCAAGCTGTAATCTCTGACGGTTAAATACCACTTTCGTTCCCCTGTAACATCATGAATCAAACTCCAACTTGGAGAAATGCCATTGACCCTACAGAGAGCAAGCACAACCTCATTTTCACTGTCCGGAAGCCTGATCTTGATATGACATTCATTATATAAAGACGATGGCCATTTTCTAAATTGACATTCTATTTTTTCTCTGACTACCTTAAATTTTGCATCCCTAATTTGCCCGGACAACTCCCTTACATAATTATTAACCCCCAAAAAAGAACCATTATATTCAACAGAGCAAAGCATCTGTTGATTGTACCAGCCGCTGGCGTTTTTTATCCAAAGAGGATTCAAGCCGAGTCTGTGACAAAGTTCCTTCCATCTATTAAAATCCTGCGGTTCAGCGGTAATATGCACTTCAAAGTTCATCTCTGCCTCCAAATCAAAAAACTAGATAAAGAGTAATGCAAAACTAAATAAAAACAAGTGGCGGTGTGTCGCGGTCTAGAACCAACCGTATACAAGCATTATTCTCCTTCGCCACCTACTTCGCTAAAGCTACGAAGGTCAAAGAAGGCTTCGGAGAACACAGTAAGGCTTTTTGAGGGGTCATTCCAGAGGACGGTTTGAGGTGTTGTCTAGGTCGGGGTCAAAATGAGAAAAATTTTGATACTTCTTTCTTGATGGCTTTGAGCTTATTTTGTGATACCCTACCTCTTCGAGAAAGCACTCTCTTAGTGGATACTATCCGAACTTGATGAATACAAAGCGCGGTTGTAGCGTCTTTCCATATAAATGGCACATATCCGGCAATATCTTTTACTTTAGTAGACATTGGCACAATGAGAGCTAAGTGCGATCCAATGACATGAAGAATCAGGGCAGGCCTGGTAAAAGATACGCCCTTACCGTCAATTTCACTTCCGACATTGACCCCAAAAGAAACCCAGCGAATTTCTCCGCTACGGATATTTACTTTACGCTCTTCGTGATGCACCCTCTTTTTAACCTCGTTCCACTTATCAAAATCTTTGAAATACATAGAAATATTAACGTTTACGACTCCCTTGCAGGAGTCGTTGACGCCTTACGGCGATGGTATTTACAGTATAGCAAGTCCATTAGAATAATCAAGGACACCGTATTACAAGACTTTCTGACGGATCATTCCAGAGGACGGTTAGAGGTGCCTCGGTCGGAGTAAAAAACATAAAAAGCCGGCCATGTATAGGCCGGCATCTAATAGCTAATCTACTTACTCGTTTTCAACTTTATCATAAGCATTACTTTAATCCTAAATCCTTCTTCAATTTTTCCATTATCCTGTCTGATAATTTTTTGAGAGTTTCATTGTGTTCAAATGGTACTTCACTACCAGGACGCCAATTACCACATTTATTGCAAAGTCCCTCTCCGAACATTGGGCCATGCCCGCAATTATCACAAAACCACCCCCATTTCATTTTTCCCTCCTTTTGGGAAAAAGAAAACACCCCTAAACTGGTGTTTTCATGAGAAGCACCTTACAACAGAGATTATCTGCCCGCGTGGGTTGGATTTAGCACCTTACCATATGGCAGGTTGCTGGAGCTTCATCGGGCCAATTCCCTCAGCTCACTCTTGATAATATTCTGTTGTGAAAGTGCAGTATATTTATGATAACAAATTACTTATCCACAAGTTAAGGGCCCGTACCAGGAATCTAAAAAATCAGCCAAAGGTAAAAGTATATAATCTGATATTTGGATCTTCCAGTATTATCTCGAGTGTATGTTCTCCTTGCTCGGGTAGAGAGATGATTTCATAAAGCTGACTGTTCTGTATATTAACTTCGGATATCATCTTGCCGTCTAAGAGTATGCTTGCTTTAGATGGCTTATCGGCTTCTGCCACAATATTAACTTTTCTGGCTTTGAATTTAAAAATAACTTTTGAATCAGAATTTAGATTTTGGGCATATTCTTCCTGAATATTCCAAGAACCGACAAGATAGAGTTTGTTTAAATTTACACTGCCAGGATTTACAAGATTCTGAATACCAACCTTAGACATGTCACCATTAGCCAGAAGCTCGTTCCTAAAAGCTCCGAAGTATACCTCGGGACTTTCCGGCCTTACAGAAACATCTTGAACACCTCTTGGTCCAGCCATGCCAGTATCAATACCTCCAGTTTCACCAAGAACTAGTTTTCTTTCCATTAATAATTCTCTTATTTTATCTTCAGTCTCTTCATAACCCCCCTCTCCAATGTGATCGTAAACAATAAAGCCATCAATATCTATCAAGTATTTCCGAGGCCAATAACGATTGCCGTATGCCGTCCAGGTTGAATAGTTATTATCTTGGACCACCGGATATTTAATGCCGAATGTTTGGGTCGCCTGAAGAACGTTGTCATATTTTTTTTCAAACTCAAACTCGGGAGTATGAACTCCGATAATCAATAGTCCGTCATCTTCATATTTTTCCCACCAAGCATTTAAATATGGCGTTGTGCGTTGACAGTTGATACAGCTATACGTCCAAAAATCTATGAGAATGACTTTTTTACCAATCTGGTCAGAAATTTTAAACGGGCCAGAGTTGACAAATCCTTGAATACCGATTAATTCTTTAGCCGATTCGTATTTATTGGCCTTGTCTTGCTTAGCTTCTATTTTTATTTCAGCATCTTCCCCGCTCGTTCTTTCTAGCCGCAAGGATTCTAAATAAAAAATAGCGCCAATAATAGCGATGATAAAAACTCCTAAAATAACATTTTTTCCGGTCATATCTACTTAAGAAGCAAACGATTAAGAATCTCAAAGTTAGCCACTCGGCTTAATTGCTGGGTAAACGAAAGAATCCCTATGATGATAAGTAAGACGCCAAAAGCAATGCTGACATATTTAAACCACCGGACATATTTATTAATAAATCCGGATGCTTGAGAAGCAAACAAACCCACCAAAAGAAAAGGTAAACCCAGTCCCAAAGAATAAGAAAATAACAACGTAAAAGCTGATCCGGGAGCACTAGCGGCTAATCCCAGTATTCCTCCGAGGACTGCACCGACGCAAGGAGTCCATCCGGCGGCAAAGGCGGCACCAAAAACAAAAGAAGTAACATATTTAGATTTAAACTTAGTTCGGACACTAAATTTAAGCTCTCGCTCTAAGAATAGAATTTTAACAAGTCCTACTAGATATAATCCAAATAAAATTATTATGGCTCCACCAATTCGGGCAAGCCAAATTTGAGCATCGTAAGCGACAGCTTCAAGAACAGTATTGAGCAGCACCCCCAGAGCAGAGAAAACGGCTGAAAAACCAAAAACAAAAAATAAACTAGCTAGAAATATATCACGCCTGTGAGATTGAGCTTGATCCAGACTTGATCCGGCTAGATAGGCCATGAATCCGGGAATAATCGGGAGAACACAAGGCGACAAGAAGGAAACTAGACCGGCTATAAAAGCTACGATTATTGAAAAGTCATTCATTATTTATATTGATTTATCTTAGAGATGTAAACATCGGCTGAATTCCAAGATTCGGGAGCTTTCAATATTCTCTGGCTGTTTTTAACAAAAACCTTTGTATGCTGATAAGCCACTCCAAACTCTCGGGCCAATTCTCGCTCGTCATCATCAGTCTGGTCATCGTTATAATTTACCCTAAATCCGACCACTTTATCATCGCTAATCTTATTAAATGCCTCCTGCATTTTAGGAAATTCTGCTTTACAGATAGGACACCAGTTGGCATAGAAATATATTGCAACCAGTTTGCCGGATGCCACCGCTTTGTCGTAATCTACTTTGTTAAAATCCAGTAGAGGCGACGATGTTCCAGCTAAAACCTGGCCGGAAAATTTTAATTCCATCATCGTTCCATCATTCATCATTACATCATCTTTCATCATGCTATCCGGTGTCATTGAGGGAGATTGTTCCATCATCGCACCATCTTCCGGCACATCTGAGGCCATGAACATAAAAACGGCATAACCACCGAGAACTATAATTACGGTTATAATAACTACCGCCACCAACGAAACCCTCGATTGGTTTTTTAAAAGTTTTGTATTCATATGTCCATTATTTCAAGTTATTTTTTTCTACTCTGATTCCCATTTTTAAATTTTATTTACTTAACCCAAGAATGTCAAGTTAACTTTACAAGCTATCTGTAGCCATTGGCGATGTAAATCTAAAAAATCACCTTCTGGTGATTTTTTAGATTTGGCTCAAGATATAAAACCCCAAATAAGATACTACATGCCTGGCAACGACATTGATTCATGAACTTCTATTTCACAGCCATCTGTCCAATCAAGATGGGGATGTTCTTTTAACATTTTTACTGCCTCCTCCATACTATTTGCCTGAAGTACAGAATAACCGACAACATCTTTGTCACTGAGAGAAGTTCCTTTCTTCGTAACTTTTTGACCATTTGCTAATGGTGTTCCCATATCCACAAGACCGGATCCGCACTTCTTTGCCCATTCCATCCAAGGCTCCATGCCCTTCTTCATCTCCTCAGGACTGGCAGAAGCCATTTTCTGAGCTGAATCTTCGGAGGCGTGATATATAACAATAAATTTTTTCATAAAAATAAGATTAACTCCTAATATTTAATTTCGACCACTTACTAAATTATCATGAATAGGCTCGGCGGTCCATAATCCTTATCAGTCATTTAAAACCAAGATTCATCCGCCTAGTTCAAGTCCTAAATACCTGCCGAGTTTTTAGCGGTTTTTAAGACTTTCAAAAATCTAGGCAAAATCAAGGAGCCTCTCGGTCCCTCGATAAAAAATGTTGACTGCGGGGGCTGAGGGAATCGGACCCCCAACCGGCGTTTTGGAGACGCCTATTATACCATTTAACTAAGCCCCCCTTGAGAGGACCTTGAAAGGTCACTCCCATTAAATTTTACACTAACTATAAACCCGCCTCAAGCGGGTTTATGAAACCATACTACCCCTAGAACATTTTAAATACAAAATGTTCGGGCAATCAGACTTGCCTATGGCAAGTCTGATTTAGCCAGTCATTCTAGCTTCTTTATGTACTGTAGATTTCCGACACCATTTACAAAACTTTTTAAATTCAAGTTTCCGTTCAACTTTTTTCTTGTTTTTTGAGGTATAATAATTGGGTCGTTTGCAAACTGAACATTTTAGACGAAGTAGGTTTTCCTGAGGCATAATATTATAATTAAATTTTAACTTAGTTATTATATCACTCAACCCAACAAAAAGCAATACTAACTAAATTGATTTTTAAACAAACAAAAAGATTAAGCCCCCGCGGACTTTTGTTGATAACTGAAAAATAGCTCATGTTATAATAAAGTTAAATTAATGAACAAGAATCTATTTATCGCTGTTATATCCTTAGTTGTCGCTGCGGTTCTTTTTGCTTTTGTATTTTTTGACTTATTTAAATTCAGGGATTTGATAACGCCGACGCCAACTCCCGTACCTCTTGAAGAATCAAAAAGTTTGGGTGAAGAAATAAATCAGGTTGATAATCCGGCCGAAAATCTTCCTCAAACAAATGTCTTTGAGGAGACCAAGACAAATCCCTATACCGACGCCTACAAAAATCCATTTGAATAAATAATATGAAAAATAAAATTATTGTCGCCTTTTTCATCTTCAGTTTATTTTTAATAACAAGCTATATATCAGCTCAGGAATCGGATGAGCCGAATATTCAATTTCCAGTGGCCGAGTTAGGCAATTGCGAAAACAAAGAAGCTTGCAAAACATACTGCGATAATCCTGACAACATAAGAGTTTGCGTTGCTTTTGCTGAAAAACACGGGTTAATGAACCGAGGTGAAGCTGAAAGAGCCAAAAAACTAGCCGATTTAGGTTCAGGTCCCGGAGGTTGCCGAGGCAAAGACCAGTGTGAACAATTCTGCAGCAACACAAATAATATGGAGGTTTGCTTAGAATTTGCCGAAAAGCACGGTTTCCTTGATCAGAAAGAACTAGAAGAAAGCAGAAGGGTTCTCAAGGTTCTCAAAGAAGGTGGCAGTCTTCCTGGCAGTTGCACAAACAAACTTGAATGTGAGTCTTATTGCGCCAATCCTTCTAACGCTGAAGAATGTTTAAGTTTTGCCGAAAAGGCTGGTTTTATACCCAAAGAAGAAGTTGAAAGGGCAAGAAAATTCATCCCCTTAATGCAAAAAGGTGAAACGCCTGGCGGGTGCAAATCAAAAGAAGAGTGTGAATCTTACTGCCATGAAGAAGCTAACATGGAAACGTGCGCAGAATTCGCTCTAAAAGTCGGGGCAATGAATCAGGAAGAATACGACCGATTTAAGAAAACTGGCGGCAAGGGACCAGGAGGATGTAAGGGTGAAGAATGTAGGGACTTCTGCAATAACCCATCAAATCAAGAAGTATGCTTAGAATTTGCTCAAGAACACGGATTTATAGAAAAAGGTGAAGTTGATGAAATCAGAAAAGGTGGTCAACAGCTTAAAGAACATTTCCAAAACATACCCCCAGAAGTGGTTTCGTGTTTAGACTTATCAATAGGAGCAGATAAATTCCAAAGTATAAGAAACGGAGAAATAGTTCCCGGACCAGAATTAGGCCAAGCTATGCGCCAGTGTTTTGAAGCGAACATGAAAGAAGGCCCAGAAGGAGAAGGGCAACATCCTGGTTCGGAAGGAGAAATGATGAAAGGAGAGGGTGAATTTCAAAGTTCTGGAAGGATACAAGGCGGACCAGGGGGATGTTCAAGTCCTGAGGAATGCCGAACATATTGCCAAGAACACGAAGAAGAATGTCGACGGCCAATGATGAATCAACAACCTCAAGAATTTAACCAACCGATGCCTCAAGACCCCAATGATGAATTTCGTCAAGAAGGACAACCCAATATGATGTCCCACAACGAGGATGAGTATAGAAAAATGGAAGACTATAAACCAATACCAATGCCGCCAGGCGAATTTAAACCTGGTGATCCTAATGAACCTTACCACAACGAATCATATCCACCTCAAAATCAACCATATGACCAGACACAACCAAATACTTATAACCAACCCATCCCATACCAAGGCCAGGAACCCCCTCCAGATTATCAACAATACCAGCAACCTCAATATGAACCCCCGCCGCAAGATGGCACTCAATACAACCAACCACCGCCCCCACCTCCACCGTCAGATTTTTATTCTGAACCCCCGCCGGTATCATTATATCTAGACAATAATTTTATCGGACTAATAACTAAGTTCTTACTAGCCAGATAAAATCAAAAACCCATCAGCTGATGGGTTTTTTATTAAATGAGCCGTTGGTCGGGATTGAACCGACGACCTACTCCTTCATGTGTACCCGTAGTTACCTAAGGGATTAGACTGTATCTTATTCCGCCTAGGCGGAATCCCTTGTCAGTCGTTCGGGCGCCTTAGGCGCCACGGTCTTGACCAAGTTTGACTTGGCTTTTAACCGTAATTCGGGATTCACCGCTAAATTACTTTGGCGGTGGGCAATTTAATTTACCATGGAGTTGCTCTACCACTGAGCTACAACGGCAATAAATTTTAAAGTTACATTAACTGTGGGGGCGGTAGGATTTGCACCTACGAAGGCCGTTCGGCCGGCAGATTTCATTAATCCATTACTTTCGTAATAGCATGGACTATATCTTTATCCTTTTTACAAAAGGATACTCTGGTATCTAGTCTCTACGGCGCCCCATCGGTTCACTCTGAGCAAACAAAGTGAGTCGAAGGGTTCCCACGGTATTCGCATATCTTCAAAGACTTAGCCTTCACCGTTATCCCAGAGAGTTTCGATCTGTCTTTCGACAGAAAGCTGCAATTATTTATAATCACAGTCTGCAGCGTTTGACTACTCCGCAACACCCCCATTTTTTAATAATTTTTTTGTTAAGTCACTATTATAATTTAAAATTTTTCTTAGTAACCTCAAATCACTATACCTAATGTGCAAAACACCATATTTTGTTGTTCGTTTTAAATTAATGTCTGCTTTTCTTATATATGGCTTTGTAAAGTTTTCTCTACTTATATTTAAAAAATCACACCAGTATCTTATTAACGCGTTAGTGTTTTGATTGGAAAAGCAATACAAATAAAACCTTAATCTTGTCTCCTTAACTCCGCAAATTTCTCGTAAAAATTTAAGAAAGATTTTCAACATCAGTGGATCTGAATTTGCAAAGTCAACACACTGACCAGTTTTTGCACCCTCGCCATAATATAACATCACAGCAGCAATCAAAAGTTTTTCTTCCGATCTAGATAGCTTACTCTTAAAACTAAATGATAAGGGACTATTCTCAAATCTAATCTTGTTTCCGACAACGGCTGTTCGTCGCTGTATATTCTGACGCTCTAAGCATCTATACACCCAGCGTATATTCAGACCTAATTTTCTTGCTATCTCTGGCCCACTTAAATTATTAAGATATAATTTTCTTATCAAAAACTTATTTTCCATTTGCTACAAATTATATCAGAGTGCATGGTGTATAGCCAACTACTTTGTACACATTGACAATATTAATAAAATATTGTGGAGCCGACCCCGAGACTTGAACTCGGAACCTTCGCTTTACAAAAGCGTTGCTCTACCGTTGAGCTAGGTCGGCATTCTACGTTATTATACACCAAGAAACTAGTTTTGAGAAGGTTGAACAGGGAGTTTTTCCAGAGCAAACGAGAGTTTTCTTTTGAGTTCTTCTGCGGTTGGGTTGAGTTCTATGGATGCTTCATAAGATTCTTTCGCATCAATCCAATTCTCCATTTCAACGTAAAGGTCGCCCAACTTTTCATAAAGTCTGGAGTCTTTTGGATTTTGGGCTATTTCTATAATTAAACGTTCTTCTTCGTTTTTCAAGAAATTGGGACTTATTTTTTCTTTTTCGCTAACTTGAACCACTGATTTTTGTTCTGCAACCAGTTCCTCTGCAGTATGTCCATTTAACTTGCCGTTGGTGTTAACTCTCCTAATTTTTTTAATTAAAGAATCAGAGAATCTATCCACCCTAAGAAACAGTAGTCTAACCTTTCTTAAAAACTTTTCAGTTTCCACTAGCCATAGGGTTTTGTGTTTGTTGACATTTATTTTAGCCAAAAGCCGCCATACCTCCGGGAAAAGTTCAGAGCTAAAGTTAACAACATTAAATTGCTGTAAGATGACTCCATCACCAGTAGTATTTAGAGAATAGAGTTTCTCTAGATACTCTTTTTTTTTATAGATTACAACGAAAATACCAACCAGAGAAACTAAAATCAAACCTAGTGGAACGAGAATATACATGCTTTTTATATCTCAAACACTTCAAACCGACCAAGTTGGATATTTTCTCCAAGCTTAGCAATGTTTTGGTTAATGAGTTCTTTAACGGATATGTCCTGATCCTTAATAAAGGGCTGTCCCAAAAGCTCGTCTATACTACCAGGCCTCAAAGCTGCTATGTGCATTGCTAATTCATGGGCCAGTTTCTGGAATTCCATATTATTGGCCACAAAATCAGTCTCGCACAGAAGTTCTACCACAGAAGCAACTTTCTTAGTACTATGGACATAGGCATCAATCACACCCTCTTTAACCTGACGGCTAGATTTCTTGGCCGCCATCTGCACTCCTAGCTTCTGAAGCAGCTCCCTCGCCCTCTCTTCATCTCCGCCAGCTTCAGTAATAGCTTTTTTTATTTCTGCAAGAGACAAGCCGGTGCTATCTCGTAAATCTTTTATTTTCTCTATTTCTGACTTCATTTGTTTGTTATCTCTTTTTTAATTGCCTCAAGAATTAAATCTATGGATTTTTTGGATCGGTCATTGGCGGGGATAGCATAATCAACATCGTCTGGACTTGAGTCAGTATTAGCAATTGCAACTGTCTTGATTTTCATTCTCTTAGCTTCTCTGATTGGTAAAACGCCATCTTTCAAAGAAGACACAAAAACAACATCCGGCAGTTTGGTCATTTTTCTTAAACCGCCAAAATGGTTTTCCATTTTCTTAAGTTCTCGTTCAAACATAAGTCGCTCTTTTTTAGTATATTTATCGAGTTCTCCTGTTTTAGTTTGTTTTTCCATTTCTTCCATTTTTTTGACCCGGCTAGAAATAACTTTAAAATTAGTCAAACTTCCGCCAATCCATCGTTCAACAACATAAGGCATATTTAACTCGTTGGCCAAGTCCTTAATCGTATCGGCTGATTGTTTGGTTAAACCTACAAAAAGCACCACACCTCCATCAGTAATCACCTTTTTCAAATATTCAGCCACTTTGGTTATTTCAGTTTGAGTTTTTAGCAGGTCAATAATACAAATACCTTCTTTGACCGTGAAAACATATTTGCCCATCTTTGGATTAAAGACGGTCTTTTTGCGCCCAAAATGCATGCCCGCCTTGAGCATATCGTCATAATTAAGTTGTAGTTCTTGTTCCGTCATAATATCTGAAAATGATACCAAATATTGATTTTAAAGGCAAGTTGTAATACAATACCTTACATCATGAAAACGGATATACACCCAACTTATCACACAAATGCCAAGGTTAAATGCGCTTGTGGCAAAACCTGGCATATCAGCTCAACGACAGAAGAAACAAATGTCGTTATTTGCGCTAACTGCCATCCTTTCTATACCGGTACTGAAAAAATAGTTGATACCAGAGGAAGAGTAGAGAAATTCAAGAAAAGAGCAGAAAAAGCCAAGAAGCCTGGTAAAAAATAACTCATGGCTATGACCCCCCGCCTTCGTTCGCTTTGCGAACTTCGGCGAGGTGCTCATATTTGTAGCTATTCGCTACTCTCATAGACAAATATGGCAGAGGCAATAATAGAAATCCGCGCCGGAGCAGGCGGCGACGAAGCCGCTCTTTTTGCGTCGGACTTGTTTAATATGTATAAACGTTATGCGGTTATAAAGGGTTGGGGTGTTGAGGTGATTGATTATAACCAAAACAGTGTCGGCGGATACAAATCAATGGTTTTTGAATTAAAAGGCCAAGATGTGTTTAATAAAATGAAATATGAATCCGGTGTTCATCGGGTTCAACGAGTTCCCAAAACAGAAAAGTCAGGGCGAGTCCATACTTCTACCGCCACAGTAGCAGTTTTACAAAAAGCAACCGAAAAAGATATCCAGATAAGACCTGACGAGATTGAGGTTAGCTTCTCACGTGCCGGCGGTCCTGGCGGCCAAAATGTAAACAAGGTTGAAACCGCAGTCAGAGTCCTGCATAAACCAAGTGGAATTGTCGTCTCTTGCCGACAAGAAAGAAGCCAGCATGGTAATAGAGAAAAGGCCCTAGAACTACTCCGAACCAAACTTCTTGAAATAAAAAGAGCTGAAGAAACTGGCAATGTTACCGAGGAACGCCGAAAACAAATAGGCACCGGCGACCGTTCAGAGAAAATCCGCACCTATAATTATCCTCAAGATAGAATCACCGACCATCGCATCAAAAAGAGCTGGGGAAATATGGATACTATTCTCAATGGTAATCTTGATAAAGTTATTGAAAAATTAGCTACCGAACTTAAATAAAACATTAACCATGAAGCAGGAACCGCTTGATATCAAGTCACCCATCTTCACTCCTCGCCCGGGCTGGGGCGGAAAATTAAAAAAATGGCTTACTCGTCACTTCCATAAAGTCCTCCCCTTTTTGGCTTTTATTGCTCTAGGAACAGGGATATATTTAATAACAAAATAGAAAAAACCCTAAGAGGCGGTTTTTTCTTGAGGTTGAGTTTCTTCAGTTGTTGATTCTGCTGGAGCTTCCTCCTCTTTTTCTTTCTTAATAACCTCAACCTCTTCAACGCCAGCGGAAGGTTCAGCGAGTTCGGCCTCAAGTTCTTCTTGTGATTTAGGTTCTTGGATAGTAGCAATTATCGCATCCTGCTCGGCTTCTATTCTAACATCTTTGCCCAAATCAATATCTTTTACTAATATCTGGTCGCCAAAGTTTTTTAGAAACGAAATGTCAACAGAAATCTCGTGGGGCAAATTTTGAGGCAGAGCCTCAACTTCAAGCTCATTTACATTTCTGACGAAAATACCGGCCAAATCCTTGACTGCCGGAGATTCACCGACGAAAATAACAGGAACCTTAGTCCTAATTTTTTCAGTCAAACTTACTTTATAAAAATCAGCGTGAACAACATGATCCTTAACTGGGTCTTTGGCTACATCATGAATAATTGTAGGGTATGATTGTCCGTTAACATTGATATAAACAAGCGTAGATTCCCCAGCTTCTTTGAGAACTTTTGAAAATTCTTTGATTGGCACCTGAAGAACAATGGTTTCTTGACCTTTTCCATACAAAACTGCCGGTATAAAACCAGATCGTCTCAACCCTCTGACCTTGCTTCCCAGAACGGTTCTTACGTCAGCCTGTAATTCAATTTTGTGTTGTGACGGGGTCATAAATCTAAGTCTTAGAATGTTAACAAAGTTTTTAGTTTAAATCAAGACCCCCCCTTTAGCTAATAAAGACTGTTACCGAGAAGGGCACGGTTAGACAATAAATAGGTTACCGTAATCAATAACATGATTATGGC
>MGKE01000009.1 GCA_001794635.1 Candidatus Yanofskybacteria bacterium RIFCSPLOWO2_01_FULL_39_28 | reverse complement strand
AACCCGCATTTAGGCTTGAAGGGCCGGATGAGCCAGCCAAAACGCCAGTTTTGATAATTCCCGGTATTGCCGGAAGCGAATTAAAAAACGGAGACGACTTAATTTGGGCCGATTTGGGTCAGATGTTTTTGGATATAAATGACCAGTTTTTGACTGAAAATTTGGGGTTGGATGAAAACGGACAACCTGTTGATTCTAATATAAAGACTGGAAATGTAATTGAACAATTGCCTGACGTTCCAATTATTGATGCTGGTGCCTTTAATGTCGATACTTTTAAAACATTAAGAGAAGATCTAGAAACAAATAGTTATGTTTTAAATCAAGATTTATTCTATTTTTCCTACGACTGGCGACTAGATTTAACTGACACAGCAACTTTATTAAAAAATAAAATTGACGAAATTAAACTGCAAACCGATTCTGAAAAAGTAAATATTGTGGCTCATAGCATGGGCGGACTTTTGGCCAAAGAATATATCAGGCAAAACAACAAAGACAGTATAGACAAATTGATTTTTGTCGGAACGCCTCATCTGGGCGCTCCAAAAGCCAGCAAGGTTCTTATGGTAGGAGACAATATGGGCATTCCCTGGCTTGAAAAAGAACGACTTAAAGAGTTATCTAAAAATTACCCTGCCATCCACCAACTTCTTCCCAAGCAAACTTACTTTGATTTGGTCGGCCCATACATCAAAAAAATATTTCAAATAATTCCTTCAGAGATAAGCAGTGTTTTGGACTATAACCAAACTAAGCAATTTTTAATTGACCAAGGTTCGTCCCAGAATGTATTTGATTTGGCAGAAAACTTTTTTAATAATAATTTAGAGGATTTAGATTTATCCGGTATAAAAGCTTACAATATTGCCGGATGCACAACGGCTACTCAAGGCGGATATCAAGTATATCCTAGCGGTGATATTTCTCTTGTTAAATATCGCGCCGGCGACCGAACAGTTCCTTTAGTCAGCGGAGACTCTATTAATCTTTTGGCAGAAAACAAATTTTACTCAACCGAAGGTTCTCACGCCGAGCTTCCCAGCCGGCCGGGAGTTCGCAATTTAATCGTTGATATTCTTGATAATCAACCGCTGGCTAGTTACGACAATATAAGTAATGACCAATCAACTTGTGGTATTGATGGCCAGGAACTTATCTGGAGAAGTCCCGTTGAAGTGCATATTTATGATTCCCAAAACAGACATACCGGACCAATAGAAAACGGTATTGAATATGGAGTACCGGGTGTTGATTATGAAATTTTTGGCCATGAGAAATTTATATTCATTCCATCGAGTAACGGCGAAAACTACCAGGTTGTTGCTAAAGGGCTAGATAACGGCACTTTTGATTTGCATATCCGCCAAAACAGCGATGGAATAGTCACCACAGCAACTGTTTTTAATGACATTCCGGTTACGACCTCAACTGAAGTAAGTTTCACTACCACCGGTAGTCCGATAGGAGATATTGAAGTTGACCAAGATGGAGATGGCAGTTTTATTTCTATTCCGGCAACATCTATTTTAAACGGTCAAGAAGCCGATGACATTATTCCGCCGGTTATTGATATACTTTCTCTCGCTTCACTCTCTTATGAAAGGTCATTTAATTTGCCTGTCACAGTTGAAATAAATGACGACAACTCCGGCATTCTCTCGTCTCAAATAAAGCTGGACGGAAACTTATTTTCATCAGCAAGTATTGATTTATTTTTCTATTCATTAGGCAGCCACTCTTTAGATATTGTCGCCACTGACAAAGCCGGCAATACTGCCACTAAAAGTTTTGAATTTCAGGTGATTGCTACTCCGAACAGTGTTATATCGGATATTGAGCGGGCTTATGAGCTTGGTTGGATAGAAAAGAATGGTATAAAAAATAGCTTAATTAATAAACTCAAATCAGCTATTAAGATTGAGAAAAGAATTGAAATACTTGAAGAAAAGTTGCCGGACAAACCCAAGGTTATTAAACAAATTGAAAAGTTTGTGAAACGGATTAATAAAGTGTTGGCAACTCAATTTCTCAATCAACTAGAGGGGGAGTATAATAAAGGTAATCTTAATGAACAAGCTTACAACTTACTCAAAGAAGATGTTGGGTGGTTGATAAGTCATTAATATTATTTACTTAAAATAAAATGAAGAGTTTAATAAAAATATTTATTACTTTTGTTTTCCTACCACTAGTATTAGGTGTTTTTGGTGAAGAATTATTTAAATCTGCTAGCAATATACTGACACCCACCTTTTTATTCATATCAATAATAGGGTCTTTTGTTATTGTTTGGCTGAATAAGGGCGGAATTAGAAAAATATCGTGGTATTTAATTAGTTCGGTTTTTATATTAATTAACCTTATTTTACTATTTTTATTTTTTAGTTTTCACCCAGGCTTCTAGAAATCCAATCCCCAAATATCAAACGGCTCATATTGTGAGCCGTTTTTTTTGGGTTATTTTGGTGGTTATCAACAGTTTTTTGGTATTGCCTTTTAAATATAGATTTTTAATAATAGATTTGGATTACCGAGCCTAGTTTTGAGGGGGTTTGTCTGAATATTAAATAGGACAAGTATCAAGATCGTGTTCCGGAATGATTTTTGGAGCTTTCTTTAATTCTAGGCCGGATATCCCTACGAAAAACTCACTTGACGGTGGGTTTTTGGTTTAGGGGATAACTCGATCTTGTTTTCGGCTAATTAAGATCATAGGATATGTTGTATGAACTTAACTTTTGATAAAAAACTGGCAGAAAATTACAAAAGCCAATCTCAAAAGGTGCGTGTATTAACCGAAGCATGGGTTGATAATTCAATTTTTTGTCCTAATTGTGGGGAATTGGACATGGATAAGTATCCTAATAACCAGCCGGTCGCTGATTTTTATTGTTCAAATTGTAAGGAAGAGTATGAGTTAAAAAGCAAGCAAAACAAGACAGGAATAAAAATTGTTGACGGCGCATATCGTACAATGCTTGAACGGCTGAATAGTAGTAATAACCCCAATTTTTTCTTGCTCAACTATGATTTATCAAATTTTGAAGTTACAAATTTTTTTGTTGTGCCAAAGCACTTTTTTGTGCCGGAGATAATTGAGAAACGTAAACCACTTGCGTCATCTGCTCGTCGAGCCGGTTGGATTGGTTGCAATATTTTACTGGACAGTATTCCTCAATCTGGCAAGATATTTTACGTTCAAAATGGAGAAGTTAAACCAAAAGAAAAAATAATTGCTGAGTGGAAGAAAACTCTTTTTTTGCGTGAAGAAAAAGAAATATCTGCAAAAGGATGGCTACTTGATGTAATGCGAAGCATAGAAAAGCTTGGTAAAAAGTATTTTACATTGGAAGACTCGTATGCTTTTGAAGATGAATTAAGTAAACTTCACCCAGACAATAAGCACATAAAAGATAAAATACGTCAGCAATTGCAGATTTTAAGAGATAGGGGATACTTAGATTTTGTAAATCGAGGGGAATACCAGTTATTATGAAATTAAAAAAGTTTATAGAAAAATTAAAGAAAATTGAAAAAGAGCAAGGAGGAAATTTCGAAGTTATTATGGCAGATAATATTCCAGTTGTAGAGCCAGTTTTTTCAGATAAATATCGTGGTAAAAAAGTTGTGATAACTGATGAAAAATAAAAATTAAACCAAAGTTATGGATTATCAAACCCTTCAATTTCAAGACGATAAGATTTATTCTTACTTCAAAACTACCACCGAACCTTTTGATTTTTTGGAGTGGGACGGAAATATTTTAAATGTTTGGAATAAAGATAAAATTATAGAAGTCTATACATATAAAGATTTGAGAAAGCTATTTATTTTTTAGATTCAGGTTGAGATTTTTGAGCTACTATGATCTTTTGATTTTTTTGTTAAAAAATGAATTTTTGTCTTATTTATAAACAAACTTTTTGAATTTGGACCAGGGGGTGCGGGGTCTTTAGTCTGGGGAGTTACTGGTGATTAATGAGTAGATTGCTAGATTTTGGGGTAGATTTGGTCAATACTTATGTAGATTTGTATAATATGATACAATAACTTTACATATGGAAGAGGAACTACTTACAATTAGCCAAGCTGCTGAATATCTGGGGGTGTCTTTGAATACGCTTCGTCGTTGGGATGAAAGTGGTAAGTTGATTGCGATCAAAAAAGACGGCGGCACTCATCGATATTACCGTGAAAAAGATTTAGAAATCTTTGCCAGTGACATGATGAAATTTGCTTCTGAGTGGATTAAAGATGGCGTGGAATTTCCTAGTAGGTTTTATTGTCCAACAAGTTCTATATTCAATGCAAGGCTGACAAAAATGGAATACGAACTTATGCAAAAGCCTGGTTTTGAAAAATTATATTCCTTGATTGTTTTAATTGCCGGAGAGATTGGCGATAATTCGTTTGCTCATAATTTAGGAAAGTGGCCCGATACAGCAGGAATTTTTTTTGGTTATGATCTTGCTAAAGGCGTAATTGTTCTTGCAGACCGAGGACTAGGTGTTTTAGAAACATTACGTCAGGTTCGTCCTCAACTCCCAAGTCATGTTGTGGCGGTGACCGTTGCTTTTACTGAATTTATCTCCGGCAGGGCACCGGAGAAACGCGGGAATGGGCTTAAGCTTGTCCGTGAGGTAGTTACTGATCAGCCGATCGATTTATTCTATACTAGTGGTGACGCCGAGGTACGCATGAAAGGCTCGGATAAAAAATTTCATGTTACGCGTGGTCAGCGTATTGTGCGGGGATGTTTAGCAAAAATAGAGTTTTAATAAATTTAATAAAAATATATGAAATTACAACTAGAAAAATTTGGTAAAACATTAATATCACGAGAATTGGGCAGCGAAGCTTTTAAGGCATTTCAGTCAACTCTGCGTGAGCTTTCTAAGGATGAAGAGCTTGAAATAGATTTTTCCGGCGTGTTAACATTGTCACCGTCATGGGCGGATGAATTTTTGAGTCCGTTATTTGATCTTATTGGCAGTCGTTTAGTGCTTTTATCGAGCGATAATTTGTCGGTACATGCTACTCTTAGAATTCTTCAAGAAGTTAATAAACGACCGTTTATTTATAAACAAACTTCTTGAATTTGGACCAGGGGGTTTTGGGTCTTTTGATGACTTGGATAACCTTGCCATTTATTAGGTATCCATCCAAGTCGTCGTAGTGGATAAAAATAGGGGAGAAGCTGGCGCTTGATTCGGAAAGGAGGATGATTCTTTTGTTCTCTTTGTCGTTGAAGTATCTTTTGATGTTGGCTACGCCGTCAATGACCGATAATACATAATCGCCGTTTTTGACGTTTCGGTATTTAGAATCCACCACAGCGTAATCTCCATCCTCAATATTCTCTCCGTTAATGTTTGCTTTATTCATTGAGTAGCCGGAAGTTTTGATGGCGAAAACATCTTTTTTCTTGGATAGAAGTTTGCCGGAGATGGTCAAATAGCCCTCAATGTTCTGCTCGGCGTATATCATGGCCGGACCGCAGTTGGCTGAACCGAGAATCGGAAGCGAGATTAACTTGCTGTTGGCTTGGGTGCCGGGGCGGGTTCTGGCGATTTCTTTCTCCAGGCGGTTAATTTTGATTAAGCCGTTCTTCTCCAGCTGGAGGAGGTGGTGTTTGATTTTTTGAGGTTGATTCCCTTCTCCGATTAAGTGGCCGATTTGCCGCAAGCTCATTTTGCCAAGATTATTACGTCCGGAAATTTTGAGAATTTGTTTTTGGATTGTATGCACCCATTCATTATATTAAGTCAGTTTATACCTAGTCAACCAAATTGTTGACAACTTTGACACTATTGACGCTTTAAGTCCTATTTAATTTGTGGTAAAATGAGACATGCGAATAAGTATTAAAGCCAAACCTAATTCCAATGAAGAAAAAGTAGAAAAACTGGACTCTCCTTTGCTAAAAAGCTTCGGACGGGCAAGTGACCTCAGCTTTATTGTTTCTGTCAAAGAACCACCTGTTCATGGATTGGCTAATTTAGCCATTCTCAAAGCGCTTCGGGAATATTTCCATACTCCAAATGTCAGGATAGTGTCCGGCTACACCTCAAGGAGTAAAATAATTGAAATTGGTTAATTTTTAATTCCACTGGATTGTTTTTATAAAAATTGCTAAAATATTGCAGTTTCTTTGAATTCTAAAATAAAAAACACATGGCTAATATTCTTTACGGAATAAATGGTGAAGGTTCTGGGCACTGGACCAGATCAAAAGAAGTTATTACTCATCTCCAGGAATCAGGTCATAATGTGGTTGTGGTTACCTCTGGCCGAGCTTTAACAGGTTTACATAATCATTTCCACGTGGAAGAGATTTTTGGTTTTAAATTTAAGTTTAAAGGCGGTCAGGTTGATAACTTGGCAACTTTTTTTGAAAACACCAGTTCTCTTAACAAGGGTGGAAGAAGTTTGAAAAAAACCCTGAAACTTATTGGGGAAACAAAAACTGACCTGGTTATTACTGATTTTGAGCCCATTTCTTGTTTAGCCGGTCGAATGAAAGGTGTGCCGGTTATATCTATAGACAACCAGCACTTTATTACCATGACTAATGCTGATTATCCTAGAAGATTTGTGTCACAGGCCAGTATTACCAAGGCAGCTATTAAAATGATGACTCAAGGCGCTGACCAATATGTAACGTTGTCCTTTTTTGATGCCGAGCCCAAAAACAAGTCCGTTCACATTGTTCCACCGGTTGTTCGGAGAGAAGTTTTTCGGTTTGAACCAACAGTTGGAGATTATATTTTAGTTTATGTGTCTCATGGACATAGGGCGATTGCGGAAGTTCTTAAAAATATTGATTTTAAATTTATTGTTTACGGGACCACCAAAGAAGGTTGTGATGGCAATGTGGAATTCAGAAAATTTGACCCGAACAGATTTCTTGAAGATTTAGCCGGTTCAGCTGGGGTATTGGCTACAGCCGGTTTTTCTCTGATAAGCGAGGCACTGTTCTTGGGCAAACCGTATCTGGCTTGGCCGGTTAAAAATCTATTTGAGCAAGTTTTTAACGCCTATCATCTTGAGCGGCTTGGTTACGGCAAGTTTATTTCTGAATTGGAAACAGAAAAAATAGAGTCCTTTATTTTTAATTTGGCTAGGTATCATCAGAATTTATCGGGTTATCATCGACAAGACAATAATCAACTTTTTGCCAAACTGGATGAGTTAATTAAAACCGTCACTTTATGACGGTTTTAACTTATGTGGCGGTGATATTTGCTCACTTCGGTTAAGAGGTCTTTGTTTGTATATCTGTTTCTTGTAATCTCTTTCCAGCCAAAATCTTCAGCTTGGCCAGTATCTGTGTTTAGCGGGCAAATAGACCGGACAGCGACAAGGTTTGGGTATAGTTTTTTTGTTCTTGGATCGCGGCGGGTATACCAAAGTATTTGGCAGTTTCTGATTTTTTCTTCAGGTATCTCGGAATGATCCAAGCGGAGGAAGTCATCGTGGCCTAAATCTTCAAACTCAAGCTGCAAAGCCCGTATGACATGTCCGTGGCAGACAGCGACAATTCTTTTGTCAGGACATTCTCTGGCCCAGTGAGCAATCATGGTTGTTTTTAATCTTTGGCACAAGTCAGCGATTGACTCACCGCCGCCGGCGGGATAAAAGAGAGGAAAGGATCCATGTCAAATTGTCTTTCTTCCAGTTTGAAAAGTTCCTTCTTTTTGTCGTCGGGGCAGTTGTCCATTAGAGCCATATCGCGTTCGCGAAGATGGAATTCTACTCTCCAGGAAACTTCAGGCAAATTAAGATGGGCGGCAGTTTCTTTGGCTCGGATATAGTCGGAAACATAGAATCGGTCCAGAGGCATTTCCACATTTGAACGCAGCCAGTTGCCGGCTGTTTTGGCTTGTTCTATACCTTTGTCAGTAAGACGAAAGGTTCGGCTATGTTTGTCTGAGAATTCCGGAGTAAAAAATCTATTGTCTCCGTCACGGCTGGCTTTGTTGGCCTTGTTGCCTTCGGACTGGCCGTGGCGGACGAGAATTAAATCTATTGGTAGCATTTGCTCTTATTGTATCACAAGATCCTTAAACATCAAGAACGACCCCTTGTTAGACAATAATTAAGTGTTACCGAAATCAGTATCTCTATTGTAGCTCATTTCTTGTAAATTTAGCACCAGCAAACAGCTTTTTT
>MGKE01000008.1 GCA_001794635.1 Candidatus Yanofskybacteria bacterium RIFCSPLOWO2_01_FULL_39_28 | reverse complement strand
CCATTTAACCAAATAGGCGCTTCTTGTTCTTTTAATCCTATCCCAGTCTATGCCCGATTTCAATGGATGAACAATCCAACAGTAAGAAAAACTCTCAGTAAGTTTCTGGGGTCGAATCCCAGAGGTCGAAAAGGCTATGATAAAGTAATCATGTTCTGTTGGCTGATGTATCGACAAGTTCAAGGTTGCAGTTACCGAGATTTAGAGAGTATGTCTGGGATAGACCATACAACCTTTGTAAAATTCAGGCAGAGATTGATTAAAAAACTGTGGTTTCCTGTAATATTCAAAACCTTGGTTTCTTGGATAGTGAAGAACCGAGAAAAGTTAAATCTAATTGTTGATTCATCCTTTGTCGAAACATATTCCAAGAAAGATGAGATTGGTTCCGAATACAATGGCTACAAGGAGAAAAATGGCTTTAAACTTCATCAAATGATTGATTTTAAGACCAGATTGCCATTACTTCAGGTGGCTACTCCTGGAGCCAGATCAGATATTATGCTCGGTAAAAACTTAATTCGTGGTTCGCCTAAAGAATGGAGGAAAAAGGTCAAAAGTTTTCTAGCTGATATGGGCTATGACGGAGAAGAATTAGTTTTCAAAGCTAAACAAAAATGGAAACATGCCAAAGTCGGCATCCCAGTCAGACGCACTCACAAAGAGGTTGTCGGCCTGACTTCGGAAGCCATTACCAGAAATCGGAAAGGAAAAGAGGGAGGTAGAACCCTTAACCGAAGCTTTCTTAACAAAAGATCAGAGATTGAGAGATATTTTTCGAGAAAGAAGCGGGTCTTCAGACTTGGTGAAGAGAGAACTCGTCATCTCAAGAACTTCCGTGCCAACTGCTACCTTACCAGCATCATGGAAATTCTTGAGTGGATGAGTGGGATAACCGCATTATTCACCTAACTCAGTAATCAACACTTGACCTATTTACATACTAATGCTATCATATATTAAACAGCTTTTTGGGAAAGAAAGCTAAGTCAAACATGGCAAATTCAAGTTCTGCTATAACAAAAACAGCGGCTCTACTAATGAAGAGCTTGTCGTCTAGAAATAAGGATATCATATCCCGTCGTTTTGGTCTGAAAACAGGCAAAAAAGAAACCCTTGAGTCAATAGGCAAAAGCTACGGCATAACCAGGGAAAGGGTTAGGCAAATAGAAGAGTTTTCTCTAAATCAGCTTGCTAAATCTGTTGCCAGTTCTCCTGATATAGTTAAATATGTATCTTTGGCCAAAGAAATATTGGCTGGCAACGGGGGAGTTATGAAGGAAAGCGAAATGTTTAAGGCTTTCAGTGGAAATGATAGGGAGAATGTGGTTAACGCTTCATTGGTTTTCGTTCTCGCTCTTGCCGGAGAGCCGGTTAGATTTGGAGAAAACGACTTATTCCATTCTTTTTGGGCTGTGGACAAACAAGGTGCCGATTTATTCAAAACCAATGTATTGGAAGTGGTCAGAGTTCTTGAAGGTAACAAAAGCCCCGTTGCTGCATCTGAGCTTGCCTTATTTGTTGCTAACAGTGGGGTTAGGGGCACCAAAGATTTTAATATGCTTTTAAATATAAGTAAGGAACTTGGCAAAAACGTATTCGGTGAAGTCGGTTTAGTTGGTTGGGCTGAAGTTAAACCAAAGGGTGTTAGGGATAAAGCTTACTTGATACTAAAAAAGGAAAGCCAACCCAAACACTTTTCTGAAATAGCC
Source organism: Candidatus Yanofskybacteria bacterium RIFCSPLOWO2_01_FULL_39_28 (assembly GCA_001794635.1). Taxonomy (GTDB): domain Bacteria; phylum Patescibacteriota; class Minisyncoccia; order 2-02-FULL-40-12; family GWA2-44-9; genus 2-01-FULL-39-28. Next base: position 51,281 of record MGKE01000008.1, on the reverse strand, counting down.
AAACTTATCAATGAAACAGGGTTTTCATCCAAAAAGGCCAATGTTCAAACTGTTCATAATGAACTTATCAAAGACTCAAGGTTTGTTTTAGTTGGTCGGGGGATGTATGGCTTATCAGAGTGGGGATATAAACCGGGAACCGTCAAAGACGTTTTAGTAGATGTTCTTAGGAGCTCAAATAAACCTTTAGCTAAAGCTGATTTGGTGGCCAAGGTTATGAATGCTAGAATGGTTAAAGAAAACACTATCCTTTTAAACCTTCAAGATTCCAAAGTTTTTTCAAAAAAGGAAGACGGAAGCTACGTTTTAAGAAAAGTATAGTCATTAGCGAATGAATTCATTTCTTTTAATACTTGATAGTATCAAGACGGTTTTTTCATTTCTACTCTTTTTTTGGTGGATCTATTTGCCTGTTCTTTTATTTATTGTTTCTTTCTCTGCTCTCAAAATTTATACAAATCTAAAATACCGGCTTTCTTTAAAGTGGATTTTGCTTGAGATAACTCCACCCCACGAAGTTCGTAAAAGTCCAAAAGCGATGGAGCAGGTTTTTGCCGGTTTGCATGGAGTTTATGTTATACCGATAAAATGGCACGCCCGACTTTTTAAAGGAAAAGTCCCTGACTGGTATTCTTTTGAAATGGTTGGCAGGGGCGGGGAAACTCATTTCTATATCCGAACCCAGGAGAAATATAGAAATGTTGTAGAATCTCAAATTTATGCCCAATATCCTGAATCAGAGATATCAGAAGCACCGGACTATGTTAATGATTTGCCCATAACTCTTCCGGATGACAAATATGATTTATGGGGCGCGGAAATGATATTAAACAAACCCGATGCTTTCCCCATCAGAACCTACCCTGAATTTGAAGAAAAAGGCATGGGTCCGGATGATCCGAAGAGGGTTGATCCTCTAGCTTCATTGTCGGAACTTTTTAGCACTCTTCATGCCGGGGAACAAATATGGGTCCAGATTCTAGGTGCTCCTACTGGTGATGGTTGGATTAAGAAAGGTCAAGCCGAAATAGACAAAATTATGGGTAAATCAACCCCGTCATTAAAGGGCAACTTTTTATCTGATGTAATTTTCTCCATAGATAAAGCCATAGGCGGTGTGAGCGGCTCTTCATCTGATAAAAAAGAAGAAAAGAGAGCTGACTTAAGTCCGGGCAAGCAAGAGATATTAAAAGCGGTTGAACGCAGTTGGGATAAACTTGGTTACGAAACAGGAATCAGGTTTTTGTATATTGGACTGAAAGATGACTTTCACCAAGCTCATGTCGCTGGTGTTACCGGCGCTTTCAGGCAGTTTTCTTCCCTGAATTTAAACGGGTTCAAACACAATAAACTTACTCTGACTTTTGCCAAAGGACTATTTAAGAAATCAAAACTCTATCGTAAGAAAGTATCTATTTATCAGGCATTTAAAGAAAGAAAAATGCCTTTTATGAAATACGTTTTAAACACTGAAGAACTGGCGACGATTTACCATTTTCCTGATGTTGGAGTGAAGTCTCCATTATTACCTCGTGTTGAAGCTAAAAAGGGCGAACCACCGGTAGGACTGCCGATAATGTAAAAATCAAAAATCAAAATGAAAAATTACATTTCAAAATGTAAAAATTATAAGAATTCAGAAAATTTTATGATTTTACATTGTCATTTTTAATTTTGATATTTACATTTTTAATTTAATAACTAGCATTTACAACTTTTGATGCTTAAAAATACTGACAATCAATTGGTCGTCTTAGGAGAGACAAACTTCCGTAATCAAAGGTGGCGGTTTGGCATTAAATCAGATGATCGCCGTCGCCATATGTATGTAGTCGGATCTACGGGAATGGGTAAGACCGAATTCTTAAAGAATATGGCTATTCAGGATATTGAAGCTGGCCGAGGTCTTGCTTATATAGATCCTCATGGTGACGCCGCTGATGATCTTCTGGATCATATTCCAGCTGAAAGGATAAAAGATGTAATCTATCTTGATCCTGGCGATTTAAGCCACCCCATCGCTTTTAATGTGATGGAAAAAGTCGGCTATGAATTTCGTCATTTGGTTGCTTCCGGTCTTCTGGGGGTTTTCAAGAAAATATTCGGTGTTGAAGTTTGGTCGGGTAGAATGGAATATATTTTAAACAATACTATTTTGGCCTTGCTTGAATATCCGGAAGCCACCCTGCTGGGAATTAATAGGATGCTTTCCAACAAAGACTATCGGGACAAAGTTGTAGCTAATCTCAAAGATCCGATTGTCAGGTCTTTCTGGGTTGACGAGTTTGCCAAATACACCGACCGTTATATGCAGGAAGCGACACCGGCCATTCAGAACAAGATCGGTCAATTTATTTCCAACAATTTAATCAGAAATATTATTGGTCAAGTCCGTTCTGCTATTGATGTTAGGAAAATTATGGATGAAGGCAAGATTCTTATTGTTAATCTTTCTCGGGGAAAAATCGGAGAAGACGCTTCACGATTACTTGGCGCACTTTTGGTAACCAAAATCCAATTAGCCGCTATGTCTAGAGTGGATATAGCCGAAAAAGATCGGTTGGATTTCTATTTATATGTTGACGAATTCCAGCATTTTGCCACCGAATCATTTGCTAATATATTATCCGAGGCCAGAAAATATCATTTGAGTTTGATCATGGCTCATCAATACATCAAACAAATGGAAGAACCAGTTATGGATGCTGTTTTTGGTAATGTCGGCACAATAATTTCTTTCAGAGTGGGAGCTGAAGATGGAGAGTTTCTGGAAAAATGGTTTCAGCCGGATTTTTTGATGAACGACATTGTTAATTTAGGTAAATATAATATTTACCTAAAATTAATGATTGACGGAGTTTCTTCAAGAGGTTTTTCCGCCCAGACTATTCCACCGTTTCCTAAATTAGAAAAAACAAACCGGGAAGAAGTTATTGAATTTTCTAGAAAAACCTATGCCACACCTCGTGAAGTGGTTGAGCAACTTATTGCTGAATGGGCTGGTTCTATGCAGGCCGAAGAGAAGCCAAAGCCCAAAACTCGCTATGATGGTCAGCCCAGATTTAGTGATTCCGGTCCAAGGCCTGAACCACGACGTTTTGAACAAGATAGACGGCCATCCTTTGACCGCCCGCCTTCAGGCGAGGCTCGCTACGGCGGCTCGCCTAGACAAGACATGTATTCTGCCACACAATATCCTGATCAAAGATCCAGGTCTGCTCCGGAAGAGCGGCAGCAAAGATCTCCGCAACCATTACAGACTAAACCACAACTGCAAACAGAAACCAGGATTGAAACTAAACTCCAGGTTCAAATACCGCCTCAAATTCAACCAAAATCTCAAGCTCAACAGTTATCGCCTAAACCTCAATTTCAACCGCCAAAACCATTAGAACAACCACGGCCCGTCTCATTAAACCAAGCACTTAGGGAAGGTCCAGTTAACTTTAGAGGCAGAAGGATGGACGAAAGGAAAGAAAGACCCAAGGTTGAAGTTAATACTAATGATTTAAGGAAAGCATTGGAAGAGGCGATGGGTGGTAATGAACAAAGCTAATCTTTCATATTTTTCGACCGGTTGGATTTCTTCGGACAAATACTCAAATTAGTCTCAATTTACTCAATAAATTTTAGTATCCGTGTGCATTAAACAATGGTTATGATATATCATAACCATTGTTTAATTTTTCCGACTAAAATTTATTGAGTAAAGCAAATTATTAACTAATTTGAGTATTATGTTAGCCTTGAAACCAAATGGTCTGCAAAATATTAAAGATTAGCTTTGTTTTATTGATTTATTTTTGTGTTGTGTTAGTTTGAGTTTAGTATATTTACATGATGGGAGAACATAATGAAATTTTTAAAAATCACCCTATACTTTTTTATTGATCATTGGTATGGCTTGTATGTTAGTGGCCATGGATCCAATTTAAAATACGAGGGATTAATGAGTAAAAACGAGGCTACCAAACAAGCAAAACATTGGGTTGGTATTGCAGATACAATTGGAGGAATAGCGCAGGTTAAAAATATTGTTACTGGCAAAAGTATTTCTTACACTTAAAATGAAATACAATAAGTTGGTGCGGGACAGGATTCCGGAAATTATTAAAAAGAGGGGTGGGAAGCTTAAGTTTCATGTGGCTAGCAGTAATTATGAATTTTGGAATAAATTGAAAGAAAAACTTGAAGAAGAATGCGGGGAGTTATTAGAAGCAATAGAAGAGTATGTCGCAACAGAAGATAACGAAGAAAAACTCATTGAAGAAACAGCAGATTTCTTGGAAGTTCTTGACGCGGTTTTACGGTATCGGGGTGAAAGGGGGGGGCCATTGATCAAATCCCAAATACCAAGAGTCATGTTAGTAAAAAGAAAGAAAGCCCAAAAACGTGGCCAGTTCAAAAAGAGAATAATTCTTGAAGAGTCATAATTTACAACGCTCAAATATGAGCGTTTTTTAGATTGTCATAAAATAAGCAATTGCCTATTTTATAACAATTTACAATAAATAATAAACTTGAGTCTTTGAGCGAGCTTGATTTATTTACTCAAAACTAGATACTTATAGTATCCATGCTTAACAAGTTCTACAAAAAGTATATTCGTATTCCGCCCAATGAATCTATAGATATACGAGAAATAATGCCGATAATCAATCACCCTCTGTTCCAGCGGCTGCTTCACATTTCCCAGCTTGGGACGACGCTGGCGGTTTTTCCTGGGGCAACTCACAATCGTTTTGAGCATGCTTTAGGAGTTTATAGAAAAACCAAAAGATTTTGCAAAAAAATGGCCGAAGGCGGTTTTTTAAATAAACACGAAGTCAAAAATGTACCTCTCTTTGCTTTGATGCACGACATTGGTCACGGGCCTTTTTCTCATGGGATAGAAGAGTTGACTCAGTTAAGAGGCGATGAGAATGAAAACGGCCTCGTTGTGCTTGAACAAATGAAAAACGCGGTTAAAAAAAGCGGCGGCGACTATGAATTTATAAAAAAAATGTTTAAGCATCAAAACCCACTTTTCAATATTGTAATGGATAAAAATGTCGGTATGGATAAGCTGGATTATCTTGAACGGGATACATACCATACCGGTTTTGGCCAAAGGCCTGACATTGAGAGTATTTTTAACTACTTGATTTATTTGAAAGGCAAACTTGTTATTGACAAGAAATCACTTGAAGCGGCTAAGCAAATGCAGAGATTGTATATTTATATGTATAAAGAAGTTTATCTTCACAAGTCGGCCCTTATCAGTCAGAGGTTTTTACAGAAAATGATAGCCATACTAATGAATTTGGAAAAATTTAATCCGTCTAAATTGTGGGAACTAAACGACAATGAAATGCTGGCTTTGATCTATACCAGTAAAAACGAAGACCTTCATTTTCTTTACAATTGTTTTAAAAATAGGGTGCTTCCCCGGACTGGTTTGGTGATTCGTTTAAAAAACAGGGAATTCAAAGAAAGGATTGCCGGCAAGAAGATTAAAGTTATTGGAGAGGATTTGAAATTTTTTGAAAAACTGATGGGTCGTGCTTCACCCAAGGACTTAGAAAAACTTGAATCAAAGGTTGCTAAATTGGTAAAAGTGCCGGTTCATAAAGTGGTAATTGTGCCAACCTTAACTCCTTGGCGGTTTGTTCCTCAAGACATATTGTATCACGACAATGGCCGCATACTTTCACTTAAAGATACCCAGAAAGAATATTTTGAAGCCCTTAAGTCGGAAATGAGTGACTATCTTGCGATCAGGGTTTGCATTGTTGGCGAGAGGGATGTAATATACAGGAATTCCTTGAAAATTTATCAACTCATAAAGAAGGAGAATGGTTAATGGATGTATGTGATCGCACCTCTGTTGGAGCAATAGCCAGAGACGGCGAGGGAAAAATATTAATGATTGAAAGAAAAAAATTTCCATTTGGTTTTGCTCCGCCGGCTGGCCATTGTGATGGTGATCAATATCCGTTGGCTTGTTGCAAAGAATTCAGACAAGAAACCGGCCTTGAAATAGTCGGTGCTCCCAGGCCTCTGGTTCTCATCAAAAATGGCAAAACGAATAACCTGTGCCGTCGCGGCGGTCTTTATCATTTTTGGCAAGTTTTTGAAGTTAAATGGCAAGGACAGCTACGGCCGAGTTTAGATGAGACTAAATGGGTTGGTTGGATGTCGGTTGAAGAAATAAGAATTCTAGCCACTAAGACTCATGAGTATCTGAAGCGGCTCAAGTTAGCTGAAAAAGCCGAAGAAAAATCTTGGGTGGCTTCAATTAAGGAATCAATAGAATCCCAGTGGCAGGAGTCGCCAGGTCTTGAACTAGTGTGGTTTGATATCTTTCAGGAGTTAAAAATAATCTAAGCGGTAATCCCGCTTTTTATTTTTTAATTAAAAAGCCGACTAGTTAGTCGGCAATTTATTCAAAATGATTAAGAAAGAATTTTTAGAACAAAACCAATAACTTTAGATAAAACCCACAAGCATGCGATACCAGCTAAAATCGGGTTAGTTTCACCGTATATGCTGATTGCGTGATAAGCTACAACGAAAGAGGGTAGAAATAACCAGCCAAGCCACCCCTTCCAAGTAAAAGTAAAAGCTATGGTAAAGAGCATTGAAACTCTTGGGAAAAAAGCAAATAAAAATAACAATATTAAACCAACAAATCCAGGATGCGCGGTCCAATAGTCCACTTGCTCGGGATGTAAAAGATACAAAATGGTAGCATTAAACAATACCATCGTCAAGTGTCCGCCTTGTGGCAGGAAGTCGGAACGGAAATTGAGGAGATTTTTATATAAAAAAGCCGGCATTTAGCCGACTCGTTCTTTCTTATCATTGTAGATATCAAAAGTCATTCCAAGATATTCCAAACACCTATCTGGATCACAGATAATATCCGAACTTAGATTTTCTCCTTTAGCGTTTGCGTGGTTAGAAGCATAAAAAGGTGCCCGACCTAACCATTTATCTTTTTCTCGTTGGGCCTCTTCTACGGTTGAAAAAGTACCACATAGAGAAAATCCAAGCTCTCCGCCAACTCCTCCTCCAAGCAATATAAATTTACCGATTGGAATCTCAATCTCGTTAAGAGATGGCATTGAAGATCCTTTCTTGAGAACTACAAAACAAAATACCACTCTCGTGGCATTTTGTCAACCTGTCCGCCCTGTAGGGTAGAATCGGAACGGTTTATTAATAATAAATTATTTTCTTAATGTAATAATATTCACTTAACTAACGAACTTAGGACTTTATCCCCAAACATCCATTTACTTAATTTATTCATTATGCTAGAATTGTTTAATCCGCCCATAGCTCAGTTGGTAGAGCAGCTCGCTTTTAACGAGAGGGTCGTAGGTTCGACTCCTACTGGGCGGACACTGAATGCAACTCGTAGAATTTAAAAATTGGTGTAAGGATTTAAGAAACAAAGGTCATACATTAGGAGAAATTTGCCGAATAACAAACAAACCCAAAACAACGGTCTATTTTCACATTAAAAACATTCCAAAAAGCAATAAATTAGTAAAGAAAATCAAAAATATTAAAGCGAACACAATAAAAGGAAAGGGGCCTGCTAAGGGTAAAAGTTTGCTGGGACATAGTTATATTAAATTTAACAGATGGTCGCCATCTCTGGTTAACCTTGTCGGACACATGTTGTTTGATGGAGCAATTAGAAATAGTGGAATTTTGTATTATAACCGCAATAGTTCGTTAATCAGGAATTTTGTTTTTAAAATGGCCAAAATATATGATGGCAAGCCAAAGATATATTATAGTAAGGGTGTGGTTCGCGTGGCTTATCATAACGTAGAGTTGGCAAACTATTTTAATAAAAAGTCCGAGAAGTTGATAAGGGATATCAAAAATTTATCAGTTAAATGTAAGCGTGAATTTTTAAAAGCTTTTTTTGATGATGAGGGGTCGGTTGATTTTAGATTATCCAAAAACAGTAAACGTAGGATAAAGGGATATCAGCACAATAAAAAAATTCTTGGTTTGGTAGCGAGTTTGCTAAATGAATTCGGGATATCGTCGTCTGTAAGTTATCGTTTTAACGAAATCCTAATAACTAAAAGAATAAATATTGAAAAATTTGCAAAGGAAATCAATTTTTCTAAGGGCCTAAGAATAAATGGCAAGCGGTTAAACAGTGTTTGGAAAAGGTCTTTAGAAAAGAGAAAAATATTGGCCAATCTTATTAGTTCTTATCAATAAACTCTTAAAATAATGTGGTAGTTGACATATATGATTTTTTAAGTTAATATATTGGTACGCTCGTTTACATATTAGAGAGGTGTTATGAAGGCACAGATTTTGAATGTCCATGATTCGCACGGCAGTGTTTTCACTCTTTCGCTTGAAAGTAGTAGGGATGATAAAAAAGTTATGGAATTTTTGAGAAAACAATTAATGAGGAGGGGTCTTAGTTGTTTTTATATATACAAAGTATTAACTGTTGGCAAAAATCTGCTCCATCTAAGTTTTTCTGAGAGTGGCCCCAGGATGGCCAAGGTGGATGGTTTATGGAACCCCAACAGAGACGATCAAAAATTTCCTGTCCTAGTGTTGGAAGACAAAATAACCGAAACGGTTAATGGGGATTACACCGCCAGCAGTCAGAATCTGCCATTGTGTCATTGGTGTAAAAAGGAAGTCTGGGGGGTAAACAGAATAGCTGTTGAAGTTTATGTACTGGAAGGAAATTCATTTGAAAAGAAATTGGTTCAGGTTCATGATAAGTGTCAGGATATAAGAGAAAAACAGATAGCAAGCATTCCCTTTCCCGAATTAACGATTACTATTTAACTGGCTTAGCCAGTTTTTAATTTTATAACACTTTAATGTTTTGTTAAACACAATTTGACCCTTAGTGTTCTTTGTTATATAAATCTAGTAATCGTTTTTTGACATAGGGGTTGTTTTATTATGTCACTTAAGAGACAAGTGCTCATTCTGATTTTATTAGTTCTTGTTTTTATTAACTTTTTAATGTTATATCGTTCAGATTTTGACCGTCAGTTGCCAGATCCGGTTCCTCTAGTCACAGAATCTTTCCACAAAGACAGTAACGACGAATCCTGGATTCTAAAAGTTGAAAACGACGGTTCTGTCTGGGTTCAGATGGTTGATGACAAAACAAATATCCATTTTCGTCCTTCTCCTGGACATTTGCATCTTTTCTCTGAACACATAAACAATATCGCAGATGTGACTTTTGAGTGTGGCCGTAAACCAGAAGAAGAGTGTGATCTTTCAAAACCATACAAGCTTTATGTAAACAATGTCCAAGTGGAATTGCTGGAAATTAGAAATAAAAAAACAGCTAAGTAATGCTGTTTTTATTTTGTATTAAATTTTTTACATTCTTTTCTGATTGCTTCAAAGAGTTTGCTGTCAGTTTTTTTAGCCAATGGAAATATATACTTCTCTGTTTCCGCAACCTTTCTTTTTATTTTTTCGGGGGCGCATTCGCCCAGAGTTTTTAAATTATGCAATCGGTCAGCCAGCTTTACTTTCCTAACTCCTAAGGGTGCGTCCATAAGCATCGCAAAATATTCTTCTTTGGGCCGGTCAATTTTTTCTATTTTGGCCATTGTTCTGAATATTGTTTTTTGGTTAGAAAGTAATTTTAATCCCTCGTCTATTTTTTCACCGAATAGCTGGCGCATCATTCCTCGGGGAACGAATTGATCCTCGCATATATCATGAAGCAGTCCCATTATAATTTCGCTTGGCGAAGTTGGGGCAAATTCTATTAATATCATGGCGACAGATTTGCAATGTTCAAAATATCTCTCACCACTGTCACGAACTTGGGGTCGGTGGTAGTATTTAGCCAAAGAATAAGCCCACTCAATCCGATCCCTATCCTCGGTTCCCAGCTCTTTATCTATAGAATTGAAAAAAATATCACGATCAATCATGTTGCTTTGATTTTATAACTTTTGATTGGTTTAGTCAAGATGATTTGTCGGGCGTATCTTTTCGTGGTAGATTATTTAAAAATAATGAAAATACTAAAAAAGAAGCTCAAAATAGGTATTTTAATGGGCGGGCCTTCAGCAGAACACGAAATATCTTTAGCTACGGGCCAGAATGTGTTTGATAATTTAGACAAGTCTAAGTACCAGCCGGTTGTTATAAAGATCTCAAAAGACAAGAAATGGTTTGTTGACGGCAAACCATCTACTGATGTCAACGCTCTAAAAAGCTGTGATATTGTTTTCAACGCGCTTCATGGTTCATTTGGCGAAGATGGAAAGGCCCAAGCTATAATGGAATACCACGGTGTCCGATATACCGGTTCTGGTATTTGCGGGTCAGTTTTGGCGATGGACAAATTAAGAAGCCGAGAAATATTTAAGTTAGCCGGTTTACAGGTTCCAAAGACATTGAAGATAAGAAAAGGGGATAACTACCAGGCGTTGCTAAAGCTTTTTGTTGGCAAGGTAACTAATTTGCCGGTAGTTGTTAAGCCATGTTCCAGTGGTTCTTCGGTGGGAGTACAAATAGTCAAAAATTTAACTCAACTTGAAAAGGCAATTAAAGAAACTTTTAAATTAGACGGCAAAATTTTGATAGAGGAGTTTATTGACGGTAAGGAGGTAACTTGTGGGGTTCTTGAAAATTACAATGGCCAGCAAGTGGCAGCATTGCCTGTGACCGAGATTGTGCCCAAAAAGGGGAATAAGTTTTTTAATTATAAAGCTAAATATACTACTGGTTATTGTGACAAGATAACTCCGGCCTTTTTGGATGAAGAAGTTACGAAACGGATTCAAGAAACTGCTGTTAAAACCCATCAATTATTGGGATGCAAAGCTTATTCAAGAACCGATATGATTGTTCGTGGAAACGATGTTTATGTTCTTGAGACCAACACTCTTCCAGGGCTAACAACTAATTCGCTTTTCTCTAAGGCGGCTCAAGTGGCCGGCTTGACACTTTCCGACTTATTTGATAGAATAATTTCCAGTTCGTTGGTCTAGCAAGGGGGAGCGAGAGATGAATGTTGCGATTGTTGTAGGGAGCTTATTGTTGCTAATTGCTTGGTTAATAGTGGCTTTGGGTTTGTTGTCTGTGAGCATTTCGTCTGGGGGTAACCCTTCTTATGGTAATGAGGAAGATCCTCCTTTCAGGAGTTGGGTTAATCAACGTATAGATCAATTACCACCTATTCAAAAAAACCCGACAACGTGGAAACAGGCTCTACTTGGTTTTATTAATATAGGGCGGATAGTTCGGACTGGCTCGCGTTAAATTGCGAGCCTTTTTCTTTATTGTTTATACTTTCTATGTTAATATTTGATCATGAAACGCACTTATATAGCTGAAACTAAAGACCTTGTCGGAAAGGAAGTTGATCTTTTCGGTTGGGTTAATGTCCGGCGTGATCAGGGGAAAATAATTTTTATTGATCTGCGGGACAGAAGTGGAGTAGTTCAGATGGTTTTTGTCAAATCCCCAGAGATTGAGGTTAAATCTAAATCTGCCGAGAGGTTTAACCTCTATGACCTGGCTGAAAAACTTCGTCCGGAATGGGTCATTCGCGTGAAAGGACTTGTTAAGCAACGTCCAGAAAAAATGGTTAATCCGGAAATTGAAACTGGCAAGGTTGAAATAGAACCAATGGAACTGGAAGTTTTAAACCAGTCGGAAGCAATGCCTTTTCCTATTGATACTGACGGTCATGATATTGATGAAGAGATGCGTTTGAAATACCGATATTTGGATTTAAAGAGACCTCGTCTTCAGAAAAACATAAAACTGCGCTCTGAGTTTGTAGATCGCATCAGACAGTTTTTATTTAAAAAAGGATTTATAGAAATTGAAACGCCGATACTTTCGGCTCCGACTCCTGAAGGTGCGCGTACATTTGTCGTGCCGTCGCGTATTAATCCAGGCAAGTTTTTTGCTTTACCACAAAGTCCGCAACAGTATAAGCAATTGCTGATGGTAGCCGGTTTTGAAAAATATTTCCAGATAGCTCGCTGTTTACGCGATGATGATTTGAGGGCGGATAGGGGATTTGAGCATAGCCAAATTGATATGGAAATGAGTTTTGTGAATCAGGAAGAATTTATGGCTTTAGATGAAGAGATGATCACAACGGTCGCAGAAGGAATGGGTTACAAATTAAAACAAAAGCCATTTCCGGTATTTACTTACCAGGAAGCTATGGATAAATTTGGTGCGGATAAGTTTGACTTAAGAACCGAAGAAGATAAAAAGAACGGGATTTTAGCTTTTGCCTGGGTAAAAGATTTTCCATTCTTTGAAAAAAACACTGAAGGTAACTGGACTTTTACTCACAATCCATTTTCTCATGCCAAGCCGGAACACGTAGGTTGGCTTTTGAAGGGTGAAAACATAGACAAAATACTCACAACTCAATATGACTTGGTTTGCAATGGGTTTGAAGTTGGCGGCGGTAGTATTCGCGCCCACAAATCAGAAATGTTGGAAGCTGTTTTTAAGGTAATGGGTTATACAAAAGAAGAAATACAAGAGCAATTTGGCCATATGTTGGAAGCATTTAAATATGGGGCTCCGCCGCACGGCGGCCTTGCTCATGGAATAGAAAGATTGATTATGACTTTTACCGGAGAGGAATTTTTGAGAGAGGTTCAGGCATTTCCCCAAACAAGCTCTGGCCGCACGTCGGTTATGGTTGCACCCTCAGAGCTTAGTAAAAAGCAGCTTAAAGAATTGCACCTAAAGATTGAAAAGTAATTTTAGTAATGTTCAAAGTTTATTTTGCCACAATTACCATAATTGTTCTTTTTGCCGTTAACTTTTTTTTCGTCTTTAAAAACTCTAGGGACAACGTTGGAGTAATTAGTTTTTCTTATGACTATGTTGACGAAAAACAACAAGCTTTTATACTGCCAATCTCCGGGCCGAATTATATCCCAGTCCTAAATTCAAATTTTCCTGAGCCAGTGTTAAGCGCCAAATCGGCTCTAATTTATGACACTCGCTCAGGCCGTTTTTTGTTTGAAAAAAATAGCGACTTAAAACTTCCAATAGCTTCTTTAACTAAAATTATGAGTGCGGTTATAGTATTGGAAAAGACGAACTTAGATGATATTGTAACCATTTCAGAAGACTCAATTAAGGTAGATGGAGAGAAACAGGATTTGTATTTAGGTGAAAAAATTAGCATCCGCAATCTTTTGAAACTGATGCTCATAGAATCTTCTAATGACGCTGCTTATGCCCTAGTTTCTTACGCAAAAACCAGCGAAATAGATTTTGTTCAAGAAATGAATTTGAAAGCACAATCACTCGGAATGTTTAATTCTAATTTTATTGATCCGGCCGGGTTGAATGATAATGCCCATTCTTCTGTTCAAGATTTAATAAAATTGGTAGAATACTCTTTGAACTATCAGGAGATTTGGGACATATCAGCCAAGAAGACAACGATTATTGAATCAAGTGATGAGAAAATTAAACATACAGCTAGAAGCACTAATCTGCTCATCGGATTAATAAAAGATTTGGTTGGCGGCAAAACTGGTTATACAGATGGGGCGGGTCAGTGTATGATATTGGTAGCCAGCGTTCCCGATTATCCATCCAAAATTGTCAGTATTGTTCTTGGGTCGCAAGATCGGTTTGGTGATACCCAGAAATTAATAGACTGGGCCAGGCAAGCGTATAAATGGCAGTAGATAGTTAAAAGTAAAAATTTAAAAGTTAAAATTTCAGGTTAAAATTCAAAATTTATTAAATAAATTTTAGATTTTGAATTGTAGTTTTGAGTTTTTAATTTTTAATTTTAAATTGAGCGATAGTGTTTTCACAATATTTAATGTGGTTCGTATATTCATCATGGCGACACTGGCTTTTTTTGTAACATTTTTAATTACTCCTTTTTGGACAAAAATTTTATATAAACACAACCTAGGCAAACAAATTAAAACTGAAACTGCATTTAAACTGCTTCATACAGAGGGGGGTTCTATCATGGGTAAAATACACAAGAAAAAGGAGGGAACACCAACTATGGGTGGGGTGGTGATTTGGGCCGCAGTTGTTATTTTGACGCTTGGATTTTGGTTATTATCAAAATGGTATCCTAATTCCGTTCTTGGTCAGTTCAACTTCCTTTCTCGTGGGCAAACCTGGGTTCCTTTTGCGGCGATGATAGTGGCGGCTTTGTTTGGTTTACTTGATGATTTTCTTGGAGTTTTAAGAGTTGGGCCTGGCGGCGGTGGATTAAGAATGAGTCATCGTTTGATTATGTATGCCCTTGTCGGGGCTGGCGGCGCTTGGTGGTTTTATACAAAGCTCGGCTGGGACTTTATTAATATTCCTTTTCTTGGAGATTTAGAAGTTGGTTGGTGGTATATAGTTTTCTTTGTTTTTATAATTATGGCTTCGGCTTTTTCTGCCAATGAAACTGATGGTCTGGACGGTCTGGCAGCCGGTGTTTTTCTTACTATGTTTGGAGCCTATGCCGCTATTGCTTTTGATCAAGGCAGGATGGATCTAGTTGTCTTTATGGCGGCAATTATGGGTTCGCTGGTCGCCTTTTTGTGGTTCAATATTTATCCGGCCAAGTTTTTTATGGGTGATACCGGTTCAATGGCCCTTGGGGTGACTATCGGTGTTGTGGCTATGCTTACTAACACACCACTACTTCTTATACCAATCGGCATTATTTTTATAATGGAGTCCGGCTCGGTTATTATTCAATTAATTTCTAAAAAATTGCGTGGCAAGAAAATATTTCTTTCTACGCCTATTCACCATCACTTTGAAGCTCTCGGCTGGCCTGAAACACAAGTCACAATGCGTTTTTGGATGGTATCAGCTATCGGGGCTATTATTGGACTCATTATTTTTTTAATAGATTCAAAAATTCCACCTATTTCATTTTTCTAATTTCCATGCTATGTTTACGGGTATATGAAAAAGAAATATTTGATAAAAACTAAATATGGAAATTTTAACGTGGCAATATGGTACGATCGCGCTGACAAGTTGTTTCTTGTTGAAGTCCCGAGTTTTGACAAGACAATGACACAGGGCTCAACGCTTTCCGATGCCAAATATATGGCCAAAGACCTCATTGAACTACTTTGTGAGGTTGCCTTTGATGACGACAAGGTCGTTATTGACGATGAAGGCCGGGTAAGTGGCCGCGGAAAATTTTCTAAACTTTCCGGTCCAGTGGCAATGCATCTATGAGCATTTTACCGATGCTCAACTATTCGGCTATTGTTAGAGTTTTATTGAAAGCTGGTTTTTTTGTCGTCAGACAAAAAGGAAGTCATGTATTTCTCAGGCATTTTAAAGACCACAATAGATTTGCAACAGTACCTCGGCATACGCGAGATATATCTAGAAAGGATTTGGCCAGTATTTTGCGACAATCAAAAATACCTGTTCAGGAATTTCTTCGACTTTTGGGTAAAAAATAAACATTATCAAATTATAAAACCGCCTCTCGGCGGTTTTATAATTCCGTGTCCTTAACCCTTTTGGTTACAGTTTAAATTTTATTTAATTATCCAGACTGGCGAAGCGATGTCCCAACCAACCAAGTCATTACCGAATTTTCTTTTTAAGATATCCATTACCGGATCCATATATTCTTTGTTTTGGCCTTCGGATGGTTCTTGGTGGGTGTAGTCATAGGAAAATCCTATAGCATATTGGTCTTTTGGATATAAAGAAACCAGCGATCCAGTTCTAAAGAAAATAAATTTAACCATTAAAGAAGGCGAGACAGTTGCTATTGTGGGAGAAAGCGGTGTAGGAAAAACAACACTAATAGATCTGATATGTAGGTATTATGATTCATCGGAAGGTAAAATCATGATTGGGGGCAATAATATAAAATGTTTGACTTTAAACTCACTAAGGTCACAGATGGCTGTTGTTCCTCAAGATGTTTCTCTTTTCAACGATACTATCAGGCTCAATATTGCTTATGGTGATATTGATAAGATGAAAGATGAAAGGGTTATTGAAGAGGCCGCTCGTGTCTCGTATGCTCATAATTTTATCACCGGAAAAAGATTTGTTGATGGTTACGATCAGATTGTAGGAGAGAGGGGAGTTAAACTTTCAGCCGGTCAGAAACAGAGAGTGGCTATTGCCAGAGCTCTCGTTAGGGACCCGAAAATTCTTATCTTAGACGAGGCAACTTCGGCTCTTGACTCTGAATCAGAGATGTATGTTCAACAGGCCCTAGAAGTGCTTATTAAGAGCAGAACCACATTAATTATTGCTCATCGCTTAAGCACTGTTAAAAAGGCAGACAAAATAGTTGTTCTTCACGACGGAGGAGTTGCTGAGATTGGCAGACACGACGAGTTGTTGGCCCTAAATGGGATTTACAAGAAATTAGTTGATCTTCAAAGTTTTCAGGAATAGACCCGAGATAAATCTCGGGTTTTATATTATACTAGATGTATATGGCTAAAGCGATTTTTGCTACAACCTTACTTCTGCTTATTTTTGGACTAATTGTTTTGTCGTCGGCTGGAATTGTGGAAGGACAGAAGAAATTCGGTTCTTCTTATTATTATTTAACCCACCAACTATTGTACGGTGTTTTACCCGGATTGGCATTGATGTTTTTGTTTTTTAAAATTGATTATAAATTTTGGAAAAAAGTGTCACTTCCGATTTTGTTTGGCGCTCTTTTGATGATGATCTTGGTTTTTCTGCCTAATTTTGGTCACAACTTAAAAGGCGCAACAAGGTGGCTTGATATTGGCGGCTTATCTCTCCAGCCATCAGAAATTTTAAAATTGGCTCTAATAATTTATCTGGCCGCTTGGTTTGGCAATCGCGATGAGAGAATCAGAAACTGGTCTTATGGCACAGCCCCATTTCTTATTGTCTTGAGTTTTGTAGCAATTCTTCTTTTGCTTCAGCCAGATATCGGAACACTAATCATAGTAACAATAATTTCATCGGCCATTTATTTTTTCGCCGGTTCTCCGGTCAAACATTTTTTAATTATCGGCCTGCTTATTATTGGTGTTCTGGGTTTGATGATTGTGGTTGAACCTTATAGATTTAATCGGGTTAAGACTTTTCTTGACCCATCAATTGATCCGAGAGGTATTTCTTACCAGTTAAACCAATCTCTTATTGCTGTTGGTTCGGGAGGTATGTTTGGGGTTGGTTTTGGCAAGAGTACTCAAAAATTTGGCTTTCTTCCCGAAGTAACCAATGATTCTATTTTTGCAATTTTGGTAGAAGAGCTGGGTCTGGTTGGAGCAGGCGTCTTGATTGGGTTATTTGTATTTTTTACCTTTCTAACGGTTAAGACAGCCCACAATATTAGCGATAAATTTGGTAAACTACTTGTAATGGGAGTGGTGGCCTGGATTGTCGGCCAGGCATTTCTAAATATCGGAGCAATAATTGGTTTAGTGCCTTTGACCGGAATTCCTTTACCATTTGTCAGTTACGGCGGAACAGCAATGATGGTTCTACTGGCTGGAGTGGGAATTGTTTTGAATGTGGCAAAGAGAGTTTAAAACCGGCCGCCTGAGGCGGCCGGTTTTTACTTGACTAAGAGTTTGGCAACACCGGACTTGAGTCGGGCGGCTTTATTTTTCTTGATGACGCCGGTTTTGGCGGCTTTATCTATGGCTTTGTAGGCCTTAGGCAGAAGTTTTTGGGCCTCTTCTTTGCTGGTAGCGACTGCCTTTTTTAACTGTTTAACAGCTGTTTTATAAGCATTTGAGCGTATTAAATTTCTGGCTTTTCGCCTTATGGATTGTCTTAGCGCCTTTTTTGCTGATGCTGTAATTGGCACGGTATTGCTTATATTACTATATTTGTTTATATTATACAAGCAGGGTAAATGTTATTTGATAATGAAGGAAATCATGAAACTCCGTCTTTGGCCGGCCGTATTGACCGTTTTTGCAACATTGATCTTCAGTTCTTTAGCTACTGCCCAAGTTGCTCTTCCTGACTATTCAACGTGGAAGATGGAGTCAGTTTCAGTTCCGGCTGTTCATGGCGGAAAACAAGTTTATCTGAAAATAGATTCTTATTACCAAAACGGCGGGATTGAACAACTAATCAATATTTACCACGACGAGAATGACAAGCCCTGGTTTCTTTTCTATGCTTCTCTTCAACACACCCCCGACCATCAAAATGAAAAAATTCAATATAACTGTTTTGAACATCAAGGTGGCAACTGGGTTCATGTCAGGGGCTTTACTGACCACGACGATGTTATAACAGAGATAACAGATTTTCTAAAGAGCCGATATGATCTGGAATTTAAATCTGAAATTTAAGTAGTAACAACTCAAGCCGACTCCACCGAGCCGGTTTTTATTTTCCTAATTTGTTCCCGTAATGCTAGTGCTTTGTCATACTCCATTTTTTTGGCGGCGCGCTCCATCATTTTGGTCAGTTGGCCGATTATTTTATTCTTACTGCCATTTCCGAAAACATAAACCATGTCATCTTCTTCTTTGCCCCAGCGTCTAGTTTTACCAAGGCCATTATTTGAAATTGGTAGGTCAAAATCACCAATAGCTTTTATGATTGTAGTTGGAGTAATGTTGTTAGCGGTATTGTGGGCTTCCTGTTTTTCTCTTCGGCGCATTGTTTCATGCATGGCTGACTGAATAGATTTGGTCATCTTGTCGGCGTAGAGAATTACGTGACCATTAACATGCCTTGCCGCTCGGCCCATGGTTTGAATAAGGGTGGTTGTGTTTCGGAGGAATCCTTCTTTGTCAGCATCAAGAATAGCTATTAGAGAAACTTCTGGCAAATCAAGTCCTTCTCTTAACAAGTTAACTCCGACTAGCACGTCATAAGTTCCAAGACGGAAGTCTTTTAATATTTTTAACCTTTCTAAGGTTTTAATCTCCGAGTGAAGATAATTAACTTTAATTTTGGCATCAGCCAAAAATTCTGAAAGATCCTCGGCCATTCTCTTGGTCAAGGTTGTAACAATTATTCTCTCTTTGTTTACGATTCTTTTTTTAACCTCATCAATTAGGTGTTCAATCTGGTTTTCGGTCGGTTGTATTTCAATAGTCGGATCAAGAAGTCCGGTCGGACGGATAAGCTGCTCGGCAATGTTTTCTTTGCCGGCCTTTTTTAATTCATATTCGCTTGGTGTGGCTGAAACGTAAACTAAATTTTGTATTCTTTTTTCAAATTCCGGAAACTTAAGAGGGCGATTATCTAGAGCTGAAGGCAGGCGGAAACCATAATCTACCAGAGTGCTTTTGCGGGAATGATCGCCGAAATACATTCCTCGGAACTGTGGCAGGGAAATATGCGATTCGTCTATAATGGTCAAAAATCCCCCCTTAGAAATAAAGAAGTCAAGAAGAGTATAAGGTGGTTCGCCGGATTTTCTGAAGTCAATATGTCTTGAGTAGTTCTCAATACCGTGGCAATAGCCAGTTTTTCTCATCATTTCAATGTCTCTCATTGTTTTTTCATATAAACGGTTAGCTTCAAAAGTTTTACCTTTCTTTTTAAGAACTTTCATTGTTTGCTGAAGTTCGGCTTTGATGTTTTCAATGGCAATACCTATTTTGTTATCCGAAGTTAACCAATATTTAGCCGGCAATATTGTGGTTTCAAGGATTTTTTCAAACTGGGGGTCTTTGGTTTCAAGTTCTTCCGGCTCGGTAATGCTGGCGTGAGCTATTTTTATTATTCCTTCCGACGGGGTGTATTTGTTTTTTGAGGTTGCAGAGTAAATCGGCCCAAAAGTTATTTTAAAAATATTTTGTCCGTCCGGTCCCATCAGCTCTATTTCGTTTCTGGTTTTACGGAAACAGCCTCTCTTCAGTTCTATGTCTTGGGCGTATTGTAAGCGGACTAACCCCCTGATTAGTTCGTCGGGTTTTAATTTCTGGCTTTCAAAAATATTAAGACCCATGTTTTTGTATTCTTCCGGCGAGCCAAGGTTGTATATACAGGAAACAGAGGCAACGATAATTACGTCATCTCTGGACATCAAAGCCTGGGTAGCGGCATGTCTTAGACGGTCTATCTCTTCATTAATTTTTGAATCTTTTTCAATATAGGTATCAGTGTGGGGGATATAGGCTTCGGGCTGGTAGTAGTCGTAATATGAAACGAAATAGTGAACGGCGTTGTTTGGGAAAAATTCCTTGAATTCTTTATATAATTGGGCGGCTAGAGTTTTGTTGTGGGAAACAATTAAGGTCGGCTTGCCATAGTTGGCAATAACTTGGGCCATGGTAAAAGTTTTTCCTGAACCCGTTACACCCAAAAGCACCTGGTGTTTTTTGCCGGATTTAAGTCCTTTAGTGAGTTTGGCGATTGCGTCTGGCTGATCGCCAGTTGGAGAATATTTTGATGTTAGTTTAAACATTTGCTACTCTTAATATAATGATTAGCTTTTTAGAGGGAACAATTGAACATTTTGGTGATAAATACGTCATTTTGAATACCGGCCTGCCCGGTCAGGGGGGTATAGGGTATAGGGTAATAGTATCCCCCAAGGTATTAAATATTTTAGCAAAAACAAACTCCGATGTCAATGGGGGTAAGGTCAAATTATTTATTCATTCTCAACTAAATATGAGAGAGGGGACTTTTGATATGTACGGGTTTCCGGATAAGGATGATTTGGAGTTATTTCATTTGATTACCAGTGTAAACGGCATTGGGCCGAAGAGCGCTATGGGTATTCTTTCAGTGATTGAGCCGAAACATCTTAAGGCTGCGGTTATCAATGAGGACGCAGATTATTTAAAAAGAGTTTCGGGATTAGGCCCTAAGACAGCTTCAAGATTAATACTTGAACTCAAAAACAAAGTTGATCATTTGGACATTGGAGACTTGAAAGGAATAGACTTAGGTCAGGAGGGACAGGCAATAGAAGCTCTCTTGGCTCTTGGTTACAGCCAATATCAAGCTAAAGATGCTTTGAAAGAATCTAAGGGTAAGACACTTGAGGAGAGAGTCCGGGAAGCATTGAGGTTGCTCGGAAAACGATAGTTATAATCTCGGCTTCGCCCCATCTTATTTATGAATAAAATCTACAAAATATTTTTAAACTCTATTCCGATTTTGGTAATGGTTGGGTTGATACCGTTAATTTCTAATGATTTTCTATTAACAGCGGCATTTGGGTTGGTTGTTGTTGTGTCATTCTTGAAGAAAAGAGAGCCCAAGGAATCGTTAATTTTCGTGGCCGGGTTTTTACTGATGGTTTTCTTTGAATATATTTTTATTCTTACCGGAGTGGAGGTGTTTTATAGAAACAGTTTGTTTGGGGTAATGCCTATTTGGCTGCCATTACTTTGGGCCTACGGATTTGTCGCCATGAGTAGGATTGTCAAAATTTTGGATAAATCAACAAAGCTTTAAAAAAGTATTTAATATATTACAATCAAGAAAGATTACATATGGGAATCAATCTGCTAACACCCCTTCAGATGATTCCAAGCTATTGAGAATTTTTCGCTAATTTATCCACAATGAAATCATTTCTACAAACGGAAGAGTGGGCGAAGTTTCAGGAAAGTGTTGGACATAAAGTCTGGAGATTTAACGATAGTAAGATCAGGGCCAATATAATAAAGCATGATCTTCCGTTTGGAAAAAGTTATTTGTATATACCTCACGGGCCAGAAGTAAAGCTAGATGATATAAGAGGCGGAATCAAAAATGAGTTAGCTAATTTTATTAAATATTTAAAATATTTAGCGAAAGAAGAAAAAGCAATTTTTGTTAAAGTTGAGCCGCTATCTGACATAGTTATGGAACTTTTATATAGAAAAGGATTTAGACGATCGCGAAAACAAATTCAGCCCTCCAAGACAGTAATTATTAATCTTAACTTATCAGAAGAAGAGTTATTATCACGAATGCATCATAAAACCAGATATAATATCAACTTATCTGAAAAAAAGGGTCTGGTGCTTGAGGAAAGCAATGACATTGACACCTTTTGGAAGTTATTAAAACAAACGGCTAAAAAAGATCAATTCTCAACCAACTCAAAAGAGTATTACGAAAAAATGCTTAATTTTTTCCGTGAAGGACAAGAATTAATCACTAAATTATTTCTAGTGAAACTTCAAGATAAATATATCGGAGGAGCAATGGTTATGATATATCATAACTTCGCTTATTATCTTCATGGAGCGATGGATAGGGAATATAAGAACTTAATGGCGCCATATTTTATGCACTGGAACATTATTAAATTTCTTAAGCTTACCAGCTTACCAGCTTACCAGCTTACTAA
Source organism: Candidatus Yanofskybacteria bacterium RIFCSPLOWO2_01_FULL_39_28 (assembly GCA_001794635.1). Taxonomy (GTDB): domain Bacteria; phylum Patescibacteriota; class Minisyncoccia; order 2-02-FULL-40-12; family GWA2-44-9; genus 2-01-FULL-39-28. The sequence goes on along the minus strand of MGKE01000008.1, from coordinate 29,026 downwards.
TTATGACTTGTGGGGAATTGATGCAAAAAAGTGGCCAGGTGTAACTCGTTTCAAGCTTGGTTGGGGAGGGGATTTAAAAGAATATCCCGGCTCATTTGATTTAGTCGTCTCAAGGTTTTGGTACTTAGTCTACTCACTAGCCAGAAAGATTTTTTAGAAAACAAAAGCCGGGCTGCTAGCCCGGCGTACCACCGAATGTCCGCATTCAGTACCCTCCCACTTATTAGCTCTAGGCGAAAGTGGTTGGTCTCTAGCCCGTCCAGCTTCTATTTGCTAAGGACGGGAGATTGAGGGTGGCAGGTGATGCGTTCGGGTAGTTCGCCTCGCATCTTCCCGTACCTGCTCCCCTCATCTATAATCTTAATATATTTCAGATTAAGATCAAAGATGAAGGAGGGAGAGCCGAAGCTCTCCCGTGCGGTGATGTCAGGTCCGCACAGACCCGTCTTTCCAGAATGGTTTTTTACACTGAAGAGGGGGTGGTTGTGTTTCCGGCTTGTGTACGGAACCACTCGCTCTTCTCGCCGATTTCCCGGCGAAAGACATAATTTTACCCCTCCTTTCTTAAAGCCCCAAGTCTCTCCGAAGTTTTTTATTCGGGTTTACGGGACTCGGAAAAGGCTTCTATCAAGCTAAGCTTGGTTTCTTGAAGCCTTTTCTGAACCCCCATAAGGCCCAGTAAGAACAAGTATTTTTTAAGTATAACATACTGATATTACTTTGTCAACAGTTAGTCGTGCCCGAAAAAGGCTTACTTTTTGGTTAATTTATGATATATTTTGACTATTCTATGCTCAAAGAGAACATATTAGACAAAGTATTATTTAGTGTCAAGAAGCTGATACCAAAATCAGTTTTTAATTTTTTTCAGCCTGCTTATCACGCAATCCTCGCTTACACGGGAGCTTTGGTTTATGGATTTCCTTCAAAGAAATTAAAAGTTATCGGTGTAACTGGAACCAAGGGTAAATCAACGGTTGTTTATCTGATCACAAAAATTTTAGAGGCTGACTTGGAAGTTGAACGTCCAAGTGGGGTGAAGTTGAACGTCCAAGTGGGGGGAGTCGCTGCTTGTGGCTCTCTTGGATACAAAATAAAAGACAAAGAATGGCCGAACACTTTGAAAATGACCATGCCTGGCCGTTTTCGGCTTCAAAAATTATTAGCCGAAGCAGTAAAAGCTGGTTGTGAATATTTTGTTTTGGAGGTGACTTCAGAAGGTATTAAGCAAAAAAGACATTTGGGAATTAGTTTTGATTGCGCTGTTTTTACTAACTTACACAAAGAACATCTTGAAAGCCACGGTTCTTTTGAAAATTACTATCAAGCCAAACAGGAATTATTTAATAAGACCAAAAATATTCATGTAATTAATGCTGACGATCAGCACACGGATTTGTTCGGTAACTTTCCAGCTAAGCATAAAATATTTTTTGGCCTGAAAAAGGGCGACCTAGTTGCTGATAAAGTCAAATTAACACAAAAAGGAACTTCCTTTGAATTATATGGCACTTACTTTGATATTAATCTGGCGGGCGAATTTAATGTGATGAACTGTCTGGCGGCGTTGGCGGTGGGAGCGATGTATAAAATAGATTTGCCAAGCATGAAACCAGCGCTTGAATCTATCAAACTTATTCCCGGTCGCATGGAGTTCTTGCAACGAGAGCCGTTTAATGTAGTTGTGGACTACGCCCATACACCGGATTCTTTGGAAGCAGTATATAAGACGTTGAAAAATGAACTGGCCCTTCGACAAGCTCAGGGCTCCCAAAACGCAAATAAGCTCGTTTGCGTTTTGGGAGCAGCTGGAGGAGGAAGAGATAAGTGGAAAAGACCGGAGTTTGGGCGGATGGCGGCTCAATATTGTGATGAGATAATTTTGACCAACGAAGACCCGTATGATGAAAAACCAGAAGAAATCTTAGATCAAATTGCTTCTGGTTTTTCATCAGCAACAAGTAACAAGCAACAAGTAACAAGTAAAATTTTAGATAGAAAAGAAGCAATTCAAAAAGCAATTTCTATGGCTCAAAAAGGCGATACGGTGATAATTACCGGCAAGGGTTCGGAAACGTCTATGGCTGCAGCCAGGAATAAAAAGATACCGTGGTCAGACAAACAAACCGTTATTGACCTTCTCAAATCAGGGTAGTATCATATTTACATCAACTCGTGGTTCTTTGAAAGGATACGTCTCTGGGCACAGAAAAGGAACTGGAAGCCGTTATATGTTTTGATGCTAATCTGCCAACTCTAGAGAGATGCCAGGAAAACTGCCAAACCAGGCCAGGCATTTTGTGTCTGCATCGCTTTAAAAACCAAGTTACAGTTGAGCACTGCAATACCAAAAAATTCCAAGGTTGGTCAGACTTAAGGGTTTTTTTATACTTTGTTTCCAGGATAATTAACGGTATTGCTGAAGGCAAAATAAATCCGGCCAGATGCGCTTTTATTATTTTGACCAAAGACCGTAACTTTATAGAAGATGTTAAAAGAGACTTGGAAGTTTTTAAATTGACACAAGAGTTTTGGCTCAATTTTGAGTTTTCAGGAAATGCAATTTCCTGGGATAATCTAGATATTTTTATTGTTCAAGTTGACTGTCCAAATTCTGGACATGGAAGATCTGATGACCTGAAGTGCGCTTTTCATAAGGCGAATGAATTTTTAAAAGAATATCTAAGTTTTTAAAAGACCGCAAGGGTCTTTTTGTTTTGGGCAAATTTTATGTTAAAATAGGGATATGTTTGAGCCGAAGCTGATTAGCGCAATCAAAAATGGCCCTGACCGCCATAATCCGGCGGTGTTTTGGGTACTTATTATTATGATGCTTCTTTTGCTGGCTGGGGCTATCCAAATCATGGGCGATACCAGAAATTTATCTTCCAACATTCCAACAGTAACACCAGAAATTACAAAAGAGCCGAGGTTCTATACGGTTATCTATAAGAGCGGAGTTTTTAGCCCGACAAATTTAAGGATAAGGGCTGGCGATACGGTTAGATTTAAGAATGAAAGCTTCTTTGGTATTAGAGTAATTGCTGATATTCAAGGCGTAAGCAAGATACCCCTCTTTGACAGTGTTGGAGATATTCCTCAAGGAAGCTACTTTTCTTATACTTTTTCAGAGAAAGGGATATTTGGTTATTATAATGACAAGAAAAACGAAGAAGTCGGTACAATAATTGTCAGATAAACTAAAACTTTAAACTTTTTGCATGGTCATTAAACCGGGGTTATTTCTAAAAGAGTTGATTTTGTTTATCCCTACTTTTTTGATTGGCGCTATTATTGCTTATCGTTATGCTCCATTGGTTGAACAAAGTTCTATTGCGCCACAGTTTTCTTTTGATGGTCTCGGTTTGTTTTTGGTATTTTTTGCAGTCCTTATTTTACTAATGAAAAGATTCAGGCAGGTTAACGTGTTTGCCTTCAGGTTTTTTCTCTTGCTTATTATTTTTTCCGGCTCTCAAATTATATTTGGTTCATTTGTAGATTTTCCTTGGGATGTTTTGTTGGCAATATCTTTAGTTGCTATTTTTATTATGGCCCGCAATGTTTTTGTTCATGATGTTTCAATTATGTTTGGCATAGCCGGTATCGCTAGTATTTTAGGTATTACTATTTCTCCAAACATGGGTATTGCCTTGCTTGTTATCCTGTCTTTCTATGATATTCTTGCGGTTTACTGGACTAAACACATGGTTCAAATGGCTAGGGGTATGGTTGAAAGCGGGGCGATTCTTGGTTTTGTGATCCCGTTTGAAATGGGAGACTTTTTCTATCACAAACCAGAAGCTGGGCAAAAATTTGGTGAAAAGTTTATGATTTTAGGATCCGGTGATATTGGATTGCCTCTGGTTTTTGTAAGTTCAGTAGCAGCTACATCAATCAGCCGGGCCATAATAGTTGCTGTTTTTGTGGTTGCCGGTTTATTTTTGACTCATTTAATTTTTGTAAATCAAAAAGAAAGAAAACCAATGGCTGCCCTACCGCCTATAGCCACAATGACGATAATCGGTTATCTAATCTCTTTAATATGAAAATTTCATTTTACGGCGCTACTCAACAAGTAACAGGATCCAATTTTTTACTTGAACACAAAGGAAAAAAGATTTTGGTTGATTGCGGACTTTTCCAGGGTTCCAAATTTGCTGAGACATTAAATTATTCTTCATTTGCTTACGATCCGAAAGAAATAGATTTTGTTTTGCTTACTCACAGTCATGCCGATCATTCTGGCCGATTGCCCAAATTATATAAAGAGGGTTTTCGGGGAAAATTTTTTGCAACGAAACCGACCATTGATTTATCGGCCATTGCCCTTGACGATAATATGGATCTTATAAAAGACGAAGCAAAAAAAGATGGCCACGATCCCTTATTTAGCTCTGGAGACTTGCATCAGGCCTTTCTTTTGTCACAAGGGGTTGAGTATGGAGAAGAGTTGGATTTAGGCCAAGATATTAAAGCTATTTTTCATGATGCTGGCCACATATTGGGATCGGCCATAATTGAAATAAACTGGAAAGAAGAAACCGGAGTGTCAAAGAGTATTTATTTTTCAGGAGACCTGGGTAATTATCCGGTTCCGCTTCTTAAGCACTATGATATGCCTAACCAGGCCGATTATGTTGTCGTAGAATCAACCTATGGTGATCGGTTGCATGATAAAAACGTGGATAAGAAAGAAATTTTACGGCAAGTAATAGAGGAAACAGTCAAAAAAGGCGGAACGTTAATGATTCCAACGTTTGCCATTGAACGGACTCAGGAGTTAATTTATGAAATTAATGAACTTATAGAACATGAAACTTTACCCAAAATTCCGGTATTTCTAGATTCGCCTTTAGCGATTAAATTAACCAAAGTTTACAAAAACTATGAGCGTTATTTTAACAAAAAAGTTATCCATGACATTAGAACGGGTGACGATATATTTAATTTTCCAGGACTTCATCTTACTTTTTCAAGTCAGGAATCTAAGGCAATCAATGATATAAAATTTTCTAAAATAATTATTGCCGGTTCGGGGATGTCACTGGGGGGTAGAATACTTTACCACGAGAGGGAATATTTGCCTGATCCTAATTCCACGATTCTTTTTGTCGGTTATCAGGTTGAAGGTTCACCGGGAAGACAAATATTAGATGGCAAGAAAGAAGTTAAAATTCTTGGTCAGAAGGTTCAGGTTAATTGTTCAGTTCGGTCAATAGAGGGCTATTCGGCTCACGCCGACCAGGTAATGTTGATAGATTGGGTCGGTAAAGCCAAACAAGACGGCAATCTTAAAAAAGTTTTTATTATTCACGGCGAATACCATTCCAGTTCAGTTTTATCTGGTAAAATAAGAGAAGAATTTAACGTGGAAACATTTGTACCGGAGATGGGAGAAGGTTTCGAGTTGTAGTGTGAGCGAGCGAAGCCCTAAGCCATCTTCAGCACGCTTCCGGCTCCCTCGGCACTCCTCCGGAGCTGCCTCGTCGCCTCAGCTAAGTTCGCCCCTCTGGTCGCTGGCTGATTTGGCCTAAAACGGCCAATATATTATATCATCCAGCGACCTCGGGGTCTCAATTGCTTCAGATGGCCAAGAGCTTCACTCGCTGTTTGCGGTTCAAATTATTAAAGCAATGTTAAACACTCGATGTTTAACATGTTTGTCAAAGGTTTCAGAAAACCTAAGGCAACGCAATTTTTATATTTTTTCGTGAAAACAAAAAAGCCTCGTGTGGTGATTAACCATGCGAGGCTTGTATAATTTGGCAGATGTTGATCAGTTGAGTTAGAAGGATAACTTTTAGGAAAACCATTGGGATTGGAGTTGGTTGATTTCGTCAGGAGTTAGTCTGATTTCCTGACAGCATCTTACAAACATACCGTCTACGAGTCTGTCACTAAGAGGAAGTTGTCCTTCGTTGTCAAAGCGAGTGTAAATTTCGCTAGCTCTGGAGCCATATCCAGAACCAGGATGGGTGACCAGTTCCAGAAGTTCCGAGACAATGTGTAGTCGAAATTCTTCTAGGAAAACCGGATCCTCTAATCGACCTGATCTCACTGGGAGTGGCGACATATTCACCTCGTTTCAGATTATATCACATTTTTATTAACTTTGCAAGTTTTGTATAAAAAAATCACAGCGAATCCTTTCCGTACCATTTTTGAAACCTTTTAGCCGTCAATATTGCGTAGCCCCATCTCATCTGAATCAATACAACGAATAGATAGTCATTAAGGAGCAGAGGTTATATTTTCCTGGGAGTCCAATGGGGGTGGTCAGGCTCGGTCGGGATTTTGGCCGATCCGCATGGCCTGACCGGGGGCAACCACCATTGGTCAGAGAAAATATAACCTCTGCGACTGTAAGGACTCCATGAGGCGTAGTCCTTTGATGAAGATGAGGTGGGGGCGAGCTAAGTTATCCTCTTCAAAAATATCCTCAAAGTTGTAAGATAAATTTATTATGACTAATGGTATTAAAAAGAGCAAGCTAAATCTTCCGGCTTCCAAACTACCGCCGCCAAAGCCAAAACCTAAACCGGGGGAAGATTTCAGGACTTCACTTCACTGGAGAGTGTTTAGGATACTTTCTGAATTTGTTGATGGTTGGCAATTTTTAGCTGATTTTAAAAAAACAGTGTCCTTTTTTGGTTCTGCAAGAACCGTTGAAGGTGATAGATGGTATGAAGAAGCCCGTAAGCTGGGTAAAATGGTGGCTGAAGACGGGTTTGCCGTAGTTACTGGCGGCGGTCCCGGTATTATGGAAGCAGGCAATCGGGGAGCGGTTGAGGGCGGAGGCAAGTCAATCGGATTAAATATCCAGCTTGAAATGGAACAAAGAATAAATCCCTATGTCCAGGAAAGCGCAGCTTTCCATTATTTTTTTGTAAGAAAAGTCATGCTTTCTTTTGCCGCTCGGGCGTATGTATTTTTTCCTGGCGGGCTGGGAACGTTGGATGAAGTTTTTGAGTTGATAACTTTGATCCAAACCAAAAAAATATCAGAAAAAATACCAGTTGTTCTAGTAGGAACAGATTACTGGGGCCACATAGATAATTGTTTAAAAAATGTTCTATATCAAGAGTACAAGACAATAGATAAAGAAGATTTTCTTATTTATAAAATAGTTGATACAGCCGAAGAGGCCTTTGAACTCATAAAAGATGCCCCACCAAGAGAAGATTGGTACTACTAAGTTGATTGGTTGACTTTTTCTCAAAATTTATTAAAATATTCTAGAAATGCCGAATTTTAAAATAAACAATATATTTATTCCGGAGGAATTACCGTTGATAGCACTTAAAAACACCGTTCTTTTCCCGAAAGTTGTAATTCCCCTTATTGTTCAAAGGCCCAAATCAATGACGGCGTTGGAACAAGCAATGACCAATGAAAGATTGGTGTTTTTTGTTACTCAGAAAAACATTGAAGACAATGTTCAGACTCCTGATTTATTCCGGGTCGGCACTGTGGGCCGAATAGTTTCCACTTTTAAACTACCCGACGGCTCGTCAAAGGTTGACGTAGAAGGACTGGTTAAAGCCAGAATATCTGATTTTTCCAGCGAAGAGCCGTTTTTTAAAGTTAAATTTGAGCCGATGGCCGGCAAAGGAACGAGCGGTGATGATCTTGAAGAAAGGGCTTTGACCAGATTAGTGATAGACCAGTTCCGCACTATTTCTGAATTCAAATCTTTCCCGTCAGTGTCTCCGGAAATAATTTATATGATGTCTCAAATTAAAGACACCGACCAAATAGTCAGCTTGGTTACGGTAAATTTGGGCCTGGAAATTCAAGACCAGCAGAGTATTCTTGAGGCCGTAAATCCAGTTGAAGCCCTGAAAAAGCTTAACTATTTTTTAACCCGTGAGATTGAAATATCAGAAGCTGAAAAAGTTGTTACCAAAGAAACCAAAAAACAAATCGGCAAGATGCAAAAAGAATTATTTTTGCGGGAACAGCTGAAAAGCATTGAAAAAGAGCTTGGTGTTGACGATGAAAAAGATGAATTTAATGGTTTGAGAACCAAGATTGAATCAGCCGGAATGCCTAAGGAAGTTAAAGAAAAGGCGACCAAAGAGTTAAACCGTATGATGAAAATGCCTCCTTTTAATCCGGAAGTATCATATTTGAGAACTTATTTGGATTTGATTGTAGAATTGCCTTGGTCTAAAAAAACAAAAGAGAAAATAGATCTCAAGACAGCGGAAAAAGTTTTAAACCAAGATCATTACGGTTTAACCAAAGTTAAAGAACGGGTCCTTGAATATTTAGCTGTCCAGAAACAAGTCGGTAAATTAAAAGGGCCGATTCTTTGTCTTGTCGGTCCGCCTGGCACTGGCAAAACCTCAATCGGCCAATCTGTTGCCAAAGCGTTGGGGCGCAAATTTGTCAGGGTGTCTCTGGGCGGTTTAAGAGACGAAGCTGAAATCAGGGGCCACCGAAGGACTTATGTCGGCGCTTTACCGGGAAGAATAATACAGGGTCTCAATACGGCTAGAGTCAAGAATCCTGTTTTTATGCTTGATGAAATAGATAAAATTGGCATGGATTTCCGCGGTGACCCTTCAGCGGCGCTTTTGGAAGCTTTAGATCCGCAACAAAACAATTCTTTTTCAGATCATTATCTTGAAGTGCCTTTTGATTTGTCAGAAGTAATGTTTATCACTACAGCTAATGTTCTTGAAACAATCCCTCCAGCTTTGAGAGACCGTTTAGAAGTTATTCCCTTTCCCGGCTATACTGAAATGGAAAAACTGCATATTGCCAAAAACTTTCTTTTACCCAAGTTGTTTATTGAACATGGGCTCAAAAAAAGAGCTTTAACTTTCTCTGACTCAGCTCTTTCAGATATTATTCAAAAACACACTCGAGAAGCTGGGGTCCGAGACTTGGAGCGCCAACTGGCGGCGATTGCCAGAAAAATTACAAGAAAACTCGTTGAATCGTCTTCTCATAAACAAATAACCGTAACCAAAGAAACGGTACATAATTATCTTGGTCCGGCAAAATATTCTCACCAGATGGCTGAAACTAAGGACGAGATTGGTCGGGCTACTGGTCTTGGTTGGACGCCGGTTGGGGGAGAGATTTTGGATATTGAAGTTACTAAAATGCCTGGCAAGGGAAAACTTACCATAACTGGTCAATTGGGATCAGTGATGAAAGAATCGGCTTTAGCCGCCTTGAGTTTTGCTCGGGCTTATTCAGCAAAATTTGGTGTGAAAGAAGATTTTAGCGGAGATGATATTCACATCCATGTTCCTGAAGGGGGAATCAAAAAAGACGGACCATCAGCCGGTATTACCATAACAACTGCTCTTATATCCATGTTTTTGAAAAAACCTTTCAAGAAAGAAGTCTGCATGACCGGAGAAGTAACGCTTCGCGGCAAGGTGTTGGGAATTGGCGGAGTTAAAGAAAAAGTTTTGGCCGCTCACCGAGCCGGGCTTAAAGTCGTAATTCTTCCGGCAGAGAATAAAAAAGACATGGAGGATATTCCCAAAGAAATTAAAAAAGACATGAAGTTCTATTTTGCTAAAACAATGGAAGATGTCCTCAAGATAGCTCTCAAGTAGTAATTGAAATGTTCACAATTTTAGTTGTTTTGTTTTTTTAAATATTCTAATCTTAAGTCTATGGAATGGCTGACCGATATTTTGTCTAAATTAGATTTTGACACCATAGACAAGCTTCTAGTAGCTACTTTGCTTGGCGGGATTGTTGGATTTGAGCGAGAGCGTTCTGGAAAAGTAGCTGGCTTGAGAACTCATATTCTTGTTTGCTTGGGCGCAGCATTGGCGAGTGTAATTTCCATATATCTTTTTGAGAATTATCCATCGGTTAACGGGGAATATGGTTTTGACTATCATCTTATCGCCAATATTATCGTCGGCATTGGTTTTATTGGCGCCGGCACGATCTTGAGAAGGGAAAGCAAAATTGAAGGGACTACAACTGCGGCCAGTCTTTGGGCGGTAGCAATAGTCGGTATTGCCAGTGGTTTAGGAATGTATTCAGCCGCTATTATTACAACCCTGATTGTTTATCTGGTTTTAGGCGGACTTTGGTTGGTTGAGAAATATTTGACTAGAGAAATGCGATATAGAGGAGAAGGGATTTTCGGAGAATTAAAGGAGGGTGTTCATCATGTTGATTCAGATTCTGAAAAATAAGCCATTCCTTCAGGCAACGGCCGTATTAATTGGAACAATGGTTGGGGTCGGGGTTTTTGGAATTCCGTTCGCCTTTGCTAAAGCCGGTTTCTGGATCGGTTTTTTGTTTTTGATTGGTACCGGACTGGCTACCTTGTTTTTATACTTTATTTACGGCGAAGTTATTCTGAGAACTCATCAGCCCCATCAGATGGTTGGTTATACCCAGCTTTATCTTGGCAATTTCTGGAAACGACTGCTTTTCTTTTCTTTGCTCCTGACAACTTATGCCGCCCTGCTTGCTTATATTATTATTGCCGGTGAATTTTTACCGAATGTCTTATCCTCTGTTTTTTATTTGTCTCCCAGCAGTTTTAGTATCTGGTTTTTTGGCATTGCTTCTTTTTTGGTTTTGCTTGGTATCAGAACGGTAGCTTGGGTGGAACTTGGGCTTTCTTTTCTTTTCATTGCCGTTATCGGCCTTATCTTTGGTTTTGGAATAGGGGATGTTAATCTTTCAAACTATTCGTATGTAAATCTTGAGTTTTGGTTCTTTCCTTACGGAGTTTTACTTTTTGCTTTTGGCGGTTTGTCGGCGATACCGATTCAACGCCGGATCCTTACTGGTAGTGAGAATTATTTTAAGAAAGCTATCTTTGCCTCAGTATTATTAGTTGCGATTTTGTATTTTGTTTTTGGGCTTACCGTTTTAGGGATTTCCGGTGATTCAACTACTCCCGATGCTATTAGCGGCCTGATTGACCAAATTGGCGGACGAATAGTATTTCTTGGTTCTTTATTCGGTATTATGGCTGTCAGTACTTCGTATCTTATGCTTAGCACTGCTTTACTTGAGGTTTTCATGCTTGATTATGGGTTTGGAAGAAAAATATCGTGGTTATTGGTTGTTACTCCGCCTTTTGTTTTGTTTTTGGGAGGATTAAGGAATTTTATTGACGTTATTAGTTTGGCCGGAGCAGTTGGGATTGGACTTGAGGCCTTCATTCTTATATTCATGTATATCAAAGCAAAATCACATGGCGACAGGGTTCCGGAATATAGTCTACGAATTCCCGCTTGGACGTTATATCTCTTGGCTTTTATCTTTGCCGGCGGTATTGGTTATACATTATTTACGAGGTAAAAATTGCTCTCACCTTACTAATTCTTCATCCATCTCGCCCAGCCCTAAGCCATCTTCAGCACGCCTCCGGCTCCTCGGCACTCCTCCGGAGCTGCCTCGTCGCCTCAGCTAAGTTCGCCCCTCTGGTCGCTGGCTGATTTGGCCTAAAACGGCCAATATTATATCATCCAGCGACCTCGGGGTCTCAATTGCTTCAGATGGCCAAGGGCTGGGCTCGATTTCTCGACCGTAACCATCAGTTGGTTTTTATAAAATAAAAACCCGTCAGATTTTACTGACGGGCAAGATACACTTACTCAGAAATAGGGGCTGTGCCAAGCAAGTTAGGCTGGATCGCTTCACAGGGGACGGTGGCAAGAGCTGGTCCACCCTTAGAATAATTTTCCCGGTAATAAGCAAAACAAAGTTTTGTTCTCGGGTCCATGAAGTAGTTTATATTTGAAACTATTTCTTCGGCAACTCTGACCTTTTGTTGTGTAACTCTTTCGGCTGTTTGTCTTAGTCTTATTTCTTTTGCTGCCTGAGACTCCTCACATCCAATAAATAAAAACATGGCAAAAATGAAAAAGAACCGAAGCAGTATTTTCAAGAGTATTTTCAATGTCAGGTCCTCTCTCAGAACTTGTTTATATTAACACCACGGTATTTAAAAGTCAATATTTATGTATTTACTTTAACAAAATCGCGGCGATTAGGGCGGCGGCGAAACCCAATGCTCTTTGCGGGGTTATGCCGGTAAGGACGACCTGGTATATTGCCGGGACGCAGACTTGGACTACCAGTACTATAACAAAAAAATTACTTACTTCTTTAGGGGATATTTTTTCAAGTCCGTTGGTAAATATTAATAATCCAATAGATGCAAAGATGCTTGCGGCAACAGACCAGCGGTTAAACATGTTTGAATCAAGACCGCTTATTACTAGTGGAGTAATAATTAGAAGCTGGATCAATACAAAAATAAAAGCTGCGTGCATACCTGGAAGCCCGCTTCTGTTCATCAAAAGAGGCCAAACACTGAAAAATAGTCCAGCAATAGCCGCTTGCAAAATCATTGCTCCATTCACAATTTATCCTTCTCAAACTTCAAGATACTGGTCTAGATTATTAAATAAAGATTTAATTCAGTCAAACCATTGACAAAAATACGCAGATTATGTTAAAATATAGGCATCAGTTGAGACAGTTCGTCGACAACCCGGACGGCAGCTATGCCTCAAATAGCAAGGAGAAAAGAGATGTATTATCTATTTGCGGCTTTGATCAGTGCGGTTGTTGGCGCTCTCCCGCTCATGTTGGTGAAAAGGCCGATTGCTGCTGTCGTGCAAGGCGTCGTGACCTTCGTTCTTGGTTGGGCAATTTTCTACGTCGCTGTGGCAACGACCGTTTATCCGCTCTTCGGACTCGTGGGATTCATGACCATGATCTGGTGGGTGGTTGCGGCGATTATTGCTGTTGCTGACGACGACGGCACCCCGTTGTTGTGGGTGTTTCCTGTCGGTGCAGTCGTGATCTACATCGGAGTTGCCTTCTTCAATTCGGCAATGCTTCGAGCGAATACCTATGCTTCAGTCATCAACCACTTGGGTGATATTGAAGAGCGGGTTTGGACTCAGGACATTCAGCCGAAAGATCCGGCTCACATGAGAATGGCAAGCAACGAGAACGCCTCGTATCAAGCCCAGAAGGTGCTTGGTACCGCCGGCGCCATTGGAAGCCAGTTCGAACTTGGGACGATGACCGTGCAGATGATCAAAGGCGAGCTGACTTTCGTGGCACCGTTGGACTTCGCCGGTTTCAGTGTCTGGTTGAACACCAACGGCACTCCCGGCTACGTCAAGGTGTCAGGAGAAGATCCTCACCGACAGGCCGAGCTTGTCCAGTTCCCCGAAGGAAAGCGTATGCGTTATACGCCCGGCGCTTTCTTTGGTGACAATCTGGAGCGTTATCTACGAAACAACGGTTATCTCGGCACTGGCCTAACTGAAACATCGCTTGAGATCGACGACGAAGGAAACCCGTGGTGGGTTATCACTGCCTTCAAGCCGACTCTCGGCTGGTCGGGTGCAAAAGTTCTTGGAGTAGTGGTTGTTGATCCGTTCTCGGGCAACAACACATTCCACGAACTGAGCAAAGTACCCAGCTGGGTTGACCGGGTCGTCTCCGACGACTTCATCGTCAACTACCTGAATTGGCAAGGTTCGTACTCGAGTGGATGGCTCAACAGCTGGTGGGGCAAGAAAGGCCTTACCATGTCTGACAGAGACGGCGCTTTGCTCATCTATGGCAACGGCGATCAGCCGGAATGGGTGACTGACATTACCTCGACAAATTCCAGTGACGACTCACTGGTTGCTCTCGTCTATACCAACTCTCGGACAGGCAAGACCATCAGATACCAAATGCCGGGAGGCGGTACAACGTCAGCTGTGTTGGATGCAGTCAATAAGAATCAGGACATCCAGTTCAAGCATCTGCACGGTGCAGCGGTTCAGTTGTACAACGTCAATGGCCTGCCGACAGCCGTGGTTCCGCTCCTGAACGAAAGCCATGCTTTCCAAGGAGTGGCCATGGTTTCGATCAACGACATTCAGACCGTTGCAAGCGGACGAAGCGCTCAAGAAACAGTTAGGAACTACGAAAAACTTCTGACTGAAACCGGACGTCGGGCAACAGTCGAAGGCAACCGAAACCTACAGGTCGTTGAAGGCATTGTGTCTCTTGTGGGGAGTGAAGTCACTCCAACGCAAGGTACGGTGTACTACCTCTATCTGAAGGACATTCCCCATCTGTTTACCGCAGGTGCCGGTCATTCGCCGGAACTGCCGGTCACCAGAGAGGGCCACCTGGTGAGAATCGAGATATACGTCTCTGATCGGGACGTCATCCCGATGCACAGCTTCGACAATCTAGCAATCAAGCTGTCTGAAAGTCCGATCCAGACCGAAGCCCGTACTGCTGACGAGAAGGCTCGTGGCAGTCGAGAAGCAACCGAGGATGCCCGGACAATCACAGAGCGGATAAAGAATCTGACACCAGAACAACTTCGGGAGCTTGAGAAACAGATCCCGAAGAAGTAAGTCAGTTAAGTCCCCGCACCAAGTCGCGCATAGCGACCTCTGGTGCGGGGCTTTTTAATTTCAAAAATCCACTTTCTGGTTCAATAAAAAAAGTATATATTTAAAGCATTGAGCGTAGCCGACTATTTAATTTTATAAAAGTTATAAGCGTAGGGACTGGCCATCTAAAGCATTTGAGACCCGAAGCTTTGCATGGTTCCGCCTTCTTAGGCGGAAAAGCGAGGGCGATAATAGCTGAGGCCAGCGCTGGCTGGCCGGAGGCGTGCTGAAGATGGCTAGTCCCGAAAGCGAACAATGTTCAAAAAACTAGAAAAATATCTTTTTTATTTATTACTTTTCTCAATTCCTTTCCAAACTAGGAAAATTTTGTGGTATGAAGGCTGGCGGTTCAATGAGTGGACGTCGGTGTCCATATATTTTACGGATGTTTTGTTTTTTATACTTTTCTTGTTTTGGCTATATAATAGTTTTCTATCCACGACACCTAAAGTTAAAAGTAAAAAGTTAAAAATAAAAAGTGCAATTCAAAATTTTAAAGTTTATGAGTATTTTTTAATTATTTTTCTTGCTGTTTCTGCTATTTCAATCACAAACTCAACTAATCCGATAGTCAGTTGGTTTCAATGGCTAAAGTTGTTAGAATTTTCGGTTTTTTATTGGTATCTAGTAAATTATGCTTTAAAAAAGTTTGGCCTTTACAATTCTTTTTTGGCTATTTTTGTCGGAGGAATTTTCCAATCAGTCATAGCAATTATCCAATTTTTTAAACAATCAAGCACTGGTTTAAGATTTCTCGGCGAAAGTATTATTAATTCTGATTTGTCGGGAATCGCTTCATTTTATCTTCCGACAGGAGAAAAGGTTATTCGTGTTTATGGCACAACTCCTCATCCCAATGTTTTGGCTGTTTATCTTTTTCTAGCTCTCTTTTCTTTTTACTTTATTTATTTATATTCCCGCCTTCACTCAGAACATCAACCTCTAGCCGATAGTTGGGACGTAAAGTCCCGTTGGGACCACGTCCCTTTACGGGACAAGGTCACACTGGTTTTTTACGGTGTTTTACTCCTTGCCTTTCTTACTACGTTTTCCAGAACGATTATCTTTGTTTGGTTTGCATCTTTTTGTCTTAGAGTGATTATAATTCGGCTTCGCCGTAACTATCGTTTAAGTTTTGGCACTAAAGATGGTCGTAAAAGAATTAAAGCTATTTTGTTGGTCAGTTTTTGTGTCTTGGTTATTTTCAGTTCTTTTTACTTTAATGAAATTAAAGTTCGGCTTACGATTAGTGGCGAAGACCAAGCGATTGAATTGAGGACGTTTTATGCCAAGGAATCTTTAAAAATAGGATTTAATTTGTTTGGCGTTGGAATCGGTAATTTCGTCGGCTGGTTGGCTGAAAATAAATCCAACTTGCCTAATTATACTTATCAGCCGGTGCATAATATCTATCTGCTTGTTTATTCTGAAACTGGGGTTTTGGGCATTTTATCTTTCGTTGTTTTTTTAATTTATATTATTAAAGATTTTATTTTAAAAACTAATTTACAAAGACCGTATCAGTTATCTTTTCTAGTTTTCTTCTGTTCTCTGCTTTTTATTGGGTTTTTTGACCATCTTTTCTTAACTATCCAGCAGGGAAGTCTGGTTTTGTGGGGATCTCTCGGCATATTGACTTTTATCTCAAATAGTGATATAATTTAAATAAGAGGTACATCATGGCCAAAAAGAGAGCCTATGCGGTCAAATTCGAGACCGTGGACAAGGCCCAAATCAAGGGCCGCGTGAAGCATACGCGCACAGGCGCATGCACTGCCCGAGGCCGCTGTTACCACGGGCGGAAGAAGAATCGGTGAAGTGAGGGGCGACAAAGTGTCGCCCCTTTAAATTTACAATTTTCCATTGTCATAAAATAAGCAATTGCCTATTTTATGACAATCTTCAACTTCAAGGTGCGGGGTGGACATTCTTCATTACAAATGCTATAAATTAAGTCAGTCCTTTTACGGTAAGGGAGACCAAAGTGGCCGAGCGAAACAGAAAAGATGTCCGCCGTATACTTGTTGAAAAGCGAGATGCTTTGGAAACTAAACTAAGCATTAAAACCAAAGCAGTTATTGCTTCTGGAACTGATAACGAAATTAAGCGAGTTTTAGGTGACTCGGCTGATCAAGCCGATCAACAGAATCGTGATTGTGTGGAAGATTCTCTGGCTAGACTTAATAGTGAAACATTGAAAAGATTCAACGAAGCAATCCGGCGTTTTGATGAGGGAATATATGGTATTTGTTTAGATTGTGGACACAATATTAGCATTAAACGTTTAGCAGCTCTTCCTTTTGCCGCTAGATGCAGGGATTGCGAAGAAAAAAAAGAGAATAGTGATTCTCAAACAAAAAAGCGTCATCAAGACACTCCTTCATTTATGATTTTTGGCGAAGAGCGAGAATACTAAAACTTCCGGCCTGCCCAACTCTGGGCAGGTTTTATTTTGCCAAAATAAGTATTAGTATGAAATAGATTATGGATACTCAAAATAACCGCACCGAACTTCTTCGCAAAATCAAAGATGAAATAATTCATGGTAAAGACTTGCCTCTTTATGCCGAAAGGGTTCAAAATAAAGTTTTTCCAGTGATAGGCGAAGGCAGTCATTATGCTAAAATTATGTTTATCGGTGAAGCGCCTGGTAAAAATGAGGCCGAAACTGGAAGGCCTTTCTGCGGGGCATCGGGTAGGATTCTTGACGAACTTTTAAACTCAATTAATATTCCAAGAAATGATGTTTATATTACCAACATCGTTAAAGACCGGCCGCCAATGAACCGCGATCCTTTGCCTCATGAAATTGAGTCCTACTCTTCTTACCTTGATCGTCAGATAGAAATAATCCAGCCGCAAGTCATTGCTACCCTTGGCAGATTCTCCATGGTTTATATAATTAATAAATTCGGCTTGGGTAGCCAGCTTGAATCAATCAGCCAGATGCATGGTAAAATTTTGGAAGCCCAAATTAATTATGGTGCCGTTAAAATCATTCCCTTATACCATCCGGCCGTGGCGGTGTATAATGGAAATATGAAGGAAGATCTTAAAAAGGATTTTGAAACCCTAAGACAGTTTAACCACTAATTACGAATAGTCACAAATATACGAATCTACGGATAAAGATTAAAGAATTTGTAGATTTGTAAATTCGTTTTGATTCGTAATTGGTAGGAAGAATTGGAACAATTCCTAAATTTTCTTCAGCTGCACTTTCCCTTAATTCTTGAACATAAGTATATTTTTTTGTTTCTCGGGGCGATGATTGAGGGGCTGAACACGATGGTTCTAGGAGGTTTTTTGGTTTCTACTAATTCAATTCCATTATTGCCTACTTTTTTAGTCTTTACTCTGGGGTATACGGTTAATGGTTATCTTTGGTATTTAGTTGGATATTTTGGTGGGGCCAAACCAATAGATAAATGGGGCAGGAAAGACCCAAAAAGCGAGAAGATAATAAACACCGTTCAGCATTATTTTGAAATCCACAGCGGCAAAGCAATAATTATAACCAAATTCACTTTTTCTTTGACTATCGCCGCTCTGATTATAGCCGGCTCATTGAAGTATAATCTTAAAAGATTTACTCTGTACAACTTTATTGGTTCAATTGGTTGGGTGGCGATGACTTTATTTATTGGCTATTTCTTCGGTCAGAGTTACAAATTTTTCATAATTTATTTAAGAAATTTTACATATTTTATAATTTTCTTGGGTGGGGCGATTGTTTTAATTTATATACTTAAACTGGCTATTAAATCGGCTTTTGTTCAATCTATTTTAATGCATGAAAGGATCAGATACCTTAGCGAAAAGATTAAAAACGGGCTGGATAAAGTGCTTAACGGCAACGATAAAAGTGATGTGGATAATTTTTGATAATTTTAGCTGGATATGTTATATTTAAATGATAATATATGAACATCAAAAAAATAGCTTATTTTCTTATCTTTTCCCTTGTTTTCGGGTTTTCTAGCGTTGCTCAAGGAGCTACTGATGATACTCGCTATTTGGTCAAGTCAAACTCTGGTTTTTGGAAGAAATCGTTTGGTGTCAGGCACGAGTTTAAGGATGGGTTTACTTCTGATCTGACCGAATGGCAGCTCAGAGTTGTTAAGGTGTTTGGTGTAGATGCGGTACCGGTTCAAAAGATTTTTATTTTGGCAGAAAACGCTGATTCTATTAGTGCTGTTTCTAATGATCAGGAAAAAGATAAAAACAGTGAAACCGAGGCAAAACCTTCTAAACCGACAACTCCTCAAACCCGTCTTCTTCCTTCTGACCAGTTACCCTGGGGCATAGAAGCTATTTATGGAAACAATCCTCTTGTTTCCATAACTTCAGGCGGAAAAGATGTCAATATTGCTGTTTTGGATACGGGCGTGTTTGCAGATCATACTGACCTTAAAAGAAGAATAAGCCAATGTAAAGATTTTACCGCAGCTAAACAGCCGGTTGTTGACGGTAAATGTGAAGACAAAAACGGTCACGGAACTCATGTTTCCGGTATTATTCTTGCAGATGGCGGTTCTGACAATAAGGGTATATACGGTGTTGCTCCGGAATCTAACCTTTTTTCATATAAGGTTTGCGGCGCGAATGGTTCTTGTTGGTCTGATGATATAGCTACTGCTATTAAGACTGCTGCTGACCAGGGCGCTAATATTATTAATTTAAGCTTGGGAAGTGATACGGAAAGCTCCCTCATTAAAGACTCTATTTCTTATGCTGTTAGTAAAAACGTTCTAATAATTGCCGCTGCCGGTAATGACGGACCCGATGCCGGCAGTATTGATTATCCTGGTGCTAATCCAGATGCCGTTGCCGTAGGAGCTTTTGATATTAATTTTGATATAGCTGACTGGAGTTCACGCGGTGTTAACTCCACAACCACCGCTAATGTTATTGAGCAGGGCGATATAGAGTTTGCCGCCCCAGGAGTTATTGTTGAATCAACTTGGAAAGATGGCGGCTATGTGATTTTATCAGGCACTTCCATGGCCACGCCTCATATCACAGGACTTGCGGCAAAATTATGGCAGAAAGATGCCGAGGACCCGGATTCGGCTACTCGCAACTTACTTAAAACATTTTCAGGCGACTTAATTCCTCCGGTAGGAGAAGATGATAATTCGGGTTACGGCTTCCCCCATTTATAAGAAGTGATTAGTCGTTAGTGTTTAGTGACTAGTAAAATAAAATCAACTTGTTAAAGTTGATTTTATTTTTTAATTAAATCTGCTAAACTAATCACTAGATACTAACCACTAGTTACTTTGCCTATGCGTATCAATCATGTTATTCGGACAATGATTATTTCAGATTTTTATCTTAACTCCGGACTGGGTCTTTATGGTCCGATATTTGCAATTTTTGTAACTAAGCAAATTGAAGGCGGGTCAATAGAGGTAATTGGTTTTGCTGCCGGCATTACCCAATTGTTCAAAGTGGTGTTGCAACTGCCGATTGCCAAGTATCTTGATAGAAATCACGGCGAGTATGATGATTTTTATTCCATGGTTCTTGGAGGTTTTCTTATAGCTATTGCCCCATTCCTTTACCTTTTTGCCAGCAAGATATCTCACCTGTACATGATTCAGGCAATTTACGGTATTGGTCTGGCTTTTTTGGTGCCGCCTTGGTATGCCATTTTTTCAAGACACCTAGATAAGCGTCATGAGAATATAGAGTGGTCGTTTGAATCAATTACGATCGGGATAGCCACTGCTGGTTCAGCAGCAATTGGTGGAGTTTTAGCCAATCGGCTAGGTTTTAAAGCAGTTTTTATTGCAGCTGGAATTTTAGCTGTTTTCGGAATTTTACAACAAATTAAAATATACAAAGATCTAAAAGCCAAAGTCGACCAGGGTCAGGTTAAACCTCAACCGGATAAAGCATAGTCCCCAATGTTAAATCAAGTATTATCTAAAATTTTCCGCGAAATGGCGGTATTTCTTGAAATAAAAGGAGTGGCTTTCAAGCCCCAAGCTTATGAGAAAGTGTCAGAGGTTTTGGAAAATTTGGAAGAAGACGTCAAAGATATTTATAAAAATGGGGACTTGAAAGCTCTTGAAAATATTCCCGGAGTCGGTGCCAGTATCGCCGAACATATTGAAGAGTATATCAAAACCGGCCATATTAAAAATTATGAAAAGTTAAAAAAAGAATTGCCGGTTGATATTGAGTGCTTACGTTCAGTTGAGGGGGTCGGGCCGAAAACGATACTCCTCCTCTATAAAAAGCTAAAGATAAAAAATCTTGAAAAGCTTGAAGAAGCGGCCAAAGCCGGGAAAATAAGAAAGATAAAGGGTCTTGGTGAAAAAACCGAGCAAAAAATCCTGAAAGGCATAGAATTTGTTAAAAGTTCAGGCGGAAGGCTAATTCTGGGCTATGCTGTGCCAATAGCCAAAACCTTACTTGAAAAAATCAGATCTTTACCAGGAGTAGAATTGGCTGAATTTGGCGGTTCTTTGCGTCGCAGGCAAGAAACGATTGGTGATCTTGATTTCATAGCGTTTTCAGATAATCCTACGGAGATTATTAATAAATTTTTAAAATTTCCTGAAATAAAACACGTTTATACTAAAGGAGAGTACCGGGCATTAGTGCGCTTAGATATAGATATGGACGCTGACATATCAGTTGTTTCGCCCAAATCATTCGGCGCGGCTATGATTGCTTGGACTGGAAACAAACATCACAACATCGCTATTCGCGCTATAGCGGAAAAAAAGGGATGGCTTTTGAACGATTATGGCCTTTGGAAAAATAAACAGTTGCTGGCCTCAAAAACAGAGGAAGAAGTTTATCAAAAACTCGGTATGGATTGGATACCTCCGGAAATTCGCAACGACTCCGGTGAAATTAAAGCGGCTCTTGAAGGTAAACTGCCGAAATTGGTCGGCTACGAAGACTTAAAAGGCGACTTACAAGTCCAAACAGATTGGACTGACGGTAAACATTCCATTAAAGAAATGGCCGGGGCGGCTCAAAAGATGGGACTGGAATATATATGTATTACTGACCATACTAAATCTTTGGCTATGACCGGTGGAAGTGACGAGAAGCGGTTGTTAAAACAAATGGCGGCGATTGACGAAGTCAATCGCGAGTTTAAAAGTTCAAAGTTCAAGGTTCTTAAAGGTGCCGAAGTTAACATCATGAAAGATGGCACGCTGGATATTGATGACGAGATCTTAGCTAAACTTGATGTTGTTGGAGCGGCGGTTCATCAGAATTTTAATATGTCGGAAGGGGATATGACTAACCGCATAATTCGAGCGGTGGAAAATCCCAATGTAGACATAATTTTTCACCCTACTGGTCGGATAATCAATAAACGGCCTGCTTATCCGGTCAATGTCGAGGAATTATTAAAAGCCGCCAAAAGAACCAAAACTGTCATGGAAATTGACGCTTTTCCTGATCGTTTGGATCTCAAAGACGAATATATCCGTAAAGGCGTAGAAATGGGCGTCAAATTCGCCATTGATTCCGACGCTCACCACATTTATCATTTACAATACCTTGAATACGGCATCGCCCAAGCCCGCCGCGGTTGGGCAACTAAGACTGATATTATAAATACCAGAAGTTGGCAAGAAATGCTTAAGCTCTTGAAATAAAAAACTCAGGATTTTTTATCCTGAGCTTGTTGAATCTGTCGAAGGGCTTCTTTGGCGTAAAATTTGACGCTGGGCCAGATTTCCCAAGACGGATCATCTAATTCTTTTTCAGTGAACCAGCGCAAACCATCATGCTCAAGCGGAGCTAAGACGGCCTGATTGTTTGAACTGATTGCAAAATAAACAAGATTTTGGTGTTTTCGGCCATTACCTATTCCATGAATATCAAAGCCGTTTGGTATAGGGAGAAACTTTATGTCAGTTGCTTCGGGTACATTGGGTAATGGCGGGCTAAGCAAGGTTATATCCAGGCCGCATTCCTCTCTGACCTCATGTTCTAGCGCTTCAGCCGTATCTTCTTCCAGTTCAATGTGTCCGCCGACGGGGAGCCAGCTTTTTAATTTTTTATGAAGAACCAAAAGTATCTTATTTTTATATACAATATAAACTGATGTAGTCCAGCAAATCCTGGGATGGGTATGCGGCATTTTGATTTTCCTTTAGTCTGGCGAATTTAGCTTATACAATTCTCAGCATTCTTTCAATCGGTACCCTAGCTTGTTTAGCCAATTCTGGGTCAACCGTTATTTCGTATTTCATGTCACGCAGAGATTCATAAAGATTGCGGAGAGTGTTTTGTTTCATATAGGCACAGACTGCGTCCGGATTGGCTGGGATAAATGTCTTGCTGGGAACGGCTTTGGATAGGGGGTATATATTGCCAACTTCGGTGGCTATGATTATTTCTTTTTGCGGGATTTCTTCAGCATATTTGAACATGCCTGATGTTGAACGGAATCCAACCAACTTTAGCGGTATTTCTCCAGTTTGGACTTGGCGCATACAGCTTGAGGTGCAGCCGCATTCAGGATGGACGGCAATGGCGGCGTTGGGATGTTGTTTTCTGGCGTTGTCTACATGATAAGGACGGATGTCATTGTGGACATGACAAGCGCCCATCATCAACCAGAGCCGGTCAATTGACTGACCCATTTCTTCAAGAGTTTTTGCGGCAAAGAATCCCAGATGAACATCTGGCAAGAAAAGCAGGGGAGAATCTGGATAAGTTTTAGCAACATGTTCAATAACTTTGGCGGCATTAGCCGAGCCACAGCAGTAATTGCTCAGCGCCTTTACTTCTATGTAGGTATTTACATAACTTATTACTATTCCTGTCGGATTATCTTTTTTCCAGTCCATTATTTTGTTCGGATCAGCGTGAGCGGCCAGCGAACAAAGAGCATTGAGACTGGGCGCAAGTATAATCTGATGAGGTTTTTTCATTACGGCCAAGATCTGGGGCATAAACAGAACGGCCGCTTCAACTATAACATCAGCGTCAGATTCACTGCCCTTTTGAGCCAAAAAAATAGAATCACCCTTATATTTGGCAACATCTTGTATATCAGGAATTTCGTAGTTATGGGATAAAACGAGCGCATTTCTTTCTTTTACATAGCGGTTGATTTCACGAGTAAGCCATTGTTTTTCTTCGTCGGTTATACCATTTGGTTTGGCTTCTTCCGGAATTGGCGGGACCTCAATCGGTGGACCTAAGTCAACTTTGGGTATGGCAGCAATTGCGTCCCTAGCCCGTAGAATATCGCCAGGCAGAACCAGCTTGTTCACAAAGCCTCCTTATTTCAAAGAACTTAGTGTTATATTTACACTATATCACCTAGATTTTAGAAGTCAAGTATTAAAAAATCCGCTCGGTGCGGATTGACCCCTAAATTAGGGGGTTCCTTGATTAAACTCAAGGACTCTTCTGATGTTTTCTCTGGCCTGTTTTTCGTATTTAACTCTGAATGATTCGGTTAAGAAAACGTATTTTCGGTTTTTGGTAAAATTGTGTAAAAATTCAGCTTGTCTAATTCGGAATTTTTCAACAGTAGTGTCATATTCTTTTCTTAAGTTTTCTGCGTTTAAACAAAAACTTTCCCACGGAGCAGCTAAATGCACCAAATCAATATCAACCATAAGCTTATCGTCAAAATCAGTAGGAATATAACTGTGTAATGTTGGCATAATTCGTGCCATTATTGTGACACAAACTTGATCAGGTACGCCTAATTCTATTAGAGCTATGAAAGCATTTGTCGCGCTTCTTAATTCGTTTAGCTTTGTTTCCGTTTTTATGTTGTAGGTTTCATCATGCCACCACCAGGCCATTTCCAGAATGTCCGGCTTTTCTGCCAAGTGCTTTACTTGGTCTATAAGCACTAAACCTTCATCTAGGTGTTGTATGTTGTTATAATGACGGTTACTTTCAGTATGTTTGGTTACAAGTTCACCAAAAGTGTTGAAAATAGTTTTTCCGGTATCAGGATTATCTTTAGCGCCAAGATGGTGGCAAAGATCTCGCCAACGTTCAAGTGTTGCCAGCATTAGCAACCCCTTTCTTTAGATTTGGCTACGAATATAATTCAAGGAACACGGATATAAAATAGCACTAAAACTAGGTATTGTCAATTCTGTTATGTATTGTATAATAAACTGAAAGTTCATTGAAAAAGGAAAAACATGACGTGGATCAACTTATTGAAATGAAGAGATTTGCTCATAAATTGTGCCGGTATAACGATCGACCGGTGCCTGAACATTCGGAAGTTGGTAATGTTCACGAATATTATTCAGCTGATCTTGCTTCATCTACGACCCCTACGGGAATTGCTCATAACGGAGAATTTGTTAACGGATTTCCAACGATCAAAATGATGCATGAATCTATAATGAATTCATCTAAAAGAACATTTATGAAAAAGGTTGAAGAGGCTTTCCAGCACGGTGTCAAAATGCACAATAAAGATGTTGGCAGGGGATTCCTGGCTGATTGTATTGCTGCTGCCATTTATCTCTGCCTTTCCCAGAATCCAAAAATTCAGTTAGTTATTTGAATCGCCTTCGGGCGATTTTTGTAACTTGATTTTTTTTATTTTTATGATATGCTATATTAAGCACTTTGACGGAGTAATTTATGACCAGAGATAAGAAGCTTGAGATGTTTGAAACACTTGGTACTATCTCCTGGTTTTTGCTTGATGGGTCTTGGATGCTTCAATGGCCGATAGCGGTAGGAGTATTGATCTGTCCGGCAATTTTTTTCAACTTTATGACATTTTTCTACATAGAGAGACACAGCGGTTCTGTTTTGGCGGTAATGGCCGTAAATTCTTGGTTGTTAATGAATATTTTTTGGGCGGTGGCTGATATATACCACATGAGTATAAGTATGGCTTATGCTAAGTTAATGTTTTGGTCAGGATTAGGTTTTCTTTTGACTGGCTTGGCTATTCATAGGGATTACAAGCAATATGTTTTTCTTGTTTTCTATCGGTTCCGTAGGTTGAGAATAAGCAAAAACGGAATCAAAGATAAGGTTCAATAAATTTAAAAGTCCCCTCTGGGGACTTTTTGTTTACTATATTATTCAGGGTAATCAACCATTACCACATCTTCTTCACCCATCTCATCTTCCAATAGGCGTTTTCGCAGGTTTGCGATGGAGATTTGAAGAGAAGAGCTTAGTTCAACGGGATAGTTTTCTATGTCTCGGAAGTGTTTCATTTGTTCAATAACAAATTGACGCTGATCGTGAATGTTTGGAACCCACGGATCAGGGTTGTTTCTTCCGAAAAAGGGTCTAAGCAGAGCGGCAACTGAAGCGTAATTTTCTTTTAAAGGCACCTCCATATCCATTGTTATAACGTCTTTTATGTAGAATCCTTCATTATCAATAAACCGCCAAACCTGTGTTTTGCCAGGCAAAGTTCCTTTCTCGGGGTTTTCAGACAGTTTCATAGTAGCTTGTTTACCGATTTTGCACATTTTGAAAATAACTCCGGCTACTGATTCAACTTCGGCGATTAACTTAGTTCCGACACCGAATCCATCCACGTCACAGCATGTCTGGACAATTTCTCTAATTTTTTGATCATCAAGATCCGATGTAACCATAATCCCGACATCTTTCATATTGTTTGCGTCAAGCATTCGCCTGATCCAAAGCGTATTTTTAGGCAAATCCCCAGAATCAATCCGGACAAACTTTAGGGCTTTTCGTCTGGCGTCTGAACTTTTAGCCGCTCGGATGGCGTGGATTATGCCATGTTTGAGCAGTAACGTATCTAGAAGGAGTGTAGTGCCGTTGGGATTGGCATCCAACCATTTCTCAAAAGCTATTTGCTCAAAATGCTTTTTTCTTCCTTGAGGATCTCTTTCCGGATGAAGGGCATACAAAAATTCCAAAAAGGCCTGGATATAGTAATGAGCGATTGTTCCAACAGGGTTAATACCAAGCTGGTAAGCCGCTTCCATGAAAGAAGTGTCATCAAACCCACCGATGTAAGCGTACTTATTTACCTCAAGAGATCGTTCCGCGCTCCCGTCTCTTCTTAGTGAAAAACCGGAAACATGTTTGTCGCCAGCGGCTCTCCTTACTTTTAATGCTCTACTGGCCACTGTCATCGGTTCGTCAAAAGCGTGTTCAAATTTAACTTCTTGCATTTGGGTGAACCAGAAGGGGCCAGTTATGTCAGCAATTGGCTCACCGCTGAACATAATTGTTCCAGGTGTTACGGCCCTAACCTCAAAATCATGTTTTGAAGCCGACGACAGTTTATCAGCTAGCAAAGAAAGATTTGCCTTGTCTCTTCTTAAAAAATCAAGATGGGGAACATCTAATTCTGTTTCACGAAGAGCAGCTTTGAGACGATCGTGGCCAACACACGGGGCAAACTTGAGTTTTCTTTGAGTAACATAAAAAGTTGTCATTTCATCAGCTAGAAGTTTACCTGATGGAAGCTTGGCATGGTCAGTCAGAGAAAAATTGCCCATGGTGGCATGATAGCGGTCAAAATTGAGCATGTCTATTCCTCCAAATTGACAACGAACATTCTCCATATTCTACATTAATTTAACAAAGTAGTCAATTGTCTTATAATTGTGCATATGCACAATTATAAGACACAGTGGTAATAATAAAAAAATCCGCATTTAGCGGACTTCAGATTTCCAGTATTCAGCCCATTCCATAAAAGATAAGACGTCTCCTTGCATATATCTAAATAATAGTTCGTGGTTTCCCCAGGCAATTTCCGGAACCGGAATCTGTCGGCTTAAGCTATGCCATTTTATTTCAGAATTTTCTTCTTGGTCTTGATTTTTTACTTTCCCAGTCACGACCATTTTATAAAATCTGGATTGTTGTTTGGGGCTTCTATTTGGGTCATCATCTGACACCACTTCTTTTATTAACTTTGCTCTTACTACAGTTAAACCCGTTTCTTCGCGGACTTCTCTGATTAGTGCATTATCGGGACGTTCCCCAAAGTTTACAAATCCAGCCGGGAATGACCATTTACCTGGATTTGGCTCTCTATTTCTTAAAACCATCAAAGTTTCAGGTAGAGGATTGAATCTTACGGCTATGCCGGCAACAGCAATGTCGTGTTTTAGATAGTGTTTCCATTTACATTGAGAGCAGTATTTTAATTCTTGCCCCTCTTCTACGGTTACTTCCAAATACCTTCCACAGAAAGGACAAAATATATAATCAAGTTGGGTTTTGTACATTATTCTGATTCCTGGAAAAATGTTTCGTAAAACTTATCAGCCGTTGCCAGAATTCTTTCCTTCTGCCACAAACTGTCAATCAGGTGTTGCGGAAAGATAGAAACACCGTTTAAGGCGCCCAACATTCCGCCAACAATTGAGCCGTTGGTATCGGTATCACCGCCAGCGTTGATTACGTCATAAAGAGTGTCAATCTCAAAAGGATCTCTCAAGAAAAATCCATATGAGAAGGGGAGAGAGTTATAAACATAACTTGTTCCTCCTCCGAATCTTTCAATGAAGTCATCAGTTATCATCACCTGAAAAGGCAGATTTACAAATGATTTAAACAGTTTCAGCAGAGAATCTTCTGATTTGAACCTTTCTTCAATTTTGGGCGCTGATTCACAAGCGTTAATTATAACGGTTATGAAATTATCAACCATATTTCTTTTACTGACATTCCATTCCAGGCAGAACTCAATGGCCGCTACATGAGCAAAAGCTGATTCAACGGCTATGTTTCTGTAATGAGTCATCAGGGTAAAGTCTCGAAGGTTGCTTTCAAAAAGCGTGTGGCAATAAGACCATTTTCTGAAAAATGGCGAAACAGAGTATGCTCCCAGAGGAGCGACTTTCATTGGCATAGCATTTCCCAGCCCATGTTTGGGATTATTGCTTATACCTGATTCTACCCAATGAATTCCGGAAATGAGTCTATTGATTGCCTCTCTGGTTGTTGGGCCAAATCCTAAATCTCCTTCTCTTTTAAAATATTCAACATGTCTGTTGGCCAAGTCCCACACTTCCAAAGCTTTTCGTTCTATTAAAGAATCAGCAACCAAAAGGGTGAGCTGAGTATCGTCGGTCCAAGTTCCGGCTTCACGTCCATCAAACCATTTGTGGCCATCGGGTCGGACATATTCAGTAAGCCGTCCATATTTTGCTTTAATTTGTTCAGCAGATAAATTTTCAACCGGCATACCCAAAGCATCTCCGATAGCAATACCGACAAACATTCCGCGGATTTGATCCAAGGTCACTTTTTGCATCAAAGCCCCATGTTGTTAAGGTAGTGCCAATATAATAACAAAAAAACAGATTTTGTCAAAAAAAAGACCGACTTGCGTCGGTTTATGATCTGGCGTGAATTTCTAAAGAAGTCATGAATGACAACAATGTTTCTGCACATCTTTTGTCCCAATCAACGCCAAAACCTTTGAGGTCAATGAATCTTTGGAGAGATTGGCAAAATTCATTGAAAAACTGTCTGTTAAGTTCAGTTGCGTCAGCTTGACAGCCGGTAACGACAAATTCTCGGCCTTCTTTTCGGAGTCTCTTTGAAGTGGACCCCATTCTTAAGACACTAAGTTGATATGTGTTTTCATTGTAGCAAGATCGTATTTTTGGGCAAATGATGATGGC
>MGKE01000007.1 GCA_001794635.1 Candidatus Yanofskybacteria bacterium RIFCSPLOWO2_01_FULL_39_28 | reverse complement strand
TGCCGCCATCATCATTTGCCCAAAAATACGATCTTGCTACAATGAAAACACATATCAACTTAGTGTCTTAAGAATGGGGTCCACTTCAGCTCCACTTTCAGCAAATACCTTGGCAAAAATAGCTAGCGGAATTACTGATAATCTTTTGACTAGTATTGTCCGAGCTTGGGATCGTAATAAGAAAATTATTATTGCACCAGCCATGAACACGCACATGTGGGATCATCCAGCGACCAAGGAACATCTTGCTGTACTTATACGCTGGTATCCTCATTTCGTAATTATTGACCCAGTCGTTAAAACACTTGAATGCGGAGATGTGGGTGTTGGTGCTATGGCTGAAATCGGCCAAATAGTGGAGGAGGCGAAAAAATGTGTACGTTAATAGTTGCCCATAGATTGTTTGATGGATTTCCAGTAGTGGTTGCTGCCAATCGGGATGAGTTATTGGATCGTCCATCTGAATTGCCTTGTATCCGCGGTGCAGGAATATTTGCTCCAAAAGACTTACAGCGTGGTGGCTCTTGGATTGGTGTTAATGAACAGGGTGTTTTTGCTGCCTTAACTAATCGATCTCATGTAAAGTCAAAACCCGATCGTGAAAGTAGGGGAGATTTGATAATGCAAGCTTTGCAATATGGGACAGCTAAGTCGGCTTTCGAAGATTTTAGATTATTTGATGGAAAACGTTTTAACGGCTTCAATTTAGTTATTGCCGATAAAAACAGGATGTATCTTTTGAGGGGTAATGGTGTAATTATTAATAGCTTTTTAAAAAGCGATCAGTTATTGCTTGCAACAAATGTGGGGGTTGCAGAAGTCGATGATTTAGGACCCGATCGTTGTAAGAATATATTTAAGGTATGGCATAAAAACTCAATGGGTGGATGCGAACCTACCCTGGAAGTTTTAAGCCAGCTTTTAGATATACATAATCCCTATCCGCATGGAACATGTATCTATGAACCTAGTTTTAACTACGGAACCAAGTCTTCCAGTGTTATTAGGTTGAGAGAGGTGGACAACGAAGAATGGGAATATTGGCATCGTGAAAGAACAAGCACGGAAAGACATATCTGTGAGGAAGTTTTTGGTCCCAAGATGACAGTTAGAATCAGGTAGGGTTAAAGCGGCATAATTATTGGCCGCTTTTTTAATTCAAAAATTTAGCCTTAAAATTTGATTTCAATATTTTCTACCGTCTTGAGCGAGGTTTGTCTAAGATGGCGATAGCATTTTTAATGTCTTCAGGTGTGTTGATTTGAATCCAGTTTTGCATAATTACTCCTTTGACAGGTTGGTTTCGGGCCATTTTAAAAACAACTTGGGGCAAACCGTATTCTCCGCTGGATATTTTTATCAATCTGTATTTAAAAATATATTTGTTTAATGCGTAAGCCCCGGTGGCCATAAGAATGCCTGTTTTCATTTCTTTACCGGTTGGATATTTTGTTCCGATGATGTTTTTGTTTTTATCTAATTCTATGTTTAAATACTTGGGGCTTGGCGGAGTGGATTTAGCTAATCCTACAGCGAGATCAGGTTTTATTAATTTAGTGAATTCTTTTTTATCGTATAAATCATCGCCATTAATAACCAAGAATTTATCTTTCAGTATTGACTTGGCTTGCCAAACAGAAAATGCTGTGCCAAAGAGCTTGTTTTTTAAATCCAGGTATCTTATTTTTTTGTTTCCAAATTTATTTCCAAAACGATTTTTTATTTGATATCCGAGGTGGCCGATAATAATAATAACCTCATCAATCTGTGAGGGCAGGGAAGAGAGGGTGTATTCTAAAATTGGTTTATCGCGGACCAGCATCAGAGATTTGGGTGTTTTTTCGGTAAGTTTCCCAAATCGTGTGCCTCGTCCCGCAGCTAAAATTACGGCTTGCATATATTAATATTAAATAAAAAAGAGGAGATTACAACTCCTCTTAGGATTTTAATGTTGGCGGAACAGTGAGCCAACCTTCATGGGGCAGACCATCGGGGCGCGGTGGTGTTTCTGACCAAAGTATTAAGCTATACTGGGCATCGTAAACAAGGTCTTTTTCCCACAATTCCCTTATGGTGTTTTTGCTTAAAAATTCACATTCAGATATTTCTGAAGGATTGGCTGGATTTATTTCACCACCAACTACGGTTGTCTCATAAAGTATAAGTCCACCTTTTGATTTTACGAGAGTAAATTGGCCGATGAGGTGTTTTACTACAACCGCCAAGCCAGTTTCTTCAAGAGTTTCTCTGACACAGGCATCGCTGAAAAATTCTCCCTGTTCAAAACCTCCCCCTGGCAATGACCATTTTTTAAGTCCGTAAGCATGTTTAACCATTAAGTATTTATTCTGGCCATTTTTTGCTGTGCCAAATATTCCCAAACTTAATTTCTTTTCTGAGTTGGCCACAGTTTATCCAGCTTTAATTATGTACTGGAAAATAGTATAATATATAATAAAACAATTTTCAATGAAAACCAACAAACCCTTAAACAGTTTAGATGATGTTCCAAAAGATAAGAAGCTGGTTGTTTTTGATTTGGATGGAACTCTGACTGAAAGCAAATCGCCAGTAGATCAAGAAACGGGTTTACTTTTGGGCCAGTTGCTTCAAACAAAAAAGATAGCTGTGATTGGTGGAGGAAAATATGAATTATTTCAGCGTCAACTTTTGTCTAAATTGTTAGTAACCAAAGAACTTCTGGCTAATCTTTATCTGTTTCCCATGACAGCAACTTCGTTTTATAAATACGAGGGCAGTAATTGGTCCGAAGTTTATAGTCAGTATTTTTCAAAAGAAGAAAAAGAAAAAATACTGGCCGCTTTTGAGAAAACTTTTCAAGAGCTTAATTATAAACACCCGGAAAAAATATACGGCGAGTTAATTGAAGACAGGGGAAGCCAGGTAACTTTTTCAGTTTTTGGCCAGGAAGCCCCACTTGAGCTAAAAGAAAAATGGAATAAAAATCATTCTGACACAAGGTTAAAAATAGAAGAAGTTCTTCAGAAACATCTGTTGGATATGGAGGTTAAGTTAGCCGGCCTTACTTCAATAGATGTGACACGCAAAGGAATTGATAAGGGTTACGGTATCAAACAGATAGAGAAATATTTAAACACACCTATTCAAAATATGCTTTTTGTTGGGGATGATTTTACTCATGAAGGCAATGACGAGCCGACTCTCAAAACCGGAGTTTTGTGTTTTGAGGTTAAGGAGCCAGATGATACCAAGAAGTTAATTAAATATCTGCTAGAATAAATTCTTCGGCTAGCTCAAAGCAAGCCCATCTTTTCTTTAACCTCTTTCATTGTTTTGGCGGCGATATTAATGGCTTTTTCTTCGGAGTTTTCAAGTATGGCTTCAACTTGTTCCACATCTTTTTCAAAACCTTTTCTTTTTTCCTGGAATGGTTTGAGGAAACTAATCACCACTTCGGCTAGGTCGTTTTTGAAATGAACATAAGTTTTACTGTTATAGTCTTTTTCAATTGATTTTATTTCTTTTCCAGAAAGGAGAGAATAAATTGTGAGCAGATTAGAAATGCCAGGTTTACTCTCTTCATTAAAAATAATTTCTTTTTCCGAATCAGTCGTGGCTTTTTTAATTTTTTCCATGATTGTATCTGGGCCATCAGATAAGGCAATACCTTCGTCTCCCGTCTTGGACATTTTTTTTGTCGGATCTTGAAGGGACATAATCCGCGCTCCTTGAGCTATGTGAGCTTTTACGTTTGGGAAAACTTCACCGAAAAGATGATTAAATTTATTTCCAATCTCATTAGTTATGTTTAGATGAGCCAACTGGTCTTCTCCAACAGGAACAAGGTTTGATTTATATAGCAAAATATCAGCAGCCATTAAAACTGGGTAGGCAAGAAGAGATAGATTGTGCTCATAACTATGCGATACTTCTATTTTTCTAGAATTTTCAGCAGAAGTGTGGTAAACACCTAATCCTGGCGTGGCAATATTTTTAACTTCTTTCACTTTTTCTCTATAGTTTGGTAAACGCTCAAGCCAACCAACCGGAGTAATCGTACTAAAAATCCAAGCCAGTTCTGTGTGTTGCTGGACTTTAGATTGGCGTATAAGAAGCGCTTTTTCAGGATCAACTCCGGCAGCGAGATAATCTAAAATCACATCCATTATTTGTTTCTGATAAGTCTTGGGATCATAGGGTGTAGTTATGCCGTGATAATCAACCACAGCAAAAATTGCCTGGTCTATCCCTTCGGCTTCGCTCAGGGCAAGCCAATTTTTTATCGCTCCCAGATAATTACCTAAGTGTAATTTGCCACTCGGCCGAATACCCGAGAAAATTCTAATTTCTTGATCTTTGCTCATTTTAAGTTAGTATTTAGTATGTTCTTTAATAATACCAAGAGGTATTAACTATGACAACGGCAAGAATAATAAAGGCAAATGAAAAACACAGGAAAGATATGACTGGCTTGATACGGGAAGCCAATATGGGGACTCTCGACAGGCGGGAACCAATCAGAAATTTCTGGGTCGTAAAGAGCGGAGGAAGAGTTATTGCCTGCGCCGGATTGGATTTTCATGGCCGCGACGTAGCAATTTTGACCCCCATTGTAGTTAAAAAAGAATTTCGTCACCAGGGTATTGGTTCTGCGTTAATAGAGCACAGGACAAAGGTCGCCAAAGAAAGAGGCGTCAAAACAGTGGCTTTTGTTACAATGTATTACTGGTTTAATTTTTATAAAAGAAGGGGTTTCCTAACTTGTCCTAGAAAAAATCTTCCCGAAAACATAAAAAACTACTGGATGTTTACGACTAAAAGATACATGAAGTGTGCGGTTATGCTTAAGCATTTAACCTAGTGGGCAAATAGCCCTCTTTTTATTGGCTCAATGCTTACGTAGAATTATAGTAAGCGATATGTGTATACACAATTTACTATTAGGTAAATCTATCATATGATAGATTTACCTAATAGTAATAAGAAATAATTATGGATAAACCTTTTTCAAGAATTTTATTAACAACACTTGTGGTCGGAGGCGTAGTTTTAGTTGCGGCCACTAATCCTTATTTTGGCCTTAGGGCTGTTGGTGCGATCCAAAAAGAACTAAAGAGAAGAAAATGGAAGCAATTTAGAAGCAGCTTATATCACCTTAGACGCAAAGGGTTTATTAATATAGAACCTAGTTCGGATGGTATGTATATTATTACAACGACAAAGGCTGGTCGAAAGTATACCCGTAAATATAACCTAGATAATCTTTCCGTTGAAACTCCGAAGCAGTGGGATAAAAATTGGCGATTGGTTATTTTTGATATTCCAGCTAAGAAATATAAAGCAAGAGCCGCTTTACTTGGAAAATTAAAAGAACTTGGTTTTGTTATGTTTCAGCGAAGTGTCTGGGCTTACCCCTTTGAATGTAAAAATGAAATCGCTGTTGTAGGCAAAGCTTTTGAAGTTGAAAGATATATTCACCAAATAACTTGCCATGAGATTTCAGGGGAGGAACAATTACGTTATGATTTTGAGAAAAGAAACGGCATTATATTAGTCTAACCCACTCTTGTTTTTTATTGAGTTGTTTAAATTAGGTAAATTCATCATATGATGAATTTACCTAATATGGGTGTTGAAAGAAGATTAAGGGTGTGTGGTATGGTGACTTAACTTATGTTATAATTAGGATTAAACATGGATAATGAACCAAACGATCTTACTCAAATTCAATCAGAAACTTCTCAATCGGTAATATCGCTTAAAGGATTAATCAAAGCAAACTTTACTCCTAACTTTTTGGCTTTGATTGGGGCTTTGGTTATAACCGGTGCGGTTGTTTATGGTTACGCTACATATCTGGCTTGGAGTAATTTTAATGAAGCCAAGAAAATAGCCGAAGACGGTCAGAAACAAATCCAAGAGCTTCAGCAAAAAAGAGCCGAGCAAAAAACTCAAGACCCGTTTGCCAACTGGCAAACCTACCGCAATGAGGAGTATGGGTTTGAGTTCAGGTATCCGGATTATTTAGAAGTTCAAGAAAACAAAACAGATGCAGGAAATGATTTGTGGCGGATAGGTAATATAAATAAAAGAGAAGCCGACATGTGGCTAGTGTTTGATTTTACTATTCATAAAGCAAACAAGCAGGATCTGAACATCTTTATTAAAAATTATTTTAAATATCAGGAAGATATCCTTAGGCAAGAATCTTTATATTCGGGTACTTATGTGGAATTTGCAGGACTGCCGGGCTATTCTTATTACCAGCTCTTTTTAAAGGATGATTCGGTAATTAAGTTTGATTCAGGACAAGAGTTTTTAAAATCTAATGAATTCAACCAAATCCTCTCCATGTTCAGGTTTATTGATAAGATTGAGAATAAAACCGTTGAATATAGAGGAGATGCTTCGCTTGTTTCACCCACATATCAAAATTATCTCTGGTTCAAAAAGTGCGATAATGAGGCTTCTATTTGTGAGCACTACCTTATTTCCAGAAGTAATATTCTTGATTTTACTTTCTTACCAAACATAATAGTTGGCGATCAGATGATCATTTCAGGAGAAATTGAAAGTCGCGGAGTAGCTAGTGGCAACCATTACTTTGAACTGGTTAGTGATATTAAAATTCAGAAAATCATAGATAACTAAAAAATCTCCTTTCGGAGATTTTTTAGCGTGGACCCGACGAGATTTGCACTCGTTTCGCTGCGTATCGATGGCAGTATTTTACTACATAAACTACAGGCCCGGATCCACGAGTGGGATTATAAAACAAATGGAGCCCTTTTACAAAGGCTCCATTTGTTGACACGCAGCTTTAGCGATGTAATTTACATAGCTATACTACCATTACCTATCATTATACTCCCTTAAGTCCTAAAGTCAATAGTACTGTATGGATATTTTGTTAAACTTCAATAACCACAGGCAGAATCATGGGTCGTCTCTGGGTTTTTTGGAAGAGGAATAGGCCGATTTGGTTGCGGAGTTGGTCTTTCATGTAAGCGAAATTTGGTTCATAGGCGCGCTGGCTTTCAACAATTTTCCTGATTCTCTTGCGGACTTCCATCAGAAGTTCTCGGTTTTCTTTAAGGTAAATGAAGCCGCGGGAAATAATGTCTGGGCTAGACATTAGTTTGTGGCCTTGTGCTGACTGTGAATGTTGAACAAGGGCGACGATAACAAACATGCCATCTTCGGCCAGGATCTGTCTGTCCCGTAAAACAACATTGCCGATATCACCGACGCCGAGCCCGTCAACGAAGACGTAATCAGACGGGGCTTTCTCGCGTTCAAACCACCACTTATCTTTTTCAATGTGAGTAATGGAGCCGTTGTCGGCGATTATGGTATTTTCTGGTAAGACACCTTCTCCTTGAGCCATCAGACCATGGTTGATCATCATTGAATATTGTCCATGAATAGGGAAGAAGAATTTAGGTTTCATTAACTGGATCATTCGGCGCAAGTCTTCTTTATTTCCGTGTCCGCCAGCATGAACGTCAAGCATTTTATAATTTAAAACCTTGGCTCCATTGCGGTAGAGCTGATCCTTTAGAAATTGAACATCTTTTTCATTACCGGGAATGACCGAAGACGAGAACACAATCGTGTCGTTTTTAAGGATACGGACATATTTATGGTCACCATTGGCAATACGCATTAAAACCGCATTACCCTCACCTTGGGCGCCAGTTACAACGGCCACAATTTTATCGCGCGGGTAGTCATCTATTTGTTCCATTGATATCTGAGTATCGCGAGCCATTTTTAAATAACCTAACTTTTTACATATTTCAACATTGGTTTTCATGGAGTAACCGTCAAAAACAATTTTCTTGCCATATTTTTCCGAAATAGTGATTATCTGCTGGACGCGGTTAATCAGAGAAGCGAATGTTCCCATTATAAGCATACCGGTAGCATTGCTGATTATGTCATCCAAATTTTTGGTAATATCTTGTTCAGATAAAGAGTGGCCTTCGTTTTCAGCGCCGGTTGAGTCAGACATAAGGACCAAAACACCTTCTTCGCGGCTCATTCTTTCCATTTCTTCTACATCAGCCGGTTTGTCATTAACCGGGGTATCATCAAATTTAAAGTCAGAAGTGTGAACGATATTGCCAATCGGAGTTTTAATTATTATTTCAAGATCGTCAGGAATGGAGTGGTTAATACGGAGAACTTTAACCGTGAGTTTATCGGATATCTTTATTTCTTCGCCTGGCTGGATAGTCATAATATCTATTGGTTTGCGGTCTTTGAATTCTTCAAGACGTTTCATGAGCAGAGCCTTGGTTAGAGGAGCTGCATAAAAATCTGGATCTCCAATTTTATCCAAAACAAAAGGCAAAGCCCCAACATGGTCCATGTGGCCGTGGGTGAAAAACATAGCTTTTACCATATGTTCCTTTTCCTCCAAATAGCCAGGATTGGGAATAATAAAATCTATGCCTGGCATTTTTTCGTCACCGAAACGAACGCCGGCATCAATAAGGATTATCTCATTGTCATATTGGATGGCGGACATGTTTCGGCCGACTTCACCAAGACCGCCGAAATGGACTATCTTAAGACCGCCGGTTTCGGTGCCGGCTTCTCTTTGTTGTTCTTTCCGGAAAGTTTCCCGTAGAACTTTAACATGCCGGACAACCGGCTTCATCCAGCGATCCCTTTGGGAACGCTGAAGTTTTCTCATGTCCTTTTTGTTAGGATCTATTGGACCTCGATCCATCGACTGGTGGATTTGAGAGGTATGATGGCGTCTCGCGCTCTGACCGGGCGAGATTCGTCTTGTTTGATGAGACGAGGGTTTATTTTTTTGTTCTATCATAATGACTACTAATTACTAATCGGTACGAAAGTACGAATCTACAAATAAGAGATTTATTTGTAAGAGATAGATAATTAGCTTATTTAGTTGGTGCCCCCGACAGGATTTGAACCTGTACGGCCTTGCGGCCACATGCTCCTGAAGCATGCATGTCTGCCAGTTCCACCACGGGGGCTTTTATTTGAGAGAAAGGGTAGAAAGTAATGAGATACTTACGATGTTAAATACAGTATAGCATAACCATTTTAAAATTGCAACAACAATCCAGAACAATGATTAAGTCTATCTTTCAGCCCATGAAGGGATTTACGGAGGTTGACTGAACCGAGTAAAAGGCGAAATTTTAGTAGAAATTTACGCCGTGCCCTGAATGGGCGAAGACAGACTTAATCATTTCCAAACTCTCTTAGTCTCCACATACCATTTCTCAATATTCAACAATCTATCTGATGGCATTGCGATAATTTTGTTTTCAACACCTTTTAACTTTTTAGAATGAGCATATAGGTAATAGGGGCTATATAAGAAAATTGCCGGAATGTCTTCAATTATCAGATTCTGGAATTCTTGGTACTTTTTCATTCTTTCAGTGGGGGCAATTGTTTTTCTAGCGTCTTCAAGCAAGGTGTCAGCGGATTTATTGTCGTATAAGGCTAAATTTAGACCGGGATCCTTTTTTTGTGAGGAATGCCACAGACTAAAAGGATCCGGGTCAAGGTTGAGAATTTCTCCAAAAAGAAGTATCTGATAATCTCGTTCCTTAATAGTCTGCTGTAATTCTGGAGTAGGCAGCATTTCAATTTGAACATCAACCCCAATCTCTAACCACTGGTCTTTAATCTGTTTGGCTACTTCAGCTAATTCTGGCCAGGTGGAGGTGGTCAGTTTTATTGATAATTTTTCTTCACCTTTGATTCGGATGCCGTTTTCACCTGCCTCGCCGGCGGGCGGGTCATTTTGATTCCAGCCGTTTTTATCAAGAGTTTCTTTGGCCAGATCCTTATTATAATCATATTTTTTTGTTTCCTGTTCCGAGAAAAAAACCGCATCAATCATCGGTGAATCAATAGCTACACCGTTTCCATCTAAAACATTATTAACCAATGCTTCTTTGTTTGTTGCGTGAGCAAGAGCCAGTCGGATATTTTTATCCGACAAAGCTTTACTTTGATTTTGATTGAAAAATAGACCGAAGTATCTTGGCATTCTAGTTTCTTCTGTGTCCAGGCGTTGTTTAAATTTAATTTTGTTTAAGTTTTTAGAAGAAATAAAACTCAAGTTATCAAACTCACTTCTATTAAAGGCCTCTACTAAAGCGTCTTCCGATTCGTAAAATTTAAGTTGGATTTTTTCTATGAAAGGTTCTTGGCTATAAAAATCTTGATTCGCCGTCAATTCGTAGAGGCGTATTCTGCCCGAAGAGTCTTTCTGGATCTTCTTAAACATATATGGCCCGGAGCCGATTGGCTTTAAGTTAAGTTCGGAAAGGGCAAAATTGATAGGCCTAATGTTTTCCCAAAGATGTTGAGGCATGATAGGCAGAGTCAAATTATTTAGAAATTGGGCGTATTTGTTTTTGAGTTTGAATATTAGAGTGTGGTCGTTTGCTTTTTCTAGTTCAACTCCTTGCCAATTGATTCTTTGCATGCTGCCATAATCTGTGTTCTGGGCTGTTCTGACGGTAAAGATTATATCGTCAACTGTTAATGGTTTACCGTCATGCCAAAATATATTTTCTCTCAAATACACTGTGTAGTTAAGTTCATCGGGAGATATCTCGTAAGATTTGGCCAAATCAGGTACGAGTTTTCCATCCTCATTGTATTTAAAAAGACCAGAATAAATAAGTTTGACTAGGTCTCTGTCAGCGTCGGTTTGGTAAAGAAGTGGGTTAACATGACGCGGTTCACCAACAACCCCTTCGCTTATTTGGCCGCCTTTAGCGGCAACCGGCATTGTTAAATGAAGATAAGAGGTTATGGGGATAGCAATTATGGAGCCGGTGATTAAAAATAAAAAAGCTAAAATCAAATATCGTTCTTTGTTTGACAAGACTTTTGGAAGAAGGTTAAGTTTGGTTAAAATTTTATTTTTACCATTAAGAACCTCCTTTAAGCCGGAAGTTTTTTTATTTGAAGTTCCGTTCTTATTTTCTTCTGGAGATGGAATTCCAAAAAAATCATCTAGTTGACGCTGTTTATCCACTTCTTCGCTCCTTGCGGAGCTTCGAAGTGCAGGCATTTCTTCATGCGAAGAAGTGCCCTTCCGAAGCTTTAGCGAAGGAGGGCTATATATTTAGAGCAAGAGTCTGGCCACTGAAATACTTAGAAATAAAACCGCTAGAACTATGGTTGCGTAAAAAATACCTTTTTCTGCTCCTCTTTTGGTGCTATACTCCATCATTCCTCCGCCAAAAGTTGACGACAAACCGCCACCTCTTTGCTGGAGGAGGATTCCGGCTATCAGTAAGACTGATATTAAAATGTGGGCGTAAGTTAACATAATTTAATCAAATATTTTGATTATCGCTGATATTATGATATTGACTATTCCAACAACTATGGTTACCCAGACAAGAGCAACAATATCACTGATTAGTATGAAGTCAAATATATAATCAACCAGCCATAAAAGCAAGGCATTGATGACAATAGTAAAAAGTCCGAATGTCAGGATAATGATGGGCGTGGAAATGAGCTTTAGTATTGGTCGGACTATTGTGTTAAGCAAACCCAAAATAAATCCGGCTATCAAATACTCCTTAATTCCACCGCCAAAGCTTAATCCGGCTACAAACCAAGCGGCGGCATACAAAGCTACCGAGTTGCCTAAAATTCTTAATATAAAAACCATCATTTGATCTTGCAATCTTAGCATTTTAATGGCTAGAAATCAAACCGATTTTCTGTGTAATTTTCGGTAGTAAGAAATAGCGAAGTTGTGGGCTTCGGAGTCTAGGTTAATCAGTAAGTTTCTTATGTCGGTTGGTAATTTGGAAAGAGTAATCATTTTTCCAGCGCTTGTGAGTATTTTTTCTCCAACATGTTTCTCGTTTTTTGTTAAGGCGATGATCGGTATTTTTTTTGAAATCTTTTTGGCGATGTTTAATTGGGCTTTGCCACCGTCAACAAGAATTAGGTTTGGTTTTGGCCACTCTGAATGATTAAATCGACGAATTAAAATCTCTTTAATCATTGCCGCATCATTTGGCGTATTTTTAGTGTAAATTTTAAATTTTCTGTATTCATTTTTATCCGATCTTCCATTAATAAAGACCGCCATTGCTCCAACAGCGTGTTTGCCTTGAATATTAGCAATATCGTAACACTCAATCCGGTGGGGCAGTGATAGTAAATTCAAAATGTTTTGTAAAGAATTTAAGATCCGCGAGGAGTTATGATATATCATAACCGGATTTTTATTAATAATTCGGGCGTTTTTAAAAACCCTTCTTATTTTTTCTATTTTACCTTGAAGTTCTATTGCTTTTTCGTAGTCTTGTTTATTGGAAAGATTTTTCATTTTTTTCTCAAAATCTTTTATAAGAGATTCTCTTTTGCCAGACAAGATGTCTTTAATTGCTTTAATATTTTTTCTATAAATTATTAGTTGCAAGTTGTTAGCTGTTTGTTTTTTAAGGCAGCAGAAACCGAGGCATTTGCCAATGTGATAGTTGAGACAATAATTGTTATGTTGTTGTTTGCAGGTGCAGTAGGGGAAGATTCGGCGAAGCAATCTCAATGTTGTTTTTAACGCCCCCGCATCAGTAAAAGGGCCGATGTGTTCGGAGACAAAAGACGGGCTACCATGTAACCAAGTCAGATTTTTAATCTTCCTTGTCTCTTGTTCCTTGTCTCTTAGTAGCTTGTTTTGCGGTTGGTGGGTGACAAATATTTTCTGAAACGGATCATCAGTGAAAATAACAGAACTGTATTGTTTATCATCACGGAGGACGATGTTAAATTCCGGCTTATATTTTTTAATATATTGAGATTCTAATATCAATGCTTCTATTTCACTATTCGTTTCCCTAAAGTCTATTTTATGGGCTTCGGATATCATTTTTTTAAATCTAGCGTCATTGGTTTTTAGGTAATATTTGACTCTGTTTTTTAAATTTAAAGCCTTGCCTATATAGAGAGGCTTATTTTTGGAATTCTTGAACAGGTATATTCCGGGATTGTTCGGAAGATTCCTTATTTCTTTACTCAATTCAATCGGTGTCACGATGCCATATTATACCATATTTTTTTAATTTGACTATAATCAGTTTATTCAATATACTCATTGCACTGGAACATTAAAAAAAGATAAATGACACGGATTCACCAGATAGATGAAAATGGGGTCGATATTAATAATCACGAAGTTTATAAGGAATTGCTAAGCGAGGCGATAAGTGAATAAAAAAAAGATTTTTCGCTGGTTGGTATTTATTGCCGCTTGGCTTATGGTGGCTTGTGGTCCGCCTCGTCTAATAAATGAGTATAAGGA
This sequence comes from Candidatus Yanofskybacteria bacterium RIFCSPLOWO2_01_FULL_39_28, assembly GCA_001794635.1. Taxonomy (GTDB): domain Bacteria; phylum Patescibacteriota; class Minisyncoccia; order 2-02-FULL-40-12; family GWA2-44-9; genus 2-01-FULL-39-28. The sequence goes on along the minus strand of MGKE01000007.1, from coordinate 61,747 downwards.
GGGAGGTTATTATCCTCAAGAATTTAAAACAAACCTTGCTTTCTTGGCACTGGAGTGGGCCGAAAGACAGCCTTATATCGTCGCTTCCGGTTCTTTAGCTGACCGCGAGCGGGGAATATTCTATACGGCTAAGCACTTTACCGATGAATTCGGCACGTTCGGGCCAGATTACTGCAAAGTTTTTTTTAACGGTAAGGTCTATACGGCTCGCGTGGTTAAGGTTCCTCCTATTCGGGATGCCGCTCTGATAAGGATAGATTCCTTTTTCTCTTCAAGGGATTTTCCCGAGTTGTTGCTGGTTGCCAAGGAAAGACCCAAAGTCGGGGATAGGGTTTTTATCAAAGGCATTCATCCGCATCCCCACGGTATCAGAGCCTTAAATGAAGCGGATGGATTTCCGGACAGAGTTATTGATATATTCAGGACCTATTATGGGAAAGTCCAGAGGGATTTAACCAAAGAAAGCCAGGTTGTCATCGATGAGCTTGAAGGTATAGTAGTAAAGCCGGATCCGGCGGCAATAATCAAAGACGATAAATTAAGCGATGAGATAAAAAGCATCCTTCTTCAGCATGAGAATGAATCCTATATAAAAGTTAAAATGGCCAGGGACCACAGATTTTCCTTTGGCGGATTAAGCGGGGGAGTGGCGGCTAATGATAGGGGCGAGGTGTTTGGTGTTATCACCACTCAAAATCCGTTCAGGTTCGAACGGGATGAAAGTAGCTTCTTTTTTGTCCAGAACCATAGTCAGGAAGGTGGAACGGTGAAGCGGGTTTTCGATACTATCTATGTTACGCCAAATGAGGATATAAAAGAGCTACTTAAATTTGTTGAGTAATGACTCGTAGAACAGCGCCCCATTCAGGGGCGTTTTATATTGACATAGTATAAATTTTATGTAATTTTATTGCCAAAGAACATTGAAAATCTGGAGATAATAATGATTAGGAACAGTAAAGAAGGTAGAGAATTTGTCAAGGAAGTGATACGGCAACCGATGAAATTTGTTTTCGGAGCCAATCGAGCCATCTTCGGTACGGTTATGGCTTTTATTACGCCCATGTGGAGAGATGACAAGCTTGGCAAGAAACAGGCCCAAGCTCATGTTTATCTTGAGGATTGGCATGGCCGCGGTAAAACTGCTATTCTCACCCATTTATCATCGGCCCTGAGAGCGGATATCAGCAAATTTGTCGGTACGATTGATATGATGCCCAAGGATTTAATCGGTAAAGAAGAGAGGGATGTGATCACCGGGACTCGAACATTGATGAAGGGCCCCTTGCACTGTCATGTTCTGGCTTATGACGAGCTGACCAGAACACCAGCCAAGAGCTTGACCGCTCTCCTGACGGGTATGGAGGGTGCTCATGTCATGATGAACACTACTGATCCAAATACCGGAATCATCAAATCAGAGCCGTATCCGCTTTATCCGGTTCCTGGTGATCCTAAGGGCAGAGATTTTTTTATAGTTTTAGCCACATCCAATCCGATTGAACTTGAAGGAACTTTTCCTTTATCGCCGGCTCAGCAGGATCGGTTCACTTATCGGTTTAAAATCGGTTTACCTCCCCGAGAAGATGAAATGAGGATTGAATCAGAAAATGTTGTCAATGAAAAAGTGGAAGTTATTGGAGATTTAAGCGACTTGCTGGATATTGCGGAGATGGTTGATAGTCTTCGGCTGTCAGACCAAGCTCGTGAGTTGGTTCAGAGATATAATGATAATTCCAGACCATATTCGCAGGACATAGAGGACTTTGGCGAGAAAAGAAAGAGATATGCGGACTCAAGTTTAGTGGAATTTATCAATAAATACGTTGCCTGCGGGTGTTCACCCAGAAGGAATTATCATTTGAAAGCGGCAGCCAAAGCATATGCCTGGATGACGGGCGAAAATGAAGTTGTTCTAGCTGAGCATGTTAAAGCGATAGCTCCTTCAGTAATGCAGCATGTTTTTATGCTTCAGCCAAGCACTCTGAGCGATGACGTTTCGCCAAGAAAAATAGTCGAAAGAATACTGGCCGAAACATGGATTCCCAAATAAGCTTCAAATTCAGTGATATTTTATCGTCCCTGGATCATATAAAAGGCGGCATTCCGTTAATTAAGTTATCAAGACGACTACGACTTGGTTCCCATAAAAGCGTTTTTTTTGGTCCAAGCAATATCCTATTTGATATTCGGGAATACGACGAAGACAGAGACCCGTCTAATCTCATAGTTTGGTCTTTGTATGATCCGGATGAAGGCATAATTTGGGCGATGAAAACGATTGAGGAACATGAGGTTCCAATCAGGTTTTTTGTTGACTTATCGAGTAGCGCGATAGATGCCGGTATTGATCATAGCAAACGGAGGATGCTTCTTGAGGCGGTCGGTTTCATCGGTACGACCGGCGCCAGGTATCAGGACCAAATAGGGTTGACTGGCTTTACTGACAGGATAGTTCTGAACCTTCCACCAAAGGGCGGAGTGTTCAGTTTCGTACACATGTTAAAGACTTTGTATGATTTCATGGAAAGACATCCGGCTGATGGCAAGAAGATCAATGTCAGAAAGACTGATTTTGCGGTGATGCTGGATTTTATAAGAAGGACGTGCGATAGGCAGTGCTTTATTCCGGTAATTTCCGACTTTGTCGGTTTTGAAAGGATGCTTGCCTCAAATCAATCCCTACGATTATTAAAGTTCATCGCTTCCAAGCACGAGGTCATATTCATATTTTTGGATAATCCTCTGGAAGTTGCCAGTATGGCCGGTCCAGGTTCTTTGCGTCTTGAGAATATTGAAACCGGAGATCAGATAACCATTTCAAGAAAACAAGCCCACGAAATAGGGCGAGAGATAAGAAGACAAAGACGGGCTCTTAGAAAAGAGCTGAGGAAGATCGGTATTTACTCGGTGGTCCTTGAGCCGGGAAAACAGATTAACAGATTGCGTAAGTTTTTCATGATACGGCACAAGCTTCTAAGATTTTAAAACGCTGTTGACAAACGGCGTTTTTTTATTTAATTTTTATTAAATTCGCTGGCTCTTTTACAAGAAAGGCAAGAACATGAGGTACAAATTGGCTGGAACCGCTATCCTTCTACTCTTGGCTACCCCGCTTTATGCTCAACCCATTGCGGTTGATACATTTCCGCCTACTCCCACAGTAGTTAAGACAGGCGAGGTGTTTACAGTCAATTACCGCATCAGATATCTTGACTTGACAAGATGGAAAGAAGAGATAGTTATTTTTACCGACCAGATAGACGTTAACAACTTTCAGTCCAAGGTTGGCGAACCGTTTGAGGTGATGAATGTCAAGTTAAATGATCTTGTTCCAAAGAATGGCGAGTATTGGCAGGATGTTTTGGTAAGTTTCAGAATAATCGGCAAGGAAAAAGGACTCAAAAAAATACCGAAGATAAAATTCGATTGGGCCAAGAAAATGGCCGGTGATGAGGCAAGCGAACTTAAGACCGAAGAACCGGTCGAGTCGCTTGAAGTTCACATCAATTATGTGACAACGACTATTCCCACCGACCCTTATCTTGACATCAGGGACGGTCTTAAATTGGGTAATGTTTCGGAGAGGGCTTGGCTTTACCGGTTTGTTATTCCGAGTACAGCCGTTCTCTTTCTTGGTCTCTGGGTTTTTCTCATGGTCAGTTGGCTAAGATCGTCTCAGAGGTCAAGGGCCGGTATGCTTACCGATCCGGTTGCGCCAGATGGTGAACTAAGCCAATACGTCGTTGCCAGTGAAGCGCTTACCTTCGGACAGGCAAGGAAAAGATTAGCCTCAACACTAAACAGGATTATAGGCGAGCTCGAGTCCTCTAGGTCCAGCGATAAATTGAACGATTTCAGGCGGGATATTTGTATCGGTATCAATGCCCTTCTTTTGTCTGCTGTTACGGACTTGAATCCTGGTGATACCCCTGGGCAGATAGAAGAGAAGGTTAAGAACAGCAAGGCGATTGGATCACCGAAAAATACATATCTCTCGCTGGCCTATCATCTTAGACGGCAAGCAATTTATTTGGAAGGCGGCTTAGCCAGTCCGGATAATGACACAGCCAGGCTCCGGTTAGGAAACAACGTTCTATCTATTAAGCACGATATCAATTCTCTCCGGTGGCATAAAATGTTCTTGACTGGCTTGCTTGATAAACTTTCATGGAAAAGATAATCCTTGAAATGTTAAGTTTTTATGAAGCTGTTGTTTTAAAACTAGGAATCTTTCTTGATCTTGATCTTTCTGCTATTAGGTACGGGAATGTGAGGCTAGCCGTTCTAGTCTGGTATATTATCGGAGCCCTCCTTCTTATTAAGGTGGCAATGTTGGTATTTGGCCGGCGTAAGCATTCAATTATGTACTCCGGCCATTTAATTTATCCCAGGACTAATTTCATCAAGAAAGCATATTTTAGACTTCTTTACGGTTTATCTTTCATTGGGGTTGCTTTCTTCAGTATTGCTCTGGCCGCCCCCCATTTGTTAAGTGCCGGCGAGGAAATAAGGATAACTCAGTCTAGGGAAAGGATAGATTTCATCGATCTTTCAATATCGATGGGTTGGCCTTATGGCGAGGCCGACATGTCGCTGGCAGAATTTGCCAGGAATTATTACTTAAAATTTCTTGAGATGCGGAAGAGTCAGAATGATCGGATATCAATCTGGGTATTCAGCACCGAGGCTTATAATATAGAAGGCTTCAGCGATGACAGCGAGTTGTACTTTCCTAAAGTCAGGGATGCGCCTTATGTCTTGGCCGATCCAAGGCATCAGTGCCTCCCTCATTCAGCCAACGATCCTAATGACGCTTGCATAGACATAGTAGTGTCTAAAGAACGAATAGGTCTTTGGCCAGGAGAAGGCGATACCGATATTGCCGGCGCGCTAATGGCTGGTATAAGGTATTTTGACGAGAATGGCCGGACAAGTAATCGTCCAAGGGCTATTCTGATGATAACGGATCTAGCAGCTTCAACATATCCCGAATTAGAACTCAGAGAAATGCAGAATAGGGGCATCAGACCGTATGTCATTTATATTGCTAATACTAACTATAGTAATTCTAAAGAGATTAATTCTGCGATACGGCAAGAGAATACCGAAAAATTAAAGAAGACCTTGGCAAGTTACGGCGGTGTCTACTTTGACATCAACGACAAACTTGCAATGGAGAAAGCCTATCGAACCATAGACCACCTTGAGAAAATAGAGGAAAAAGAGATAAAGAGAACTGCCAGAATGGATATTTTTCAACCTTTTCTTATAAGTGGTCTTCTGGTCATGTTCTTCGCATTGGTTCTGGGGTTGGTGTCCGAATTGGTCGGTACCTATCCTTAAGTCTTTAGAAAATCCCGTACTTGTAAAGAACGGGATTTTATTTTAGATTCTAGCTTAAGGACGTTGAAATTTTAATAAAAAAGAAAGGCAAATTATGTCTCGCCGAAGGACCGGTTATGGTTAGTAAGACCAGTGAATTCTGGCAGCTGATAATGTCAAATATATATCGTCTTCTGGAGTTGGATATTGATCAGGTTCAGTATGTCGATCTTGATATGGCCGTTAAGCTGGGCCTCTTATTGTTTGTGGTCGTTGTTTTAAAGTTAATCATAGAAATATTCTCGAGAAGGAGATTCTCTATGGTCAATGTCGGCGAGGATGCCTATAGAAAATTCCAGCACGGATTTCCAAGAAGGTTCAAATACTTTATTCCGAAATTGTTCGTTATCGGGACCTGTCTTATTTTCCTTGTTGCTTTGGCTGTCCCATTCTTAACTCAGATCAAGGAAGAGGATGTGACGGTCCAATCGAGGATAAGGATAGATCTGAGGGATAATTCCACCTCGATGGCCGAATTTTTTACCAATTCAAAAGAAACCAAAGCCCAGATCGCCGCTGAAAGTCATCTGGAGTTCGTTAAAATGCGTCGGGGGCAGAAAGACTTTGTTTCCTTGTGGGTTTTTGCCTCTAACCCCCACATGATACAGGAGTTTACCCTTGATGACGATGAGCTTTACTATTTTCAGGTGTACAACGCGCCATGGGTAAGTTATTCCAGCTGTCCTATCCTCAATATTCCGGATTATCGATGCCAGAAGGTATACGGCGATGGCGGAGGTACTGATATTGCGCCAGCCCTGCAGGCCTTAGTAAAATATTTAAATCAGAATGAGCGGGCCAGAAAAATCAAGAGTGGTTCCATATTGATAATAACCGATGCTGATGTTTATTCTTTTCCAGAAAAAGAGCTTAAAGAACTTCAGTTCCGGAACATTAAGCCCTACCTTATCTATATTGCCAGTAATGGAACTTATGATGAGGATGGGCAATTTGTGCCATATCAAGTCCCTGAATTTGCTAAGAGAGTGAGTGAGTATGGCGGGAAGTATTTTGATATAATGAGCGTGGAGGGCCTGAAGAAGGCCTATGAGGAGATTAACCGGCTCGAAAGAGCGGAGGTCGGGATTAAGAGATTTAGCATAAGAACGGATCTGTTCCAGGTATTTTTGTCACCTGCTCTAGTATTTCTGTTTTTGGCAATTTTCTTGGGCCTATTGATTGAATTATTCGGACTTCGTTCCCCATAATTTATAGTTTGCTGATGATCCCCAAGCATGATGCTGGGGATTTTTGTTTTGGTGATTTGGAGGTTGTTGTGGGTCTTGAAAAGTGCCGGGATTTATTGTATTGTTTTATCCAAGTTCATTGAAATATCAAATAGGAGACAAAAATGGCCGAGCAAAGATCCATTAAAGATGTCCGTTCCAGGCGTCGCAAGCGGTTCGTAGTTATGACATTGTTGCTACCTCTAGTCTTGATTGTTGCTTATGCTTCTTTTACTTTGGGTGGATTTTACAACCATCGTCAGCTTTTCAACTTAGCTGCTGAGGCTAAAGATACTGAGCTGATTGAGCAGGAAATGGAGGCTCTTGGTTATTATTACAGCTTGTCCGGTAGACTGGGTCTGCGGTGGGCAGCAGATAGGTTTTGGTACAAGGAAAACTATATCGATAGAGCGGTGCGTCATTACCTTATTGGTGATTTTGATGCTGTTATAAATGACAAGGATCTGCAGGATAATAGGAATAATCATTTAGCTTCTCAGTTGGTTGCTTCAGCGAAGTTCAGAAGGGCCCAGGCTCTTTACGGGTCAGCTAAGACTGAAACTGAAAAAGAGAAGATTATAAAAATGGTCAACGAAGAAATAAGCGAAGATTTCAAGGTGGCCGTTGAAAAAGGTCCTGGCCCAGATGTTTACTTCAATCACAGTTTTAACTTTGATCTTTCCATTGATCCGGAAGATACTAAAAAGGCTCTTGAGGGTCCCGGACCGCCTCGCCTGACCCTTGGCTACAAGCCCAATTCCGGAACACCTAAGGATGGCGAGCCCGGGAGGATAGATCCGACCAAACCGGGCGGCGGAAGCGATTCTAAGAAGAAGGGGTAAATATGGGGATTATCTTGGTTCAGTGGGAGGATCTCAGTAATAATTTTTATTTTGCTAATCCTGAATATCTTTTCGGTCTTTATGGTATCCCTGTGCTTTTGATTATTTTTACTGCTGTGCTGATAAGACGCCTGATAAAAATGCCGGTAAGGACTCATGGTTCTATTTATTCGTTTTTAGGACCTTTAAGGTTCTGGCTTTTTATGATTTTGTTTTTCGGATTAGGAATGACAGCTTTAGCTAAACCTTCTATCTCTAGGAATGGGATTGTTCCGGTGACTGGGCCGGTGGAGCTACATATTCTGGTTGGCACATCTTTCTCTGAATTTGCGCAGGATTGGGGTCCGTCCAACTTGAGCCGGGTCGAAATAGCAAGAAGGGAAATTCTAAATCTGTTTTCTTCCAATGTTATTAAGGGCGGAGACAAGGTTTCTTTTTTCATTTTTGCCAATGGTTCCAAAGGGCCGATGCCTTTGGTAGATTTCAACAGGCATGCTGATAAATTCTTTAACCGGGTGTCTTCCTTGCTTGTTCCTCCTAAGACATTGATTGAGAGAGAATTCTACCTCAACTCTTCTGATATAGTCGTCGGGCTTGAGAGTGTTTATCAATCTCTCGATCTGTATGAGCAGTATTTGACCGGCAACAAAAAAGCTACAGTCGGATATAAGACCAATAGAGTACTGTTTATATTCTCTGACGGTGATTTCGGTCTTGATCTTCCTTCTCCAACCAATGATCCCGAGAGACAGGCAGAGAATTTAAAAGAAGCTCAGGCAATTCAAGAATATCGAAAGAGGTTGGATTTAGTTCTTCTTGAGTACAAAAAAAGGGGATTTGGGATCTATGCCGTTGGCATAGGTACCAGAAGGGGCGTTCAGCTCGTCGATATCTTGAAGAATAGGTACAAGCTGAACTTTGATTATTGGGAGTCTGACGAAAAGGATCTTGTGGCTCAGGGTATAACTCGTGTCAATCCGAACAATCTTCGATTGCTTATATCGAGGACCGGTGGAGATCCTTCAGCTGACCTATTTCTGATAGATGGGGTTGAGGATAGTCCATTCGCTTTTCTGAGAGAATCGATAAACTCTCATCGAAGCGTAAGTGTTCAGCCAGTCAAGCAGGAGGGAAATCAAGATCTTTGGCCGATTTTCCTTGTTGCGGCGATCTTGGTTTTTGGTCTCGGATGGCTTTTCAAGTAATAAAGCTCTACGGTTTGTAGAGCTTTTTGATTTTTGACATAATTATTTATTATGACTTATCTTCGTAATTCAATTCTGGCTACTCTTGTATATTATGATACCCTTGAGCACCCGCTTACTTTTTCAGAGATTCATGGCAATTTAATCAATCCATCAAGGATCTCAATGTTTAAATCTGGTATTGGAGAAATTAGTCTTAATGAAGTCAAAGAAGAGTTGAACAAATTGGTTGCCTCAGAAATTATTGGCCAGGAAGATGAGTTTTATTTTTTAAGAGGCAGGAGAGAAATTTATGATGCAAGAATCCAAGCCCAAAACATTGCTTATCATAAACGTAAAAAGTTTCTTAAATTGGTCAAGTTTTTAGCACTAGCCCCTTATTTAAGAGGTGTATTTGCTTCCGGTTCACTTGCTCTTGGCAATACTGACGAGGAAAGTGATTTTGATGTTTTAATTATTGCTCAATCTGGCCGGCTTTATACCTGTCGTCTTTTTTTGTGGCTAATTACTTCTGTTCTTGGAGTAAGGCGAAAGAAACATGAAAAGGTGGCGCCTGATAAGTTTTGCTTTAATCATTTTATTACCGACAGAAGCCTTCAAATAAAACATGAAAGCTTGTTTAATGCTCAAACCTACGCTAATTTAAAACCGGCCATGATTGAACGGGATCTTGTTGAAAGATTTTATGACGCCAATCTCTGGATTAACAACTACCTATACAATTTTAAACCCAAAAAAAAACTTGTTGAGAAAAGTGTAAATCCTGGCAGGATATTTTTGTCTGTTGCCGGATTTTTTGAATTTATTTTGAATTCAGATTTGGGAGATTTTTTTGAAGATTTGGTTAAAAAAATTCAGCAAAACAAAATTAAAACCAACCCGGTTACTTATGAATCCGGCGGCCGAATAGTTTTTAATGATTATGAACTCGAATTTCATCCGCGTTCTTTTGAAAAATTTGTCTTAGAAAAATATAATCAAAATTTGAACAAACTTGGGGTCGTCACCTATATTAAAGAAAAAGATTCGGGGTTATTGCAATAGATGGCTGATTAGTTATATTTAACTTACGGTAACAGTTCTTTAAAAAAGGAACAAAATGAGAAAAGTAAAGATTGGATTATTGTTTCTGGTTTTTTTGGTTTTATCTGGTTTGGCCAATGCTCAAGAGTTAATGCCTCTTGAAGAGGTTGATCGTTTGATTGAATCTAGTCCCAATAAAGAAGTAAAAGCTTATTTTCACTCCGTTGAAAGAGGGACTCCAATAAAGCGCTATGACGTCGTTTTGAGGGGTGTATATAGAGGGTCTACTCGTGAAGCAATTATGTTTGTTACTTCCCATAAAATTGCCGGTGGAATGAGCGGAAGTCCCGTTTATGTTGGCGATAAATTAGTCGGAGCTTTGGCTTTCCGTGTAAATACTCTTCCATTGTTTAATTGGAATTGGGGTGGGATTTCGCCTATATCCCTGATGATAAAAGAGTCAAGTTTTGGTCAAACCATAAGTGGCGCCTCTTCCTTCAATTATTTGGGAATGAAATTTGAACCAATTCCATTATATAAGCAAAACATTCTGGTTAGCCAAGGTCGCTCCAGCTCTATTTGGCAGGGTTCCAAAATTGAATTAAAACCCGGCATGCCTATCGTTGTTGATCTGGCCGAGTGGTCAGACGAAACAGGCAAATCCAATACCCTTAGCGCTTTAGGAACAATTACTTACATTGATACCAATGGCCGGATTTATGCTTTTGGTCATCCTTTTCTCGGAGCTAAAAATGTAATTTACAGTTTTCGCACCGCTGAAGTTATGGGTACTTCTATTTCTGAACTAGATTCGTTTAAGCTGGTCGGTAAAACTTCAGAAGTTTTGGGAACTATTACTTTTGACTCAACTTACGGTATTTACGGGGAAACTTCCCTGATTCTGCTTAGTGGATTGAATAAATTTAATTTGGAATTTAAATCGGAGGGCAAAACTATTCATAATTTTCAAATTAAAATATCTCATTCGCTATTAACCCCGTCTTTGGTCCAAGAAGTATTTAGTATTTTAGGTGAAACATACGGCGCTCCCCTGCCTCAAGAAGCAAGCGTTACCCAAATTGATTCAAAAGTTGAACTTGAGGGCTACGAGCCGATTCTATGGAAAGAATTATTTGCTTCCAGTACCACGAGATTCGGGGCTCAAACCCTTTTCTTTTCTTCCTATAGAGCGGCATATGAATCTTTCTTTGCCCGGGTTTATGGCCGATTGTTTCAAAATGATTATGATCTGAAAATATCCGAAGTTTCCATCTCCGTTAACTTTATAGCCGGCCAAGGCCGAACGTTTGTGCTTGGGGCTTATAAATTTCCGAGCAAAGTTATTTACGGTCAAGATCCTGAATTTGAAGTAATATTCGTTGATCGGAATGGATCCGCAGACCCCATCGGAAAAAAAATATCTATCGAGATTGATTGGGACAAGGTTGAAAAACCTGTTTACAACAAAGACACTCTTGATACCGATAAGACTGCCGAGAAAAGAGTCGGTGGTGCACTCGGTATTTATAGTTCAGCCTGGTTTTTTCAGATTATCAGCCAAAGAGGCGGGACGGAAAAACAAAAGATTATTCCCGATTACTTTTTGGGAGTGGATGATTTTCTGAGAAATTTTTCCAGCTTGCTTGGTGCCACAAATCAAAAAATATTTCTCGTGGTCACACTGAAGTCTAAAAGCGGCCTCTTTGATAAAAAAATTGCCGAAACCAAAGAGCTTATTCCCCAGGATATTCCCGGTAACGGCAGTTCCGGCTGGCATGTAATTGAGGGCGGGTTAAAAGCTAGAGTAGAAACTGTTACGGATGAAGGTTCGGTAGTTTTTTATCCGGAACTGCCGCCTATACCCGATGGTTATGTTATAGATAGAGATCTGCGCGACGGTCTATTCTTTGAAGTTGTTTTGGAAAACTAAATTTTTGAAAGCTCTGCCTGGCAGAGCTTTTTAGTTTGTCAGGTTTCTACCCCCCCCCTTGACTCATTTTTATTTTTGAATATAATACCATCTGTTAGTACTTCAACTAGTCAGACTACTAAAAATAAAAATCAAAATTAATGTATCATGAATCATGTATCAAAATACCATCCCCTTGTTACATGTTACATGCTATATGCTATATGAAATATGATTAAACCATTATCTGACCATGTTCTTCTTGAACCAATCAGAGAGGAAAAGAAAAAGGGCGGTATAATATTGCCCGATACAGTAGATAAAGAAAGGCCCGAAAAAGGTAAGGTTGTTGCCGTTGGTCCCGGCAAGTTGAATAAAGAAGGCAAAAGGATTCCACCGGAAGTTAAAAAGGGTCAAGTCGTATTATTTAAAAAATACGGTCCAGACGAGATCAGGGTCGACGATAAAGAATATTTAATTGCCCGCGAGGAAGACATCCTGGCGGTGCTCAACTAATATGCCTAAGCAGATAACATACAAAGAAGAAGCTCGGGAAGCGTTAAAAAGGGGTGTTGATAAAGTTGCCAATGCAGTCAAGGTCACTCTTGGTCCAAAGGGTAGAAATGTCGTTTTGGATAAGGGTTTTGGTTCACCGACCATAACCAAAGACGGCGTGACTGTGGCTAAAGAGATTGAACTCAAAGACAAGTTTGAAAATATTGGCGCGGAACTGGTTAAAGAAGTTGCATCCAAAACAAACGATATTGCTGGTGATGGTACGACCACAGCCACGGTGTTAGCCCAAGCAATTGTTGCTGAAGGATTTAGCGCTGTTAACTCGGGAGCCAACCCATTAGTTTTGAAAAGGGGAATGGATAGGGCCGTTGATTGGGTTTTGGATTATTTAAATAAGAAAAAGAAAACTGTTTCTAGTTATGAAAAAATAAAAGAAGTCGCTTCCATTTCGGCCAATGATCAGGAAATAGGCAAGTTGATTGCCGATGTATTTAAGAAGGTCGGTGAGGATGGAGTTGTAACCGTAGAAGAATCTCAATCAACCGAGATGTCAACAGAATTTGTTGAGGGTATGCAGATAGACAAAGGTTACACCTCGGCTTATATGGTTACCAATGCCGAGAGGATGGAAGCGGTATATGAAGATGCTCTCATATTGATCACCGACAAGAAAATTTCTTCAATTCAAGATATTGTGCCATTGCTTGAGAAATTATCAAAAGCTGGCAAGAGGGAATTGATAATTGTGGCCGAGGATGTTGACGGCGATGCTCTGGCTACCTTGGTAGTCAATAAATTGAGAGGCAATTTCATGGCCTTAGCCGTAAAAGCTCCCGGATTTGGCGACAGAAAGAAAGAAATGCTTGATGATTTAGCCATTGTTACCGGCGGACAGGTTATATCAGAAGAAAAAGGCATGAAGCTTGAAGGAGTTGAGTTGGCTATGCTCGGCAAAGCTCATAGGGTTGTAGCCACCAAGGAAACAACGACCTTTGTCAGCGGCAAGGGCAAAAAGCCGGATATTGATAAAAGAATTGCTCAGCTTAAATCTCAAATTACTAAATCAACTTCAGAATTTGATAAAGAAAAACTTCAGGAAAGATTAGGCAAACTTTCCGGAGGAGTGGCTGTTCTTAAGGTCGGAGCTAATACGGAAACAGAACTCAAGGAAAAGAAATTCAGGATAGAGGATGCGGTCAATGCTACCAGGGCAGCTTTGGCTGAGGGAATTGTCGCCGGTGGCGGTGTGGCTTTGTTTGAAGCTTCCAAAGAATTAAATATAAAATCAATTAAAGGCGTGCCTGAAGTTGGTGATGAGGCCAAGGGTGTGGCGGTAATAAAAGCTATTTTGGAAAAACCACTAAGAGCTATTGCTGAAAATTCAGGTAAAGATTCAAACGAAGTTGTTTCAAAAGTATTTACCATGGAATCTGGTATGGGTTTCAACGCCTCAACCGGAGAATATGTAGATATGTTTAAGGAGGGTATCATTGACCCTCTTAAAGTTGTCAAAGCAACTTTAACCAATGCGGTCTCTGTTGCCTCATTAATTCTTACGACCGAAGCAGTAGTCACGGATCTTCCGGAGCCTAAATCTTCTCCAGCTGGCGGTATGCCAGGCGGTATGGGTGGTATGGACTACTAATCAAAAAGACCCCAGTGGGGTCTTTTTGATTCTTGAGGTTGTGCTATATTTTAAAAATGGTTAAAACTCGTTTCATATTTGTAGCTGGTGGAGTTATGTCTGGAATCGGAAAAGGTATCACCGTCGCTTCAACGGCTCGGATTCTCAAGGATTATGGTTTTAGTGTCACGGCGGTAAAGATAGATCCATATTTGAATGTTGATGCCGGGACGATGAACCCGACCGAACACGGAGAAGTTTTTGTGACTGATGACGGAATAGAAACGGATCAGGATATGGGCAACTACGAAAGATTTCTTGACCAAGATATTCTCCGTGATAACTATATGACCTCCGGCTTGATTTACCAAACGGTTATAAATCGTGAACGCAACCTTGGTTATTCCGGCAAATGCGTTCAAATAATTCCGCATGTTACTGATGAGATAGAAAAAAGGTTGATGAATGTTGCCAAAAAAAGCCAAGCCGATTTTGTTTTAGTTGAAATAGGCGGAACGGTAGGTGAGTATGAAAATGTTCTTTTTTTGGAAACGGCAAGAATTATGAAGCTCAAAATGCCGGATCAGATTTTATTCATGCTCGTAAGTTATCTCCCCATTCCCAAAATGATCGGCGAAATGAAAACTAAGCCGACCCAGCATGCGGTTCGGGCGATGAACTCCGCCGGTATTCAGCCAGATGTTATTATTGCCCGTTCTTCCCAGCCTTTGGATGAAATCAGAAAACAGAAAGTCTCAATATTCTGCAATGTCCGTCCGGAGGCGGTGATTTCGGCGCCTGATATCAGCTCCATCTATGAAGTTCCAGTAAATTTTGAAAAAGATAATTTGGGTAAAATAATTCTTCAGAAATTAAATTTAAAATCAAAAGTTAAAAATTTGCGAAGATGGCACAAGTTGGTTGAAAACATTCGCTCTTCTAAGAAATCAGTCAAAATAGGAATTGTCGGAAAATATTTTGGCACCGGAGACTTTATTTTATCAGATTCTTATCTTTCAGTTATTGAAGCGATTAAGCATGCAGCTTGGTTTTTAGGCAGAAAACCAGAAATAACTTGGCTTAGCGCTGAAACTTATGAAAAAACACCTGCCGCATTAGAGGAACTTAAGAAATTTGATGGCATAATTGTTCCTGGCGGATTTGGTAAAAGGGGAGTTGAGGGCAAAATTCTAGCGATTAATTATGTTCGTAATAATAATATTCCTTTTTTGGGACTGTGTTATGGTCTCCAGCTGGCGATAATTGAATTTGCTCGTAATGCCTGCGGTTTAAAAGCTGCTCACACGACCGAAGTTGATTCTAAAACCAACATGCCGGTTATTTGCACTATGCCAGAACAGTTCCAAAATATTTTAAAAAAAAATCTGGGCGGTTCAATGAGATTAGGAGCTTACGAGTGCCGGTTGGTCAAGGGCACCTTGGCCTACAATTTGTATGGTCAGGATGTAATATCTGAAAGGCATCGTCATAGATATGAAGTCAATAATACTTATCGTAAAATTTTGGAGAGGAATGGTTTACTGGTCTCGGGGATTCATAAAAAAGGAAATCTGGTTGAAGTTATTGAAATCCCAAAACACAAATTCTTTGTTGCTAGCCAGTTCCATCCGGAGTTTAAATCTCGTCCCCTTAGCCCACACCCTTTATTTCTGGGGTTTGTGCGGGCATCATCAATATAACGCCGACCCGTAATTGCTATTAGTATTCTAAGGTGTTAATATATTACCAATCTTTAACAATTAGTAAGAGGATAGGGCTTGTCCAAAAAAATACTCGCCCGCCTTAACTGTTTAGCCTTGATTTTTGGGGTGGTTATTTGTGTCCAGGCAGAAGGGCAATTATCTGACAGTTCGAGAGTTGAAACCATGGGCCCAATAAAGGGTGTAGAAATAACGGCAACCAGTTTGAACGGTTGGTTTGCCAGTATTACTCCTTGGCATTATCTCCCCAAAGTTTCTACGGTTCATCCGGTGGCGGAACTATTTACTCCCGGAGAAACTCAAACTCCTGGGCAAATGATTGAGCAGATAAGGCTGTTTGAGAATTTTGGATCTGGGGCTGATATTCTGCATTTTAATGTCTGCTTGGATTATAACCATTGGTTGGCCAACTACCTAAGCCTAAATACTAAAAGACCGTTTTTTGTTCTTTATGAGCATATTCACGGCAACTGTAATTACGTTGAACCCAACGGGTCCAAGAATATGAGTTTGGCCAAAAACCGCCAGGCTTTTATGCAGGATATAGAATTTTTTATTAAAAATATTATTCTGCCAAACCAAAGCCGTTATGTGACGGTGAATGGGCGGGCAGTGATTTATATGTGGGCTCCTACAGAAATGCGAGGTGACTTCGCTTCATTATTGGACCTTGCCAGGTTTAGGTTTCCGGTGTTTTTTATCGGTTCTGTTGGCGTTATGAATCCCCCAACTGATAAGCAGGGCTTAAGGACTCTCCGGGCTCTCGATGGCTTTATGGAGTATGGCGTTCTCGTTTTTGACAAAGACGAAAAGGATGTTCCTTATTCGGATAACTATCTTCGTATGATTCAAAAATATGATGAGAGTTCTGGTCTTTGGTATCAAACCATCAAGAATTTTGAGAAAGAGACTCGCAAGAAATATCTGTTTATCCCAACATTTCAAGCGGCTTATGATGATACCAAATATCCGGGCAGGACCGCTCCGCCGATGTATCCCAGAAGTCGGGCTGAAATGGAGCATCATGCCGAGGTAATTAATAGAAGAACAAAGTCGGTTCAAGACAGTTGTCCTGAGGGTGTGGATCCTTATGCTGGCGACGTGAATAACTGTTTTGAGGATTTCTACGATAATATCGGGCCTCATGTGGTGGCAACAGAGCTTCCTGAGGGGGCGGCGGTTATTGAGTCACAATGTTTGCCTGAAACTGTGGATATTCTGCATGTTAAATTTGTCGGTTGCGGGACCGGTAGATTAGAGATAGTTGGAAAATATTTCGGTAAATAGAGAGGTTTATTACCTCTTTTTAGTTTGACCTAGTTAATCTATTTATATAAAATATATTTATTATGAATATTACAATAATTTTAGCTGTTATTATAGTCATTATTATCATTTGGTTTCCTGGAGTATATAATATGCTGGTTCGGTCACGAAACAGGGTTAAAGAATCGTGGTCGGATATAGATGTCCAATTAAAGAGGCGTTACGACCTAATACCAAATCTGGTTGAAACGGTAAAAGGTTATGCGGCTCATGAGAAACAGACCTTGGACGCAGTTATTAATGCTCGGGCAGCGGCTATGAGCGCTCAAACAGTCAAAGAGCATGGACAGGCCGAAAACATGCTTTCCGGGGCTTTAAAGAGCCTTTTTGCCCTATCTGAGGCCTATCCTCAGTTAAGAGCGGTTGAGTCATTCGCCAAGCTCCAAGATGAGTTATCTGACACCGAAAACAAGATCCAAGCCGCTCGTAGATTTTACAATACCAATGTCATGACCCTTAATACTCAAGTTGAACAGTTCCCAACCAATGTTGTCGCCAACATGTTCAGCTTCAAAAAAGAAGAATTCTTCCAACTCAATGAATCAGCCGCCCGAGAACCCGTTCAGGTAAAATTTTAATTTCCAGTTTTTTAAAATCCCTCTCGACCCACCTCATCTTCATCAAAGGACTACGCCTCATGGAGTCCTTACAGTCGCAGAGGTTATATTTTCTCTGACCAATGGTGGTTGTCCCCGGTCAGGCCATGCGGATCGGCCAAAATCCCGACCGAGCCTGACCACCCCCATTGGACTCCCAGGAAAATATAACCTCTGCTCCTTAATGACTATCTATTCGTTGTATTGATTCAGATGAGATGGGGCTGTGGGATTTTAAAAATTTTAAATAAAATATGAAGTTTTATTTTATTGTTCCAAAAGATAAAGCAATATTGCCATCAAAGATCTTATTAGATAAATTGGGTTCTTTTGGAACAATAGAAATTATAAGACATCAAGGGAAGCTCCAGGATATAGAGCAACTTAAGAAAGACAAGGACGATAAAATATTAGCTGTTGATCCAGATGTATTTGATTGGGATTTTGATGCAGAAACCGTGAAAGATCTATCTGGGGTAAAAGCAGTTATGAGTTCTTCTACATCATTTGATTGGATTAAGCCACAAATTCTAAAAGAAATAGGAGTGCTTGCATGTAATGTTCCAGGATTCTCTTCAGACGCTGTTGCCGAATATGCAGTTGCAATGGCAATTGATGTTTCCAGAAGATTGCCTATAATTATTAAAAATAATTGGAAGATAGATTGGGATTATTCTAAGCCGATGCTGTTGAAAGGAAAAAGAGCTGGTGTGATTGGATTAGGAAGAATTGGTAAAAAGATGGCCGAAGTTTGTCAGGGTATAGGAATGGAGGTTGTTTATTGGTCAAGAAAGTCCAGAGATGATCGTTTTAGAAAAGTAGAGCTTGATGAATTGTTTGAAACAGCCGATGTTATAATGCCGGCTTTGGTTGAAAACTCTGAGACAAAACAAATTATAACCAAAAAATTACTTGATTCCGTGAAGTCTACGGCAATTTTGATTGGGATCGGTAGGGTTAAAGTCTTGTGGGACGAAGATTATATTTTAAATAAGGTAAATAAAGAAGAAATTGCCGGGTATGCTTTTGAAGGGGATAACACTAAGGAAATTGGAGCTTACGAAGGAAATGTTTGGGCTTTACCGGCAATGGCATGGCATACTCAGGAATCGCTTGATAATCTTATGGAAATTTGGGTAGAGAATATGATTGCCCTAGCAAATGGCAATCCTCAGAATGTTATAAATTGAACATTATTTGTGAACCCCTCCCCATTTTGCAGGCCGTATTTTTTTAGAGCAGTCAGATGTTTTTTACAGATAAAAAGTTTGAGTAAAATTGTTTCGTATCATTTTCGAAACCATTGCGGGAGGGATAGCTACAAACAAAGCTTTACCTTAAACCGACAGGAAAGCGGGAACTGACTGAATCCTGTAAATCATGATTTGATTAAAATCATCTAATTTACAGAGATGAAGGAATTCCCGAAGGCTTCCGGAGGTTTTAAAGCTATTGTTTGTCTATCCTGGAGCACCGGTTGAGAAAATGGTGAGAAACAATTTTACTAAATCAATATGGCAAATCTATACCAACAAAAGGATTCTAATATCAGAAAGACATGGTTGCTGATGACTGGATTTTTTCTGTTTATCATAATTTTTGGCTGGGGGATTTCTTATGTCTGGCAGGCGCCGGAGATTTTATATATTGCCGTTTTTTTAAGCATCGGCATGAACCTTTTTGCCTACTGGAAGTCAGATAAGATAGCTTTAGCCATGTCTTGTGCCCGGCCGATTAAGCGGGAAGGCCACGAATATATTTGTCGGATGGTTGAGAATTTGTGTATTACAGCTGGCTTGCCTCTGCCCAGAATTTATTTAATTGATTCTCCTCAAATCAATGCTTTTGCTACCGGTCGGAATCCTCAACATGCGGCCATTGCTCTCACTACTGGAGCAATCCAGAAACTTCAGAATGAAGAACTAGAAGGCGTTTTGGCTCATGAGATATCCCATATCGGCAACAGAGATATCCTAGTTTCTACAATTGTAGTTGTGATGGCCGGACTTATATCAATTCTCTCCGATATTATTTTAAGGGCAACATTCCATGGTTCTTTTGGCGGAGATCGTGATAATCGTGGCGGGGGAGGAATAGTTTTGCTTATCGGTCTTGTCGCCGCTATTCTGGCTCCGATTGCGGCAATGATAATTCAACTTGCCGTTTCAAGGAAGAGGGAATTTTTAGCTGATGCTTCCGGTGCCTTGCTGACTCGTTACCCCGAAGGCTTGGCTAGCGCACTTCAAAAAATCGGCCAAGACCAAGTGCCGGCTCGATTCGCCCATAATGGCACCGCTCATCTTTTTATTTCAAACCCATTTAAAGGCAAAGAAGGTGCTAATTGGTTCGCCAAACTATTTATGACCCATCCTCCACTGGAAGAAAGAATAAAAATCTTGCGAGGAATGAAAGTCTAGGCTAGAATTACCTCAGCTAATTTAAAAAAGGGAATCCATGAGAATATTGGTTGCGACAAAAAATCCCGGCAAAGCTAAGGAAATTGGCATGTTTCTAGGTACAGACTTCGAGGTTAGCTCACTTAAAGACTTGTCCGATGCTCCTGATATTGAGGAAACCGGCAATACGTTTGAAGAAAATGCAATTTTGAAAGCCAAGGCGTATTTTAAATGGTCTGGTATTCCTTGCGTGGCTGACGATGCTGGATTGGAGATTGATTTTTTGAATGGGGGGGAACCTGGGGTTAAATCCCGTCGCTGGCTGGGATATGAGATGACTGACCAAGAAATGATTGATACGGCTTTGGCCAAACTGCAGGGTATTCCGTGGGAGAAAAGAACAACGCGCTTAATTGCCGTCGGTGCTTACTATGACGGAAAGAATTTGATAATTGAAAGGGGGAGTACTGAAGGTTTTATTACCGAGGAGCAGAGAATAAAATGTGAACCTGGCTATCCGTTTAGGTCAATCTTCTGGATACCAAGATTCAAAAAACTCTATCAGGAGCTGACCCACGAAGAGCATGAGCAGATTAATCATCGGCGAGAACTCTATTCAAAATTGGCAGAAAAAATAAAGAGCTTATAAAAAGCTCTTTTTATTTCCACTGGTGGGTATTGCAATATAGAACACAGTGTCTTATAATTATGCATATGCATAATTATAAGACACTGATGAAGTGTTAATATGAGTTTAAAGTTACGATTAAACTATAAGTTTAAACATGAAAGGAGATTTTGTATTAAAATTAATTAAGTCAATTGGAGGATTTGGCATTGATGTTTACGATACGTGGCAGTGGCAACCAATTTATTATAAAGGTTGGCATGTAAGTGGGCCAGAATATAAAAGATTTCGCAAGGGTTTAACAAACCTGGAGGGCAGAGGTTTTTTATCCAATTTGAGAGGAGATAGTTATAAGTTCACACAACAAGGAATAGGTTGGTTTAAATATTCCAGAATTAAGTACTTTGCTTTAAAAAATAAAAACAAAAGATGGGACAATAAGTGGCGAGTGATTATTTTTGATATTCCAAATTCTTTGAATAAAGAAAGAAACTGGCTAAGAAGCAGATTAAAAAATCTTGATTTTCAAATACTGCAAAAAAGTGTTTTCACTATTCCTTATAAGTGCGAGGAAGAACTTGGAGATTTATGCAAACAACTTGGTTTATTTGATTATGTAGATGTTATCGTGGCAAATTCCATTGGTTCTAGGGAAGAAGAATTAAAGAGATATTACAATCTATAAAAGCATATTTAAAGTTGCTTATAATTGTGCATATGCACAATTATAAGACACATCATAGTTGGTAATATTGTTGGTAATTTTAAAAGATAGTATCATGATTTTATTTGGAGGCGTCGCATAGTGGTCTAGTGCGCTCGCTTGGAAAGCGAGTATACCGCAAGGTATCGAGCGTTCGAATCGCTCCGCCTCCGCCAAAATTCGGAATTCAAAAAATCGTCAAGTTATTAAGTGCTTTGATAGAAGGTTTGATAAAATAAATTTATGACTAAAATCCTTCAACGAGCTCAGGACAAGATTACTGCTGGCGCGGTGCATAAAGTGCCAGCGGATTTAAAAAAAGGCCTTAATTTTTCTCCAGTGTCAAGAGCGGCCTGGGAGGATATTACGCCGCTTGCACGTAATGAGTGGATCTGCTGGATTGAGTCCGCCAAGAAAGCAGAGACTAGAAGCCACCGGATTGAGAGGACGCGTACGGAGCTTAGAGAAGGAAAGCGCAGGCCTTGTTGTTGGGCCGGTTGCCCTCATCGTTGAATAATTAAATATGCTTAAACTAAACACCAAAGCTCCGAATTTCTCTCTGCCTGATCAGGCTGGGGAAATACATTCACTCACTGACTACAAAGGCAAGTGGGTTTTGGTTTATTTTTATCCTAAAGACGACACTCCTGGATGCACAAAAGAGGCCTGCATGATCAGAGACAACCTGCCCGATTTCAAGAAGCTTAATTGTATTGTTTTGGGAATAAGCGTTGATTCGGTTAAGAGTCATGGCAAATTTGCCGAGAAATATAAATTGCCGTTTACTCTCTTGGCTGATGATAAAAAAGAAGTGGTCAAAAAATATGGGGCGTGGCAAAAGAAAAAATTTATGGGCAAGGAATACATGGGTACCAAACGAATCTCATATTTGATAAATCCTGACGGCAAAATTGTCAAGGTTTATCCGGATGTTAAACCGGCCGAACATGCAAATGAGGTTATCGCCGACCTTGACCTACTCTCTAAATAAGTATAGCTTGACCTTAAATTGTAAGTTCTTTGTCAACAGAGAAAGAGGCTCAAAATGTTCAGAAAATCTTGTCTTATCCTTCTACTTTCTACTTTCTACTTTCTACTTTCTGCTAGTTCTGTTCACGCTCAATTTGGCAAAAATAATGTCCGTTATGGCCAGCTGGACAAGGTTTACCCGTCTTTCCGGTTTGATATCCGGCACAATCTTGATACGGAAGATCCCCGCCAGATGGAATATTTGAGGCAGGTTGTTGATAATCTTGAACGTGCCCGCGACTGGATGGGGGGTCCGGCGGTTTTTAACCACAATATTGAGAAAAGGATCCCTGTCTTTTTCTACAAAACCCACACCGATATGGAGTCAAGCAATTTAGTCGGTGGATTTTTACCTGAAGGCGTCGGGGCTTTTGTTGAGTCCGAAAGGCGGCGGATGGTTCTCAAGGCGGATTTTTCAAAACCCCTTGGCCGGGCTATCGGTGTCCATGAATTGGTCCATGAATTCCAATTCGATATTTATAATCCCAATCTTCTGCAAAGAAATGTAATTCCCCGATTGCCCAATGGATGGTACGAGGGCTGCGCTGAATTTATTGCCGGCCTCTATGATCCCCATACCCGTGATGACATTCGTCGCCGGGAGCAGAGAATGTATGCTTCAAATCCAAGACTCTTGCCGACTTGGTTGGGATTAAATGCCGGTTCGGCCAATCCCTATACGATGTGGTCAATGATTCCCGAGTTTCTTGAAGAAAAGTTTTCTTTTGGAACCGAATTCTGCGTAGAACCCTTAAAGAACGATGTCAGATTGGGCGAGTTTGTTTATGATAAGGTCAAAGGAGAACTTGGCAATCCCGATGTTAACTCTGAAAGGTTTGACCAGCAACACCGGCATTATTGGGGTACCGAAAAGGGTTATGAAGTGGCTAGAATAAACAGCTCCAAGCCCTATGATGAGAATGATTATTTCAAAGGCCGGACGGTTACGCCATATGGCCATCCCTATCCGATGTTTTCGCCGATACTTTCAGCTGACGGTCGCGAGATCGCCGCTTTCAGTATTCAGGATAACGGGGTTGCTTTGATCAGATATCTAATTTCTCAAGAAGGCGGATATTTATCAAAGGAAGACAGGGAAAAAATAAAAGACAAAAATCTTTTAAGCCAGTTTAGCAACTCAAGTTTGATAAAAAACTTAACACCCCAGCTTCCCCCGGTGCCCTGGGAATACATTGTAGTTCAAGGTTTGGAAACCTGGCCGTTTAACGGTTTTGATGCCGCCTGGTCTCATGACGGCAAGAAGATAGCATTTTTTGCCAGGATTAACCGGGATCATGCCTTGGTAATCATTGATGCTGAAACGGGCAAAATTATCAGAAAAATAGAATTTGAGGATCCTGAATTCAGGCTTGACCAGGCTTTCTCGCCTTCGTTTAATGCCGATGACTGCTGGATTTATTTTTCTGCGGCTAAAAATATTCAGCGCGATATTTATGCGGTCAGTATTTGTGATCCGCATATCGGCAGGATGATTCAAGTAACGGATGATGAAAGATTTGACACCGCTCCTTCAGTTTCGTCGGATGGAAGCAAAATAGTTTATGTCGGTTCTGACGACGATTTTCAACATTTATTTCTCTATGATGTCAGACGCGGAGAAATTGAACAGCTTACTTTCGGTTCGTTTAACGATTCGTCGCCCAGCTGGTCTGATGACGGAACTACGATTGTTTATACATCTGAGGAAAACGGTCTGGTTTGGAAAATTAATACTCTTGATTTGGCTACTCTAACGGTTAAACAATGGCCCGAACTGATGGGCGGAGCTTATACTCCTATGTTTGCCAGGAGAACTATGGATACGGTATATTACGTAACTTTCCGGGATGATGACCAGTTTCAGGATCAGATCTACTTTAATTTTGAGGTCTTTGAAGCAAAACTCAAAAAGCCAGTACGGCAATATACGGTTGCAAAAAAAGAGGCCGGAAGTTTTGTTTTTAACCCAAATCGCGATCTTTTTAGAATCAATCTTGATTCTAATCAGCTTCTTAATCCTAAGAAACCGCCGGAAGATTGGGCTTGCGGGGGCGGGAATATACAGGTCGGAGTCAATACTTATTACGGAATGTTCGGCCAAAGCTATTTCGGATGCTCAAACATTCTTGAAACCAAGCACCACCGTGGACTCGTTGCTTTATATGGCAATTTTCGGCTGATCGATTATTCCTATGTTAACCAGGAAAAAAGAACGACCTGGGTCTGGGGCATTCATCAATATCAGCTCCCTCTTTACTATCAGTTCTATGATGCGGTTCATCGTTATCCCAGGCAGAATATTCTGAACAATACCTGGATGAAAGAATTATCTTTGGATCTTTTTACCCAATATCCGCTGGATAAATTCAACCGGTGGGAATTGTTCTCAAAATTGGGTCATCGTTCGTACAACGTTTTTGGTTATGATACGGCTGATCTTGATGCGGGAATTCTTGATGAGGCCGATGACGTATTTACTGATCAGGATGTACAATTGTTCAAATTTATGAAGAATTCTAATGGCTCAAATTTAAGTTTTGGCGCCGCTTACGTCAGAGATACGGTTTTGTTTTCGGGCAATACTTGGGGGCCGTTCCATGGCAACGCATTTAGGGCTCAAGTTGAGTTCGCGCCGCCTCTTGGAGAAGAATTCCAGGGATTTACTTCCGTGAATGTTTCCGCAAGGACATATCGTCACCTTGGTTCAAGTTCGTTGTTGGCCGGCCGGGTTGAGGTAATGACCAGCACAAGGGCCAACGGCGACTTTATCCTTTTATGCGGGCCGGATCGTTTGAGGGGATGCGAATATGGTAGTATTGTCGGTAATCAAATCGGCTATGTCAGTGGAGAGTTGAGATTTCCAGTTCCATGGACATATGTTCTTGGCACGCCCGTCAGGGGTTTTCTTTTCGGAGATGCGGCTTATACCGGATTTAATGATGAAAGATTTTCTGTCCGGAAAATCAAAACTTACGGTTTTGGTTTCCAGTACTTCATACCGCTTATCGGCCTGCCGGCCCAGTCAGTTTGGAACAGAGAAAATGGCAAGTGGAATCCGACTTTCTATATAACTTTGCACTGGTAAAATAATCTGACTAATGACTAATGACTAATGACTAATGATAAACCTCTGCTATTGCGGGGGTTTTTTAATTATTGTATGGTAACTTCAAAGTTCTTTTACATCATGGAGTTGAAAATGAAGAGATATATGGCGGTTATTTTTGGCTTTAGCCTGCTTTTTTGGTCCCATTCTGTGATGGCTCAAACCAATCCTGTTCCGGATGTAACCAACTGGAAAGTTGTTAATACGTCGCGAATTGAATTAAGAATTTCTGACTGTGCTAGTATTTATCTTGGCTTGGAAACCGAGTATAGTAATCCCACCGTTCCCGGAGATTTTGTCCGCATAGTCAGCCGGCATATTCCAGTGACTGTTTCCAAGTGTAGAGATTTTAACGAACGTCTGGCAAGTGAGACGGTAGCAGAGGAGTATTCCCGGCAAGAAGAGCAGGATTTGCTAAATGAACGTACTAAGCAATCTGATCCATTTTTATATCTTGAATGGAAAACTGATAAAGATCCTGTCACGGGACACGATAGATTATCAAGCGATGTTTTGCTCGGGATTATGGCGCCTGATGGAAATTGGCTGGTAACCAAAAACGAAAAAGCATTGGTTGAATTTATGACCGAGAATGTTGGTAACGGAAAGACCCGTAATATTTTTTCCGGCGCGGAATTCAGGGTCGGCGGTATATATCATATTCTTAGGGCCAATCGAAGCGATATTATCAGACTTCTGGAAGGAGGAAGCTAATGTCCAGAATCTCTTGTCTCTTGCTTTTTGTTCTTTGCTTTTTGCTTCTTACAGGTTGTGCCGGCCAACGAATCAGGTTTGAGCCTAGACCGACAGATCCTCTTTTTAATGAAAAGACGGAATTTTTGAATTCATACCGTTATTTTGTTACCGAGAATGAAAGAAAGAACGGTTACCTGGAACTGGACATAAGGCCGTTTGGATTAATCGACAACCCTGATGAGTTGAAAAGATTCATTGATTATTTTTTGGAGATTAGGGATCCAAATCCCAATACTCCGGAAAATGAGTTTAAGATAGAAAAAGAAAAACTGATTGCCGGAATTCAGAACGAAGTTCTATTCGCTCAAACCGGGACAAATTTCGAGGCCAACGGCGATTTTCGCGGTGATATGGCCCATGTTTATCTGTTTTACGGCGCTCCTCACCAGATAGAAAAAGCCCAAAATATGTCTCGTGTTGCTGATCTGATGGCCTGGATTTATTTTGACGTCAGGGGTTATCCAAGATTTGTTTTCGTGTTTTACGATAAATTTGGTTATAAGCTTTTCAAGCGTTATGAGGGCATAAATACCACCGAAATGTACATGGAAAGATTGCGGGAAGTGGTTAAGTTCTATCCAACTTCCATTGATGAATACTTAGAGATAGAGCGCGAGATTTCATTTAACGATCAATCCGGGGTTTTCCGGTTCGCTATTATTTACCCGAACCAGTTTTCTTACTATTCCGATATTGTTATCGAGGGCGGCAATGGCAAAACTAGATTTGGCGCTCTTGATCCGCCCGAACCGGCGGCTCTGACTGCCGCTAGGTATAAGCCGATAATCATCGGCCAGCCGGAAGATCTAAGCAAGCGGCAGTTTCTCTATAACCGTTTCCACTCTTTTGTTCCAGCTAAGTTAAACATTAGCAAAGACAACCGGCCGTCTTTTTCACTCATTCTTAATTACGAAGATGTTGATTGGGAAATAAAAGATACGGTTGCTGAAGCGGTTTTGGATATTAGTATTAGTTTCCAGGATAAAAACACAAGAGCTACTAGAGAATTTGCCGTTAGACTGCCTATCCGGCGGCCTCGCCAGGAAGTTGAGCTGAAAATAAAAGGCGTGGTAGTTAATGGTTTGCCGGCATCATTTTCAATGAATATACTTCTCGACGATATCCAGAATTTTGCTTCAGGGTCGGAATCCGGAGCGACTCTGAAAAATCTCATTGACTCCCTTGAATCGGGCAGTGAAGTGATGAATGTTTATCTTCAGCATATAGTTACCAAAAAATCCGCTGGAGGTTGGCGGGAAGAGATAATCGTAAAATGAAAACACAAAAGTCCTTTTGACAAGGACTTTTTTATTAAGTAAAATAATAGATGGTTTTTTTAAAAGATCTAGGAGTTCCAAATGTGTGGAGTGGCTGCTGTGTTTAATGTCGCAGATCCGTGTAGGAAAATAATAGATATGTTAAATGGCTTGCCTCATAGGGGTGAAAATGGAGCAGGAATTGTTTTAGGTGGAGGCCCACAAGATTTTTTATGGGAACGTTCAGAGCTTACGGTTACTAATCTTGAAGACATTCTTGATGGAAAAGACTCTAGAGGTTATTCATGTGGGGTTGGTCACATAAGATATGGCACGGCAGGAGATAGAAGATCTATTGATAACGCTCATCCTTTGATGGCAAAAATGTCGTGTGGTCAGGTCTATTTGGCTCAAAATGGCGATTCTCCTTTTATGGACGAAGACAGGCAAGCTCTTGCAGAAAAAGGCCAAGTTCTTTGGACTAGCTCTGATTCGGAAATAATCCTTCAAAACATGTCTATATCGGGTACGGACGATTTAATTAAATCAGTCAAACATGGATTGTGTGCTTATCGTGGCACTTACGCTATTGCCATGCTTGTCAAAGATAATCAAGGAGTAATCAAACTCATAGCCGCTAGAGACAGATACGGTAACAGGCCATTGAAGTTGGCCAAAGTTGGCAGTGGCTATGCGGTTGCATCCGAAGATGTTGCGTTTGAAAAAATTGGAGCTGAATATATTAGAGATATAGCCCCCGGGGAGATACTGATTATTTCTAATGAGGGTTTGCAAACCGAATTGATATACGGGGAAAATGTTTTTGGTCCTCTCTATCAATGTGTTTATGAATTAGTTTATTTTAGTGATCCAACATCAAAAATTTTTGGAGTTCAAGTGTCTGGTTTTAGAGAAATTCTTGGCTCTCTTTTAGCCAAACAATATGGGCACCTGATTAGTCCTCACGACGTGGTTACCTATATACCTGATTCAGCTAAATTCTATGGAGAAGGTTTTTGTAATACTTTAAACAGGAGGCTTGATACAATAATTTTAAGAACTCACGCCACCCGAAGCTTTATTCAGGAAAAGCAAGTAATCAGAGAAGATGCCTTACGTCGCAAATTGAACTTTATGAAGCATGGAATAGAGGAGATTCTAACAAGGAACCCCTTTACACGTTTTTGGTTTGTTGATGACTCAATTGTTAGAGGGAACGTATCTCGCAAGATTATTAGCGCTTTTAAAAAAATAGCTGGAAAGATCCTTAAATCAATGGGCTACACTCATGATGTTTGGGTGGGATGGCTATCAGCCGCTCCGGCTCTTTTAGGACCATGTCAGAAAGGCATTGATATGCCTGGTAAAGAGGGGAAGCTTGTTGCTCCACAATTTTTAAAATCAGGGTTTGATGTTGATACTGAATCTATGGCCAAATACCTTGATTGTAACTTTGTTGGATATTCTCGGTTGACTGATCTTTATGATGCGGTAAGATTTTTAGGCAAAAGAACAGAGGATTATTGTTTCGGTTGTTTTGAAAACAGGGATCCAATTTGGAACAAATGGTAATATAAAAACAGGAGCTCTCGTAAAAGAGAGCTTTATTTTTAGTAAAAATATGGTAAAATAAGTTAAATGTCTGATAATATCGCAAAAATCAAAGAACGTCTTAGTGTAGTGGACGTTATTTCGGGTTATATTAAGGTTCAAAAAGCAGGCAATAATTTCAAGGCCCGCTGTCCTTTTCATAACGAGAAAACACCGTCTTTTTATATTTCTCCAGAGCGACAGATTTGGCATTGTTTTGGCTGCCAAAAAGGAGGGGATATTTTCGGTTTTGTTAAAGAAATGGAAGGTGTTGAGTTTGGGGATGCTTTAAGAATCTTGGCTCAAAAGGCCGGAGTCAAGTTGGAAAAATTTGATCCATCTGTTCAGGATGCTAAGCAGGTCCTTTATGAGATTTGTGAAACAGCGGCTAGGTTTTTTGAAAAACAGCTTCATCATTCTTCAACTGGTAAAACAGCTTTAGACTATCTGAAAGACAGGGAAATGAGCGAACAGTCTATTAGGGAATTTCGTTTGGGGTTTGTGCCAGAGGGTTGGCGCAATCTTTCACAATTTCTCTACGACTGCGGTTATAAGGATCAAGATATTATTGATGCCGGACTTAGTTTAAAGAAAGAAGGCGGCAAGGATATATATGATCGCTTTAGGTCCCGCATTATTTTTCCCGTAGCTGATGTTAATGACCAGATTGTCGGCTTTACTGGCAGAGTCTTCGGTGATAATCATCCAGCCGATGTTGGTAAGTATATAAATACTCCTCAAACCCTTCTTTATGACAAAAGCCGGATTCTTTACGGCTTAAATAAGGCAAAAATGGAGACTCGTCAAAAAGACTCCTGCCTACTTGTGGAAGGAAATATAGATGTTATAATGTCTTATCAAGCTGGAGTTAAGAATGTTGCCGGTACCTCTGGTACGGCCCTTACTCCAAGTCATCTGCAACTTTTGCAGAGGTTTACGAATAATCTCAATTTTTGCTTTGACACAGATCAAGCCGGACTAACAGCTACAAGAAGGGGGATAGGACTGGCATTAAGCCAAAATTTTAATATTAACATAGTCCATATTCAGGAACCAGATTGTAAAGATCCGGCAGATTACATTCAAAAATTCGCCTGCCTGCCGGACGGGCAGGGCCAAAAGTGGGAGGAAAAAGTCAAAACCGCCAAGCCGGTTATTGATTTTTACTTTGACAAGCTCAAGTCAGAATTGGATCTGAATTCAGTTAGTGGCAAAAAGGCTCTTATTTCCAACCTCGGTCCATTGCTGAAAAGGTTGTCTAGTCGGGTTGAAAAAGATCATTGGGTATCTCGACTTGCTTCGGTTTTAAAAACCAAAGAAGAGTCAATTAACGCCGACATTTTGACGATTAAAGATGACTTAGAAATTTTTGAGGGGCACAATCTAAACAGTAACAATCAAATAATAATACCATCCATTCAATCTAGCCAAGACAATATATTGTGTTCGGCTATACTGGCCGTGGTATTTAGGAATCCGGTCGTCTTCAGAAGCGAATTAAGTAATCTAGATATAAACCATCTGGACACGTTAACAGCCGAAACGGTCATGAAACTAAAAAATTACGATTTGGACAAATTTAATTTCAATGAATTTATAAAACAATTTGATGAAGCCACAGCGATGAAGCTGGAATTTTCTCATTTAAAATCACAAGAATTATTAAAGGACTTTAGCGAGGAAGATTTAAAATCGGAATTTAATCGCTTAAAAATAAGCCTTGAACACAAATCAACCGTTGCCCAGCTCACTATACTTGAGTTTGACATAAAAGAAGCCGAGTCAAACGACAACAAAGAAAAGTTAAAAATTTTACTAACCCAATTTAATAAGCTTACTCAAAAAACGATTAAAAATAATAATTATGGCAAAGAAAAATAAACTGAAAAAATCAAAACCGGTTAAAAAAATTGCTAGAAAAAAACCGGTTAAGCTATCCAAAAGTAAAAAGGCCAAGCGAGTAAAGGGTCAGAAACCAAAAAGAGCTCCGATGAGCGAAGAGGCGGTTTTGGCTTTGATAGAAAAAGGCCGCCACAGGGGTTTCGTAACTCAAGCTGAAATTATCAACGCTTTTCCGCACCTCGAGACTGACATAAAGGGCTTGGAGATGCTTTATGATCGTCTTGAATCGGCGAACATTAACATTATTGAATCAGGTCAAGTCTTCCATGAAGAAAAAGCCCGTGAATATGACGAGAAGAAAAAAGTTGAATTGGAACTCGAAGAAGCGTCTTCTTCCGACTCGGTCCAGATGTATCTAAGAGAGATAGGTCGGTATCCACTGCTTTCAAGCGAAGAAGAAGTAGAATTGGCTAAGAAAATAGAAAAGAACGATGAGGCGGCAAGACAGAAACTAGCTGTCTCAAACCTGCGGCTTGTTGTTTCTATTGCTAAAAAATACGTTGGCCGTTCAGCGAACCTGACTCTACTGGATTTAATTCAGGAAGGGAATATTGGACTGTTCAAAGCAGTTGAGAAATTTGATTTTAAAAGAGGATTTAAATTTTCAACCTATGCTACCTGGTGGATTCGCCAAGCCATTACTAGAGCTTTGGCTGACCAAGGCAAAACTATCCGCATCCCGGTTCACATGGTGGAAACAATAAATAAATATCAGCAGGTGGTTCGTCGATTAGTTCAAGATTTAGGCCGAGAACCATTACCGGAAGAGGTGGCCGCCGAAATGGGAGTGGAAGTAGACAAAATAAGATATATTCAGAAAATATCCCAGGACACCGTTTCTCTTGAAGCACCCGTTGGGCAAGATGACGAAGATAGTGCTCTGGAAAGTTTTATTCCTGACGAAGATACAATTACCCCGTCAATGTCTACGGCCAGGACAATACTCAAAACTCATATTCAGGAAATTATTAATGACCTAACTCCTCGTGAGCAGAAGATTCTTGATATGAGATTCGGTCTTACTGATGGTGTAACCCATACTCTTGAAGAAGTGGGCAAGGTATTTGCCGTTACTCGTGAGCGTATCCGACAGATTGAAGCTAAAGCTCTAGAAAAAATTCGTCAGCACCATAAGATTGAGAAACTCAGGGGATACTAATTTTTAGCTTCTTACTCTTGTAAAATCAATAAATCGTGGTATAATCATGTTGCTTATGAGTATATTATATAAATTTACCCCTCTCTTAAAGAAACGAAAAAAGACCTTTATGTTCTCGTTTATTTTGATTTTATCAATTCTGGGATGGTTCTTATTTTCTGGTAGTGACTCAGAGTTAGAATTTGCGGAAGCAAATATTGGGTCCGTGGTACAGGAAGTTAATATAACTGGAAGAGTAAAATCTGCCCAATCTGTTGATTTGGCTTTTGAGCGAAGTGGAAAGATTTCTTATGTTGGTGTCAAAAGCGGAGACAGAGTTGCCGGCGGCCGGTTACTTATAAAACTTGATGATTCAGAACTTTTAGCTCAAGAGCAAAGGGAAAAAGCAAATGTGTCAGCTTCTGAACTTCGTTTGAATCAAATTATTGCTTCTAGCAAAAGCGGCGGAGATATCAGTTCCGTAATTGACTCTTTAGCTAGGGCCGTTAAATCAAGCATAGATGCGATGATTGATTTTACTGATGTTCAATACAAATATTTTAACAATAACTATGGTACTTCAGTTTATCTTGCTCAGCAAAAAGATGAAATTCTTTACGAGATATACAACAAAGACAATTTGGGACGAGTTGGGGCTTGGTATTTTACCGCTTTTAATACCGGCCTCAAATCAGAAGTTTATGCAGCTCAAGCAAATCCAAATGATGCGGATATTGACCCATTAATATCAAAAACAAAACACATGCTTTTGATTACAAAAGCTGGTTTGGAAGTGATGCAATCGGAATTAGCCGGACAACCAAACGTTGATCCAGCCGACTTGAATAAAATAAAATCTGACATAGACACTATTATTACCAGAATTTCTGATACGTCCATCCTTAATAAAACAGTTGTCGGCGAAGGTTATGATATTGAAATTGCAATATCTCAACTTGAACAAGCAAAAGCATCACTGGCTCTGATTCAGGCACAGCTTGTCAGATACTGGCTAGTTTCTCCATTTGCTGGAATCGTTGCCAATGTTGATGTTAAACCGGGAGAAATTATTTCTCCAAATGAAGTGATGGTCTCTTTGATTGGCAATGCTAAGTTTCAAATAGAAGCTAATGTATCTGAAGCCGATGTTGCCAAAATATCAGTCGGCAATAGCGCCAATGTTACCCTAGATGCTTACGGAAGAGATAATATTTTTAAGGCCAAGGTTATTCATATTGACCCAGCCGGAAGAATGGTTGAAGGCTTGGCTGTTTATAAAATAACTCTTGAATTTGATTCTAATGACAAGAGAATCTTGTCCGGCTTAACAGCCGATATGGATATCCTGACTCAAAGGAAAGACGATGTCCTTTATATTCCAAGTCGGAACGTGATTTCTAAAGACGGCAAAAAATATGTCCAAGTTGTTATAGACCAGAATCTGGAAAGTGATAGATTTGCCAATCTAATTCTTATATCTCAAGAAGATGGTAAAAAAATATTTGAAGTTGAAATTAAAACTGGCCTCAAGGGCTCTGATGGAAGAATAGAAATTATCTCCGGACTTCAAGAAGGAGATAAAATTATTCGAGAATAATATGGCCCTTATAGAAGTAAAAAACTTATCCAAAATATATCGCGATAACGATATAGAAACTATTGGCTTAGATAATATTAACCTCAAAATAGATAAAGGCGAATTTGTGGCAATAACTGGACCATCTGGATCTGGCAAATCAACATTATTACAGGTATTAGGTTGTCTTGATCGACCAACCTCGGGAAGTTACTTGATAAATGGCAAAAATCTTGAAAAATTTTCTGACAATGAATTAGCTCATATCAGGAACAATATTATGGGTTTTGTTTTTCAGGCCTTTAATCTTTTACCCCGCCTTTCTGTTCTAGATAATGTCAAACTGCCATTAATTTATAGTGGAATTAAAGAGCCAAAAAGAACCGAGGTTGCTCAAAAGATGATTGATTTGGTTGAGCTTAATCATAGAACTGATTATTTAACTTCACGCCTTTCCGGTGGACAAAAACAAAGAGTGGCTATTGCCCGGGCGTTGGTTAATAACCCTAAAATAATTTTTGCTGATGAACCAACGGGTAATCTAGATTCTAAATCAGGCGAAATTGTTTTAGATTTTTTCCAAAAACTTAACAAGTGGGGGCATACGATAGTTATTGTTACACATGAAACCTATATTGCTCAATCAGCAAAAAGAATCATTCAAATTAATGATGGTAAAATCAGCTCAGATAAAATAGTCCAGGATAGAAAAATCGCCGGTAAGGGTGACCTTATAAAATAAAACATATGGACCTAAAAGACATATTTAAAATGGCCATGATCGGTCTAGTAACTAATAAAGTGAGATCTATCCTCACCATTTTGGGTATTGTTATCGGTATAACTGCGGTAACCATTGTTACCTCTATTGGCGATAGCGCAGAAGGATTTATTCTCGGCGAGATTGAGAATTTTGGTTCTAATAGCGCTTTTGTTATCCCGGGAAAAGGTGATTTTGGTGAATCCAGTATCCTTACTGATTCACTGAGAGATAAAGACGTTGTGGCTTTAGCTAAAAAGAGTAATGTTCCCGATGCTAATTTAATAGTGCCATTTGTATTTGGTCCAGCTACCGTTACTTATGATTCAGAGAAATTTTACACTTCTCTTTTGGGTGCCTCACCAGGTAATAAGGACATTGATAAACTTGAGCTTGAAGAGGGCGAGTTTATTACCAATGAAGATGTTGTTCAAAAATCATCCGCAATAATCCTCGGTTCAAAAATAAAAGAAGAACTTTTTGGTTATTCGGATGCGGTCGGCGAGAAGGTTAAGATTAAAAACAAAAGTTATCGGGTTATTGGAGTCTTAATGCCAAAAGGCCAATCCTTGTTTGTTAATTATGATGAGGTGGCAATTGTGCCTTATACCACAGCTCAACAGTATATATTGGGTTATGATTATATTCAAAGAATTGTTATTACGGCTTCAAGTGCGGATAAAATACCTGGTCTGGTCAGGGATATAGAATTGACCTTGCGTGATAGCCACGACATTGATGATCCTGAAGATGATGATTTTGTTGTCCAAACTGCCGAAGATGCAGCTCAAACCATAGGCACCGTAACCAGTGTTTTGACAATTATCCTGGCTTCTATTGCCGCTATTTCTCTTGTTGTCGGGGGAGTGGGGATTATGAACATAATGCTTGTTTCGGTAACCGAAAGGACAAGAGAAATCGGTTTACGTAAGGCATTGGGAGCCAGAAATAAGGATATTCTCTCTCAGTTTTTAATAGAAGCCGTTATTCTAACCGGGGTTGGTGGAGTATTGGGAATAATTTTTGGTTCTACAATTAGTTTTATTGCCACTATTGCCATCCATCATTTCACTGGTTTTGATTTTCCGTTTTCTTCTCCCGTATCGGGAGCTCTTATGGGAGTGGTCGTATCAACAGCCATAGGTTTTATTTTTGGTATTTACCCGGCCAGTCAGGCATCAAAAAAGAG
Source organism: Candidatus Yanofskybacteria bacterium RIFCSPLOWO2_01_FULL_39_28 (assembly GCA_001794635.1). GTDB lineage: Bacteria > Patescibacteriota > Minisyncoccia > 2-02-FULL-40-12 > GWA2-44-9 > 2-01-FULL-39-28. The sequence continues at coordinate 26,345 of MGKE01000007.1, read as the reverse complement.
CCCCATGGAGGCTCTGCGTTATGAATAGTAAGTTGATTTGACTTTGTTTGTAATTGGGAGTATAATTAAATCAAATAGATAAGCTCTGTTTGAAGCAGGGTTGAGACTCGAACCTCATATGTGTCATTAATAGTGGCCTTCAGGATCTCGGGTCATTTATTAATATTAAAATTGATGCGCTTGAGACAGGAAGCCTATTAAGTTAAGGCTTTACCTGTCTCAAGCCACTAGTGTTTGGCTAATTTCTTCGTTAAATTCTAAATAGATGACAATACAAAAAACACCCATTCAGGGTTTTTATGACCTTGGCATTGACCAGGAATTCTTAAAGATTCTTGATCAAAACAATTTTATTACTCCGACCCCTATTCAACACCAAACCATTAGACCTGGTATAGAAGGTAAAGATATTGTCGGAATCGCACAAACTGGAACAGGTAAAACTCTTGCTTTTGGTTTGCCGCTTCTTCAGCGTCTCAGAAACTCCAACGGTATCGGTCTAGTTATTTTGCCGACACGAGAGTTAGCGATTCAAGTTGACGATATGCTTCAGAAAATCGGCCGCTCCCTTGGGTTGGTAACCGCCGTTCTTATAGGCGGGGAGCCAATGAGAATGCAGTTAATGGCTCTACGTCGTCGCCCCAATATAATTATAGCCACTCCGGGTCGTCTGGTTGATCATATAGAGCAGGGGAATTTAAAGTTAGATTTAGTTCGGATTGTAGTTCTTGATGAAGCTGATCGGATGCTTGATATTGGCTTTGAACCTCAAATCAGGAAAATATTAAATCTTATACCTTCTGAACGTCAGATGATGCTTTTTTCTGCGACCATGCCACCGGAGATAACAAAGATCGCTTCTACCTATATGGCCTTGCCGGTTAGAGTTGAAGTTGCTCCGGCCGGAACTGTGGCGGAACTTGTTGATCAAGAAATATTTTTGGTAAAGAAAGAAGAAAGAATTAATCTTTTAACTAAAATTCTTGATGAAAATCCGGGGACAGTTCTTATGTTCATGAGAACTAGACACGGTGCCAGAAAACTCTGTATGGCCATCAGAGATATGGGTCACAAAGCTGCTGAGATTCACTCAGATCGTTCGCTTGGGCAAAGAAAAGAAGCTTTGGCCGGATTCAAGTCTGGCAAATACAGAATTCTCGTAGCAACCGATATTGCTGCTAGGGGTATTGATGTACAGGGGATTAAGTTGGTAATAAACTTTGAGTTACCCGACAATACTCAAGACTATGTTCATCGTATTGGTAGAACCGGCAGAGCCGGTGAAACTGGCAAAGCAATCTCATTTGCTATGCCTGACCAGCAACGGGATGTTCGAGATATTGAACGACTTATTAGAAAAGAAATCCCAGTAACTTCTCATGGCGGTCAGGCGTTTTTTGCCCATAAACCAGTGGTGCGAAGTTTTGGTCGCAATCGCCACTTACATAAAAGTCCTCCTCGTTGGCGAAGAAGTTATTCACGGTAGGAACTTGTAATTGAATTCAAGACGGTGTATACTTGTATGTATAAACTAATTAATAATCGTATGGCACCAAAATCAAATTCTGCGTTTATGAAACCCATGAATGTCAGTGCGGAGTTAGAGGCAGTAGTCGGTAAAGGGCCTATGCCCAGGTCGGAAGTGGTTAAGAAGTTGTGGGCCTATATCAAAAAGAATGGCCTTCAGGATGCGAATAACAAGAGAAACATTAATGCCGATGCGAGCTTGCAAAAAGTATTCGCCGGTAAAGCTACTGTCAACATGTTTGAGATGACCAAGCTTGTCTCCAAGCACCTCTCATAATAATAACTTAAACAACAAAATCACCCCTAGTGGTGATTTTGTTGTGCTCCCAGAATCAGATTCAATACAACTTTTTACTATAATCAAGGTATGAAGAATTTTCTAATCAGTGCTCCTTTTGGAAATTATATAACTCATGTAAAATGCACTTCCATATGTGGAACATATACTCTGCATAAAAGAGGAAGTTGGATAACAAGATTATACAGAGCCGTAACAACCATTAGACCAATTAAGAACGGCTGGGTAAATAGGATGGAATTACAAAATCCGGGGATTAGGTCAATAAAAAAGTTTAATCCAAAAAAGATCTACTCAATTACGGCCATCCAAACGGAAGAGTGGAACGAGCTGATTAATCTTATTTCTGAACAGGTTGCGGTAGAGCTGAATTTAAGTTGTCCTAATATTGAACCGGAATCAGAAATTAGAGATCATCAAGTCGTTGCCTGCGTAAAGAAGTTTCCAATTGTTATATTTAAACTTTCTCCGACAAATGAAATATATAATCAGATAGACAGATTAGTTAATCTGGGCGCGCGTTACATACATATTGCAAATACTCTGCCCACGAAGAGAGGCGGCGAAAGCGGCGCGCGTTTAAAGTCATTCTCAATTAAAACAATAAAAAATATAAGGGCAAAATACCCAAATATAAAAATTATTGGAGGCGGAGGAATATACTCTGATAAAGACGTAGAATTATATGAAAAAGCCGGAGCTGATTATTTCTCTTTGGCAACTATCTGGTTTAATCCCTGGAAGGCGATTCAGTTGCTCAAAAATTCGACATTATTCGTCGATTTTCGGTAGTATTTTGTCAATTTTTACCTCTACTTTTTTCTTGATTCCAGCATGATCCTTTTTGCCTCCAAACGTTTCTTAGTTTTTGGGGAATGTGTTCTTCTGCGCTTGTTATTACTTCCGCTCAGACCAGTTCTTCTTTTTGCCATATGTTTACTTATTAATTAGTTATTCATGAGTCTAGCAGAAAACAATAGCTTTTCCTAATTCACCCCATCCAATTTTATTTGGGCATTTTGGAAAATCCGTTCAAACATCGCCGCCGCGGTGGCGATTACGATAGAAATAAAAGTAGCCACAATACTTACGGCAATAAAACCCGCCGGATCGTCTCCACCGTCTACTTCAGCTACTGTGCAACAAGATATCCTTATGTATATTGCTGCCATCACAATTGAGATGCTTAATATGATTGCGCAATATTTTATAGTCCTTAAAGCTTTCACAGAGCTCAATGAGAATACTTCATTTTGTCCGATGTATCCGAGTAATTTAAACGCTTGGTAAAGTGCAATAAAAAACGGGATAGACGCCAGGTACCCATAGATGATGAACGGATCAGAGTAAATACTAAACAGGTCTAAGTTTACGGCCCTCCCTTCGGTCAAGGGAAACCGAATCATGACTACAAGTGCTACGATTCCGATAAGTACAATTACTGTCTTTAGAAATATTATTGAAGCTCGTTCCATAATTTTTTTATTTATTTTTTATATTCCAAGATATCTCCGGGCTGACATTCCAAAGCCTTGCAAATTGCCTCAAGCGTGGAAAGGCGAATTGCTTTTGCTTTTCCATTTTTCAATATAGAAATGTTGGCCATTGTTATCCCGACTTTCTCCGCAAGTTCAGTGACGCTCATTTTTCTTTTAGCCAGCATTATGTCAATGTTGATTATAATTGCCATAGTTTCTATATTTTAAACCGTTAAATCATTTTCAGATTTTATGTCTATTGCGTTTTGAAATAATCTCTGAAGAACAGCGGCAAAGATCGCGACCGCAATCGGAATGAAAGATATCACAAGTCCTATTGGTACAAGGCCTGGAGCGTCGTCTGCCTCCGCAACCGGAATCAAAAGGGGTACAAATACAACATACACGACAGCAATAATACTGGCGCAATATTTTATATTCCTTAATGCTTTTACAGACAAATCCGAGAAAGCTTTATTATGGTCAATATAGTTCAATAGTTTAAGGGCCTGCCATAAAAGAATAAGGAAAGGCGCAGCCGTTATGTAGATACCCATAACAATCAGAAGGACTACACAACTGGCCGTAGGAAATTCTTCCGAGCCTCCTTTCCACGCCCCCGGCAAGGCAAAAATACACAGAGCAAGAACACCTATTCCCAGGAGAAAGATCACAAATCTTAAAAAATTTGTTGATACTTTTTTCATAAATATTTTTTTAAATTTATTAATAACCCCAGCTTAATCTATGACTTATCGTTTGTCAATATATATTTATCGTTATGTGTGGATAAGTTAAAAAACTTCCATGTTCATGGAAGTAAAAAACCTGCATAAACTCAGGTCATTTTCTCTGGCTCCGAACATGGATTCGAGAGAATTATCGGACATGTTATGTGCCGAAATTGGATAAACCCAAATAAAAAAGCCGACTATTTGGGTCGGTTAAAATCCAGGATATATGGCTCGCAGTTCTTCTAAATCAAATAAGGCCTGCCAAGCTCTCTCCCTGTTCTCTGTTTCCTGAGGAGTCATATTTATACGGTTAATAATGGCAACTTCTCTTCTATGTTCATTTAGTTCTTCTGTGGTCTTGAAATTACTATTGCAATGGGGACAATTCATTTTATTCTTCCTATTTCTTTGTTCAAAAAACTTCACTTAATATATCAACTATTTAAATGGATGTAAATATCACCAGTCCATCGAGTAGAAAATGGGTCAGATTCCTTTTCTTCAATAATCTAAACGGCTCACCATGGTGAGCCGTTTAGATTATTATGCTTTGACCTTAACCACAGCTTCCGAACCACTTAAATCTTGGATTGATTGATTTCTTGTTTTTTGGTAAAATATATTCTGATTGGTAGATTGATGTTCTAATAAGTAGACTTCGTGAACATAGTGTCGGAAGCAATAAGTGGACACGAGCAAATAGTCCATTTGTACTGCTTTACTACGAAGAATGCGGTACAAGAACAGAAGCAATCAGAAGAGAACATTTTTTGAAGTCTGGTCAGGGTAGAAAATGGCTAGACGAAAACATTCCGCGGTAGCTCAATGGTAGAGCGGCTCCCTGTCGAGTAAGGCAGCTTCGCGCAGAAATGCGCGATGAAAAACCGGGCTAATTCGGGGAAACCTTTAAACTGGCAATCCCGAGCTAAATTCACGCAAGTGATAAATGTGTAGAGACTATATACCCGGGTCCCTTTGGGGACATAAGATAGTCCACCCCATTACGAAAGTTATGGATCATGTGTAAGGAGATGGTTCCAGGTTCGAGTCCTGGCCGCGGAGCTCTGTTGCTATATTTATAAGAACGTCAGAATCCCCAGTAATCTGGGGGTTTTGATTTTTAAGGTAGATCTGTTCCAGATCTAAAAGATGGTTGAACAGTATAGAGGAAACGGATTTTATTATAACTCCATCTTGGATCTCAAATCTGTCCCAAAACAGACTCAAGTAATGCCTTTTAATATGAGGCGGAGCTTTTTTGTAAGTCAGGTAAATATTTTTCGTAAATGACAGAATTTCTTTTGCTATGTCCACTTTGACCTCTTGCCTTTGAGATAGATGCGCTAATTGTTCTTCTATGCTTTCAATTTCTGTTTTAACTTCATATCTTATCCTCTTATAGTCATCACTTAACAATATTTCCGAGAACAACTTATCTTCAGCTGATTTTAATTTCGCCTCAAAAGCCGTTTTCTGGTTTACCAAGGCCTGTCTTTTGGCATCATACTCATCTCTGCTTGCATAAAAAGCCGTTTTTGCCTTTTCTATTATCTTATCAATAAACTCAGGGTTAAATTCTAAGTCTTTAAACTTATCGGCTATTAAGGCCTCCAATTTGTTGGTCTCAATGTATTTTCCGCACCCATTCCTGTTGGTGCAGTGGTAATAAGCCAACTTTTTGTTTAGATGCCACTCGGCTGTATATCGCTTTCCATGCCTGGCACAGTATACAAAGCCGCCCAAGAGCCAACAATACTTCCTACGTCTGCAGGCATGCTTATTGTGGCCGTCTAGAATGGACTGGACCCTGTCAAATGTCGCCTTATCTATAAGGGGCTTGTGCTTTCCGTTAGGGTTATGATTTTTGCCATGATGAACCTCTCCAAGATATATTCTATTTTTTAATAGTTCATAGAATCGGCTTGGTAGCATCGGCTTACCGTACCTTGTCCTTAATCCTTTCTGGTTTAGTAAATTACAAAGGTCGTAACCATTAAAATTGCCCGTAGCAAAGAATTTAAAGGCCTCTGTTACCAGTGGAGCCATTGCATCGGGAACTATAACCTTTTTCGCCAGTCTGTCGGCATTTGGGTCTGGATTAATATCGTTTTTGTAGCCGATAGGGGCTCCCGTAGGGAAATAACCAGCTTCAACCCTAGCGGCTGAAACCTTTTTAACTTTTTCTGATGTTTGCAATCTCTGGAATTCGTTAAAGGAAGCTAGAACCGTGTCCATAGTTCTTCCCATGGCCGAGTCATCAGTGTTTGCTTGGTTAATGTATTTCAAATCAATATCATTTTCTCGTAGCAACTTTCTCAACTGCATGTATTCCAGGGTATTTCTGTTTAGGCGGTCACCGCTTATAGTATAAATGGCATCTATTTTTTTATTTATGACCAGCGATATTAATTCCCTCATCCCAGCTCTATTAAGGTTTCCGCCACTCTTACCTTCGTCCCTGATTATTTTTAGTAGTTCATATCCATCACTTTGGATGGCCATTTTACAGGATTCTTCCTGAACATCTAAAGAAAGACCGTGTTTGGCTTGTTCATCGGTGCTGACACGGCAATATCCAATTGCATTTTTTTTATTCATATAATGATTTGGTTACAACCAAAAGGCAACCCGCGAACATGACTTCCGTTTATAAGAAATCTGCGGGCTGCCTTTTAATTGTGACCTATGAGGGAAAATCATGTTCGTGCGTATTATATGTTCCTGTTTAAAAGAATAAAACCTCTATCATCAGCTTTTAAAAGCTGATTTTATTTTTAATATTATTTAATTATTAATTTATTATTTATTATTGTATTAAGTTTTTTAATGACGAGGGCTCTTCTCTTTTAACCCTATCGGGCTTTTTCTTTATGTCTTTCACTAAGAAATTGCTCTATCTCCCAAACCAGTTCTCGCCAGATTTCAGTTGTTTTATATTCCATCTTTTTTTGGTCTTCATTACAGGAAACTTTTTCTATTAAATCCATTTCAACTAATTTTTTAATCTTTTGGTTAACTGTGGTTTCAGTCGTCCCCATAATTTTTGCCATTCCCTTTTGGGAAGCCCAACACCTGCCTCTTGTTGAAAGGCTATGAATATAAGACATAAGCAGGATTTCAATAGGTTTTAACTTAAATCTTGCACTCACATCCCAATAAACCCTTGAATATCTATATAATTTTGATTCTTTATCGTTCATATTGCTCGTTTTTAACGTCTTTATTCTTTGGAAAATTTAGGTCCTGATAAATCTGATGTAAAAACAACTCAGCCAATTTTTCTGCGACTTGGTCTATCTCTTTTTGTTGTTCTTTGTTTTCGGACATAAAAATACCTGACTTTTAATCAGGGTATCCTTAATGGAAGTTAAAATATAAGAATTTTCTGTACTACACTTCTTTTCGTCTTTTCTTCTCCAGAGAAATTATTTTACCCACACTACCTTCGTCAATAGTGTTTGTTATCTTGCCAGGAAACTCACTGCTCACCATGCTCACTATTTCTTTAAACGGCAAGTGGCGATGGTTATAAATAAATTTATTTCTTGCTTGAATTTCAGGTTTTTTGGTTCTGAATTTGCCAATTTTTACTTCCTTACTTTTGTATTCTGTTTGCAATGACGAAATCAAGGGATTGTAAGTCCTTCCTATAAAATCCAATATGTCCCTTTTTGACGCATAAGTACTGATACAGACAGCTACGGGATAAAAGGCTGGGTCTATACCAGCGATTTTATTTTTATTTGAACTGATATCAACTGCTTGGAGTAAGTTGTACCTATTCTCGGCTCCATCAATAACTAATTTATTATAAAAGAGATATGCTGTTAAAAATAAGACCCAATCCTTACTCAAGCGATATATTTTAAGTATGTCGCATACATCCTTATTAAGTTCATATGATTTTATAAATTTCCCTGTTTTGTGCCACCAACTCTCTGGTATTTCTTTGTAGTCATCGGGGTTTAGAATAAAACCGTTTAGTGGTATTCCATACTTTTTTCTAAAACTTTTTATTTTAGTTTGTATAACTTCCTTGTCGGATGTTTCCCGAAAGTAATTGATTAACTTTTTATGCCCTTTTGTCTTTAAAAGAGAGTCCTTGGTTTTTAAAATTGCACTGAGTTTTTCTAGCGTTTCTGTATCTAAATCTTCCAGCTCTTTTTTCAAATCTACGCTTGAAGTTGATTGTATTGAATATTTGTTTTTCATGTAGTAGAATTAAACCACAATTTAATAATAAATAAAGGCCTAAACTCGGCAGATTCTGCAGGGCATGGTCAGTAATCGCGATGAACATAGAGACCCCGTTATTAGGGCGTTCATCGCGTTGCCAGGGGAAACTTTGGCAGAGATGGTCGTAAGACCTCTTCCTAGTAGCGGGCTTTGTGTTTTTACACATTCCCTGCATTGCTTTATGGAACTGCGGGACTATCTAAAATATTACCCCTCCGAATTAGAAAGTTATTTATTTAAAGAAGTTTATAATAATTTTCAAAGAAACCACTGTCTAACAGGGAATGAGTTTTTTGCCATTGTCTTTTGGAAAAGAAAGCCCTCTGGTATAAAAATTGCTTCAAAATGGAACGGTCAATCCATAGAAGAACTTAGTAAGGAATTGTGGCTGGCTACAGACAGAATGGAAAAACTGAAGAAATTATTGGGTATAAAAGGAGTAGGTATTGCCATTGCTTCGGCTATTTTAACTGTCTGCTATCCAGAAGAATTTACGGTTTTAGATTATAGGGCCTTAAATTCTTTAATGGAACTAGAGAAGCAAAAATGTGCGGAAAGAAAATTACCTTCAAAAGCTGAAAATTTTAAACCAGAAGATTATTTCAATTATGTAGATATCTGCAAAGGTGTTTGGAAGAAGTACTGCTCCTCGTTGAGAGAATTTGATAGGTCCCTCTGGGCTATGGATTGGACCGAGGGCGAAAGTGGATTATCAGAAGTGGTTGAAATTTATAAGAATACGTCCAAAAGGTAATTTGTTACCACTTCGGGGACTACCTCTTAAGCTCGCCTAGGTTAGACGGCAAAAACAGGTATTTTAAAAACAGTGATGGAACTTTGTTGTTAGACATTTAAAGGTTATGTCTTGCCATTGGTTTTAATCTTTTGAATGGCACTTATAATTAACTTATGGACAATGTGCCAAACAACAAAGTCGGCAGACCATTAAAGTTTAAAACTAGCGAGGCGTTAGAAAGGGCAATCTCGGAATATTTTGATGGATGCGAAAAAAGTGGTAAACCATTAACCATGAGTGGTTTGGCAGTAGGCCTTGGCGTAAACAGACAGACACTTTTAAACTACTCAAAAGACGAAGAATTTTTTGGCACCATAAAAAGAGCCAAAGCACTTTGTGAAAGATATGCAGAAGAATTCTTGTTTTCAGGTAAGCATGTGGCTGGTGCAATATTTAATCTTAAAAATAATTATAGCTGGAAAGACAAGAATGAGTCCGATGTTAGCATAACAGGAAAACCTTTTGACTTGGGGGAACTATATGACCGAGTTGAAAACGAGAAAAAATTAGAAAAATCAAATGAAACTAATTTTCAATAAGTTAAAACACGTAAATAAAACGGTTTTTGTTTTTATCTTTATCTTAATAGGGGTGAATATTTTTCTTTTTGTTGATAATTCCAAAACACCTTCTGCTCCTGTTAGTAATGCTGAGTATGTATCTGGTGACATTATCTTTGATGACATGGGCGAAAAACGGGCACGACTCTTTGAGATGGAGGATAGAAAAATTCTCTCCAGCGAACCCGAAGAACTAAATGACGAGCAAATATGTACAAATATAGGATATCTTCTGGCAAGTTATTGTGGCTCTGGTGGTTGCTCATTAAGTCAACCTTTGGAAGAATGGATTGATAAAGCTCAACATGCTCTTCGTTTAAGAGGTATAACGGCCTATGAATCCAAAGATAGCGACATACACTGTAGTGAGGCGGTTGTTGGGCGAATTGACAACATATTTGAAACAGCAAAGAAAAAGTAAAAAAATATGGACGATGAAACGAGAAAAGCACTTTTAATAATAGGTTTTATGTTGGGGGCCATTTTAGTTCTAGTAGTTGGAGTTGCCTATGAGCTAAAAATATTTTTTTGGCAATAAAACGGTCTATCGTTATATTATGATTGAACCTGATTGTTAAATGTTAAATTTTCTAAAACAAAATTGGATTGTGGTATTAGTAATGGGGCTTTTGGTTTTAATTAACCTGTTTTTATTTAGAACAAACAGCGCTCCATTAAATGAGGAGTGGTCGCTGGATGACAATGAGTCGGAGAAAGTTGATTGGGATAAAGAGTACGCCCAGCATCGTGAAGCGGGAAAGAAGTTTTGTAATGAATACAAATATCCCAATGAAGCGTTAGATAACTGGCCGAAAGAACCGCTTGAGGCATTTGTTATCTGTAAAAGCGCCGAAAAGATAGGAGATTATATAAATGTCGTCTATGTTTGGAATGACATAAGAAATCCTAATTCTGAATTTGATGCGATAATAGAATATAAGAAAGTAAACGACGTAAACCTTGCCGCCATAATGGGCGTAATGAGTACGTCAAATTACTACTTTTTTTATAATGATGAATTCTTGGCTGACCTCATTGTTAGCAACGGTAAAAGACACGGTCCAAGTTATGAAATTGTTTCAGATAAATTGAATAATCAGTGGTTTGTTTCAACAAAACTCGGCAATAGTGGTTCTGATATGAGTGAATACGTAGACACTTGGTATTGGATAGAAAAAGACAGACTAGAATTAAAAAAAGTCCTTGAATATCCTTCAATCGGCGGTTTTGGCTCTGGCTGGGGAATCTTTAATGACTCTGGGTGGTTAGGAAGCAGTTTCTCGGTTGAAAAATCTTTTAAGAACATTGACGGAAATTCTTATATAGATTTTGACTTCAGACGTTTATACGAATTTGGGGACGAAGAACTTATATCAGACAAGGTATCCATGCGTTACCAATGGGACTCTGCGGCGAGTAATTTTACGTACATCTCGGGAAATTCCGATTTCAGGTTGTCGAATATCAATGGCATTAACGCTCCGTTATTTACACAAGAAAGAAATGAGTGCAACCACAATTCCTGGCTTTTTTGTATGTACGCCGATTTTTTAAAGGAGTTTTATCAGCCACTTGCCAAAGTTGCCGCTGGATCTGACGTTGGCAAGAAACAAGCGCTTGCCGAGATTTTGATTTTAGAATTCAACGAAAATATAGACGAAAAAGTAAAACAGGACTTGGAGTGGTTTAATAATCTGTCCGAAGTTCAACATCTTTTAAATCTTCTCGGCGTAATCAAGGTAAATCCTACTTTTAACGATGTTGTTTTCACTTGGTGTAATATCGGGAGTTTATACAGAGACAAAGAGATAACATGGAATGCGGTGGTTTCTCCCAACGCTCACACGAGCGGTATCAGGTTTTGGGTGATTGATAAGGAACATCCTGTTGGATCGCACGAGAAACACGGTCATTTCTGGGGAACATTCCTGGCTAGCGCCGATGACCCTCGCTCAAAAGAAGATTTTTCTAATGATGAGGAAGGTTTGCGAAAATGGGGTGAGGAATGGGACTCTAGCTGGGTTAAATATATTTTTGATGTATTCGGGAATATAGGCGACAACGATAGAGATAGAAATACTATATTTGAAGTAACGGCTACGGTTGATAATGTTATGTGTGAAGAAAAAGACGGAGACGAATTTATCTATAATGACGGAGGATATGTTGAAACTTGGGTTAAAAAAATTGAAATAATAAAGAGTAATTAAAAACTTACGCATGACTTTCCTAAAATAAAACCAGGAAGAATATTTTGATTAGTTAATAACAAAATATCTCTGAAAACAAAGAGCAGGCACAACCTGCTTTTTTGTTTTGCAAATCACGGCTAATTCTGCTAAAGTTCGGTTAAAATGACCGACAATAAACCACAGAGACTATCTCTAGGTGAATTCTATCAATCCCTTTCTCCGGCAATACCAATGCCCGATTTGGCGTCTCAATTTGATAATTTTATTAAAAGCATTATAGAGGATTTTTCTAAATTAGAGTTTGATGATAACCCAGAAAATAATTTCAAAAAGGTAATAGATTTAACGATAAAGAGACGGCCTGAATATGACCTGATGATGAACGAAGGAGCAAAAGAAGAAAATATTGGATGGGCTATAATCCTTGCGGTCACGGGCATATCAAATGAAAAGATAAAAAATTATATTCTTCCGGCTATTAATGAAAAATATGGTCTTTCTGTTGCCGATCTCGAAAGCATAAATGAAGACCCGGAATTAATAAAAGTTTTCTCTCGGATATTTACAAGCGGTCACAAAGATAAACTATTAATGGAAATACTTGCTGATGAGCCGATAATCCTTAGACGTTTTGTAATAAATAATTTATCCTCGCTTAAAAAAGACACTTCAAAATTGAGGCTTATGTTGGAAGATAAATATTCAGGCAGATTTAGTCAAAAGGTAGGAACATTTGTAGAAAGAGAGATTATAGGCAAACTTGTGCCAGACGGTAAATATGAAGTGGGTTCTCTAGAACTTTTAGAAAGTTACTACCAGAGAACAACCACAGGAGCTGAAAGAAACCCGAAGATAGATTTAATAATTCCTAATAAAAAAGACCCGAAAATATTGATTGAAAGCAGCTATACAAAAACCACTGCCTCTGGTCAAACTAAAAAAGGAGACGCCAACGATGCGTTATTCTCTGCGATAAAGAGATACAATGCGGCCAATAAAAAAGATGTGCTATTTATTAATTTTATTGATGGAGCGGGCTGGATGGCTAGGGGCAAAAATGATGTTGGCAGGTTTGTGAACTCTTGTGATTATGCCGTCAATTACAAAAACCTAGAGCTACTTAAGGAGATATTTAATTACTATTTGTAAGAGCAACTCTAGCTACTTTTAAGGCCCTATTTTCATCTCCATACAGTTTTGTTAAATCGGTCCTCTTGAACTTACCTTTATTTAACAACTCTTCTAGGGTGGGTTTCCTACTTAGCTCTAATGCTAATTTTTGTACGACTAATTCTACGCTCTTTTTTGTTAGTCCATTGTTGTCGTGTTTAACTGAGCGCAGAACTATATCTCCATATTCACCTACTTCTTTCAATCTACGGTTTGTTATATTTATATAGTCCGCAGAAATTTCGGTTGTATAATAATGGCGATTTAGCTTCTTTGCTACGATAGCAGTTGTTCCTGCTCCGGCGAATGGGTCGAATATTAAATCTCCCTCTTTTGAAAATAGGCTAATAATCCTCTCCATTAATTTATGAGGCAATTGACATGGATGGTAATCTCTATTTTTCTTATGTTTTATTCTGTGAACGTCAGACCATATATCAGCAAGTACTACTTTCTTATCATCACCCAAAACCGTCCTTGCTTTAATACATGAAGCTCTTAGGCAATAACCAGGATTATCAATCCATTTATGGCCGCAGAATTTAACATTCGGAGTTTGAGAATAGTGCAATAAAGAATAATGGGCAGGCATTATCTTGCCCAAAGGAACTGACATAGAATCCCAGACAATCCAATTTTGAAAATATGCGATATCATTTAGATAAATTGCTTGATGAAGAGACCACTCCGGGATATTAAGGGAAAATAATGACCCGCCCGGTTTTAAGAGTTTAATCCCTAAATCTAGCCATTCATTTGACCAGTTTATATATTCAGTCTCATTGTTCGTATCCTTATACTTGTCGTATTTCTTATCTAAATTATAGGGAGGGTCTGCAAAGAAAATATCAAAACAACCATTTGGATATCTTTTATATAGCCTTTTCATTTCTTCTATACAATTCGCCATAACTACTTTGTCTAAATCTGCAGCTCTGGTTTTTGTGTCAACACTTGGCGGTGTTTTAAAAACACTCTTTGGAGGTGGGACGATTATATTGTGGAGTCCAAATCTATAGCCAATCCTATTGGTTAAGTTATATATCCTATCTAATATCTGAGGAGGGATTATCTTGCCGTCAATTTTTATCGATGTTTTATCAAAATCTACCAACTCGAGATTAATCCCGATAGAATCAACAATATGGCCATTCTTATGATAAAAATCTTTCCATACATCTGATATTGCTGTTCCATTTTTGTTCATCAAGTGTTTCTTTCCACCCCAATCTTTAAGATTATTTCTACAATGCAAGCAAGCCGAATAGCTAATCTTTTCCTGCTTGGTATTTAATGGGCCATATTTATTTCCTTTTGATAGCATTAGTAGGCCTACGTGACTCTTGGGGATATTGTTTTTTATTGATGTATCTTTATGGCCACCATCAATCGCAATCCAGTATCTAAATGTAAAGTCTTTTCTTATGAGATTAAAATATTCGGGTAGCCAGGCAGGTAAGCCATATATAAACATAAAACCACCATCTTTTAATTTAGCAGAGCATTTTTTTATTTCTTCCTCTACGCTTGATAAGTAATCCGCTTTGTCTTTAGAGGAAGTCTTTATGCCATCTTTTGATGAGAAGTAGGAAACAGTAAAAATAGTATTAATTACTATAACATCAAAGTTGTTTGAGCCTGAAGTTGTTACTTTCGAATACTTATTCATAGATGATATATACTATAGGCTATTAATATAATAAAAAAAGTCTTGATAAAAAGCTACATTGTTCTATAATCTTGTCATTATGAATAAGACTAAGATTATAGTTGATGCTTGTTGTAGGATTAAAGACGCACATCTAAAAAACAGGTTATCCAAAGGCAAATCTGCTTGTGGGGTTTTAATAATAGACTATAAAGGAGAAGAGTGTCATTTTAAAAAGTATCTAGGAGAAATGACTGTTCCTGAAGCAGAATTTAGGGCATTGGTTTTTGCTCTTGATAAAGCAGTTGCCGTTGCTAGATACAATGTTGAGGTAAGAATGGATAGCCAGTTAGTAGTTAGGTGGATGAACGGGGAGTATAGAATAAAAAAGGACCACATAAAACCACTATTTGATGAAGCAAAAAAATATGAGCAAAGATTCAAAGATGGCGTAACATATATTCATCATTCCAGAGATTCGGTGTTAGGTAAAAGGGCCGACAAATTGGCTCACGATGCTTATGCTGAATACCAAGATTAGTCTCCAACTCTCGCCACCTCCTTAATATAGCAGAGCTTATTCCAAAGATTGGTCATGTATTCTTGGTCTGATAAAATGGTTATAATAATGTCATGTTCTGGGAGCCAGTTAGGACGGCTTGCATATTCTGCAAGCAAATTAAATGGGTTTCTCAAGGTAAACTCTAGGTTACTTCCATTCAGTTGAGCGTTCTGAAGAAAATACCCTAAAAATTGCTGTTTTTCGGTTACTTCAGAACGGTTGAATATTTCTAAAGCCCTTTGTGCTAGTGATAGTATTGTTTTTGCCGTGATATGATACTGCTCATCGGCATCTGTATATTCTTGTAATTGAAGCTCAATTGATCTTTGATCTTCTTTATATTGTTTTAATTTCTTGTCATATACATCGTCAGTAATACGCCCATCTGCAAGCATGTCTATTAACCGGTCATTCATTGCTTGAATTTTATCGTATCGTTGTCGTAATTCGCTTGTGGCTTCTTCCTGATAGGCCCTTTTTGCCTCATGGGTGCGCTTTAAGCTGTTTACTAGCATATCCATTCTTTCCTGTGGCAACTGGATTGATTTCAGGGCTTTTAGGACCGGCTTGAGCATAACTTCCTCGCGAATATAAAGACGTTTGCACATATTCTTATAGTTAGAACAGCTATAATACACGAGGTGCCCCCTTTTTGGTTCTGCCGATATGAGGCCGTGGCAATTTTTACAATGGACCAGCCGACTTAAGGCGAATACCTTGTGGCGGGTCTTTGTTGAAAGGTTGCTTTTACGAGTCATCAAATTCTGTGCCTTGCTATATTTTTCAAATGAAATCAATTTTTCGTAATGATGAGGGTACTCTTTGCCCTTTGATATTATAATACCGCAATAAAATGGGTCTTTGATAACTTTTTGAATATTGCTTTGAGAAACCTTTTTATTATTCCTGCTTCTTAGGCCTCTTTTATACATTTCATCAGCAATAGCCCTGAAAGACCATCCTTGCAGATAGAGCTCAAAAATAGCTGGTATAAAGTGTGCTTTTTCCGGATCGGGTATATGAAACTTCTTGCCATCCTTGATAGCTGAAATATATCCTAGTTTAGGTTGTCCTATCGCTTCTCCATTAGCCAGTTTTTGCCTAAATGTTCTTTTTACATTATCACTAATTTGTAGCACAAAGCCCCGAGCAAACATTACGCCCATATCCCATCGCAAAAGCTCTGAACTATTTGAATCCTTATCAATAATTAAGTTTTCTCGAATAAAGTGAACTTCGACTTTGTCGGCCTTAATTATATCAAGCAATAAGACCGATTCCTTGAAACTGCGTTGCATTCGATCAATTGTTTCCACGATAAAAGCAACACGCTCTCTTGAGCTTTTAATAAGATCGATAATTTCTTCAAATTTTTTCCTATGGTCCTTAATAGATGATTCATCAAACTGAAACTCTTTCCACGGTTCTAGCCCCTTACGCTTCCGGTATTCTCTGGACCGCTCAAGCTGGGCAGGTATTGATTGCCCATCCATTTGCTCTTGTGTCGAAACTCTTGCGAGTATTATTGATTTCATAGTTATTTTATTCTAAAAACTTACCCCCAGAAATATCAAAGAATCTCTCAAAAAAACTTGTGAGTTTATTCAGGACACCTTCTCGTTTTTGGGTCCGTTCACCAGTTGGAGAAAACCGAGATACTGGTGGCAACACCCTTGAAATTGCTGTGCCGGTTATTGCAACCGCCCCATCCCTAAATGCGTTTTTAATAAATGCATAAGTAGCATCATGATCAAGGTTTTCGGCGGTAATAATCTTCTCTAATTCTTCGATTTTCTTTTCTTCAACAAATTTCTGCCAGTCTTCATCAACTGCTGCTTTAACATCGAGAGATGTAATGAATTGGTTAATAAGATCCTTTTTGTTGCGTAACTCGACGCTGGAATCTATCGCTTTGTTAATATCAAGTAACAGTTCCCGATTCTTAATATGGTCTTCGTGGTATCTCTTGATAAGACCGAGCACATAGTCAATATTTATCTCTATCTGTTTGATAAGTTCCATTTCAAACACTACATCGTCGTTGATGTTTTCTTTTTTTTCTTCTATGCCTTTACGGAATTCATTATAGATATCAATGTACATGCTGTGATAATCCTGCACATCTCGTTCGGTTAGGATTTCGTTACCAGCAAATTCATCAAAAGTTATAAGGATATTTCGCACACGTAAAATTGCTCCATATAATTTTATAAAATCTTTTTGATTTTGTTCTCCTATAATTCTTTCACTTGCGGGGAATTTTTCTAACAGTTCTTTTACTAGGCTTTCATATCCTCGAACTTCCTTATCGCCATCTTTATAACCATGGTAGTAGTCAGCATATGCCTTCAAAAGCACGATTCCGCTTGCTTCTTTATCGCCAAAGAGGGCGATGGATTCATTTGTTGCATTTTCTAAATTACGAAAGCAAACAATATTTCCAAAAGTTTTTACACTATTTAGAATGCGGTTAGTCCTTGAATATGCTTGCAATAGACCATGCAAACGGAGGTTTTTATCGACCCACAAAGTATTTAGGGTCGTGGCATCAAATCCGGTCAAAAACATATTAACCACAATCAAGATATCAATCTCCCGATTCTTTACTCGCTCACTGACATCCTTGTAGTAGTTCTGAAACTTATCCGATGAAGTGTCATATGAAGTTCCAAATATCACATTATAATCCTTGATAGCGCTATCGAGGAAATCCCTTGAGCTCACATCAAGTCCACTGGTGTCTTCGGAATTTTCATCAATCATTCCATCCGCATCTTCGTCGTTTACCCCAAAACTATAAATCGTCGCTATCTTGAGTCGTTTGTCACTCGGCTCATCTGCTAATTGTTTTTTAAACTCAGCATAATACTTTTTGGCCACATCAATAGAAGCAACGGCAAAAATTGAGTTAAATCCTGCCAGTCTGCGATCTTTTATTTTATAGAAACTGTTTCGCTTGGTTTTCTGGTCAAAGTGCTCACGAATATATCTTACAATATTCTCCAAACGATCTGTCGCTGAGAGCACCGCCTCGCGGTCTATATCGCTCACTTTTTTATCTTCGATATTTTCCGCCTCACGAACCGTAGAAACATAATCAACCTTAAACGGTAGAACATTTTTATCTGCAATAGCATCTACGATGGTATAGGTGTGCAATTTCTCGCCAAATGCTTGCTCGGTTGTTTTAAGATCAGGTCGTCCACCCGAAGAGGCATTGATAGCAAAAATCGGCGTACCAGTGAATCCAAAGATGTGATAGTTTTTAAATGCCTTGGTTATCGCTGCATGCATATCACCAAATTGAGAGCGATGACACTCATCAAAAATCAAAACGATATGCCCATCAAAAATAGTGTGCCCGGAGTTGCGATCAATAAAACGATCTAACTTCTGAATAGTTGTAATGATAATGCGAGTATTAGGATTCTCAAGTTGTTTTTTAAGTACTGCAGTGCTGGTATTGCTATTCGCTGCGCCTTTTTCAAACTTGTCATACTCCTTCATTGTCTGGTAGTCCAAATCCTTGCGGTCAACTACAAACAACACTTTATCTACATACGGCAATTTACTGACGAGCTGTGCTGCCTTGAAGCTAGTCAAGGTCTTTCCTGACCCCGTGGTATGCCAAATATAACCGCCTGCCCCCGGTGTGCCGAGTTTTTTATAATTTGTACTGACCTCCGTACGACTCAAAATACGCTCAGTCGCAACAATCTGATATGGTCGCATCACAAGGAGTAAATGCTCGGTAGTGAATACGCAATATTTAGTCAAAATATTTAGCAGGGCATGCTTCGCAAAAAAGGTCTTTGCAAAATCCATGAGGTCGGTAATCGGGCGATTGGTCGCATCTGCCCACCAGCTCGTGAATTCGAAACTATTGCTCGTACGCTTACCTTTCTTTACGCCACCTTCGTTTAATTCCTTGATGTACTGTGCACGAGTAGTATTGCTGTAATATTTCGTATGCGTACCATTTGAGATAACAAACAATTGCACATATTCAAAAAGTCCAGAAGAAGCCCAAAAGCTCTCGCGCTGGTAGCGGTTGATCTGATTGAATGCCTCCTGTATTGCCACTCCACGGCGCTTGAGTTCAATATGCACGAGTGGCAGGCCGTTTACTAAAACCGTCACATCATAGCGATTGGTGCGTTTGCCGTCTGCGGTCGCATACTGATTGATAACCTGCAAGCTATTGTCGTGAATATTGTCTTTTTTTATGATATAGACATTTTTTATTGAACCGTCATCACGAGTTAGATTTTTAACATGGTCTTCTTGAATAGTTGCTGTTTTTTCTTCTATGCTCTGATTTGGATTTGCAATTTCGCCTACGAAGAACTTCTCCCATTCAGTGTCAGTAAACACAAAACCATTAAGCTTTTCTAATTGTTTCCTTAGATTCTGCACTAAATCCGCCTCAGAGGTAATAGAAATATATTCATATGCCTGTGTACCGAGTTGCTCCATAAAAGCACGCTCAAGCTCTGCTTCGCTTTGATAGTGAGCAACACGCTTGCTGTCTGTAACGTATTCTGCAACAACAGTGCTTTGCGGACTTTTCGCAACCAAGTTGTACTTAGTATTAATTGGCATATTTACTCTATATCCTTAAACATTAGGAGCTTAGATCGATAGTGAGCATATTGTTTTTTTCTAGCATCTACCTCAGCCTCTAAACCTGCTTCTAGCTCTGAAAACTTATTTAGCATCGTAACAATCTCTTTCTGTACCTGAAGCGGTGGAAATGGAATTTTGTATTTCTTTACATCGTCGGCCTTCATGCTTGATAAACTTGCATTTGTACCAACAAAATTAATTATAGATACAACATAAAACAAAAACTTTATATCAAGTAAATCGGTTTTTGGTATTAAAACTTTTAACCTTATTATCGGCGTAAATTTAGCTTTTCTATAAGCAACAAAACCGACATTACCAATTGATGAAATCGTTACAGCGTCCCTATCAATTTTATAAGTACTAGAATAACCATAAGTTTCTATGCCGTTAGAGTAAATTGGATAAGGGAATTCGTCTGATGGTTCAAGTTGCCCTTTCTTGTAATTCATCGGGGTATCACCGCCGGTTTTTACTTCACAAACTTCACCAAGTTTCTTAAATTCTACTCCGTTCGGGCAGAGATCAACAATCATCTTTTCAATTTTACTTGTGTGCCTAGCTTGTTTCATTCCCTCAATATCGTGAATAATTTTATCAATCGCCATGCGTAATTCGTTTTGTTTTGCAACGGTATGAGTAATGTTTTTATTGAGCTCTGTAATATCCACCACCTCGCGAGTATCTTCTTTTACAATATAGCTTGATACGGCAATGTTGTAGTCGTTTTCAGAAATATTTTTATTTTCGACAAGTTTTGTAAAATATTCTACGTCTTTACGAGTAGTAAACGCTTCCAAAATTTTGAGACGATTTTTCTCGCTCAATTTATTTTTACTACCAGCACGCACAAACTCGGAAGATGCATCAATAAAGAGTATCTTATTATCTTTTTTACTCTTTTTTAGAACTAGAATACAAGTCGCAATACCAACACCAAAAAACAGATCAGCGGGTAACTGAATTACAGTATCAACATAGTTATTATCTACAAGGTATTTTCTAATTTTTTGTTCTGCGCCACCACGATAAAGAACCCCTGGGAATTCGACAATCGCCGCAGTACCACTTGTAGAAAGCCAAGAAAGTATATGCAAAGTAAAAGCAAGGTCTGCCTTGCTTTTTGGTGCTAGTACTCCGGCCGGTGAAAAGCGCAGATCATTTATAAGAATTGGGTTTGCGTCGCCTTCCCAATGAATTGAATATGGGGGATTAGAAACAATAGCGTCAAACGGCTCATCATCCCAATGCTTTGGGTCAGTAAGTGTGTCACCGTGAGCAATATCAAAGTTGTTATAGTTGATGTCATGGAGGAACATATTGATGCGACAGAGATTGTAGGTGGTGATATTAATTTCCTGACCATAGAAACCCTGTCGAACATTTTCTTTGCCAAGGACTTTCGCAAATTTAAGTAGAAGTGAACCGGAACCACACGCAGGGTCATAGACTTTGTTAACTTCTTTTTTTCCTACAGTAGTTATTTCTGCCAAAAGTTCACTTACTTCTTGAGGAGTAAAGAATTCACCTCCAGATTTACCGGCGTTTGAGGCATACATTGTCATGAGGAATTCGTATGCATCACCGAATGCATCTATGGTATTATCTCCGTAATCACCAAGATTGAGATCACCGATTGCTTCAAGGAGTTTAACGAGCTTCTGATTTCTTTTTTCAACATTAGCACCGATCTTGTTTGAATTAACATCCAAGTCATCAAAAAGGCCCTTCAGATCATCTTCGCTACTTGCACCTTTTGCTGAATTTTCAATATTGTTAAAAACATTGGCAAGTGTTTCGTTCAAATTTGCGTCATTACGTGCATTTTTACGAACATTTACAAAAAGTGCACTTGGTAAAATATAAAAACCTTTTTCTTTTACGGTGTCGGCCCGTCCGAATTCGGCTTGTTTATCTGACAAATTTGCGTAGTCAAAATCTTTTTTACCTGAACGACGCTCATCGGCGTTGATGTAATTGGTAAGGTTTTCACTAATGAATCGGTAAAAAAGTATTCCTAATACGTATTGCTTAAAATCCCAACCATCAACGCTACCACGTAGATCAGTAGCAATCTGCCAGATAGCGCGGTGTAGTTCCGAACGCTCTTGCTCCTTAGTCATATTTAAGCTTGGTTTTTTGATCGACATAGTATTATTTTGTTTTGGTTTTATCTAACCACTTATTAAATTCGATTTTATCAATTCTAAATTCCTTGCCAATCTTATGGGCCATAAGTTTACCCTTATCTATATACCGGTAAATCGTCATTATATTTACCCTCAATTTTTCAGCCAGTTCTTTGGCTGTATAAAACTCTTTATCCATACTATTATATTATACTTTACTATTCTTTACACATCAAATTTAGGAAGTTTATAACTTTTAAAATCTCTTAGTTGGTTCTCAATATCCCTGACCCAACTATGACAATCAATGATTTTCTGTGATTTATTTAATGGCTTAAAGTCGTCTGCGATACGATACCAAGTTCTTCGATCACATATTGCCGATAATTCTTTACGCATGCCACGGATGCCTTCTTGATCCCTTGCAAGAGCTAGTATCCCAGCTTGGTAAATGGCCTGCTTTGGTTTTATGGTCGTATTATTTCTAATGATCTTTCTAATAGAGGCCTGCGGACCACTTGTCATATCATACAAAAATAAATTCTTTTCAGCCACAAAATGTTGCCAATACATCTGTACCACTTTTTGCCATAAATCTTTTTTGAAAACATCTTTAAATGTCGGATTTATCGAATATCCTAATTTTTTCAATACCTGATTCATCTTTGTTTTATCGCATAACCTGACCTCAATACGTAGGATTTCGGGTAGTAAGTGCTTTTTGTTCAATTCTTTAAAAAGTGATAGTTGTTGTGGCATTCTGTCTTCTTCTATCGCACGGCTTGTTGATTTTCTGTTGTCTGCTTTTTTGTCATATATCACGAGAGCATGAGCTTTTGAATAGTATTGCAGGGCGTGCCCGTTGTTCTTGTATTGCTTTCTATCCATTTCGAGCTTCTCGGTTAAATTAACTTTGGACAGCTCCGATACTACGAATATAGATCTATAACCATCCCCAATAATTATGTTCTTTGCCGGATGAATGGCTATTGGAGAAGCATCTCGTATGTCTTGATCCTCAATCTGGATACTTCTTCTTTGAAGACATTCCTGTAATTTTTTTATGGAAGGTTCAAAATCTGTTTCTTCAGCCTCATCCGCACTATTTCCAAATAATAGCTTTTGAACTGAAAACTGTACGTTGAGCCACCAGACCCTGCCACGCCGGTATAAAGAGAAAACCGGCATGTATATTCCTTCTCGTTTCTCTTGTGGTGTCGGATTGTTGTAATATGGCGCAAACCCTCGCGGATCATTTGTGGCCAAATCCCTTGTCGTGCCAAAATAAGATAGATCTTTTATCTCAAACTTATGGCGTGGAAAAGTTAAAATTACTGTGTCCATTTAATTATTTGAATTAGGTTTATATAAATCGGGGTTAATTCTCATATCTATTCGCAAAAGTAAATCAAAAGCATTGACTAGGTTTCCGTCATCCCAAACCTCTTGTTCTACCGGCTGTTGATCTGATTTTTTATTATCTTCTTCAAACATAAAACCCTCTTTATCCTTAGCTGGTAGTCATTGCGTGAGCGACCAGCCAAGAACAAAAAGGGCTTGATTTACGCAATGACTTTACCGCCAAAAAAAGAAAAAACCTCTCAAGAGAGGGCACAAAGTATTGATTCTTGTGTAATCTCTTGAGAGGTTTTGCCATACTCGGCCTCGGCTCAATAATGAGCTATGGTGGGCCCCCGACAGGCGATGTAACGACATTAGTCGTCCAACTCGGGTTAATTTCCATAAGTTGAATAGGAACTTACTATTAAATTAATCTTACTCGATTATTTTAAAAAAGTCAATGACGAAATCCACAATCTCGGTGCTTCTTTACAACAGTTTCTGCAATTACTAGGTCAAGAACCCAAGAATGCTTAACCTGGAGTTATAAACATTTGCTTTTATTGTGGTTTTGGTATAATGAAAGTAAGTTCAATGACAATTTATTCGTCTCATGGCACCGAGACGGGCGGACAGCGTAACCAAACGTTACTCAGCAAAAACTACACTAACGGTGGGTCTCCGTGGGGACATAAAATCCCACGGTGCCAACTTGTGGGTATTCAATAAAATGAAAACCCATGGAGGTCCGCCATTGCTGTAGTTTTTTGTTTAACAAAAAAGACCTAGTTGGAAGGTAGGAAGTGGGCCATGCTAGTCGTGGTGGTGTAACACCAGCGACTCCAAATCGCTTGAAGTATGATCCTGCTCGGATGTTAACTGGGGTTCGATTCCCCCATGGTCCACTTCTTGCCTTTCAGCTAAATCTTTTACAAAAACTTCTTTTTTGAGGCGTTACGAACGTATGTGGCCGGGGTAATTGGCTAAAGAACCTGGCAAGGTTCTAGTGGTAACGTTACCACCATCTTGTAGAAGATGTGGCAGGTTTCATACACCTGGTAATGCCTCTAAAAAGGAGTTTTTTTAATTTTTAAGATTATATCTTTTACAACTTATAATTGCAACCTAGGATAATATTTTACTATACTTTTAATAAAATGTCAATTAATTCTATCTTGGTCAAACACAAAAAGCCCCTAACGACAAAATGGGGTTAAATGAATTTGTTCAACTTGAGAATTAAAAAAATCGACACTTTTTAACGACAATAAATATCCATTAATGTCGTTTAATCCTAGTACCCTAATTATAGCATGCTTTTTTCTCCAACAAGCGTTGCTGTTCATAACTAAATAAATTGCTGAAAAGCCGGAATTGAGTGAAAATATTTAAAATCTTCGCTTATTTTAGGCCAATCCAGTATTCTGAATGCGTTCTGTAGGCGGAGCAAAGTGTTTACCGATGAACAATTAGTTGATAGATATCTGAAAAAGGATGAGAAGGCCCTAGAAGAATTAGTAAAGAGGTATATGCCTCTTATTTTCGGTTTTGTTAAAAGATATACGGGCAATCAGGATAGCGCCTCAGATATAACCCAAGAGGTCTTTGTAAAAGTTTGGAAAAATATTAAAAGCTTTGATCAAACAAAATCTTTCAGAACTTGGATTTTTACGATTGCCAAACGAACCGCCATAGATGAGCTTAGAAAACAAAAGGCTATACCATTCTCTGTGTTACAAGAGGAAGGCTTCGAAAATTCAATAGCCGATGAATCTCCATCAGTTCTTGATCAGATATTTTTGCAACAGCAATCAAAAGAACTAGCCCTGGCATTAGCTAAGCTACCGACACATTATAATTCCGTAATCAAGCTGTACGCTAATGACAGCTTAAACCTTAGAGAGATTGCCGATAAACTCAAAGAACCCTTAAATACAGTAAAAAGCAGATATAGACGTGGATTAGCACTCTTAAGGAAACTCCTTTAATCTCAATAAAATACTTGAAATTTACACAAAGGATGCACCAAAATGCATCCTTTGTTCGTATTAGTATATATGCGAGACAAACAGGAAAATTATATTCCCCGGGGTCTCTTTTCGCGCATTATCAAAAGACTAGGCCTTGAAAAGGAATTGGCGATAGTAAAGAGTAATTTGAAGTTTTTTACAACCTTACTGGTAACGTTTCTGATTCTTTCGGTATTCGCTTTTATAGGCGTTAAACATGTTTTAGCGACATCCAGTTTTGGCCCATTTCTTTATCTTGCCTTTTCTGATCCGGGTATAGTTATTAAATATTGGCACAGTTTCATGTTTGCCGCTTTTGAATCAATGCCGGGAGTTGTCATTGCCGGACTTATTTTTTCACTGGCCTTCCTAATGCTTTTTGTGAGATTTGCCGTTTTTGCAATAGAAAAAACTACAATTCTCATAAAATCAATAAACAAACAAAAATATGGACACAAATAAAATATTAAGTTTCATTAAGTCAAAAAAGGTAGCCGTTCTGATGGTGGTTCTTTTTTGCCTTGCCGTATTGGTCGGAACTTTCAGTGTAGGCGTGGCGGTGGGTTATAGAAAAGCAAAATTCTCATATGCGTGGGGAGAGAATTATCACCGTAACTTCGGAGGACCGAGAGGCGGATTTTTAAGGAATTTATCTCAAGATTTTATGGGTAAAGACTTTATCGGAGCTCATGGAACCTTCGGGCAGATTATTGAGGTTAAAGATTCTGAATTGGCGGTAAGAGGTAAAGATGGCGTTGAACAGATAATCAAAATAAGTGACGATACTGAAATTAGGCGTTTCAAAGACGTTATTCAGTTGAATGATTTGAAAGTCGATGAACCCATTGTCGTAATCGGTGAACCTAGTGACTCCGGTCAAATAATAGCGAAATTTATTCGAGTGATGCCGTTTCCATCGCCGACTCGCCTCGATCCGGCGGAGCGGGTGATTCGCAGATAATAATATGTTTACTAAAATCTTAAGCACAATTTTAAAGCACAAGTTTATAGCCGGATTTGCAATTCTGGGATTAGTAAT
>MGKE01000006.1 GCA_001794635.1 Candidatus Yanofskybacteria bacterium RIFCSPLOWO2_01_FULL_39_28 | reverse complement strand
AAAGCCCGGTTCGTGAGAACCAGGCTTTTGCAGAAAGTTGACTCGTATCCACGAGCAGGGCAGAACGAGTCTGCAAATACAATATAGCACATGACTAGATGAAAAGTCAATGATTATCCACAGGTGTCTAAATTATGAAAATATATATCTTTAAAACTCATCTTTTTTATGACAAGAAGGTTATTCGTGAAATTGAGGTTCTTGAGAACAGTAGTCTGTATAAACTTGCCGAGGCGATTGTCGGAGCTTACGATTTTGATTTTGACCATGCCTTTGGCTTTTTTAGTGACATAAGTGAATATCCGTTTAGATCTAAAGAGAAATATGAGCTATTTGCCGATATGGACGATATAGAGCCGACTGGGGCTAAAAGTGTTAAAAAGACAGATACTACCGAATTATGGAGAAACCCTCATGATAAATGGCTTTTCCTGTTTGATTACGGAGATACTTGGCTTTTCGTAGTTGAACTAATCAGATTTAGTGAAAAAGAAACAAAGAAAAAATATCCTCGTGTAGTTAAAAAGGTAGGGCTATCACCCGAACAATATCCGGAGGTTGATGAAGATGAAATTCCGGTAGCATAAGTAGTATAATGAGACACTATATTTTCCACAATTTTCTTCATTTTTTAGCTTTGTATAAAGGCTTCATGCCAAAATGAGACATTCTTAAATATCGACTGTTTTATCTCATTTGTCCCATTTTGACCCCGATCGAGACGGGTCAGATGGTCTCTAGGAAAGACCCCCGAAAAGCCTTATAATATCCCTAGTTACGAGGTCCTAGACCGGGCATGCTAGCCAAGGTTGGAAGTATCGAGGTGACCTATGTGCTTATGGAAATAAAATTTTATCCAGATTCGGACCTAGAAGATTTTCGAGAATCTGTTTTGGAATATCAAAAAATTTGGGATGAAAATAGTTCTCAAATTATATCATCTTGGGAAAGTCATTCCGGATTAAAATTTAGAGAATCATATATTAATGCTATTGTTTGGGATGGAATTAGCGCATCTCATCCATTGTCCTTGCGATATGATTTGTTGCCTGATGGTAAAAAAGATACACTTGCCCATGAATTAGGCCATAGACTACTTTATAAAAGACTATCTTTTGCCAGCCAGCATTTTACTATCGGCTATTATTATAGCTGGTTATTGGTTCTTGAAGGTGCCTGATGGTTCTCAAAAGGTGGAAGCAATTGAGCAGAAGGAATTGCTTGTTCTTGAGGCAAAAGTTATTCCACCCGATGGAATAGAGCTGCCAGTTAACTGGGGTGACCTGGGCCTTCAGTTGATAGATAGCGGAGTTATAGATAAAGAAAAATTTATGGCGATTTATACCAATCGGGAAGATGTTTCAGAGTCTGATAAAAAACTTCTTGAGGAGTCTAGTAACGGTAAGATTATCATGACGCAACGCAATGCCAACTTTCTTCTTAACCTTTTCTGGGCTTTGGGGTTGGGCAATAAAAACGAAATTCTGGAAAAAGGTCCAATGACAGACCAGCAATATGGCGGTGCCGACAAATTTGCTTCAACCGGAGGATGGACTCTGGCAAGAGGCGATGCCATGGATCATTACTCAAAACATTCTTTTGTCATATTGACTTCGAGCCAGCAGACATTGGTTGAGAGAGTTTCCCAGAACATTTACCGTCCTTGCTGTGGAAATTCAGCCTATTTTCCAGACTGTAATCACGGCATGGCTATGCTTGGACTCCTTGAATTAATGGCTTCACAAGGAGTAAGCGAAAGGGAAATGTATAAGGTTGCTCTGCAGGTTAATGCTTATTGGTTTCTAGATACATATCTGACAATCGCAAAATATCTGGAGACCAAGGGGGACTCATGGCAAAAAGCTGATCCGAAAGAGATTCTTGGCCCGAATTATTCAAGCGCCGCGGGCTATCAAAAGATTCTTAGCCAAGTTTCTCCACCTACTCAAAGAGGCGGCGGATCATGCGGGGTATAATAGTGTATAATAAGTTTAGTAATAATTAAGCCTCTTAGTTTAACTGTTAGGATATCCAGTATCCTATGAGTCTATTAAATGGCTATTAGTAAGTATGGGTAAACTTTCAATCAAAAAATATTGTCTGCTCTGTGTGTTGGGCGGTGAGGTGGCATATACCGCTTGTATAATATACGGCGCAATCCTTACGGGTAAAGCCGCTGAACTTCACCATTCATTTTTTGAGTTATTGCCTGGATTCACTTGGTTAAGTTTCGGAAGCTTTATTGTTGGAGCGATTACCATAGGCGTTTGGTCCGGTCTTGGAGGCGCATATATCGCTTGGATGCATAATTACAGTTTGGAAAGATAAAAATGTGATTTGGACGAACACTTTATGCGGCGGAAAATTATTAAATAAAATAATCTATGTGTTTTTCAGCATCAGCCAGTTTTATAGCCGGTTCCGCATTATCAGCGGTTGGAGTCGTAACTCTAAAAAAGGCCAAGCGAAAGGCCGAGATTCCTTTTGCTATGATTCCACTTTTATTCGGTATTCAGCAAATCACCGAGGGTTTTGTTTGGCTTTCGTTTAGGCTTGATACTTCTTGGTTTAACACAATAATGACTTATACTTATTCTTTATTTTCCCATGTGTTGTGGCCTATTTTTGTACCAATATCCGTTGGACTATTAGAAACCGTATCCTGGCGTAAAAAAGTCCTTTTATTATTTAAATTTATGGGCATTGCGGTCGGCCTATACTTACTTTATTTTCTTGTAAAGTTTTCTATAACTTCCAGGGTTATTAACGAAAGTATCGTATATAATTCTCCGCATTTTTATATTATTCTGGTCTTAATTTTCTATTTTGCGGCGACATGCATAAGCTCACTTTTTTCAAGCCATAAAATAATTAATATTTTTGGAATTACGGCGTTACTGTCTGCGGCAGTAGCCTATAGATTTTATGCATTATCCTTTATCTCTGTATGGTGCTTTTTTGCGGCAATACTGAGTGTCATAGTTTTAATTTATTTCTATTATTACAACAAACATGGAAAATAGTAATCACCCAAAAATCTATACTTGTCCCATGCACCCGGAGGTTAGAAAGACAGAGCCGGGTCTTTGTCCGGGTTGTGGCATGGATTTGATTCTGAAAAAACCTGGAACCAATGGCCAAAACCACAAAAATCACACCAAAGCCAAAGCGACTCACGAGCATCAGGCAGAAATGACCAACCCGGCCATGGCTAAAAAAATGGAAGCGGATATGCGACGTCGTTTTTTGATTTCATTTCTACTCTCAATACCTATTTTTCTCTATTCATCGGTTGGTATTAATTTCTTTGGATTTAATCTACCAACACCAATACCGGTTAACTGGTTTCTTCTCATACTTACTACGCCAATTGTCTTTTGGACCGGCTCCATTTTTATTACCGGCACATATTATTCACTTAAGGCGCGAAAGCTCAATATGTCGGTTTTGATCGCTACCGGTGTACTGGCGGCGTATCTCTTTAGCGTATTGCTTACGTTTATAAGGCCGGAATCAGAAACCTTCTACGAAGCTGCAGCTCTTCTGGTAACCTTTGTACTCTTCGGCCACTGGATGGAAATGAAATCGCGCAGAGGCACATCCGATGCTTTGCGTGCTCTTTTTGATCTAGTACCGCCAAAAGCTAATGTTATTCGTAATGGCAAGGAGATAAGTATTCCAAGCGCAGAAATTATTCACGATGATATTGTATTGCTTCGTCCCGGAGATAAAGTGCCGGTGGACGGTGAAATCATTGATGGAGAAAGCTCTATTGATGAATCGTTGGTTACAGGAGAATCTATACCAGTTTTAAAAATTATAGGGGCAAAAGTAGTCGGAGGCTCGGTAAACCAAACTGGCACGATTAGATTCAAGGCTACACAGGTCGGTTCGGAGACTGTGCTTGCTCAGATTATTAAGATGGTTGAGACGGCCCAGAATTCCAAAGCCCCTGGACAACGCATCGCCGACAAGGCAGCAGCATATCTTGTAGTCCTTGCCATTGGTTCCGGACTGGCCGCATTCTTTGGTTGGTATTTTATAGGGAGTGTTGGATTATTAACTGCGCTGACATTCGCTGTTTCAACTGTGGTGATTGCCTGTCCGGATGCACTGGGATTAGCTACCCCTACGGCAGTTGCAGTAGGAACCGGCCTTGGGGCAAAACACAATATTCTTATTAAAGATGCTGTCACACTTGAAAACACATCTAGATTAAATGCCATTGTTCTAGACAAAACAGGCACACTTACCGAAGGTAAACCTAAGGTTACAGGTGTTGTTGCATTTAACGGATTTACTGAAAGAGACATATTGAACTATGAAGCCAGCGTAGAAGCTGGTTCAAATCATCCTCTCGCCAAAGCGATTATGGAAGAAGCGGAACGGCAGGGCGCAATACCCCTTGAGTTAATCAGTAAATTTGAATCTATTGCCGGTCATGGTCTTAAGGCGGTAATAAATGGAAAAACGGTTTTTGCTGGAAAAGAAAAGCTCTTGCTTGATAACAAAGTTGATGTTGGCAGTGCCAGGGAGGTATTAGACCGTTTATCAAGTGAAGGCAAGACTTTGAGTTTGATTGCTGTGGATGGCAAGCTTGCCGGTGTTGTTGCGGCCGCTGATACCATTAAGCCGACGGCAAAGAAAACTATAACCGGCTTAAAACAACTCGGCATTAAAGTCGCTATGATTACCGGAGACCATAAAGGTGTGGCTGAAGCGGTGGGTAAAGAATTAGGCATTGACAGGATATTTGCCGAGGTATTGCCAGGAGATAAAGCAAAGTATGTGAAGAAGCTTCAAGATGAAGGCAAGTTTGTGGGTATGGTTGGCGACGGTATTAATGATGCTCCGGCTTTGGCTCAGGCAGATATAGGTATTGCTATCGGCGCAGGAACAGATGTGGCCATTGAAACTGGTAATATTGTGCTTATGAAGTCAGACCCTTACGATATTGTGGCAGCGA
The DNA here is from genome assembly GCA_001794635.1 of Candidatus Yanofskybacteria bacterium RIFCSPLOWO2_01_FULL_39_28. GTDB lineage: Bacteria > Patescibacteriota > Minisyncoccia > 2-02-FULL-40-12 > GWA2-44-9 > 2-01-FULL-39-28. The sequence goes on along the minus strand of MGKE01000006.1, from coordinate 76,703 downwards.
TTCGTTTGAGTAAAGCCACTGTAGTAAAAATGAAGCAAAATTTGTTCTGGGCTGCAATTTACAATGTACTGGCAATTCCAATTGCAGCCGGTGTTTTCTATAATTCACTTGGTTGGTCTCTTCGTCCAGAAATCTCAGCTCTGTTAATGTCAGCATCATCTATTATCGTCGCGACAAATGCGGTATTATTAAAAAGAGTTGAGCCTAAACTTAAAATTTAAAATATTTATAAATAATGAAAAAGATTTTAATTTTGGTAATTATTGTTTTAGTAACGTCTATTGGTTTTTATTTTCTTAAAAACAAGGATATTACCAAGCCTGAAAATCCTATCGCTTCAAAAGGGGATTTGATCGTGGTTGATTCGCCAAGAATTGGAGATAGAATTACTAGCCCCTTAATTATCAGGGGGAAGGCGCGCGGGCCATGGTATTTTGAGGCGACTTTTCCAGTAGTCCTAACAAATTGGGACGGGCTAATTATTGCCCAGCATTATGCCCAAGCACAAAGTGAATGGATGACGACAGAGTTTGTCCCTTTTGAGACAAAGCTTGAATTTGAAAGCCCGGTTTTTCCGGGCGCTGACAAGGATCACTTCAGTCGACGGGGAACTCTGATTTTGAAAAAAGATAATCCCTCCGGACTTCCAGAACACGATGACGCTCTTGAATTTGAAGTGTTTTTTGAATAACTCTTTAAATGATAATCAGACAGGTTTTAAAATTTATTGTAGCCCTTTTGATACTGGTGGCGGTTATATCCTTTTTATCATATATTGGACCCGAAAAACTGGTGGATCTATTGGGGCTTGAAAATGTCTATCTAACCGTCTTTGTTCTTGGAATAATCGGTGGTGTTTCGGCATTTAGCGCAGCCGGTTTTTATGCGACACTGTTTTCTTTTGTTCTTGGCGGTGCAGACCCCTTTATTTTAGCCCTTTTTTCTGCGCCAGGGGTTTTGATTGGCGATTTTGTTTTTTGGTATCTTGGAGTTAGGGGCCGCGAATTTTTAAATGGGGAATACAATAGTTATTTATTAAAATTTTCATCTTGGCTTGGCCGGAAACCAAAATGGTTCACACCAATTGTTGTTTATGTTTACACTGGGTTTACGCCATTTCCGGGAGATTTTTTAATGCTTACTCTTGCGGTTTTAAATTATAAATTCAGGCAAATATTTATTCCGACTTTGCTGGGCAACTATACCTTGGCTTTACTCGTTTCTGTATTGGGAGTTTACATTTAAAAACGGGATTAACCCGTTTTATGTTATTTATTCCAACCTAGCATGCTGGCGCAAAATTCTTTTCTGATTTTTTGTTCCTGTTCTTCTAGTATAATGACAGTTTCTTTATTTTCAGGATAAACCCTTTTTCGGATTTCGATTAAGAGTGAACGCAGAATTATTTTTATAGGGGTATCTTCTTTTTTAAAAAAACCTTGATGTGTGGCAATTATTTCTCCGAATTTTGGACCTTTTCTAAAAGTAAGATGTCCATAATTACCGTCTCCTTTAAATGTTATTGACCAACCGTCTATAATGGCAAAATAACCGCCGGCCTCATTGTTTATAAACCAGTCAACTGCTCCTTGTTCGGTGTGTTGTAAAATACATTGGGCAATAAATTCATGAGTAATCATATAACCTCCCCTTTGTTTTGATGCTAAAGTAAGTATACGCTTCTAATTAGCAACTTCAACTACGAGTTTGGTATAATGATTGTATGGTGCTATTTTTTCTTATACTTATCGGTTATCTGATAGGTTCTCTTTCTCCAGGATTTTTTTTCGGATGGGTTGTTAAGGGCATAGATGTCAGGAATTACGGTTATCATAATACCGGCACAACTAATACTTACCATCATGTTGGGCCGGTTTATGGGGTTTTAACTGCTATTTTTGACCTTTTAAAAACATCGGTAATTTATTATATAAGTTTAAATTGGTTAAACGTTGACTTAGCTATACTTCCTGGTTTGGCGGGAGTTGTAGGCCACGTTTTGCCTTTTTATTTAGAATTTCGTGGAGGCAGGGGAGTGGCATCGCTGGCCGGACTCTCATTAATAGCTTTATTTTATTCTCAATCACTTCTTGTTTTATTATTAGTTGTTGGCAGTCTTGTGTATGGTATAAAAATCGCAACCATAAAAGTGAATCTGCCGATTCGCCACATGTTAAAGTTGGGGGCTCTGGTTTTTCCGATTGGCTTGATTTGGTTTTCAAGCAATTTGATAATTTTTATTTTGCTAACACTTTTCGGGATATCAATTTTTTTGGATATTTTAAGGTTTTTAAACCCAAAAATAAACGAAGCGTATTTGCGAAAGAGCAAATTTACAAAATTAAAAGAAAAAAGCCAGTTCTCCGGCTATACTTTGTTTATTTTGGGTGCTTTGTTTGTAGTAATTTCGTTTCCTTTGGAGATTGCTGTTATGAGTCTATGTTTATTTATTGTCGGAGACGTGCTTGCTCCGTTTAGTAAAATGATCAGGTTTTTGCCTCAAAAAGTTCTGTTAAGTGGTCCTTGTGTGCGGACAGGCAAGACACCAGCCGGGGCAATAGTTATTTCTACTTTGTCTTTTGTTACCGGAGTATTTCTAAATTCCTTAACTCCTCTTTCTTTGTCGTTAAATTTTATTTTTATCGGAGCTATACTTACTGCGGTTATTGATCAATTTTCTTTTATTTTGGATGACAATTTACTGGTTCCAATCGGAACGGCGTTTATTCTTTGGCTTGTTTTTGTTTGAGCATTTAGCCTTAACTATCGTTCTATGTGCAGATGATCTCCGGTTGCAAATGGCGTGTTTCTTGGTGGTGGACAGTTGGTTGGTCCGGCTGGCCAAGAGCTTGCGAGGGATGAGTACTCGTTAACAATAGTGACGAATCCAGCAGATCTGACCGCGGCACAGAGACTGTTTAATTCGTCAATAATTAGCGAATCCGAAGGGCGAGGAGATAAAATTATATCAACGCATGAACCGTTACCGTGACATAAGTCAGCGTGATTAACCGTTGGCGGAAAGCCTTCTGATATAACCCAGTTTGTTTTTAATCCTCTTAATCTGATAAGGTTTTGAGCTACTAATACATCTGCAAAAGGACAGGTTTGCGAAGAATCGTTGAGAGGTTGGTTAGTGTTAACATATAGTCCGACACATTCTATCGCCTGTCCACCAGCTGTTCTTCCTCCCGGGTAAGCTGAACACAAGCTGCATGCCTCTATACTTCCAGTTGGGGGTTGGCCAGGTATTTGTATTGGCGCTGGCGCTCCAATTCCAGGCAAGTTAAATTGGCTGCCGACAAGTTCCGGATTGATTGTCCTAAGGATTACATAAGCCGAAAGAAGAATGACCGCTCCGATGATGGCATTAAAAATTTTTCTTTTAGCGGTGGCTATGTTACCGGGATTAGCCGCCGAGGTAAGCCACAGGATTCCTCCCCACATTATCATTATGAATACTGATATTCCAACCAAAATCAATGCATAATTAAAAAAATTAGTGACCATTTGTCCAAATTCTTGACTGGCTTGAGGATTTCTAACGGTGGCAGGTGTTTGGGGTTGAAATGGGGCTGGCTGACCAGTGATTGGGTCAGAGTCTTGTTGGGCCAGAATTACTGTTGCTTCTAAAGAGTCAGAAATATTAGCATTAGCCTGAAGAACGAATAAGGTAAGGGTAAGAGCTATTAGGATAAAAGCAAGCCAGTGAAAATCTGGGTGAAGAGAGTGATTGTGCCAGTTGTGGTACCACCTGAAAGATCTTCGCAGGATGCAGTGAAAAGAGTGTTTTGGCTGGTTTGACATTACTTGTATTATAAAGTTTTTTGGTAAAGATGTCATTATTAAAATGTCCACAAGTTTGGTATAATGAGAAATGTAAAAGTCAAAATGCAAAATTTCAAGGTAAAATTCAAAATTTATCAGAAAATTTATAGATTTTTAATTGTAATTTTAACTTTTTCATTTTTATTTTTTAATTTGAACATCAGTGTTTTTGCTGATGTTCAAGATGAAATAGTTGAACGCCAAAAGCAAATAGAAGAACTCCAAAGACAGATAGCCCAGTATCAGCAGGAGATAATAGCAAACCAATCACAAGCTCGGACTTTGGAGACGGAAATCAACGGGCTTAACGCTCAAATTAACCAAATACAGCTTACCATACGAAGCTTGGAATTATCCATCAACCAAGCTTCGGCTGAAATTTCTGAAACTGAATCACAAGTAGTTGACCTAGAAAATACAGCCCTTAAACACAAGGCTGCCCTGGCACAATTTTTGAAGATTACTTACGAAAATGACCAAAAAACCCTGACGGAAATCTTGTTGTCCAACGACAACTTGTCGGATTTTTTTAACGCGATTAATGATGTAAGGGCAAACCAAGAGAATCTACAGTTAACAATAGAAGAAATTAAAACCATTAAAACCGAACTTGAGGAACATCAAGAGAACTTAGAAAATAAAAAATCAGAATTTGAACGATTACGAGGACTAGAAGCAATAGAAAAAACCGGTTTAGACAGGACTAAGAAAACCAAAGACAGTATCTTAAAAGAGACAAAAGGCCAAGAAAAGAAATTCCAAGAACTTGTTCAGAAGTCGCAAAAAGATATAGAAAAAATAAGAGAACAGCTTACTTTTTTACAACAACACGGCATTGCTGCTGAAGACGCTGTCAAATATGCTCAGCTTGCCGCCATTTCGGCTGGAATTAGGCCAGCATTTCTGCTTGCGATTTTGGAAATTGAATCGCGTCTAGGTCAAAATGTCGGCACTGGCAACTGGAAAGACGATATGTATGAGTGTTATATTCGTCTTGCTACAATTTATTACCCTCACAGAAAATCCTATTACTTACAAAGAGCAGAAACGGAAAAAAACGCTTTCTTTGCTATTGTAAACAAGCTTGGTATTAATCCTGATTCAGTTAAGGTTTCACGCGAGCCAAATTATGGTTGTGGTGGAGCGATGGGACCGGCCCAATTTATACCTTCAACCTGGTTGTCATATGAAGAAGAAGTTGCCCGTCTTACAGGAAATAATCCGCCTAATCCTTGGAGTATAGAGGATGCTTTTACGGCTTCAGCAATCAAGTTGGCTAGGGGCGGAGCTAACACAAAAACGAGAGCTGGTGAAAACAGCGCCGCCCGGGCTTATATTGGCGGTAGTACTCGCTGTTCATCAAGTATTTGCAACTATTACGCCAATACCGTTCTTCGCAAGGCCGATGAGATTGAAAAGAATTTGTAGCTTGTGAGTAATTTCCTCATCATTTTCTCAACCGGTGTTCCAGGATAGACAAACAATAGCTTTAAAACCTCCGGAAGCCTTCGGGAATCCCTTCATCTCTGAAATTTAGATATTAGGTAAAATAATCATATGATGAATTTACCTAATATCATTTCAGGATTCAGTCAGTTCCCGCTTTCCCCTCGGTTTATAAAGCTTTGTTTGTAGCTATCCCTCCCGCAATGGTTTCGAAAATGATACGGAAATTACCCACCTAGTCTAGGTGGTTTAGGACAAGATTAAGATGAAGCCCAGGGGATTGCCCTGGGCTGTGCTGAGTATAGTTCGTAGGTTTTATGGTGTTTGTGAACAAATAATCACAAGGCTTTTCTTGAGCTTTGTGGTTTAATAGTTTTTATGGAAACATTAAACTGTTCAGGATGACCATTAATTAAACGGCCAATAGCAGTTAACCAATTATCACCTTTGCCAACAGCGATTATTTGACCACTTTCATTATATAAAAGAGCGTTGGTGCGATGATCAGGATGTAGACCGCAGCATGGTTCCCCCTCTTCAATAATTCTAATTTCTCTGACTGATCTTGGTTGGATTTGCTCCACGCCCCCACCTCCTTTCTTATTACTTATAATATACAACTTTTACAACAACAAGTCAATTTTTTATTCTGTTGAAAGAAGGTCATCTTTTTGTTGTATTAATCGCGTAGTCACACCCTCTGTGAATCATTTGACGAGTCAAGTCACTAGATGAGGTTGGCAAGATGTTGGTTCTAAAATAATAGGTCGAACGCCGAGCAGCGAGCCCGAGAGCGGCCGCGAGGAGGCAAGTGAGGGTTACCTGTTATTTTAGCTAACCAATACTTGCTATACCGAATCTGGTAATGAAGATGAGGAACCATGATGAACAGGGGGGTGTGACAAGAGCGAGGGTTTGAAAACAAATATCTAAAGTGCTACATTTCGTTTAGACTTTTGAAAATTTGTAGTAAGATAGGGAAATCATGTCAAAGAACAGAATCAGATTAAATTTCTTTCTTTTATTTGTGCTTTTTTTGATTTTTGCTATTCAGCTTGATGGCAAACAACTTTTATCTGGTCGGAGCATAAAGGTTCAAAGAGCTAGTCTTGCCTCTTTGGTCAATGTACAGCAATGGAATCTTTTAGATAAGGTTGAGGAGGGTAAGGAATTGTTAAAAAATTCTCCACCTCTACAGTTTGTTGAAAAAAATCGTCAGATAATAAGAAAGCAAATTGAGTTGGCAATTCTTAATATAGAAACTGGCGAGGTGTTTTTGAAAAGGTATTGGTTAGAAAATAAAGACATAAATTCAGCCAATAGCGCCAGGAGAGTTTATAAAGGTAATCCTGATTTGCCAAGATTTACACCAGTTGATCCTAATGAAGATTTTGAAGTAGTTAATAACTGGTGGAATGGTTGGGCTTCGGATTGGGGAGTTGAAAAAATTGCTTCAAACAGCAGTGACATTTATATCGTTGTAGCAGATAAATACTCCGTTCCTAATTCGTATATAATTTATCCGGAAGACAAAACTGGTGCAAAATATTCGGATATTATTTTTTCACCGCCATCCGAAGCACTACATGACCAAGACTTAGTGGTTAACGGCAAGGAATATGTTGACAATAAAGTTGACACGGTTTTTGAAGAATTAAGAGATCTTCAAGTAACGTCTCGTGCTTTTCCCGGAGAATTAGTTGTAGATACTATTTCCAAAAAGTTTGTGAAAGATATTTTATTGGTTGAACAAACTGATCCAGATGCAATTTTGAATAGAGCCAAAACTGACGAAGAAAAAAGGCGAGTTGCTGAAAAGGTTCTCTTACGCTACGGCCTTAACGGAGATAAATCATTTAGATATACTGTATCAAGCGCTGGAGCTCTTGGATTGGCTCAAATAATGCAGACTACCTATACTCTTCCTAAAAAAAAGGAGGGGATACTTGAGTTGTATCCTAAGGCAAATTTAATAAAAGACTCTAAATTTGGCAGAGTTGATCCAGTTAATGCAATTAAAGCTCAAATTCTAGTTTTTGACGATAAAATACGCCAAGTTAAACAGAATGTTTATAGTTCCGGGTCTCGGGCTATAAAAGTTTTTGAAAGTTTAACGGAGAATCAATTAAACGAAGTTAGGGCGATGGGATATAATGGCGGGGCGAGCAAATATAATCTATCTACCGGTGGTCTTAAAACCAGAGTAAAGGGTTATAACGAAACCAAGATGTTTATTGAAAAATATAGAGTAATCAGTTACTTGAAATTATTTACCCAATAATACACTATTTAATTAAAAACCGACCCATAGAGGTCGGCTTTTAATTGCGGGCCTTAACTTTCGTCGGGCGGGCAGGTGCAGTTTTCTTCTATGTCGTCGCAACCCTCGCATTTCATTGCGCGGTTTTCGCCGCCACAGTCAACACACTTGCCTTCGGCCTGTTCTTCTGACTGGCAGTCAGCACAGTGGCCTTTCATGCCCTTTCCGCAGGTTTTACATTTATGGTCGTCCATTTTGTCTAAGAGAATTAGCGATTAAAAGCAAAATTGTTATTTTAATCAATTCAGCTGCCACTAAAACTCTAGATTAAATTTTTATTAGCTAATAACTATTTTAAATGATTCAAATTAAATTCAAAACAATTTGTGGATAATAAAATCTAATGTTACAATATTAAACTGATGAAAAGTCAAATCAAGACAATTTATGTGGCAATGAGCGGGGGAGTAGATTCTTCTGTTGCTGCAGCGCTACTCAAAAAACAAGGATATGATGTGGTCGGAGTGTTTATGAAGCCGTGGAGTCCAGTAATAGAGACAAGAGACAAGAGACAAGAGACAAGTTTTTGTCTTTGGAGACAGGATCGGGAAGATGCTATGCGCGCGGCGGCGGTGTTGGGAATACCTCTTTTGACCTGGGATTTTTCCAGAGAGTATAAGAAGGAGGTGGGGGATTATATGATTCGGGAATACAAAGCTGGCAGAACACCAAACCCAGACGTGATGTGTAATAAAGAAATAAAGTTCGGTTTGTTTTTAAAAATGGCTTTGAAAGAAGGGGCTGATTTTATCGCCACAGGACATTATATAAAAATTAAAAAATCAAAAATCAAAAATCAAAATAACAAATCAAAATTTAAAAATATTTACCGATTATTTAAAGCCAAATACTTAAATAAGGATCAGAGTTACTTTTTGTGGACTTTAACCCAGAAGCAGTTAAAACACTGCTTATTTCCAATCGGAAGGTATACTAAGCCGGAAGTTAGAAAAATGGCCAAGAAGTTCGGTTTGTCCAATCATGATAAAAAAGACAGTCAAGGAGTGTGTTTTATCGGCCAACTAGACATGAAAGAGTTTTTAAAAAAATATATCAAGTCAAGGGCGGGCAAAATAATTGATTTAGCAGGTAAACAGGTTGGCACTCATGACGGGGCTTCTTATTACACTATCGGTCAGAGACATGGTTTAAACATCGGCAACGGCCAGGGACCCTATTTTGTCACCGGAAAAGATATAAAAAAGAACATAATCTATGTTTCCAATAAGGCGACAAGCGACAAGCGACAAGCGACAAGCATGATAGTTAAAAAAGTAAATTGGGTTGGGGAAAGACCCAAATTATCGGTCAAATTAGAAGTCAAAATTCGTTATCGTTCCGAGTCAATTCCAGTCATTATTAGTCTTCGTAATTCAGCTTACCAGCTTACCAGCTTACCAGCTTACCAGCTTAAATCAGTTACTCCCGGCCAATCAGCAGTGTTTTATAGAGGAGAAGAAATGCTTGGAGGAGGAATAATTCAATAGCTTACCAGCTTATAAGCTAATCAGCTTAAAAGCTTAAAGAGACTCTCGCCGGTCATTTCAACTGGCTTTGTAATACCTAAAATCTCAAGTATTGTCGGGGCAATGTCGGCGATAATGCCCCTTGTTTCTGAAAGGGAGGCGATTATTTCTTCTTCTGTCTTTTGGCGCTCGTATTCTTTGACTACTATATGAAACGGAACGGGGCTTATGTTGTGGCGAGTTTCAGCTTCTCCGCCGTGATAAGCCAGGGCCTCAGCGTTACCATGGTCAGAAGTTATAATCATGATTCCATCTCTGGCCAAAATAGCGTCTTTTAATTTACCGATGCATGAATCTGCTATCCCTACTCCTTGCGTTGTTTTTTCTAAATTACCTGAATGGGCCACCAAGTCAGCGTTGGCTAAATTAATAACCATAAAGTCATAAAAATCACGTTTTAGTTCTTCAAGCACTTTTTCAAGAATTTCATTGGCCATCATTTCTGGGTTTTGGTCTGGTTTCCGAGTTGATTTTATGAATATATCCGTTTCACCATCAAGTGGCTCGTTCTGTAAACAATTAAAGAAATAAGTGACATGGGCATATTTATCAGTTTCGGCAATATGAAGTTGCTTCTTGTTGTTAATACTCAAGACTTCAGACAGACCGTTTTTGATTTCAGGTATTGGAAAAGCAACTAACAAGTTAGGTTTTTTTATGTATTCGGTCATACCGACTACAAGCAGATTATTGATAGCTTTTCTTTCAAAGTCAATTATGTCTTCTTCAACAAAAGACTTAATAATCTGGCGCATACTATCTTCTCGGAAGTTAAAGAATATAACTGCATCATTTTCTCCAATAATACCATCAGAATCAGCAACAAGGGGTGGGATGTGTCCGTCATGAATTTCTTGAGCATAATTTTCGTCTAATTTTTGAATTAAATTATCGGTTTTATCACCTTGTCCTTGGGTCATAAGGTTGTAGGCTTTTTCAGTCAGGTCCCAGTTATCATTTCTGTCCATGGCAAAATCTCTTCCTATCAAGGTAGCTATTTTAACATTGGGATAGTTTTTCAAATACCCATCCAGTTTTATCAATAGCTGTCTGCCCTCCTTTAAGCCAGAGTCTTTGCCGTCTGTGAAAAGATGTAGTTTAATTTGAGAGATATTGTTTTTGTTAGCTAATTCCAAGAGGGTTAAAATATGATTAAAATAAGCGTGGACTGAACCGGAGGTTAAAAGACCGGCGATATGGAGTTTAGAATTATTTTTTTTGACAAAATTGACGGCTTCCATCAAGGCCTGGTTATTAAAAAATTCTCCTGTTTCTATGGCCTTATTGATTCGGCTAAGGTATTGGAATATTGTTCTGCCGGCGCCGATGGTAAGATGGCCGACTTCGCTATTACCCGATTCTCCCCAAGTCATACCGACGGCTTTGCCAGATGCTTGGAGCAAAAGAGTTGGATAGTTAGCCAAAACAAAATCCATATTCGGGGTGTGAGCGTTAGCAATAGCATTGCCAACTTTCTGCGGTGAATATCCCCAGCCATCAAGAATTGTGAGCACAACCGGTCGCATAAATACATTATATAGTATCTTGTATTAAATATTAAGGGCTATGATATTTTTTTCAAAAAAAACGACTAGCTTGCGCTGAGTCGTTCGAAGTGTTAGTCAACTAGGTGATTAATTAAATTGGATAAGTTATCTATGCGTTTATTGCAGAAAGAACATTTGCTTATATGTTCAACAACTTTTGGTTCTCTCGTCCCATTTTTTACATAAGCGACTACTTGGTTAGCGGTCAGGCATTCCTTTGTCGGACCAAGCGGAGTTTCAAATGGATTCTGATTTCCGCCATCCAGGTTGTGAATATTATCCAAAATTTCTTTTTCCCAGCGTTTCTTGTTTTCAGACATTTTTTTCTCCGTTCATTTCTCTGATGATTTTTTTGCTAATCTTGTCAAACCACTGTCTGAATTCTGTCTCGGTCATGTTATTCGCTTTAGCCAAAGAACGAAGAGCTTTTTCTCCGTCGTCAACAGTAACCACCCGGGGAACAATTTTTAGATATTCAAAAGCTTTGGGTGCCTGATCCATCATAGTCCGTTTGCATCTAGAACAACTCTGTAGATGAGAGATTTCATCTTCCAAATTTCTAAAACTTCGCTCTATCTTCAAACGTGACCACCAACCGTCTTTTCTGTGGGTTGTGCCAATAATTACTCTAGCAAAACCATAAGCTAGTTCGCGTTCAGTATGATAACTGTCCCAAGATTCTTTGAGAATTTGCTCAAAATTAAATCCTTTGGGTTCTCTCATGAGTTCTTGTTTTTTTCTTATGGCTTCTAGACACTCTTCATCACTTTTGAAAGCGTTTTGGTCAGGCATTTCAACTCCTTGTAAACGAACCACCCGAACCGTGCCAAATATTAACATTAATTTTATTTTATGTCAAAAACAAACATGGCTCATTAAGCAAGTAACAGCTAGTATCATGGATATTTTGAGGGATTTACGGAGGTTGGCTGAACCGAGTAAAAGGCTAAATTTCAGCAGAAATTTACCCTGTGCCCGAAAAATATCTATGATACTGGCTGGCTGGTAATCAACATAGCTCGTCCATCAATTTGCATAAAAACATAATTTCTGATAAAATATAATCAGATTTAATTTTAACTTAGTTTAGTAATTTATGAACGAAGAGAATTACTTAACTTATCAAAACAATGTTTTCCAATTTAAGTCCGCTTATAGCGGCAGTTTCGGCGTTATTGCCCGGTTTAATCATTGGTTATTTAATACGGCAAATAGTCTCAAGCCGTAAGGCGGCTCAAGCTGAATCAAGAGCCGAACAAATTCTAGCTGACTCAAAATCTAAAGCTCAAGACATTCTTCTTGAAGCCAAAAATAAAGCCCTAGAAATATTAGAAGAGGCCAAAAAAGACGAAAAAGAAAGAAATTCCCAATTAGCTAGGATTGAAAACCTGCTTACCAAGAAAGAAAACGAACTAGAGTCAAGAGCTAAAGAACTCAAAACAGAAAAAGAAAACCTTATCTCAAAAGCCCAGGAAGTGGCTAATTTAAAAGTGGAATTTGAAACAGGTCGTCAGAAACAGATAGTGGAACTTGAAAGAGTGGCTAGTTTAAGCAAGGAACAAGCGCAAACAGAGCTTTTTAGAAAAATTGAAGAAGAGTCCAAGGATGAGCTTTATAAAAAAATGCTCAAGCTTGAGCAGGAAAACAAAGAAGAACTTAACAAAAAAGCCAGAGAAATAGTTACTTTGGCTGTTCAGCGTTATGCCGCTTCCCAGATTGCCGATGCGGTCAGTACGGTGGTCAGTCTTCCATCCGATGAGCTCAAGGGCAAAATAATCGGAAAAGAAGGAAGAAACATCAAAACAATTGAAAGGATGACTGGTGTGGATATTATTATTGATGATACGCCGGAAGCATTGGTAATTTCGGGTTTTGATCCGGTTAGGCGTCAGATAGCTAAAATGGCTTTAGAAAAACTTATTGCCGATGGCAGAATCCATCCAGCCAAAATAGAGGAAATGGTTGAGAAAGCCAAGGAAGAAATAAACGATAAAATAAAAGAAGCAGGAGAAGCGGCTTTATTTGAAACCGGTATTGGTCCAGTTGATCCGCGTTTGACTTATCTTTTGGGACGCTTAGCCTTTAGAACCAGTTATGGCCAAAATGTCCTACTTCACTCAATTGAAATGACTCATATTGCCGGAATGATTGCAGCGGAGCTTGGAGCTGATGTTGGTATAGCTAAAAGAGGTGCTTTATTCCATGATATTGGAAAAGCTGTTGACCATGAAGTTCAAGGGACTCATGTTGAGATTGGGCGCAAAATCTTACAGAAATTTGGAATGGAAGACAGGGTGGTCAAAGCCATGGAGGCTCATCATGAGGAATATCCATATGCAACCCTTGAGTCACGAATTGTCCAATCAGCCGATTCTATATCCGGTTCAAGGCCAGGGGCGCGAAGAGATACCGTTGAGATATATATAAAAAGATTGGAAGAACTTGAAAGAATAGCCGGTTCATTTGAAGGTGTTGAGAAATCTTATGCAGTTCAAGCGGGTAGAGAACTACGAATCTTCGTCACCCCAACCACAATTGATGATCTTGGCGCTCTCAAGATGGCCAAGGATATTGCCAAGAAGATTGAGGAGGAAATGAAATATCCGGGAGAAATCAAGGTTAATGTTATTAGGGAGACGAGGGCCATTGAGTATGCTAGATAAAAACCTTTGTATTTTGTGGTATTATCCACAAGGGCCTTGCATTTTCCTCATAAAACCTAGAAAATGTATAGGTTAAGGTAATCCTATAGCCGAGGGTCGATTAGGATTTCAGTTTATTAAACATTTTCTTGAAAACTTAGCGATTGTCTTAATCCGCCGAAGGCGGTGAACTGGACACGCAAAAGTTTTATATAAACATGCCAGTAAAAAAAGCTGAATTAGCCCAAAGACTAGGCGAAAGGTTTGGTGTTACCAAAAAGCAGGGAGCCGAGTGGTTAGATGCTTTTATAGATGAAATAACCAAAGTTTTACGATCAGGCGACAAGGTCAACATCACCGGTTTCGGTATTTTCAAAGTTGCCGACCGAAAGGCCAGAGAAGGAATCAATCCAAAAACCGGAGAGAAGATCCACATTGCCGCTTCCAAGAAACCCCGATTTACACCGGGCAAAGTTCTCAAAGAAGCAATCAAGATGTAAATAATATTTTGGATCCGAAATATTATAGTTTAACACTAAATATAAAACCCTCATCCGCCAGCTGGTGGAGAGGGTTTTGTATTTGACTATTAGTAAAATTATCTATATAATAAAATTAAGAACTTTGATAATGGGTGTTTTTATGGATACAAGCAGAGAGGCGAGAATTGGTTTGCTTCTGGGTCCGCATTATGTTCGGCTGGCCGCTAGCGCCGGATTTGCTTTTGGTTTTTTGGAATCTTCTTTGAAGGAAGAAGTGCCAATTCCAAAACATATTTATGGCGTATCATCTGGCGGTGTCGTCACCGGTTCTTTTGCTCCATGGACCATGAAAGCCGGATACGAGGCGATCAGCAGGATAAGGAAATTAAGAAGCTATGGTATTAGAGGCAGTGATTTTCATGAGTTTAATAAGGATTTAGAATTTTGGGGACTCCTTGAGACTGTAGCCGCCTTGGCTCCACTCATACCTTTTGAAGTAATAGAAAAAAATTGGCTAAGATACTTAGCCAAAGGCACAGCTTCCCTTTCTGTTTTGGGTCTTGAGGCCGAATTCATACAGAAATTTTTTGGCTGTGACGCTGTTTTTTCTAATGACAGATTATTTGATTTATTAATGAAATATGTTGACTACGAAGCAACGATTAATTCTAAAGTAAAAGTGGAAATAATCGTGGCCGATATCAATGGCGACCCAGCAACCAATAAAAGAGTCAGACTTTCTTCGGTTACCAATTATCGTCCGGAAGATATAGGTAACAAAGAGAAATTTGTTAGAGGAATAGTTACCGGCGCCAGTCCTACCGGTTTTTTTCCTACTCATAGAAATGAACTTGGACATTCTGATACAGATGGGATTATTTATACTGCTTTTCCAATTGGTTTGGCCAGAAAAGATAGATGTAATGTCATTATCGTTGCTAAATTTAACTACGCCGGACAAGGTTACATGGACCATGACTATTCAAAATGGATGTCGGCTTTGCATCGCTCAATGGATATAAAAACTGACGATGAAACAGACAGAATCATTAGGGGATACATGAGGGTTAATAATGATGTGGAACGCATCTCTAAAATGAGACAATCTTTGACTGATTTGAGAACGATAATCAACGATGTTGATCCGGAAGTCAGAACTATTCTCGGAGGGAAGATTGTAGAAATTGAAGATGAATTGTCACGTCTTTATGCCGACGGCAAAGAAATGGTCAACTTGGTAATTATTGATTCCGAGAAAATACCGGAGTTTAGTTTTCGGCACTTTGATGAAGAATCAAATAGAGTCGGCGAAAACATCGGTTACGATGCATTTTACAAAAACAAGGATCTCATAAATCGTGCGGTTGAGGTTGCCATGAAAGGTCGTTAAAATTTAAAAGCCCCATTTAAAGGTAAGGGGGCTTTGTTATTTGCCGCCCGCCCAACAAGGTTGGGACGAGGCGAGCCTCGCCCTAAAGGGGCGGGATCACACCGTCTTTTTTAAGTTTTTCAAT
Source organism: Candidatus Yanofskybacteria bacterium RIFCSPLOWO2_01_FULL_39_28 (assembly GCA_001794635.1). Lineage (GTDB taxonomy): Bacteria > Patescibacteriota > Minisyncoccia > 2-02-FULL-40-12 > GWA2-44-9 > 2-01-FULL-39-28. The sequence continues at coordinate 61,398 of MGKE01000006.1, read as the reverse complement.
AAATAAGTTAATATCTTTAATTGGAATTGCATATAAAAAATTATCAGTTCGGAGGATTGTTATGGCTACCACTTTGCCTTCCGAATTTAATATTGGACCACCGGAAAAACCTTGTTCAAGTTTTATTTCTATCCGATAAAGAACGGAAACGCCCAGCTTATTTATTGGCAGGTCTTTGATTACAGAATGAATTCTTCCTTGAAAGCTGGTTCGGATTATATCAAAAAGAACAGGTGTATTTGCCGGATAGCTATTTAAGGGCATAAAATAATGGACATAGCCGGCATTATAAACAATCTCATCAACATTTAAAAATTTATCATCATACTCAATAGATTTCAGTTCTGGTGGAAAATTATCTGATTGAAGAATTATAAAATCTTCAAATTTATCTGGTGCTCCCGCTCCGATTATGTTTAATTTGAAATCTTGAGCTTTTTCATTAATGTTGGTGGTGCCGGTTATCAAATAGTCCAGAGTGTTGCTAGAGGGTATGCCATATTTATTAAATGTTGGTAGTTGGATACGCATTCTTTCAAACATTCTTTCAAAGCCAGCTATAAGAATATGTCTTGCGGAAATGAATAATCCGGGTTTAAACATATAACCTGTCCCAGTGGCCTTTGTTGCATGTCCTAAAAACATAGGCAAACCATTGTTTTTAAAATACATATCCATTGTTATACCGACGACACTTTTTAGTGATTCTTTAACTTTTTCTGGATAATTAACCATTGAAAGCTCGGAACTTGTTGGAGGAAGAGGGTATATTGACTGGCCAATAGCAAATTTTTGAAAAGTTAAAACAAAAAGTATCAGAGACAATAATACCAAAACAGGCAAGATTGTGACGGATTTCATTACTTATCCTTTTTAAGGAACAAGTCTGCTTATTAAAGAATATTATTAATATAAAATATGGGCAAATTGAATTATACCCAATAAATATGGTAAGATGATTAAAATCTCGCCTTTGCGACTAGCGGGTTTACCCGCCTAAGCTCGCTATGGCGAGCAAAGGCGGGTATCGTATAATGGTAGTACGGCAGTTTTCCAAACTGTCGGCCGGGGTTCGATTCCCCGTACCCGCTCAAATTTTGTTAACAAAATTTGAGCGAGGCTCGCTCATTTTATGAGCGGCCCGCTCCTGACTTGCAAAGCAAGTCTAACGAGGTCCGCCCCAAAGGGGCGACCTGCTCTTATTTTGCAGGGCAAAATCTAGCGATGCTTTGCCCGCTCTCATGTATGTATTATATTTATATTCTGAAGAGTAAAAAAGATGGCAGAACCTGTGTAGGTTATACAAACAATCTGGAAGAAAGATTAAAGAAACATAACTCTGGACAAGTAAAATCTACGAAGTACAGACAGCCACTAAAACTTCTGTTCTCAGAAGAATTTTAAACTTCTTCAGAAACAATAAAGAGAGAGTTATATTGGAAGAATGGCGGAACCTTGTAATTTTTGATTTATGGGAAAAGTTATGAAAAGTGAGAATTTGTTAGGTTGTATCTATATTATTCATAAGAGGTCCGAATCTATAGTATTGCTATCTTGTCATTTTTATTGTATCATATCGCCAGTTCATTGGGAAACACGGAGGTAAAAGATGAAAGTAAGATTAGTAAAACAATCTGGTCTCAAAACACTGCAATGGTTTCGAGAGAACAAGGGCAAAGAGTTTAACGTAATATGTAAAAGACATGGTGGTTACGATGTTGACCTTACCCCCGCTGGTCATCCAGGTAAAGAAGGCTGGGTATATGCCGAAGAAGTAGAAGAAATAAGAGAAGGCTCCATAGCCCGTTATTCTCCGATTCTTGGAAGAGGAGTTGTATACACTGACAAAGAAACTTATGTTATTCGGGTTGATAAGATGAACAAACCTGAACCAGCGGGTATGACACATCTGGGAATGTGGATGCAAGGACCTGGAGATATCATCGAAATTGATGCAGAAGATTTTCCATTTCCTGCAGTATATGAAGCAATGGAACGACACCACAAGGAAGCGCTTGAATTACTCTTGAAAAATATAAAACTATAGCCGACACTAACCGGCTTTTTTATTACCCTGTGTTTTGAGATGACGACCCCCTAACGTCCCTCCATAGGCAGACAGGCATCCACCAACCCGATCATAAAAAACGTCTTATTTAACTTTTCTTTGGACAGCGACGAGTTCAATGTCCATCCTATCAACTTTATTTTCCAGTCGTTCAAAAGCTTTCTTTGAAGGAATTTCTAAGACAACATCTAAAACAGTTTTTAGCGCTGATTTAACCTCCACCATATCACCATCAATTTTATCGAAACGTTTTTCAAACTTCTCATTCACCCTAGAAAACTCGTCTTGCGTCATACGAGCTAAATTGTCTATTGTCATCCTTTTTATCATATTATTCATAATAAAAAGATTATATTATGAGTCAAGTTGTGCTAGTGCTTAAACAGTGGTGTAATCTTGCCAATTTTATCAAATAACCCCTTAGGGCTGTGAATTACGAAACTCCCTTTTCTCTTAATTTCTGATCAAACCAAAATCAGCTCACTTCGGTGAGTTGTTTTAATTTCTATCAAATTGTTACTCGTTGAAACGCTTTAAGAAATACTTTTTTAAGAAAGAACAAATGAGGTCAGAGCGTGAATGTAATTAGCTAAATAACCATTAACTGATCTTGGCAGGGAGGTAACTAAACCGTGGAACATTTTAAGGCTTCTGAAATCAAACTCAATCTTGAATCGGCCTTGATAAATGCGAAGCTGCCATTGGGTCATTAATTTCTTCATATTCTTGTAGGGTCGGATCAGCAACAATCTTTTATGCTCAATGCTCATGTCATTTTCAAGCTGTTTGGAGACATAACCGGCATCAGCACCGATAATGCCGAAAATGTCATGGTTGACGTCTCTAAATATATCTCGATCATTGGCCGATGGTTTAGTAAATCTGAGAGCAAGTAATTTACCGTCACAATCTCGGGTCATCGTCATTTTAAGCCCATAAAACCAGCCTTTTGTTGATCTTCCAAAACCTGACAATTCTCTCATGGTTTTGTGATCATCAGCGTTCTTTTTTAGGCAAACTGGGATATCAGTGGCATCGGTGTATTTTACAAGATGAGAATGCTGTTTGTTGAAGTCCATCAGAATGAAAAGGAGTTGAAGACAGATCATGGCCACCTTATTCATGGAGACGACTAATGTTTTGTAGGAGCATTTTAATACATCCTTGAAATCTTCATAGATTGATTTCTTAGTTGATCTTGTGCTTTGATGTTGATAGAGAGCTAGACTGACTGCATCAATCTTGTTAATCTTACTGGGACGACCGCTCTTTGGCGTTTCATCGAAGAGCCTGAGTTGTTTAGAGATACGAGTAACAATTTGTTTGAGTTTTCGGTATATTATCGGAAACATTTTAACAAATAGCACCTTAATGGTGCTATTTGTATTTTACTAGGTTTTAGTATTAAAAGGGAGTTTCGTAATTCACAGCTTAGGGGTGCTGTTATTTTTGTTTTAGACTTCAGAATTACTCTTCAGAGTATATCCATATACTCTTCATCATAATTCTTCGTCTAAAACAAAAATCCCTAGCATCGCGCTAGGGAGTCATGGTAAATTAGGGGTCTTGTTATTGAACGGGGTCAAGTGTGAGATTATTATATTTTTCTGGATGTTCTATTTCGTCGGGAAACTGGGGAGCTGGGCCAACCAAGTTTTGTTCGTATACTTTTTCAATTATTTCTTTAAATATTGGTAAGGCAGTACGGGCGCCGGTTTCTTTAATATTATCGTTTTCAGAATTAAGAGGCCGGTTATCGTCAAAGTCAACTCTTGCTACCACGGTAATACCTTCTATGCCGTGAGTCCAACCGGCAAATAGGGCGTTTCTGAAGTTATCGGTGGTCCCGGTTTTACCGGCGATTGGCACCGGTAACTTTTCAAGGGTTAAAGAATAGGCGGTTCCACCGGGAGTGGTCACGACTTTGCGTAGGCAAGAACGGACCATATCCAGAGCTTCTGGTGATATTTCTGAAATTTGTCTGTCTTCTTTTTTTTCAAATAAAATTTTTCCATTTCTATCAATCACTTTTTCAATTACATAAGGTTCAGCTGATATACCGGAAGCAATTTCGCGATAAGCGTTAGCCAATTCCATAACCGTCATTTCCGAAGCGCCAAGAGCCGATGTCGGATAATAGATTGTTCGGCCAAGGTGGTCAACATCACTGTGGAAAGGACTTTTTACTCCTAAGAGTTTGGCGGTATCTACTATCTTTTTCATTCCGCTTTCGTCAAAGGAACCTTGTCCTAAACCCAGTGTTAATCTAACTGTTGGGGCGTTACGGGAACGGTAAAGTGCTTCGCACATATTTATACTGCCGAGATATTTACCGTCATAATTATGTATCCAATGATTGCCTCGGCCGTAACCCATTGATATGGCAACCGGTGAATCAGAAATTATATCAGTCGGTTTCCGGCCGTTCATAAAAGCAGTCAGATAAACGAATGGTTTAAACGCAGAGCCAGTCTGGCGGGCTCGGTTGACTCTATTTAAGTCGCTGTATTGATAATTCCGACCCTGATAAATTGTTCTGCCTCCAACTTCAGCCAAAATCGCGGCATTATTATTTTTCAAGACAATAGCAGAACATTGTGCTTGACCTTCTTTTGTCGGATGCCTTTTTTCATATTCCGCCAAACCATTTTCACAGGATTCATTGACTATTTTTTGTATTCTCAAATCAACTGTCGTGTGAATATTGATGTTGCCTTGAAAAATGTTCTGAATTTCAAATTTTTCACTTTTAATCTCATTAAAAGTTTCATTCACAATAGAAGGTGCAATTGTTCTTTCTCGTTTAAAGGATAACTCTAATTCTTTTTCAATCAGTCTGTCTTTTTGTCCAGTGTTTATATAACCCTCTTCAGCCATAAGATAAAGAATCTGATTCCTACGCTTCTTTTGTGTTTCCCTTGCTTTATCAGATTGGTTTGGCCTTGGCCCATAGACAGAAGGATTTTTAATCATTCCGGCCATTAGAGCAGCTTTATCGGTATCATCTCTTGTTAATTCTGAAGCTCTTTTGCCGAAGTAGTATTCAGAAGCCGCTTCAACTCCATAACGTCCGTTTCCAAAATACGTATAATTGGCAAATCGGATGAAAATCTGTCTTTTTGCTTCTGTTCTTGAACCGTAATGTTTTGTCAGTTCCTTTTCTAACCAAACAGAATATTTTATTTCACTAAATTTACGTATGTATTCATTGGTTGTTCTTGCGCCGACCAGATAAGCGGATATCCTGGCAATAAGGCCTTCATTTATAAGTTGATCCAAATTTTCGCGGCTTGTCAGGTTAGAAAGAAAATACAGACGGACTATCTGCTGGGTTAACGTTGAAGCTCCTTGAGAGTTTATAACCGTTATTTTCCAATCGTTATGATAGGTCGCTCTTGCGGTATCAGGAAGATTGTAGCTTGCCGCTCTCAACATCGCAAAATAATCTATACCATGGTGAACTATCCGCCAGTTACTAAAGAATCTGCTGTCTTCGGCTGACAATATGGCTTCACGGATAACGGGCGGTATTTGATCGTAACTGACGATTCTCCTATATTCAGTGGCCAACTCAATTACGGTTTGGCCGTTTGAATCTTTTATCTGCCCGATAACCGGAGGCTCAAATCTAATGAAGGGCCGGATATCCGGCATGTCCTTTCGGTCAATATATACATAATAAAAGTAACTTCCCCCGACTACGGTTAGAGAAAGAAAAATTATCCAAAAGACGATTCTTCTGGTTTTTCTTATTCCAGAAAGTATTGTTTTGAATACGTTTCTGGTTTTTTCTATTAAACTTAAGACCTTCTCTTTTGGGTGCTTAAAATCCAATCATTAACCTCTGTTTTTAAGGTTCGTTTGAAACATATTATTACACCATTTTTTATGTTTGGCAAACTATTGTTTTTGTGGTAAAATTGTATGATAAAATTGCTTTTTCCTCCCCGTAGTTCAACGGATAGAACAGCAGCCTTCTAAGCCGCGGATCGAGGTTCGATTCCTCGCGGGGAGACTATGAAAATATTTTTAGACGATTTGGGACATACAGACAGAAAACACTGGGTTCCAGAAGGTTGGCGAGTAGCTATTAATTTTAATGAATTTAAGGCGCTTATTGAGGAAGCCGACCAGAAAAATGAAAAAATAGAAGCAATAAGTTTTGATAATGATTTAGGAGAAGGGGAAAAAGAGGGATGGGAAATTTTGAAATGGTTGTCCGAAAACAGGCCGGAATTATTTAGAAAAGAAAATGTGGAACTTGGTGTGCATTCAGACAACAATACAGCCAAAGAAAATATGGAAAGTAAAATTAAGAATTGGCAGGAAAATGTTGACGAATTGGTAGCTGCCAAAGAAAGACCTGATCCTTGGGCGGAATTGGATAAGGTCAAATAAATATCGGAGTGTAGTGTAACGGTAGCACGAGACGTTTGGGTCGTTTTAGTCCGAGTTCAAATCTCGGCACTCCGACAAGTTGAAATAAAACATGAATAAAACCAAAAATTTTAAGAAATACGCTCAAAGCGAATATACGGATTCAATTATTTATCATCATTTGAGTGTTACGGAAAAGAATCCAGAAAACAAAAACATGCTGGAGGATCTTTCTTCACAGGAAAAAGCGCATTATGAATTTTGGTATCGGCTTGAGCCAGATTTTAAACCTCATCTATCTTTTTTCTTTGCTCCTTGTGTTTTGATAATGAGAAAAATTCTTGGCCTGACTTTTATAATTAAATTCCTTGAACTCCATGAACATAAGGTGGTTATTGAATACAAGAAGCTTGTTAACATAATTCCGCCTGAGTACAAAGATAGTTTAGAGAAGATGATACATGATGAAGAGTCTCATGAGCAGTCACTGATTTTGCAAATCAGAGAAAAACGTTTAGGCTACATTGGTTTTATTGCTTTAGGATTAGCCGATGCAATTGTAGAAATTACCGGAGTGCATGCTGGATTTCTGGGGGTTACCGGTTCTACTCTGGTGGCTGGTATCTCCGGTATAATTGTTGGTTTTGCGGCGGCCATCTCAATGGCCTCAGCGGCTTATCTTCAAGCAAAAAGTGATACCGAAAGATCGGCACTTATTTCAGCTATAACAACAGGCGTGTCTTATATTGTTTCGGTTGCTGTTTTGGCTCTGCCATATTTTATGACCGGAGACATGGGATTAGCTTTCTTTGTTTCTACTGCCATCGGTGTTCTAATGATTGCCGCCTTTACTTTTTATAGCGCCGTTGTGTTTGAGAGTAAGTTTTTCAGAGAATTTTTAGAATCAACTTTTCTCATGCTTGGAACAGCTTTGGCAACATTTATTTTGGGTAATATCTTGGGCAAAACCTTTGATCTCAAAGAATTATAATATTTACGTTTAGCTTAAATAATGATATAATATCTTAGTTATATGGGGACTATGGTGTAACGGTTAGCACAGCAGTTTGTGGAACTGCGGGCGAGAGTTCAACTCTCTCTAGTCCCCCAAAATAAAAACCCATTTTTATAAATTTATAAAAATGGGTAAATATCAGAGGGTACAGGTTTTCTGTTACCAAATCTTGTTTTCCAGGCACTTATTCTCATCAGTTGTTTTTCTTCCAGGGTAAAACGATAAACATCGTTACACATCTGGAAAATTTCGTTGATATCCAGCTGGAAAAAATCGTCGTCGGGATTCATTGACCAAAGAATACCCAATAGCAGCATAGTTTTAATTTTGAGAGATTCAAGGTCGGGGATATTTTTGCCTTGTAAATTAGAACCAGGGCAACCGGTTATCCCTATTCCATAATCCGAAGCAATTCTCATCAAGTCCGTGTCATAAGGCAAAGCTATGCCATGGCCAACTCTCTTTTTAGTTTTTGATCGTGATTTTTTATATAATTCAAGAACAAATCTCAAATCCTTCAATAACATTGGCAAATCTCTTTGAAAATCCGGGTTTTGTTTTGGCCGTCGTATCCATTCACTGGCATGGAATTCAAAGTTTATTTCTGCGGTATCAGCATATTCAAAAGTCGCGCGATGCCTTTCTGGCGGGAATTTATTTTTATCACAGACAATATTAGCGCCCACAACGTGGTTTCTGTCGCTTTTTTCTATCGCTTTAAGAACTTGAATTGCTTTTCTTGGAGATAACTCTCGTCCAATACCTACTAGAAAATTAGCTTCAATCTTTGGAGATGCTTCTTCGCCGGCTTTTATACCCATAACAACGGCGTTTATAACTCTGGTCAATGCTTTGACGGGATTATTTTTTGCTTCTTTCTGAAATTCTCCAAATAAATGATACTGGGGAGCTAGCATTACCTCGTCATAACGAATACCTTGTCTAGCGCGGATTATTACGTGGTTTTTTGCTACCTCAAAAATAGTTTCTTCGCTTTGCATTAAGCCAGTGGTATGTGAGAAGGCTTCAACAATATCTCCATTGGGATCTGTAAATTTAGCCCGGACCATGTTTCTAAGGTTTATCCCCGGACGAGGTAGGGGCTTCCCATTTTTTATGTAAAGCCACTCTAATTTGGCTCCTACAGGAAAAGCTCCATCAGCATGGTCATGAAGAAGGCAATCCATTCCACAATACGGTGCTGGCATATATACTCATCTCCCTTTTTAAAATACTTTGACAAAAATACCAAAATGATATAAAATTAACAAGGTTTTCATTTCTCTTACTGACCATTTCAAACAAGGAGGTGGCGATGTCGCGATGGTTCTTAGTCAGAAGGGCTTTGGCCTACAGAAAAACTATAAGACAACTGAAGCGTGATAAATCTCAACTTCAAGGAGCCATTGAAAGATTAGAGCGTCAATTACGCATAGAGCGTCTGGAAGTAAAAAGACTTAAAACTTTATTAATTTTAAACCAAAGCAAATAACACCAGGGTGACTAACTCTGGTTTTTGTTTTTATTTGACAAGATAATTTAAATTGATATTCTTTTGGCAGAATCTTTACAAGCTATCGGAGAGTCAGATGTCAGCAGAATATCCATTAAAAGATATTCGTCTTCAGCAACTTCACGACTCCGGATTCAATGTCGCGAACTTTCTTTGTTTTCCGCCTCACACACTTTCCGGTCGTGAAGAAGAATTAAGAGTTTTTCTCAAAAAACATGGTCGTATTTCTTGTCGTCATTTTCATGATGACGAAAAAACCCACTTTAAGTGTCCGGTTCTTTATGACCAAACAGATATTGATGTAATTCTTAAGTTTTGTTTAGAGCACAATCAGACTTTTTACACTCTTTGTAACGAGGCAATTACGCTCGACGATTCTATTTGCGCTGGCAACATTCTTGTACTAAATGAGCAGACTTATTTTATAGAATACTTTCATGGTCCTGGAACTCCGAGGGATATTGAATCTAAGGGTTCTGATGAATTAAAAACATTCAATAGAACTATCGGACAACCAGCAGAGGGAGTGCCTCCATCGGAAGCAGTTCTAAAAATGGCATATGAGGCAAGAAAGTTTAATCCCTATCCAATCGGAAAAAGGCAGGATAACATTATCTGCTGGGGATGGCGTTGGGGCTGGCTACATTATCAGCTACAGGCTAACCAGTTCCTTCTTAAAGAAAACGAAAGACTTATTAACTGTAATCAGGCATTGGAGCGTCAATTAGAAGAATTGCGAAATAGGTTTGAAAACTTCCGAAGTCAAGCTAGGCAAAAGAGGCTTGCTAAATATCAAAGAGGTTAACACCCCTTTTTTTATTACAAAAATTTTGATATTCTCATAGTATGTCTCATAAAGAAATAAGAAATAAATTTTTAAACTTTTTCAAAGAACGAGGTCATACAATAGTGCCTTCGTCTTCTTTGCTTCCCGATGATTCGTCGGTGCTTTTTACCACCGCCGGAATGCAGCAGTTTAAACCATATTACACTGGCGAAGCTGATGCTGTGAAGGATTTTGGGTCTCTTAATACCGCTTCAATTCAAAAATCAATGCGGACTTCGGATATTGATGAAGTGGGTGACGAGTCTCATCTGACTTTTTTTGAAATGCTGGGTAATTTTTCTTTTGGCGGTTATTGGAAAGAACTGGCCATTGCTTATGCTTACGAATTTATTACCAAAGAAATGGGGCTAAAGATTGATTACGTGTCTATTTTCGGTGGCACTAAAGGTATGCCCGTCGACGAAGAATCGGAAAAAATATGGAAAACGGTTGATAAAAACATGAAGATTAAAAAAATGGGCATTGAAGATAATACCTGGGGTCCGACTGGAAATGAGGGACCGTGTGGACCGACGACGGAAATATATGTAAACGGAGTAGAAATTTGGAACATTGTTTTTAATCAATTTTATTATAAGGGCAATCGGGAACAGCTTTTAAAAGAAACTGATCCGAGTAAATTTGAAAATCTAAAAACCGCCGGAATTGATACGGGTATGGGTCTTGAGCGTTTAGCAATGGTTGTTCAAAGAAAGAAAAATATTTTTGAAACGGATTTACTTGAGCCAATAATGAGTACATTGCCTAATCATATAGACTTAAGAATAAAAAGGATAATAACCGACCATGTTAGGGCAACGGTTTTTCTTGCTTCAGAAGGAGTGGCTCCATCCAATAAAGAGCAGGGGTATGTTATGAGGAGGTTAATGAGACGAGTTATGGCATTTAATATATCTAAAGATATCGTAGATTCAGTTATCAATGTTTACGAAAATGAATACCCCGAACTTAGAGCCAAAAGAAATGAAATACTAGAAACATACTCTAGTGAACTTGCCAAATTCAACAAAACTCTTAGAAACGGCCTGAATGAGTTAAAGCGTTTAGAAAAAGTTGATGCTCCTCAAGCTTTTAAATTATATGAGAGTTTTGGCTTGTCCTTTGAAGTAATTAAAGATGTCGCTAAGGATAGAGCAAAAAATTTAACTCGTGAAGGATTTGATGAAGAATTCAAAAAGCATCAAGAAAAATCTAGAGCCGGAGCGGAGAAAAAGTTTGGCGGACATGGATTATTGCTTGATACCGGCGAATTAAAAGCGGGAAATGAAGAAGAATTAAAGAAAGCTACACAATTACATACAGCAACCCACTTACTTCACGCTTCTTTGAGAAAAGTATTGGGCGAGGAAGTTAAACAGGCCGGTTCTGATATTACTGCCGAAAGATTAAGATTTGATTTCTCGTTTCTGCGAAAATTAACCCCAGAGGAAATACAAAAAATAGAAGATTTGGCCAATGAAGCCGTGACCAAAGATTACAAGGTAACCAAAGAAGAAATGTCTTATGAAGAGGCAATCAAATCCGGCGCTTTGGCCTTTTTTAAGCTTAAATATCCGCCAAAAGTTAATGTTTATAAGATTGGGCTAAACGACTCATCCGATGAGCCGTTTAGCCGAGAGCTATGTGGCGGGCCTCACGTATCTCATACTGCTGAAATTGGCAAAATTAAAATAACCAAAGAAGAAGCAGTATCAGCCGGAGTGAGGAGAATCAGGGCTGTGGTTGACACCTATTAAACTTACGGTTATTATATTGCAAAGCATCTTTAATAAATAAGAAGGATAGATAAGTGTTTAACTCAATAACTTTTAATATAGATCATCCAATTTGTAGTTGTTCTGAAACTAGACTTGAATGGGGAATTGGTGACCATTACAACATTTATATACGATGTTTGAGATGCGGTACAAAAGTGAGTAAGACACTCAGGGAAGTAAAAGCCAAATTTATAACCTGCTATATGGATAACCCGATAGAACGTCAGATAGAAAAATCTAACATTCTATCATTCAAAAAAAGATAAAAGACTACCAATTAAGTGGTCTTTTTATTTTTTAAATAATTGATATAATGTAAATTACCATGACTAACAATATACCAATAGACGAAGAAATAATTAAAAAAGAGTTGGAAGGCGAAGAAGAAGATTTAAATGAGGAGCGGCTTGTTGGACCAAGTGACGAAGGCGATGACGATCCAGCCGATACTACACCGGCTGAAGCCAGTGAACAGGCTGATGAGGGCGAAAAGATTTTGGAGGAAGAAAGAAAAAGAAAACAAAATCCTGACGAGTTTTAATGTATCAAGATATTATTAAACAACGCAGGGGTGATTTTGATGCTGTTTTTGAGTGGGCAAGAAGCGAAGTTGCGTCTATTAGAACCGGTCGAGCCAACTCGGCTATGGTTGAAGATATTCAGGTTGAGTATATGGGCTCCAAACTAAGAATTAAGGAGCTTGCCACAATTATGACTCCGGAGCCAAGGATGATAACTATTCAACCTTGGGATAAAGGGGCTATTCCTTTAATTGAAAAAGCAATAAGGGATCATGGCACTGGATTATCTCCGTCTTCTGATTCAAATGGTGTCAGGGTCGCTATTCCGCCCTTGATGGAAGAACGACGCAAGGAGATGGTTAAATTACTTGGCCAAAAAATAGAAGAAGCGAGGATTAAAAGCCGGCAAATCAGAGAAGATATTCTCAAAAAAGTCCAAGCCGAAGTCAAAGCCAAAACAGCCAGAGAGGACGACTTGCGCAAAGCCAAAGACGAGATTCAAAGAATAATAGATGGGTTTAACCGAAAACTTGACGAGTTGGCGAAGAAAAAGGAGCAGGAGTTGATGAGTTAGGGTTAAGCTAGGTTTCGCCTACTCAGGCCCAGTCGGCCTCCGTAAATCCCTTCATGGGTAAAACCTAGCTTAACCACAAAAACTAGTGGAAAGTGATGGTAAGAAAAAAGCCGAGGTTAGTCGGCATCTTTTCGCCAGTTATTGCAGTAGTCTCTTAAATATCCGAGCTAGTTCCTTTTGTTCTTCTGTCGGATCAACTGTTTCTATTTGAATGTAGAAAGAACCACCGGGAATACAATCAATATCCGGACACATAAATCTTGGGATAGAAACTCCATACACCTCATCGTCTGATTTACGTATATACCCCGATACTAACTTATCAGCAACCTCCATCACTTCGAATAAAACTCGCTTTGATTCGGTCATCGGTACACCTCCTAAAAGAGCTTAAAATAAGATAGCATGAAAGTAATCCAGTGTCAATCTTTGGAATACATGGAAATAGTGTAAAATTGTAGAGGATAATCTATTTTTTTAATTCATTATTTCTAAAATAGCGAGGCTTTAGCTCATGAAGGGATTTACGGACCGCGACGGCGGGAGTAAAAGACAAAATTCTAGCAAGAATTTATGTCGTGCCCTGAATGGGCGAAGCCGAGCTATTTTTAAACAATGATTACATTTTTAATTTTTATGGCGGTGTTGGGGGTTTTGGTCCTTGTGCATGAATGGGGGCATTTTATTGTGGCCAGACGATCGGGAATGAGAGTGGATGAATTTGGTTTTGGCTTTCCGCCAAGATTATTTGGAGTTAAAAGAGGAGAGACCATTTATTCAATCAACTGGATACCTTTTGGTGGGTTTGTGAAAATTTACGGTGAGGATGGCGATGATAGGGAGAAACCAAGAAGTTTTGGTTCAAAATCTATTTCAGCCAGATTAAAAGTAATAGTTGCTGGGGTAGTAATGAACTTTTTGTTTGCTGTTCTGCTTTTGATGTTTGGTAATTTTTTTGGATTAAGAATTGGATTATTTGACGAGGAAATGATTAAAACCGCCCGCGATAAGAAAATTCAAATTATTCAAGTCGTGCCTGGCAGTCCGGCCGAAAAAGCTGGACTTAACGTCCTTGATGAAATAGTTGGGTTTGAATTAGCCAATGGAAATGTAAAAAATGTTTACTCAATAGAAGAAGTTCAATCTTACACAAGTGAAAATTTGGGTAAGACCGTCAAGATGATTGTTAAAGACGGAAAACTTGAAACAAAAGAAATTCAAACAAGAATCAATCCGCCTGAAGGCGAAGGCAGTATGGGTATTGCTATGGCTTTGACCGGAATCGTTTCTTATCCATGGTATGAGTCAATCTGGCGTGGGGTTAATGATGGTTTGATTTTGGCATATAACACGGTTTATGGTTACGGCATGTTGTTTAAAACTTTATTTGCTGACGGTAAACTTATGGCCGAAGTTTCCGGTCCAGTTGGAATTGCAACCATCACTGGACAAGCAGCCAGAGTCGGATTTAGTTATTTAATGCAATTTGTCGCTCTAATATCTATTAACCTTGCGATTTTAAACATTCTGCCCTTTCCGGCTCTTGATGGCGGCAGAGCGCTATTTCTTTTGATGGAGAAAATCAAAGGCAAACCGATAGACAAAAGAATAGAGGCAGCCGTTAATAGCGTCGGCTTTGCTCTTTTGATTACGCTCATGATCTACGTTACAATTAAAGATGTGACTAAGTTTTTCTCAATATGAAGTTATCTCAGTTATTTACAAAGACACTAAAGGAGGCGCCGGCGGATGAGGAGGCGGTGAATGCCAAGTTATTAATTCGCGGTGGTTTTGTGTTTAAGAATTCTGCCGGGGTTTATTCTTTTTTACCTTTGGGTTGGAGAGTTTTGACCAAAATAGCCAATATTATAAGAGAAGAAATGAATGCTATAGGCGGACAAGAGCTTCTTATGTCGACCTTGGTGGAGAAGAAATACATGGAACCGACTGGCCGATGGAATTTAGATGTAAGTTACAAAGCTATTCCTCAAATTGATTTAGACTCTTATATTCAAAATTCTAAATTCAAAATTCAAGATTCTTTTGTATTGGGTTGGTCACACGAAGAAGTCTTGACCGCTATTGCTACCAAATACATCAACTCTTACAAAGACTTGCCGTTTTCAGCTTACCAGATTCAAACAAAGTTTCGCCACGAACCAAGAGCTAAATCCGGACTTTTGCGTGGGCGGGAATTTATGATGAAAGATTTATATAGTTTTCACACAACCCAAGAAGATTTAGATAATTTTTATAAAAAAGCGGCTGAGGCATATCATAAAATTTTTGAAAGATGCGGTTTGAAAGCGGTATATACTAAAGCGGCCGGTGGTGTTTTTACGGATAAGTTTACTCATGAGTTCCAAGTAATAGCTGATGTGGGCGAGGATACTATATATGTCTGCGATAAATGTGAGTATGCGGAGAATAAAGAAATAACAAAATTAAAAGACGGGGATAACTGTTCTGAGTGCGGATCAGGCAAAATAGAAGCGAAGAAATCAATAGAAGTTGGAAATATTTTTGACCAGGGAACCAAATATTCAGAAGCGCTTGGACTTGAATTTGCGGATGATAATGGAAACAAAAAACCGGTTATCATGGGGGCCTATGGTATAGGTTTGGGCAGGGTAATGGCTACGGCAGTTGAGGTTTATAACGATGAAAAAGGAATTATTTGGCCGGAAAATATTGCTCCATTTAGGATTAACCTAATAGTTCTTGATGGAAAAAATAAAGAAGCAGAAGAAATATACAAAGAACTCGGAGCGGATAATGTTTTATATGATGATCGTGAAGACAAAACTCCAGGAGAAAAATTTGCCGACGCTGATTTAATTGGCTGTCCAATTCGTTTAGTTGTTAGCAATAAAACTCTTGAAAAAGAAAATGTGGAATTAAAAAAACGCAATAAAAAAGAAATGAAGCTGATTAAGATCAAAGAAGTATTCAAAGAATTGTAATAAAAATCCCCGAGAGGGGGATTTAGTGTATTACCGAACCAATATCTTTCTGGGTAAGGATCCGACGAAGATTGCCTTGGATAAAAAAATTAAATATTCGTATCTCTATTCCGTGGTTCATTGCTTGAGTAACTGCAGTGGCATCAACTATCTTCAATTTTTTGTTCAAATAGTCCATGTAGCTTATCTCGGGCAAAAATTCTGCGTCTATATTTGATTTAGGATCTTTATTGTAAACGCCATCAACCTTGGTACCCTTAAGAACTAGGGGCGTTTCAAGTTCTGATGCGCGCTGGACCATGGTTGTGTCTGTAGAGAAATTAGGAGCGCCTATACCGCCAGCTAAAATAACAATTCGTCCTTTTCTCAAGTGGCTTAATGCCCTTCTCACCACATATGGTTCACAAACCTTATTTACTTCAAGAGCGCTCAATACTCTGGTATCCAGGCCGTAGTCTTTTTCCAGAAATTCTTGAAGAGCCAACGCATTCATAATAGTTGCCTGCATTCCTATCCAATCGGCGACGACCGTGTCTCTTTGAAACAAGTCTTTTTTTAGAGTGGCTCCGCGGATTATGTTTCCGCCACCAACAACTATGGCTAATTCATGAGTATGAGAAACCGACACGATTTCTTCGCCTATAAAAGCCATTCCGTCTCTGTTGTAGGTCAATGAACTTCCACCCAATGACTCTCCGCTTATTTTTAAAAGAACTCTTTGTTTATCCATCTTAGGTCTCAATGATCGTAGCTGATAGCTTATAGTTATTATAATAAATTTAAAGTTATGTCAAGTTTTTAATTGACAAAAATCAATAGAATAATAGACTAAGTAAGGTCGGAGGTGGTTAAAATTATTAATAAATTATTGTGATAATTCTGGAAATTAAATTTAGTTTTTGGATTTTATTCTAAATTCTAGATTCTAAATTCTAGATTCTAAACTTGTTAGACAAATTTTTCGGAATCTGGTCAAAGGATATTGGTATAGATCTGGGTACTGCTAATACCTTGGTTTATGTTAGGGGAAAAGGTATTACTATCAATGAGCCGTCTATAGTAGCTGTTAACCAGAAGACTGGCAAAATTCTGGCTATTGGCAATGAGGCTCGTAAAATGGTTGGTAGAACCCCAGGTTATATAATGGTTTCCCGTCCTTTGGTGTCTGGCGTTGTTTCAGATTTTGAAGTGACCGAGCAAATGCTTAAATATTTCATTGACAAAGTTCATCAGGACAACTTCTCTCTCATTCCCAGACCAAGAGTGGTTATTGGAGTTCCTTCCGGCGTAACCGAAGTTGAGAAAAGAGCTGTGGAAGATGCAACCTATAATGCCGGGGCAAGAGAAGTTTATTTAGTTGAGGAGCCGATGGCAGCTGCTATCGGCGCCCGTTTGCCGGTCCAAGAGGCGGTTGCTAATGTAATTGTTGATATTGGCGGGGGAACGACTGAGGTAGCTGTAATTTCTATGGGGGGAGTAATCGCATCTCGTTCTTTAAGGATTGCCGGCGACAAATTAAACGAAGATATAATTCGTTACATGAGAGAGGAAAAGAATCTTTTAATTGGAGAAGCTAGCGCTGAAAATATCAAGATAACCCTTGGTTCCGCCCACTCCTTAGATGAGGAACTGGAAGGAAAAGTAAGAGGCAGGGATTTGGTATCTGGTCTCCCGAAGGAAATAACAGTAAATTCTGAAGAAATAAGGGAAGCAATAGGTCGTTCGGTCCGAAGTATTATCTTGTCAGTTAAAAATACTATTGAGGAAACACCGCCGGAACTTATTGCTGATTTGATAAATCGTCACATATTTCTTGCCGGTGGAGGTGCCTTGCTTCGTAACCTAGACCAGGCCATAGCTCAAGAAACTAAGTTATTTGTTAAAATAGTTGATGACCCGTTAACCGCTGTAGCCAGGGGTTGCGGTTTTATTCTGGAAAGCGTTGATCAATTAAAATCTTTACTGGTATCAACTGACAGAGAAGGATACTTTTGAAAATTAAAAGTTAAAAATGAAAAGTTTAAAATTATGGAGTTTATTTTTTATTTTTTTAATAGTTGCATTGCTGGTTTTTTTTATTTTTCTCGGAAGTTTTCGTCTAGGCGATTACTCTGCTTCCATAAAAAATATTAGAGTGTCGTTTTTTTCAAAAATTAATGTTTTCAGTTCGTTTTTATCAAAGATAGAGAGAATTAGTAAATTAACGAAAGAAAACATGTTTTTGAAAAACGAAAACACTAAATTACTTTCTTTACTGGCTTCTCAAGATGAGCTTCAGGATCAAATTAACTTTTTAAGAGAGTCGTTGGATCTTGACATTTTTTCCGGTCATAAATTTATTGATGCCAGAATTTTTAATTTTCAATTTACTCCTGAAGGTCACCATTTTCTCATAAATAAGGGAGGGGAGAGTGGGATTAAAATCGGCGATATTATTGTTGTATCTACTGGCATATTGCTGGGAGTGGTTGATAATGTTGATGAGGGATTCTCGCGGGCCAGTTTGATAACCAATTCCGGCTCTAAAATTACAGTAAAAGTTTTGGGTAAAAATACGACCGGTATTGCTCGAGGTTTTTTAAATGAAGGTTTGCGACTTGACTTCATATCTCAAAATGACCAAATTGTCGAAGGCGACACAATTATTACAAATGGCAATGATATGTTCCCGCCGGGATTATTGATTGGCAAGGTAAGTAATATAATTTTTGCTGACGACGGCGATTTGTTTAAAAAAGTCATCCTTGAGCCGGAGTTTAAAAAAATTAATCTGGACCGGGTATTAATATTGACACAATGATAGTAACTTTTTTGTTTTTTTTGTTTTTATTGCTGGAGAATTTATTACTGCCGGCTTTAGTTGGACCCAGGTCTTTTTTAATAGTCCCATTATTTGTTTTTGCCATTGTTGTCTATGGCAATAATACTAAATTAAGATTAATTCAAGCCATAGTGTTTTTGATAATTACTGAAATGTTCTCTGCCTCCGGATTCGGCGATATGATTTTACCATTTCTTATAGTGATTGCTTTATATTGGTGGACGAATAGTTTTCTAGATATAAAATTAACCTTGAGAGAAAGCGGCGTCTTAGCCAGTTTTTTAGGCGGCGCATTTTTTCTTTCTCTTTTGGCTTTTCTTTTTTCTTACGCATTTTTATTTTTGCAATTATCCTATAGTTTTTTGGAGGCGTGGCAAATGGTTATAATTCTCATAAAAACATCGGTCTATCAAATTGGCGGTTGGGCTTTGGCTTTTGTGATTATTTTTAAATATGTCGTTTTTCAAAAAAAGTAAAAATTATTGGGTATCGCTTGAAAGTGAAGACTGGGTAACCCCCGAAGAAACTCTGCTTGACTCCAGGAGCCAGTATTCAGACCTAGAAAAACCTATGCCTGGATATATGTTTAGCTTTTTTTTGATTTTATTTTCTTCACTGACTGTTATTTTAATCATTTTCTTGTTTAAAATTTCCATAGTAGAACACGAAGCTTTTGCCAAATTGGCTCTGCAAAATAAATCAGCTAATTTGCCCCTATCTCCGCCAAGAGGCATGATTTTGGATAAAAACGGTCAACCCTTAGTTAGAAATATACCAATCTTTAACCTCTTGGCCGTAACAAGGGAATTAAACGATGACTTTGAAAATTTAGATGTCAAAATAGAACAAATAGCTGAAAAACTTTCCCAAGACTCAAAAACACTGAAGGAGTTGGTACGAAATCAGATGAAAATCGGTAATGTTTTCTTTGCTCATTTAGATTTAACCAAAGACCAGGCCCTGTCTATTGAATATTTACAATTTCCTGGTTTTTACGTAGTTCCAGATCATAAAAGAGAATATTTGGATGGTTTTAAAATTTCTCAGGTGATAGGATATACCGGCAAAGTTAACAAAGATGACTTGAAAAACAGCGAGTACTATTTTACAACAGATATTGTTGGTAGGTTAGGCGTTGAATACCAATATGAGGAGTTTTTGAGAGGTGAACACGGTAACATATTTTTTTCTAAGGAAAAATCCGGTTATGTGGCCAAGAATCCGGAATCGGGTCAGGCGGTTTTTTTGAATCTTGATCATGACTTGCAGATTAAATTATATGATGAGATTTTTTCTGTTCTTCGTGACTCTGGAATATCAAGGGCGGCCGGTATTATTCAGGATCCGAATACCGGAGCGGTTTTGGCGCTTGTAAGTTTTCCCAGTTTTGATAATAATATTTTTTCTTCAGGCGTGTCCGAGAGTGATTATAAACGTCTTTTTGAAAATCAAGCTAAGCCGCTTTTTAATCGCGTTATAAGTGGGTTGTATAATCCCGGGTCAACTATCAAACCTTTTATTGGGATGACTGCTTTGGAGGAAAAAATAATTTCATCAGATTACACGATTAAGGATTGTATTGAACTGGTTGTGCAGAATCCCTATGATTCTAAAAATCCTTATATTTTTGGCAACTGGCGAATCGAATACGGACAATTTAATTTGAAAAAATCAATTGCTAACTCCTGTAATATTTATTTCTTTACTCTTGGTGGGGGTAGAGATGATTTTTCTGGTTTGGGCGCTGATAGAATAACCAAATATCTCAAATCGTCTTTAGCGGATTCAAGGTTGGGCATAGATATACCCGGAGAAAAAAAAGGTTTTATTCCTACTCCCGGCTGGAAACTGCTTGAAAAAGGCGAATCTTGGTATTTGGGCGATACATATAACATTTCTATTGGCCAGGGTGATTTATTGGTGACCCCTCTTTGGCTCAACACCTATGTTTCGGCTATAGCCAACATGGGTACCATATATAAACCATTGGTTGCAAAAGAAATCCGGGATAAAAACAAAATATCAAAAAAAATAGAACCTGAAATTTTAGAAACGTTGCCTTTTTCAAGAGAGGTCATAAGTGTTATGAGGGATGCCATGAGGGAAACTGTGTTATCTGGAACAGCTCAGATATTTAAAGAGTTACCGGTTCAAGTCGGCGCTAAAACTGGAACAGCAGAAGTTATAAAAGGGTCAACGGTTAACTCGCTTTTTACAGCTTTTGCTCCTTACGATAACCCGGAAATAGCAATTACTATTTTGATTGAGGGAGCAACAAATCAACAAGGATTGGCTGTTAGATCGGCTTATAATGTATTAAAATGGCACTTTAGCAGATAAATTATCCACAAAAACTTGCTTTCTTGTCTCTATTGTGTTAAATTTTGTCAATTCTTATTAACAAACAACCATGGCAGACAATCAATATTTTACCCCGGAAGGTTTAGAAAAACTAAAAGAAGAATATAAACACAGGACTGAAGTTTTGCGTGGCGAAATTGCCAAACGACTCAAAGAGGCAAAAGAAGAAGGTGATATTTCAGAAAACGCCGGTTTTGATGCGGCCAAAGAGGCCCAGGCGGTAAATGAGGGCAGAATAGAGGAGATAAAGATTACTTTGGAAACTGCCAAGGTTTTTGAAGGCAGTTCTGGTAAGAGTACTGTTGATGTGGGTTCTGGGGTTAAAGTTGAATCCAAGAATGGCACTCAAGAGTTTGTTATTGTTGGTGCCGCCGAATCAGATCCGCTTAAAGGTTTTATTTCAAACGAATCGCCTCTGGGCAGTGCTTTTATAGGACACAAGAAAGGTGATAAATTAAAAATCAAAACTCCGAAAGGGGAAGTGGAATATAAAATTTTGGAGGTTAAATAAGATGAAGCCCCATGGTAACACCATGGGGCTTGTTTGTTCGTGTCTGCCAGCCGCACCGGCAGACTACACTATACTCATCACGTCATCTCCTATTGTGTTGGCTGGGGTCGACCTCTTTTAAAGGCCGACGAATTCAACCGTCAGCGGGTAGGCCTCGTTGATCTCGGCCTGGAAGGCTTTGGTGGTGTCGGCGGCCACCTTGGCCGAGGCCAGTTGGGTCTTGAGAGCCGGGATGACGATCTTTTCGACCACCTCCTTGATCTTCTCCGGGGTGCTGAATCCCTGAAGCCGAAATATTTCCAGCTCGTCGGCGGTCAACTCACGCTTGACGAGCTTCTCAAACTCGGCGATCTCCCCGGCGATCAGTTCGTGATTGGCGCTGGCGTTGGACACCAGCCTGGCGGCCTGCTCACGTCGGCTGACCGTCGTTGGATCGGGGTTGTTGCCAACCCAGGTCCGGCGCACCCTCTCTCCATCGTTGACGGTAGAGAGAGCGATGTGGCGGGTCTCCGACCGGCGATTGGAACCCTCGCCTCGGTGGATTACCACCATGGCCATTTGGGCTCCGCCCCGAATGTATCGGCTGATAACGTGAGCGATTTGTGTCTGTGCCATTGTCAATTCTCCTTCGTCCCTCACCTGAAAAGGCGGGTTTACGGAAGTGGTGGGTTTGGGTGCCTGGGCAACTTTTTAAAGTATATCATAAATAAATAAAAATGTCAAGTTTTTGATTTTAGCCGTTTTTGTTATCATTTATCCATGGCTTTAGATGAGATTAGGCAAACAAAAATAGAGAAAATAGAGAAACTCAAAAAGGCAGGAGTTGATCCATATCCGGCTTCTTCGGGCAGGACTCACGAAATAGTTCAAGCACTTTTGCTTTTTGATTCTTTGTCAGCTAACAAGACAGAGCTTGTTTTGGTTGGACGAATTATGGCAAAACGTGAACACGGAGGTTCAATATTCTTTGATGTTAAAGACGGAACCGGTCAGATACAAGCGTATTTAAAGCAGGATGTAGTTGGTGAGGATGATTTTAAGACTTTCAACGAACTGTTTGATATCGGTGATTTTGTAGAAATCTATGGAACTTTATTCAAAACCAAAAAGGAAGAAAAAACTTTAGAAGTTCAGAAATATAAACTCTTAACTAAAGCTCTCTTACCTTTACCGGAAAAATGGCATGGAATACAGGATTCGGAAGAAAAGTTAAGAAAAAGGTATTTGGACATTCTTTTTAATCCGGAAGTAAAACAAATTATAGAAAAGCGAGCGATGTTTTGGAATGCCGTCCGAGAATTTCATGTCCAGAATGGTTTTTTGGAAGTTGAAACTCCGGTTTTAGAAACTACGGTTGGCGGAGCTGATGCGACACCGTTTAAAACTCATCACAACGCACTTGATATAGACGTCTATCTTCGGATATCAGCCGGAGAACTTTGGCAGAAGAGATTAATGGTAGCCGGATTTGATAAGACTTTTGAAATAGGAAGGATTTTTAGAAATGAGGGCATGTCAGCCGAACATTTACAAGACTATACTCAATGCGAAACATATTGGGCTTACGCTGATTATAAAGATATGTATAAATTTATGCAGGAGTGTTTTCAATATGTTGCCAAAAAGACTTTTGAAACACTACGTTTTCAAATTAGGGGATTTGATGTGGATCTGGGCGCAGATTGGCCGCTGATAGACTATGCCGAAGAAATTAAAAAACAGACCGGCCTTGATATTTGGAAGGCAACAGATAAAGAAATAAAGAAAAAGCTGGATGAGCTTGGTGTAGAATATGCTTTTGAAAGCAAGGAGCGTTTAATTGATTCTCTTTGGAAATACTGCCGTAAAAGTATTGGCGGACCGGCTATTTTAATCAATGAACCCAAAATTATTTCGCCTTTATCTAAAACATCACCCAACGATCCCAATGTAACCGAAAGATTTCATATAATAATTGCCGGTTCAGAACTATGCAACGGATACAGCGAACTTAATGATCCAATAGATCAAAGGGAGCGTTTTGAAGATCAGGAAAAAATGAGAAAATCAGGAGACACAGAGGCCCAGATGGCTGATTATGATTTTGTTGAGGCTTTAGAGTATGGCATGCCTCCGACGGCCGGCCAGGGATTCAGTGAACGGTTATTCAGTTTTTTGATGGATAAACCAGTAAGGGAAACCCAAATTTTTCCGTTAATGCGACCTAAATAAAATTTATGCTGGATATTAAATTTATTAGGCAGAATATCGAGATTGTTAAAAAGGCCATTCAAAACAAGAATATTGATTTAGATTTGGATAAATTATTAGCGGCTGATGAGAGAAAAAGACATGTTATGACCGAACTTGAGCAGTTAAGATCCGAACAAAATAAAAAATCTAAAGGTCCCCAGTCACCGGAAAACATAGAAGAATCAAGGGGTTTGAAGGAAAAAATTAAACTTCTTGAGAAAGAATTAGAGATAGTTGATAAAGAATTTAATGATTTAGCTCTTAAGGTTCCTAATATTCCCTCCGAAGACACCCCAGTTGGTAAAGATGAGTCGGAAAACAAGGTTTTGCGTCAAGTTGGTAAAATTACACAATTCAATTTTAAACCCAAAGAACATTGGGAGTTGGGTCAGGAGTTAGATGTTATAGACATGGAAAGGGCGGCTAAAGTTTCTGGAGCCAGATTTGCCTACCGAAAAGGGGCTATACCATTACTTGAACTAGCGGTAATTAATTATACTTTTTCAGTTTTAACTAATGAGGATACACTTAAAAAAATAGGAAAAAAGGCCAAGCTTGATATTTCTTCAAAACCATTCCGACCGATTTTTCCGCCGGTCATGATAAAACCGGAAGTTTTTCAAAAAATGGATCGGCTAGAACCAAAAGAAGAGAGATATCATATTCCAAGCGACGATATTTATTTGATTGGCAGTGCCGAACACACTATCGGTTCAATGCATATGGACGAAACATTAAAAGAAGAAGAAATGCCGGTCAGATATATTGGATTTTCAACCGCTTTTCGCCGAGAAGCCGGTTCCTATGGAAAAGACGTGAAAGGACTGATAAGAATGCACCAATTTGATAAGTTAGAAATAGAATCATTTACTTTACCAGAAAACTCTCAAAAAGAGCAGGATTTTATTGTTGCTATAATTGAACACATGGTTCAAGATCTCGGTTTACCATATCAAGTATTAATTATGTGCACAGGTGATATGGGCAAGCAAGATGCTAGACATATTGATATTGAAATATGGATGCCAGGACAAAACAAATATCGTGAAACCCATACTTCTGATTTAATGACTGATTTTCAAGCAAGACGTTTAAATACAAAAGTCAAAAGAGTAAGTGGTGAATCTCAGTATGTTCACATGAATGACGCTACCGCCTTTGCTTTAAGCCGTATCGTGGTGGCTATTATGGAAAACTATCAAACCGAAAAGGGGACGATTAAAATACCTAAAGTCCTTCAAAAATACACCGGTTTTAAAGAAATAAAATAGGTGAATGGGTCAAAATATTTATAACTATAATAAATACGGCGATAATTTGGTGCGTAAGAAACGGCGTCGTTTTTTTCTAAAATTATCAATTATTTTTGGCGGGTTTGTTACGTTGAGCGGAATATTAATTTATTTCCTGTTTTTTTCCAACTTGTTGCAAATAACCGAACAGAATATAGAAGGACTTAAAACTTTAAAAAACGAAGATATCTACTCTGTAACCGATCCGATAATAAACCAAATCGCTCTCGGGATAGCAGCACTAAAGCCACAGAGAAACATATTCTTTTTTAGCAATGAGTTTACTGTGGGTAAAATACTTGCGGATTTTCCAGTAGTTGAAAAAGTTGAAATTAAGAAGAAATACCCCCACAAATTAATAGTCAGTATTAAAGAAAGAGAACCGATTGGTGTTTGGTGTTTTGATTCATTAGCTGGCGGGGAATGTCGTTATTTTGATAAATACGGGATTTTTTGGGGCCAAGCTCTTAAATCTTCTGGCCCGCTATTTTTAAACGTTGAAGATGAAAGAATCTTAGAATTTTACCCCAAAACAGTGGAGACCCAATTCAAAGAAGCTTTTAATTTGATTAGTTTGAGTTTTGATAAAATCAGTGTGGCTATTAGAAAAATCCAAATACCAAACGATTCAATAAATGATTTTCACGTTTACACCGCTAAAGGTTATTACGTCACATTCAGTGCTGATTCAGAAATAAGTAAACAGATAGAATCGCTGGAAATATTTTTAGCTGATAAAAAAGAAGGATTTGCTGTGGAATATCTTGATGCCCGTATTCCAGGACGGATTTATTATAAATGATATAATAAATTAGAGATTTAATCACATGACACAGATTATAGAAAGATTAATTGCTAGTTTAGGTAGTTTTTCTCTGCCATCTTTTTCTGGTGTTGGGCCAGGTTGGCTTTTCGGCGCTTTTGGAGCATTGGCCGTATCCCTTTTTGGATTAAGTATGGGTCGGACAAAAGCTGTTATTTCTCTGTTAAGTATATATATTGCTTTTACTTTTGAGAAACTTTTCCCATATTGGGATAGTTTGGGCAATTTATTAGATGAAAAACTGGCGGTTCACTGGATAAGACTAATTTTATTTTTTAGCGCTTATTTACTGGTTTTCATTATTTTTAATATATCTTTCATTCGGAAAAGATTGTCGTCCAGTGAATACTCATTATTGGGTATACTAATTTTGAGTTTGTTTCAATTCGGTTTTTTAGCGAGTATAATTTTTAATATATTACCCGAAGAACTGACCATCAGGTGGTCGTTTGGGTTTTATAAATTTTTTGCTACTCCAACCGCTCTTTTTCTTTGGGCTTTGGCTCCTCTGCCAGTTTTGGCTTTTATTAGGAAGTAGATAGAAGCAGGCAAAAGATTTGATTTATCCTTTTTCTACGCGTTCAACGTATTCTCCGGTTTCGGTGTTGATACGGACGACATCGTCTTGATTAATAAACAAGGGAACATTGATAGTGGCGCCGGTTTCTATTTTGACTTGTTTGACTCCGCCTTGGGCGGTGTTGCCCCGAATAGCTGGAGGGGCTTCTATAACTTTAAATTCCATTTTAACCGGTAGTTCAACGGTGATAATCTTACCCTCAAAAGCAATGGCTTCAAGGATTACATTGGCTTTCAAGAATTTAGCCGAGTAGCCAATAATTTCTTGTTTTAATTCAAAGCGTTGAGATTGGTTGCTTTCTTGACAGAACCAATATTGGTCTCGGTGAGCATAAAGGTATTTAACCTTTTGCTTTTCAACATCTGCTTCTTCAAATACGTCAGATTGAGCGAAGTTCCGCTCTAATATTTTGGCGTTAATAAGATTGCGCATTTTAACCTGCACCGTTGGCCGGCGCTGCTGCATTTTTAAATGATGGGTCTCCAAAACCACATAAGGCTGTCCCTCATAAATAAAAAATGTTTTCTGTTTAAGCTGATTAACACCTAGTGACATAACTTGATTATTTTAGCAAAAAATAGGTAAACTACAAGGATATGGGGGAGTAATGGTGTACACATATTGATTTCTCCCGAAGCCTTGATCTGGGGAAATAAGAACTTGCTAAATATATTTCCCTGTGTAATTATATTTATATATGTCGCAAGAAACTAATCCAATTGAATCGCGGGTTGAGATTTTTGTAATGAAGAGGAAGGATGAGTATCTTTTGGGTGAGCACAATGTAAATAGAGCTAAATTTAGGCTCGATATTATTAGATGTGCTCGCGAACAAAAAGTTCCTGTTTCAACAATTTTGGTCGAGTTTTTTAGCAACGATCAGTTTACTAAAAAAGAAATGGGTAGGTTTGCTTTAAACACTTCGGCAAAAGGTGATTTGGTTGATGGGACAGTGGTACTTATGCACGCACTTGGCATAACAGCAGAAACCGTAGAATCAAAGCGCATTCTAGAAGATTACATTGGTGTCTCAACAACTGATCCGCTAATATGGGGCGCATCGTGGGTTATTGACGCCACTATGAATTGGCCACTAGGAACAAGTCTTCCAAGTTCACGAATCCAGCTTGCCAAAATCTGAAATACTAGACTACCTACATTAATTTACGCGGGACTGACTTTGAAAAATCCCTCATAAAATAAGGGTGAAGTGGATGAAGAGGGGGGGGAGTGTTAAGCGGTTATTTCCGTTTAAAGAAAAGTGTCACCATGAAGATGATTCCGGCGGTGAGAACAATTGTGGGACCGGGGGTGATGCCGATATAAGTGGCGGCAAGGAGGCCTAGGAAAGCCGATAGAACACCAAAAACCATTGATAGTTTGGTGTATTGAGATAAGTTCACCGATGTATTTTTAGCTGTAGCAGCCGGGATAATAACCAGAGCGCCCATCAGAAGCGTCCCAACAACTTTCAAACCAAGAGCTACAATAACTGCGACCAGAAACAAAAATACAAAGTTAATTTTATTAATTGGTATTTTGTTGGCTTGAGCCATTTCTTTGGAAACAATGCCGAGCATTAATTTTTCGGATATTTTTTTCATTACTATAAAAATAGCTATAACGGAAACAAGAGTAATAATAAAATCAAGGTATTGAATTTGAGTTATATCACCAAACAAAGCTTCTAAAAGTTCCGGTTCTGGAGTTAAAAGAAGACCCAAGGTCAAGCTCAAAGTAAACATGATACCAACCAAAGTTTCAGATGGGATTTCAGTCTTTCTTTCAAGAAGCCAAATTAGGATTGTTACCAAAAGCAATGCGGCAAAAGCGCCGAAAAATGGGTTTATGTTGAGTAAGAGTGAGACAGCAATACCTGGCAAGGCAACATGTGACAAAGCATCACCGACGAGAGACATTCGCCGCAAAACCATAAAAGAACCAACATAGCCAGCACCAAGACCAACTAAAGTGCCGGTTGCTAATTGTAGTATAAATGAATTATCCATGATGATTTTCGTGTTGGTAAAATCCAGCTTCACCGCCGTAAAGTTTTACCAGTGAATTGGGATCAAGAACGGTTGCCGGAATACCATAGCAAATCATTTCTTTGTTGACACACAAAACATTATTGGCATATTTATAAACAATATTTAGATCGTGAGATATTAGGAATATGGTTAAATTTAATTCGGTGTGCAGTTTTTTCAAAAGGTTGTATATTGTTTCTTCTCCGCCAATATCTATACCGGCAGTTGGCTCATCAAATAAAAGTACGTCAGGATTATCCAATAAAGCCCAAGCAATTAGAATTCTCTGAATTTGGCCACCAGAAAGCCAACCTAATCTCTGGTTTAGAACGTGTTGTTCAATGTGTCGCAAATAATGTTCGTTATCGTTTTGGTGTTCAGCCCCGATACCTACAGATTTTAAGATATTTATTATTTTAGCCTTATCTTTTTGTTTAAATTTAATAAATTCACCGACACTTAATGGCAGTTCGCGGTCTATGGCTAATTTTTGGGGAATGTAACTTATCTTTAAATCTTTGGCCCATTCAAATTTACCGGAGTAGGGGAGAAGGCCAAGGAGTGTTCTGAATAATACCGATTTGCCGGCGCCATTGGGACCAACAATAGCCAACACATCACCTTTATTAACCGAAAAATCCAAGTTCTTCAAAACCTGGTCCTCGCCAAATCTAACTCCCAAATTTTCCACCTTGAGGATTGTTTCCATGATTAATTATAATAACATATTTAGCTCACCTTACCACATCATTTTCTCATCCGGTGCTACGAGCCAGACAAATAATCCTCGGGAACTTCGGGAAGCCTTCGGGAATTCCTTCATCTCGGTAAATTAGATGGTTCGGTAAGCTCACTATTGATAACATCTATTTCGTGGACAAGAGGGCCGAGTCCGAGCGATTCTCGGGAGTAGGATTACCACCTTGCTCTAGGGGTTTGACTCCCCCTCGGTCCACACCAAAAAGTCCTGGCATTTCTCCAGGACTTTTTGATTTTTAGTTTACAACCACATGAACAACCTTGACTAGACGCCTAGAGCCGTCAAATTTTTTCTTTTTGACGGTAGTAAATTTAACCTTGCCGTTAACTACGGCGTAAATAGTATCGTCAGAACCTTTACGGACACCCTTACCGGTTAAGTATTTGGAACCTCTTTGGCGTATGATAATATTGCCAATTTTTGCTGTTTGGCCGTCATGAAGTTTGACTCCCAGATATTTTGGTTGCGAATCGCGTCCTAGTTGCGTAGAACCGATTGCCTTTGTATGTGCCATAACCTAATTCAAAAATTTAAAAGGTAAAATGTAAAATTTCAATTCAAAATCTAAAATTTACTGATTTTAACTTGCAATTTTAACTTTTTAATTTTAACCTTTAACTTAATTTACATATGCTACCAAAACTCCTAGAGAAAATCAAGACCTATCAATATCTTATATTTCTTGTGCTTTGTTTTGGTCTCATTTCATTTATTAGCTTCAATCTGGGTAAAATAAATGCCCTTGAAAAATCTCCGATTAAAGTAGGGGAGAGTGGAAATTTAAAAACTATAAACACCGATTTAAAAGCGGATATTTACTCGTCAGCTCAAGGAGGGAGGAAAAATCAAACCGAAACCAAAAAACTTGATACTAGAGTTGTTGTTTCTAAAACCTCTACTTCTAAAAAATATCATTATTCTTGGTGTGCCAGCGCCTCAAAAATTAAGGAAGAAAATAAGCTTTGGTTTAATTCGGACAAAGAAGCCGAAGCGGCTGGATATACTCTAGCGGGGAATTGTATTAAGTAAAATTGACTCTGGGTAAATTTTATAGTATTATTAATAGACGTTTATTTGGCCAAGGGGCCTATTTTATTTTTATGGAAATTAGGAATATCGCAATTATAGCCCACGTGGACCATGGTAAAACCACCCTTACTGATGCCTTGATGAAACAAACAGGCATGGTCGGAGATGATTTTAGCATGGATGTAAACGCGCTTGAACAAGAGCGTGGTATTACTATTTATTCAAAGAATGCCTCCCTGTTCTATAAAGATACCAAAATAAACATAGTTGATACTCCTGGCCACGCTGATTTTGGTTCTGAAGTAGAAAGAGTTCTTCGTTCTATTGATTCAGTTCTTCTTGTGGTGGATGCTCAAGAGGGACCGATGCCTCAAACCAAATTCGTTCTTAAAAAATCTTTGGAACTAGGATTAAAACCAATTGTAATTATTAATAAAATAGATAAGCCCGCCGCTGATCCAGATAAAACACATGAGAAGGTTCTTGAGTTATTTATGGATTTAGGCGCTGATAACGAACAACTGGATTTCAAAACTATATATACTATTGGCCGAGAAGGGATCGCTAAACTAAATTTATTAGATGATTCAAAAGATCTTACTCCTTTACTGGAAACAATTATTAAAGAAGTTCCTGCCGCTCCAGCAGATATTTCTTTACCCTTAAGATTTCAGCCTTTTAACCTGGCTTATGATAATTATTTGGGACGGCTTGGCATAGGCAGAATTTACGAAGGATCCATTAAAACTGGGGATAATATTTTTATAAAGAAAATCAACGACCTGACCAAAGAGATTGAAACTAGAACCGGCAAAATAACAAAATTATTTACTTTCCTTGGAACTGAAAGAAAAGAAACAAACGAAGCCACATCAGGAGATATTGTTATGATCGCTGGCTTGCCTGATATTTATATTGGAGAAACAGTTTGTTCCAATTCTGACCAAGAACCACTTTTGGCTATAAAAGTTGATGAACCGACAATATCTCTTAATTTTTTAGTGAATGATTCTCCTTTTGCCGGAAGAGACGGCAAGTTTGTAACTAGCCGACAATTAAGAGAACGTCTAGAAAGAGAATTAGAGGTTAATATCGGTTTAAAAGTTGATTTTTCGTCTTCGGAGTATTTTAAAATATATGGCCGAGGGGAACTTCATATTGCTATTCTTCTCGAAAATATGAGGCGAGAAGGATACGAAATGCAAGTTTCACAGCCTCAAGTTATAACCAAAGAAGTTGATGGAATTAAAATGGAACCTTTCGAAGAGGTTATCGTTGATGTTCCGGAAAATCTATCCGGTGTTGTTATTCAAAAACTAGGAAAACGTTCCGGCAAAATGATGCTGATGGAACAGCATCACGGAGAAGTCAGGCTTACTTTTGAGATACCGACTCGTGGACTGCTTGGCTTTAGAAATGAGTTTATGGTTGACACAAAAGGCGAAGGAATCCTGTCTAGTCATTTTATTGAATTCAGGCCCCATGTCGGAGAAATAAAAAGAAGGCAGCTTGGTTCTATGATCTCAATGGAAACCGGAAAAGCTCTCGGTTATTCTCTTTTTAATCTTCAAGACAGGGGAACGCTTTATATTGCCCCAAATACTGAAGTTTACGAAGGCATGGTTATTGGCGATGTCTCTAAAGGACACGATATGACTGTTAATCCAATCAAGGGGAAAAAACTTACCAACATGCGAGCCTCTGGTTCTGACGAAAACATTCTTCTCGCTCCTCATTATGAAATAACCCTGGAGAGGGGATTAGAAATCATGGCCGAAGATGAATATCTAGAAGTAACTCCCAAAAACACCCGTTTGAGAAAAAAGTACCTCACCGAAAATGAACGAGTAAGGGATTCTCGTTCATCCTGAACACAGCCGAAGGCGGTATATTCCTTACTTACGAATTGTTGACCTATATCTGTACATGTGTTATAATTCTACCAGCACGTTTAGATCAAAGAAAGAGGTGTCACATGAGTTTCCTGAGGTGGGATGAACAGAGAGCGAGCGAGATCGCCAAAGAGGCGCTCAACAATCTGCGCATAAACGAAGTTAGTTTTCAAATAAACCTCGGGATGATAGACAAGGCTCTTGATCTGTTGGGGCCATCACTGTTGGTTCAAATCGGCACTAGCCAGAATGAGATTGATAAATTTCTGTTCATCTACAACTTGGCCAGCGCTCAGGCGTGGCTGGAATTCATCCGTAATGTGTCAGCATCTTACAGAGTCGGCTTTGACAATCTGGGGATGGCCATCGAGGCCGGAGGTCTCACTCTTGCCCAAATCGGCACCAACGAAGTAGAGCTCCAAAAGCTTCGAATTAAAGGGTGCAAAGCTAGCGCAAAATTCTACACCACAGTCATACGCGAAGGCCGCGAAAGTGATATTCATCTTAAGGGGTTCAAGGAACGTCTATTCACCGAAATGCGTGAGGGCAATTTGTCGGCAATTGATATTGGCCTCACCCAAGTAGAAGTGTCAAAATACAGTCAAGATCTACTGGCATAGTCCAGTACGAGCGCACGACCCACGGGGGTACGGCGCTTTTTGTAAGAAAATCTTGTCCGATAACTGTAAACTTTTTCAGACAGTTCAAGGTTCAACCAATAACCATTAGAACTGGCCAAGCGGATACTTTGATCATGTTCAAGAGATAATGAATATCGCTGTTCTGTTGTATGACCAATTGAGCTCTATACGTCCTTTGCCTTTTTCTTTATCAGACCTACTTCTGGTTGTTTATTTCCACGATATTGAAAAACCGTGGAAGTACGAACTTAGAGAAGATGGCCAACTATACTACAAGCCATCAATGCAAACCAAGGAAGGCCATCAACAATTCCGAATGGCTAAACTGAAATCATACGGCATTGTCTTTACTCCTGAACAGGAAAACGGCATGAAGTATGCCGAGGGTGAATTAAACGACTACTCAAATCGTCATCGGGTCATGGGCCCACTTGCCTGTGCTGCTCATATGTGTGATGTGTGCAGTGCACGTCTGTGGTTTAACCATCCGATGGAAAATAATGACCCTTGGCCGGGAGCTAAAAGAATCAGAGACTAACTTAGTGCGATAACCTCCTCGTACTTTTTTTATTTCCCGCGCAACCCCGCCTCATCTGAATCAATGAAACGAATAGTTGGTCATTAAGGAGTGAGGACGATATTTTCCTGGGAACCCTAATGGGGGGTGACCTGGCTCGGTCTGGATTTTGGCAGACCGCATTGGCCAGGTCGGGGGTAACCCCCATTCATTGGTCAGAGAAAATGAGTCCGAACGACTATAATGACCCTATGAGGCGCAGTCCTTTGATGAAGATGAGGCGGGGTGAGAGCGGGAAATACAATTATCTATAAATCTTTTTGAGCCAGAATTCATTCTCCCAACTCCAGAGATCTTTGCAGGCCAGAAAGGCTTTTATATCTTCTGCAAAAGTTGTTATTTCTTTTATTTCAACCTCTCCTTTCATTGGACCCCACTCATGCTGGCACTTACCTTTATCATTGCGGATTTTTTCACGTCCACCTTTATCACGAAGGGTAGCGGGACATTTGAAGCATGGTTTTGATTGATCAATTCTCAATATCCAACGAGTTAATTCGGGCATATTTGGATCTTCTCTCAAGGCTTCAATATAAGCCGAGGTTTGCATGGAATAGTCACGATAGATAGCTATTGAGGTTTTGATATCCAGGACACCTAATTTGCCATTTACATCAGCTAAAACATCCATCGTACCGGCAAAATGATGTTTCTTTGAAATCACACGCTCTTCTATTTTATGAGCAACTACTTTATTGTTGGTATAAAAATCCATGAAAGCAGCAACTGCTGGCTTGATTGATTCCGGAATAACAACCGGATCATGGCGAAGGATAGCTTCTATCGTCTCATGTAAAAGCGTGCCTTCTTCAGCTGACTTGGCTTTTATGGCTTCACCGGTTTTAAAATCTGGCAGACCAGCATAATACATATATAAAGCCGGTTTGGCTTTGATTCCAACAATAGCAGTAACTCTTGGATACCAAATCCCGTCTATTTCATAACCGTTGGCATCTTTAAATGATTGTGCGTTTTTATACCACTGACTCATGGGAGTTAATTTAAAAGTTAAAAGTAAAAATTTAAAATTACAATCTAAAATCTTAAAATTTTTAATTTTGATTTTTACATTTTTAATTCAATATCAAATTTTACTTGATATTGATGTATTTATTCCAATATTCATATAAATCTTTTGTTGCCCACAGATCGCCGGCGCAGTATCGGGCAATGTTTAAATATTTTTTATCTTTAAAAAGCTGGCCGATATTATCACCAGTAACACCATCATCCTTTGGACTTTTAATGCTAAAAGCTTGGCACCACATATGTAAATTTCTTCTTCCTTCTCTTATGGCGCCGAAATTTGTAAGTTGGTCGTACAGGTCAATATGCAAATCCTGGGCTTTAGTAAATCTGTAGCCCATTAATTTTCTTGTCGGCTTTATTTTATTTATTGCTGAACGGATTGTTAAGTAGGGGCAGTCAAAATTATGGCCACTGAAAGTAATGAACTGGTCATAGAGCTGAGCGGTTTCCCAAAATTCTTTCAAAATCTCTTTTTCTGATATGCAAGGAGTATATTGAATATCTTTTTCAGAGTGTTTTTCTAATTTGCCCATAGGGTCACGAAAATAAACTGCACCCTTATCAGTATCGGGATTCAAAATTCCAATTGCTACCACTTCCCCCGTAAGGGGGGAAAAGCATAGTTCTTCTTTCTTTCGTTCTTCTTCTTCCGGTGATTTGGCGAATTCCAAAATAAATTCTTTAGACTTTTCATCCAAAGAATCAAAATCAACACCGATTGTTTCAATATCGAAAATTAGTCGGGGCATTATTATATAATTGTAAAGCGCAGATTAATCTTTAACAACTTGACCCATGTAACAATATATCTTATAATAGTATACTCCTTAAAAATTTAAGTCGCGGGAAGGGCTATTGTGCCTGACAACCCAGGACAAAACTCAAAAGAAGAACGGTTCGTGTATTCTCATTTCATTGACGGAATCATGTCTGGTAAATTTCTTACGTTATCTCCAACTGAAATTAAACAAATTGCCATGAAAAATCATTTTGGTTTTGTTTCCTTAACGCCTCTGAACGAAAGGGAAGAACAGTTATTACTAGTACTTGTCGTAAAGAAACTCAATGACAGGCTAAACCATGAGAACCTAGAAGGTTTGTGTGGACAAGTATTCTATGACGGAGAAACCTTTTATATAAACGGCGGCGAAAAAGATTGGAAAAATTGGTCCCGCAGAAAAGAAGCGCCGTACCCGTTGTCTCCTAAACAAAAAGTGGAGTTGCTTTTTAACCCAAATATCTGGCACAAAAAACGATTAGTTATGCCAAGATTTGGTAACGGACTAACCCGCTATGGTAACAGAGATCTGCTGGGTTCAGACGCATACTTCGGTGACGAAAAGGGATTTAGGGGACTGTTGGAAAAATTGAGGCAAAGAACAAGAGTAACCAAACTGGTAGTTTTAGATACTGGTTGCGGTATGGGAAAAGCTCTCCAAGATATGAAGGAACTGGATCCGGATATAGAGACGCATGGTATTACCATGGAACCAGAACCGGCAATGTTTAACGCTGATCATTTTCACTATATTGTTGCCGAAAGAATGCCCTTAGAGTTTGAAGGGAAGTTTCATCTGATAGTTTCGAATATGGCCTTTAGATATTTTCTATTTCAACATAAGGCCTTATTGAATGTTGTTAAGGCGCTAGCAAATGGGGGATATGCCGATCTTCATTTCTCATTTGATAGGATCGACTCCTCACCTGAATCAAGGGCTTATTTTTCGGAACAGGTTCCTGGCGCTAATTCAAACTATGAAGCTATGAAGGTTTTAGTAAGAAAAGTTATGGCCGATTTAGAAGTTCTTCAGGAGGCGGGAAAAATCAATATCATACCAAGTTCAAATTTCTATCGACAGAGTATGCAAGGGGGTCTTATAATAGAAAAAGTCAGTGGTTAAGAAAAATTAAAATCTAATTAAGAAACCTGTAAGGAAGTGCAGGTTTTTATTTTACCCAGAACGTCCGATAATGTAGGTTATGCGTCCTAGTAAATAACTGAAAGCTTCTAGGTTATAAACCCCAGAATACTCTTCAGCGCCCATAGCGCCGTTTCTAGTACGGCAATGAGTAT
This sequence comes from Candidatus Yanofskybacteria bacterium RIFCSPLOWO2_01_FULL_39_28, assembly GCA_001794635.1. Classification (GTDB taxonomy): domain Bacteria; phylum Patescibacteriota; class Minisyncoccia; order 2-02-FULL-40-12; family GWA2-44-9; genus 2-01-FULL-39-28. Next base: position 25,111 of record MGKE01000006.1, on the reverse strand, counting down.
TTGAGCAATCAGGATAAAAGCTTCTTTTGATTTGCTTATTATTTCTCCTATAGACATGGTGGTGTTTGGTAAATTTGAACCAGTTAGATAGCTTGAAGGGTTTTGACCTTGCCCAAGGCCTTCCAGGCCGGATTTGATGCTTGGAATAACAGAACCCTGGCCACCTTTTAAAAAGTTACCGATAATATCATTCAGTGGTTTTGTGACTTCGTTTATAATTTCCAATTGGTTGATTTCTGTTAAACTATTAGTAACGTTTTGAATATTTGGCGTTATTAATGGATTTACTGGATTTTGGATTGAATCTCCTGACCGGACAGGTTGAGTTTGAGCAATAGTAGACACATACGGAAACACAAGTCCGACAAGTATTGCTGCTAAAATAACGGTTTTATTTGTTATTATGAATGCGATGCTTCTATTATACCACTTCCCTGCCATGTCGCATAACCTTGACAAATATTGACAATATGTGTTCTAATCATTTTTAGAGAAAATGGTTATGTCATTAAAAAATATATCCAAAGCTTTATTAAGTGAAAAAATTGATAACAAATATTTTAAGTCCACCAGTTCTCTGATTATCCATCCAAAAAATCCTTTAATTAAAACCCCTCCTCCAAGATGAGCCAAAGCAAATTTACCACCTATCGGTATTATCCAAACATTATGAAAAGGATCATATTGTCTTAATTTTTTATTTTTAATGGAGTTGTAAATATTTTGGGCGGCTATTTTACCTTGATCAACAGAAACATAAGCAAAGGCCGGAATTGGTTTCTGGTTTTTGGGGTCGTTAAACTCAATAGCGTCCCCTATCGCATAGACGTTTTCGTGTCCTTCAACTTTAAGAAAATTATCAACTTTTATTCTACCGGTATTACCTGTTGGTAAGCCGTGAATTGATTTTAAAAACTCAACTGGCTTGATCCCCGCCGTCCAAACTATTAAGTCCCCTTTTACGCTTTGGCTGGTTTTAAGTTTCACAAAATCAGAACCAATTTCTTCAATCGGAGAATTTTCCATCAAAATTATTCCAAGTTTAGTTAAGCGGTTTTTTATTAACCTCCTTTCTTTTTCGGAAATTGCGGGGAGTATTTTGGGACCGGCTTCAAATAGAGTTATATTTGAACATCGTCCCCTAATTTTACATTCTTCTCTTATTACTTTGGTACAGCATCCTAGCTCTGCCGCCAACTCTATACCGGTAAACCCGCCGCCACACACAAGAAATGAGAATAGTTCAGTTCTTTCTCCTTCCAAAAATTGTTGAGACATTTCTTCCAGTTTTTTATTTATAAAAAGAGCTCCTTCTAGTGTTTTAAACTGATGGGCATATTCTTTAACCCCCGGAATACCATAATCAGCAGTTTCACTACCCAAAGCAATAACCAGATAATCATAGCCCAGAATCATGTTTCCCTCTGTTTTGACTTTATTTTCAACTAGATTTATTTCTGAAATTTCTGCTTGAACAAAATTGACATTTGTTTTGCTAAAGATGTCAGCATAGGGCATACAAATTGTCCGACGAAGTTGAACTGCAAAAGGATCTCTTTTTAAACCGTATGCTGAAGCAACTTCATATAAAGCAGGGATGAAAAGATGGTAACCGTTCTTATCAACTACGGTTATTTCTGATTCTCTGCCTAATTTTTTATTAAGATCCAAGGCGCAACGAACACCTCCGAAACCGCCGCCGAGAATTAAAACTTTAGTCATTAGTTTAATTTTAAAATATTAAAGATAATCCAAAGGATTAATTGAACCATCAAAATAGTTGAAATATAATTGTCCGTTTTTTTCTTTAACATAAGTAAAAAATTCTTTATATAAACTTAAATGGACATGAGAACCGGTGGCATTACCGGTGGCTCCTTCGTAGCCGATAATCTGGCCGGCTCTAACCTGTGTCCCGACTTGCAGAAACTCAAAGGCACTCATATGGCCATATAGGCTAACCAGGTTATACGGAGGATGTTTAATAGCCACCCAATTACCCCAACCGTCGTTTTTGCCATTGGCGATTATTTCCCCATCCCCTATTGATTTAATCGGACTGGCATAACCAGAAGCCATATCTAGACCATTATGAGGCGCTCCGCCATATGGTCCTCTGGATCTATTACATCTGGCATAAGCCGTGCAACCATAGCCTTGAGTAATTCTATAATCGTCCTCGGGCCATTGAAATAATTTTGTTTTTTTAGGAGGAATGTTTTCTGCTTTGACATGAAGAAGATAAAGACCGCCCTGGATAACTTTTGTTTCTATTTCTTTTAACTCGGTAAAGAATAACGATTTCCTTCTTTCAACTTCAGCCAACATCGCCTGATATTGAGCTTCTTGGCCTTTGGTCTGGGTCAATAGCTGGTTTTTGCCAGTCTTAGTTTGAGTTAAGGAGTTGTTTTGAAGTTTTTGCTTGTAGTTGAAATCCTCAAGTTCTTGTTTTTTAACTTCTGATCCAGATTTTTGTGTTTCTAAGATATCTTTTTCCCCACGAAGCTCATCAATCAAGCCAAGCAAGCTCGTATTAACGCTGGCTAGGGCTTGAGTTTTAATGAAAAAATTAGAGATGTTTAAATTTTTAAGCAAAACTAATAAAAGATTTTCATTATCCTGTCGATAAACTTCTGACAATAAGCGTCCAATAGTATCTTTTTTATATTCAATTCGTTTTTGAGTATCTACAATCTCGCTATCAAGACCGAGTATTTCAATTCTGGTTTTGTCTATATTTTTAGAAGTTATGTTAATTTGGGCCTGAATTTTACTTATCTGATTATTAAGGATACTGATTTCGCCCTGAAGAGATTTAGCTTTGGCCTGTTCGCTGGCAATATTGCCCCGATAAAGATCAGCTTCTTTTTCAAGAGCTTCAATCTGTTTCTGCAGTTCGGCAATACGCTCGCTATCAGTTTGAGCATCGGAAACATTAGCTAGTAGTAAGTAGCTGGTAGTAAGTAGTAAAGAAACAATGATTTTATGATTCCAATTTTTTCTTTGCTTCATTTATTCTTTCCTTGGTTTCTTTTGGCCCTAAAATTTTAATAATTTCAATAGGGTCTGGTGATTTTTTCTTTCCGGAAAGAGCTACTCTAAGTGGCCAGTATACCGCTCCCCTATCGCCTCCGAAATTATCTTTAGCTATTTCATCAAGCTTTGACCCTAGTTTTTTTATTTCAACGCCAGCACAGAAAGATGATTGCAAAAGTGAGTTTTGAATTTCTTCTGGTTTCATCTCCTTCCATTGAAGCACGTCCTTTTCATATTTTGGCTTTTCCCATAAATAATTAAAATTTTGAATATCACTTAATTTTTCCAACCTTTCGGTCACAATCAGCACAGCTTCATCTGGTAGTTCAGGAACATTGGCTAGTTTTTTAAACTCTTCGGGAGGCAACTTTTTAATATATTGCGAATTTATCCAATCTAACTTTTTTATATCAAAAACTGCTCCGGATTGGTGAACTTTTTCCAGTTCAAACTCTGCTACCATTTCTTCCTTAGAAATTATGTCTTTACTGAATGTATAACCTAAAAATCCCAAAAAATTAAACAAAGCTTCTGGCAAATAATCGTTTTTGTAGGCACTGACTGCCGTGGCTCCATGTCGTTTTGAAAGTTTAGAACGGTCAGTTCCAAGAACCAATGGAATATGAGCAAAAATTGGTAAAGGTTTATCTAGAGCCTCATAAATTAAAATGTGCTTGGGTGTGTTTGAAATGTGATCATCACCGCGAATTATGTGGCTAATTTCCATATCAATATCGTCAATGACAACCGCAAAATGATAAAGCGCCGAATCCAAATTACGAGCAATGGCAAAATCACCAAGAAGAGATTCCTTGAACTCAATCTTACCTTTAACCCTATCGTTAAATGATATTGTTCTGTCAGAATTTGAATCAACGGATACCCTTATTACCACTCCGGTTTCTAAATTATCTTGTTTGTGGCTACAAACATGTCGCGGAGGTTCTTTAGCTTCAATTTGATTTTTATTTTCAACTTCAAGTTCTTCTTTAGAATGGTTACACCAAAAGGCCTTTTTATTTACTAAGAATTCTTCCAGGTATTTACGATATAGTTTAGTTCTTTCACTTTGGCGATAAACTGGACCGTCCCAATCAAGGCCTAACCATTTTAAGGAATTCATTATATCCGCCTCAAATTCTTTGTTTGAACGTTCTGTGTCCGTATCTTCCAGACGCATTACAATTTCGCCTTTGTTTTGCTTGGCAAACAGCCAATTATAAATCATCGTTCGGGTTGTCCCAACATGTAGATTACCCGTAGGCGAAGGTGGAAATCTAACCTTGATTTTCATTATTAAATTTTAACAGATTTAAAGTTAATCTCAAAACCCCATCGTAAAACACGAAAAACCCCGCCTTTTCCACAAACATCGTGTAAAAAGGCGGGGGATTACTGCTTCTGATGTGTTAATTAGAAATTAGAACTTGACCCCGTGGAAATTATTTTTAAACAATAATTTATTTACGAGGTCAAGTTCTAGCTTATCTGTTTAAGGTATAGAATTAATTTAAAGATGTATATACTAGAAGTTATCCCCATTGCAAATCTCCCACCTCAAGTTCCTCAATTATTGAGTTATTTTTTCTCTAAAGAACTGCCTAAAGGCGCCATCGTTGAGGTGGTCATAGGAAACAGAAAAGTTTTAGCCGTTGTCATTTCTTCTGAACCGGCAGAAAATCAAAAAATATTATTAAAAAAGTCGTCTTTCCAGCTTAAAAAAATCTCTAGCATTGTCAGCGAAACTCCTTTAGTATCAGAAACACAATTCAAAATAGCTCTTTGGTTGTCTCAGAATTATTTTTCCCCTCTTGGCATGTGTTTAAAAACAGTTTTACCGCCATTCTTCTTAAAACAGAATTTGGAACCTAGAATGTTGAATTTAGAAAAATCAAAATTCCACCTGTCCGGTCAGGAAATTCAAAATTCTAAACTATTATTATCGAGAGCTAAGAATATTATTAAAAACATAACGTCTGAAATCAAAAAAACATTAAGAGACAAAAAACAAATTTTATTAGTTGTTCCAGAAATATCTATCGCAAAGTATTTCTATAACCATCTTTCTCAACACCATGAAACAGTAATAATTCACAGCAAGATAAACCAAAAACAATATCGCCAGTCGTGGGACAAAATTAACTCTGGTGATGCAGAAATAATAATCGGCACCCGCCAAGCTCTTTTTGCTCCATTTACCAACTTAGGTTTAATTATCGTTGAGGATCCGAGTAATGAGGCATATAAATCTGACATGTCACCGAAATATAATACGGTCTCTCTCGTTAAAAAAATAGCTAAGATTTATTCGGCCAAGCTTCTTTTTGTTTCCCAAGCGCCAGATGTTGACCAATACCTTCTCTCAAAAAACGAGTCTCTGAAATTAGAAAATAAAATACGCGACTTAAGATCAGAGATTAAAATAGAAAACATGCTATCCGATATAAGCAGCGGTAACTCCTCTATTTTCAGCCGAGAACTTAAAAATAGCATTGACAAGTACCTAAAAGAAAAAAAGAAGGTTCTAATTTTTTCAACCAGAAAAGGTTACTCCACTTCGCTAATATGCGAAAACTGTCGCTTTATCTTCAAATGCCCTCAATGTTCTGTACCCTTGCGTCTTCATGTGTCACCGGCCGACTCCCTAATATGCTACCGATGCTCACTAATACAAAAGATTCCGGATCATTGCCCGAATTGTAACAGCTACAAATTAAAATCGGCTGGATTTGCCGGAAGCGAGAAGATAAAAGATGAGCTAAATTTTATGTTCCCAAATACTGAAGTTGTAACCTTTGACTCCTATGTAATAAAAAACATTAAACAAGAAGAGGAGTTTGAGGCCAGAATGAGAGACCTGGAGTCTTTTGTCTGTATCGGTACTCAGTCTATATTCGGTCAACGTTTTAACCTTAATTTTGACCTTGTTGGAATCCCGAACTTAGACAGTCTGGTTACTGTTCCTGATTTTAAAGCTGAAGAAACTTTATTTTTACAGATAGAAAAATTACTGGATTTTAAACCTCAAAAAATAATTATTCAGACTTTACACACTAAAAATCAAATTCTTGAAACAATAATTTCAGGCAATTACGAAAAACTATACGAAAACGAACTTAAAGTCAGAAAATTATTCTGGTATCCGCCTTTTGCTAAACTTATTAAATTATCCTTCGCTTCGCCAGATAGAAATAAGTCCGAATACGAAGCCAGGATTTTAAGTGAGAAATTAAAAATGGCTATTCTTCAGATGAAGTTTGAAAATAGCGTCAAATTAATGGACCCTTCGCCGGCGTTCATAGAAAAACAGAGAGGATTCTATGTTTATAATATTATATTAAAAATTATGTCTGATTTTAAAATCAGCGACATCCTCAAGTTTATTCCGTCAAACTGGATGATTGATGTGGAACCAAAGTCAATATTGTAAACAAAAAGGGCAAAAGCCCTTGAATTAAATCCTTTGCCAAGAATAAAGAGTCCTAAGTGTTCTTCTTGGATCTTTTGATTTGCCAAGAACTTGACAACATAATTGTCTTGAAATAGAAAAGTTAGCGAATATAAAACGATTTGCCCTAGAAACTTTCATTAAACGCATAAACTCCGGCTTCCATAAATCATCGTAATTTTTTATTTCTATAAAACTTGTGGCGGCTAAAATTCCGGAAATAAGAGCAAATCTGATTCCAAAACCAAAAAGTTTATCTTGAAATCCAGCAGCTTCACCTACCAACAACTTACCAAGTCGAATACCCGTAGAAAGGGTAGAGAAATTACCTCTTCCACCCCAAACTCTGACTTTATTTGGAATTTTAATACCCAGAAGTTTTTCGTATTCCTTAATGGTTTCTCTCAAGCATTCCGATGCTCTAGGGAAATCTCTTAAAAGAACTGTTGCCAAAGTAACAGAACCTCCAGACGAAAGAAAATAGGTATATCCGCCAGGCGATAAACGCTGATTAAGTGTTGCGCATCCAAATTCAGGATAATTTGTGTCAAAAGTGATACCTTTTGCAATACCGTCTGGTTTTCCTTGGGGGCCTGTAGCAATAATATCGGCTTCACCAAAAGAGAGCTTTTCATTAAATTTAACTTGTACTCCTACAGCTAGTGCTTGTTTCAGTAACCCGCTATCTAATGTGTCTGAACTTTTTCCTCTCTTTATCAAATAAACGATGGGTTGTTCTGACTTTACAAGAGTTGGCCTAGAGACTTCGTCATAGAAAGTAAAGTTATGAAAAGGAATATATCTAAAACTTGTTTCTAAACCGAGTGAACTAATTCTCTCCAGAAAGTCGTCATCTGATGTCCAATTTTCTATCCCCTGAAAATCTCCGTTAAATCTCCGTCCAACACAAGAATTTTGTTCAAAAACAGAAACATTTGCTCCGTTTCGGGCTAAAACTATAGCCGCCGCAAGTCCCGAAGGACCCGCTCCAGCAATTCTTATTTCTCGCATAATTTATACCACATTGTTAAAGATTAAAGATTAAATAATTTATACCATACTTGATTAATGTTGGCAATTGAATTGAATTGAAATACTCATAAAAATATCCTAATATAAAATAGTGGAAATTACGAAAATACCAGATAAAATACTAGCTAAAAAGTTGGAAATAGTGAATCCAAGCAAAGTAAAGAATGGCGAGTTTAATTCGCTTTTTTTGGATATGAAAAAGGCCATGAAAGAAAACCAAGGGGTGGGTCTAGCGGCTAATCAAATTGGAAAAGATCTGGCTGTTTTTGTAATTGATGAGAGGGTTGCCAAAGAAAGCGAGATTTCCGAAGTTTATATAAACCCGGAAATAACAGAATACTCAAAAGATGACGACGAGATGGAAGAAGGATGCCTATCAATTCCCGAATTCTATATTCCAATAAAAAGGTCAAAGAAAATTAAAATTAAATTTATCAACGAAAGCGGAGAGAAAATAAAGTTAAAAGTTAGAGGGTTTGCAGCTAGAGTGTTACAACATGAGACAGACCACCTAAACGGGCTAACGATTAAAAACAGGTCTGATGAAAAATAAATTGAAAATTGTTTTCTTCGGAACTCCAGACTTTGCCATCCCGGCTTTAAAAAGCTTGATAAATTTCGATTATCATATTGAAGCGGTTGTGACTCAACCGGAAAAGCCAGTTGGTCGAGCAAAGGTAATTCTGCCTAGTCCAGTTAAAAAAGTTGCGCTTGAATATGATATCAAAGTTTTTGAACCCCATTCTCTGAAAAAAGATGAAGAATTTTTTAAACAATTCAAACATTTAAATTCTGACATTTGCTTAATTGCCGCTTATGGTAAAATAATTCCATCTCAATATATTGAACTCCCCAAATACGGCTTTATAAATATCCATCCGTCCTTGCTACCAAAATACCGAGGCCCCTCCCCTATTCAAACAGCAATACTCAATGGAGATACCAAAACAGGGGTTACTATTATGAAGATTGACGAGGAAGTTGACCATGGTTCTATTTTATCTTCAAAATCTTACTACTTACCACCAAATACTTACTACTCGCAAGCAGAGCAGGAACTAGCCAGGCTTGGAGCCGAGTTGTTGATTGAAACGATACCGAAGTATTTAAATGAGGAAATAAAACCCAGAGAACAAGACCACAGCCAAGCGACATTTACAAAAATTATTACCCGCGAAGATGGGAAAATAGATTGGAACAAATCAGCCGAAGAAATATATAATCAAATCAGGGCTTTAAATCCAGAGCCGGGAACATGGACTATCTGGCAAAACAAGATTTTAAATATTATTAAAACCGATTACTTGGATGTTCAACTTCCAAGGAACTTGGAAGTTGAACATCCTGGGACTGTTTTTAAATTAAACAACGATATTGCCGTTGTTACCCAAAAATGCTATTTAATACTCAAGCAAATCCAGCTTGAGGGTGGGAAAGAAATGGATGCCAAAGCTTTTCTCAATGGCCATCCGGATTTTCTTAACTCAACGCTGGAATAAAGCACTTTAAAAACAGCGGGTAACCATGAAAAAAGAGAGGGGCAAGAAACTCTTATATCTGGTCTTGCTTAGAATTTTGATTGTTCCAATTGTTTTTGGAATATTCTTGTTTTTTTCATCTCAAGCGGGATATTTTAATAAAAATATCCCGTCCCCCAAAAACAATCCGTCACCACCTCAAGATCAAGCACAAAATAAGGAAGTTACTTATATAAATGAAAAATTTGAAGATATTATTTTTCCAGAAAATTTCTTTTTTGGAACAGCTTCATCTGATTTCCAAACTACTGGCGGTAATGGTTTAACCGACTGGAATAATTATATACAAACCTTTAATCCACCTCTTGTGGGTCCGGGTATAGGAACAGATTTTCTGAATCGTTATAAGGAAGATTTTGATTTAGCTGGAGAAATTGGTATCCAAGTCCATCGGCTATCTCTTGAATGGTCTAGAATAGAACCCGAAGAAGGCCGTTGGGATAAAAATGCAATAGAAAAATATAAGGAAATCTTTGGCTATATGAAAACAAAAGGAATAGAGCCGATGATATGTTTAAATCACTTTGCCTTACCTCTTTGGGTTGTTGAAAAAGGCGGATATGAAAGTAAAGAATTCAAATCTTACTATGCTCGATATGCTAAAGTGGTTGCTGAAACCATCGGTAAACCACTAAAAATAAAGTGGTGGCTTACATTCAATGAACCTCAGGTAATTCTAGGTCAGTCGTATATTAAAGGGGCCTGGCCACCCTATAAGACAATAGATAATCTTCAAGACACAGAAGGAACACAACGCCTCGCTTTGGTTATAAATAATCTTATGGAGGCGCATAGATTGTCTTATAGAAGCATACATGAAGCCATGGATGGCCATGTTGGTAAAAATAAAATTATGGTTGGCCTTGCTTCTGTGCCAGGTGTTTTTTATCCGAATGATGCTGAATCTCCACTGGACCAATTAAGTGTCAATATGTTTAATTTTATTGGCGTTTTGATGTTTGATTTTACTCTTGGCACTTCCGATAGGGATTTTATCGGTCTTAATTATTACGGCCGGACACTTCTTAAATTTCATATTTCTTTAGCCTATAATGTCCTGCCCTGGCTAGATGCAAAAAGACCTTTTGTCGTAGAGTGGGTTTCACTTCAACAGAATAGACTTAATCATCGGCCAAAAGAATTTTATCCTAAAGGATTATATGACTTGATTAAAAAATTCAAAAATCTCGACTTACCAATAGTAGTTACTGAGAATGGGATTCAAGATTCTGACGATAAGTTCCGAGAAGAATTTATCGTTATTCACCTTAAAGCGATTCATGATGCTATGAAAGATGGTGCTAATGTTGTCGGTTATCAGTATTGGACTCTTGCAGATACATGGGAATGGGATGGATTTTTTTCTCAAATGGGTCTAATAGAAATTGATCGAAATAATAATCTGGAAAGAAAATTAAGACCGAGCGTTCTTACTTATGCCGAAATAATAAATACTAAAACTATAAAAAAAGAACTTCTTGAAAAACATAAAGAATTAATGTCTAAAATAGAGACTTCAAATTAAAAGAGGCCGATTTGCCTCTTTTTTGTTTACCCCCACACTCCTACATGTATGAGTGTGGGGGTTTATACAAGTATTAGTAATCCCGCTCCCAAGATAAGTGCTCCGCCTATCCAAACTTCTTTTGTAAGCTTTGCTCGCTCTTCTTTAAAAAACCAACACCCCAGAACAATAGCGCCTATTCTATCAATATACCCTAACACTCCCCGCTCAAGAGAAGAAACACTAACTGAACCGTAAAAATATAACATGAACGAAAAATACAAAAGTAATCCGCCGGCAGTTATTTTTAACCAATCTAGTTTATTTTTAACAGTTAAAGACTCCCTGAACACCCAACCCATTAGAACCATCGTCAAAGCTTGAAATAAGAACTTAAAAAACGTTGCCGCCGCGGCTGGTGTACTAAGATTATTTGAAACATAACCGCTCAATATAATCTCTAAACTATAAAAAATTGCTGAACCGGCTCCTAGATAAAATAATGTGCGATTACCAGTTTTTAAACTAGATTTAGCAATAAAGAAAAACCCAGCCAAACCAATCATGGCGGCGATTATATCTGACACCTCAATTGGTTCATAAAATATCGGGAACAGCAGCGGCCAAACAATAACTATCAATGGGGCAAGATAATGAAATAAAGCCGCAACTGGAATAGATATTTTTAATGCGGTGTAATAGCAAGTATTATTTAGAGCAGCAAAGATACCCAACCAGAGAAGATAGAGGGCTTGTTTTGAGGTTACACCATTAAGAGGATCTAGGCCAAAAAATAAAAATATAATAAGAAAAGTAACGAGTCCAACTAAAGCTGTCCAAATTCCAACTCCAACTCCAGATGTCTTAATTCCTCTTACAAGAACCCCATTGAAAAAGGCCCATATTGCTACAGCCCCTAGAATCTCAAAGTAACCTATCATCGTCCTTAATCCCCTTCTTTTTCATAAAATTAAATCTTCTAATAGCGAGCCAGATAAAAATTACCGAAAGAAATACGATTATTATCCACTCTAACAAAGGATTCATTTAGTTCCTTTTTAATTGTTCAAGAGCATATTTAGCTACTCCAAGATTAACAGGATTTTTCAACTTTGCAAGAACTATGGGAACCTCTTCGGTTTCTGAAAATTTTTTGAGGTGTTGTTTGGTTTTATTAAGAAGTCGGGTGTTTTCTTGAATTATTCCACCACCCAAAATTATTATTTGAGGTCGGTTGTTTGTAATTACTTCATTTAAAAATATTCCCAAATGTTCAGAATATTTATCTTCCAAAGCCAGCCACTTTTCATCGCCATTACTCGCTCCCTTTCTCATCTCAATTGATATTTTATATCTATCTTCGGTTTTCATGTCGCTGAATTTTGTACCCATAATTTGGGCGGAAGTTTCAGCAAGGCCGTTTGTACCCAAAAACGCTTCGGCATGATTACTTTCACCGCAACTGCAAGTTCGTTGTTCGTCTCTAACCACAAATTGTTCATGGCCTAGTTCTCTTTTGTTTTGGAGTTTTCCATCTTTAATAATACCGCTACCTACTCCGGAACTAAGAGTTATATAAACAATATCCTTGAATCCTTGACCCGCGCCTAACCACCCCTCCCCCAAAGCAGCCGCATCAGCATCATTTAAGAGAAAAACTAGCACGTCAAAAAGTTTTTTAAGTTCGTCAACAATAGGAAAATTTATTACGCCTTTTAAATTTGGAGGATTTTGTATTATTCCGGTTGCAGAATCAAGTGAACCCGGACTGCCAATACTAATCGCTGAAACCGTTTCTTTTTGTTTTGTTAATATTGAAATTATTTTTTTAACCCCACCAGAGATAATTTCAAGAAGTTTTTGGTTATCTAATCCAATATTAACCAAACCAACTTGAGGAATTTCTGAATACTCAATTAGATTATTACCCTCAACTACCGCAAAATGAACCTTGCTTGCTCCAATATCAACGGTAATTATTGTTTCTTTTATCATTGTCCCATTTTACCTCATTAAAAAGATCTAGCCCAGTTTATAACACAAATGGCACCTTTGCAAAGGTGCCATTTGTGTTACTTCAGGCTAAATTCTAGTATATAACCGGCTCTCCATCGGGATACTCATCAAATTCAACTTGATTAATCGGGGCTATTTCTTTTTCTTTTAAGTTCATCCTTTTAACAGCAATCGGGGTTAAATACCTCTTAACTCCGCCGGTTATCTGATAAATATCACGACTCATTTGAGGTCTTTCAATATAAACGAATTGGTTTTTAGGGTAATGATTAAATTCTTTTTGGTTGATAGTGATTATATCCTCTTTTCTGTTGCCATAAGAATAAAATACTTTATAGTTTAAAACCGGCCTCAACATTCCGCTCTCGGTTAAATAATGTACTGTGGGATTTTCTTCGCCTGAATCTTCAACGATAAACAATCTGGCCAAAGGGTATTTGTCTAATTCTGATTTGGTAATTTTTTGGACAATATCCAAATCAAAACCATAACTATAAAATATCTCTTCCGTTGGAATGGCGTGTTTGTGGCCGTTAATTATTCTGTAAACTGCCGTCTGGCCAGGAACATTAACGATACTGATAACTGGGTCATAGTTTGGACCATCATTAGAGGTATTGAAAATACTGGTTAAATCAGGAATTGGAGATATTGACTGCTGGCCAACCTTATCGCATCCCAAACCGGCGCTACAAAGCGTATTAGCAGCTATAGAATCACTGAAATTGGCTGGTTTGGCTGAGGTGGATGGACTTGTTTGCTGGGCTTGGCCTATATCTGAAGGAATTAGAAACAAAGCCAAAAAAATACCCACAATGAGCAAGAATAAGACCGAGTATTTACCTATACTAGGCGCAGTTTCCATAATCTTTTAATTGTAACATATTCTAAATTAAAAGTCAAAAACGATAGTGTCACAAACCACTTTCCTCACCATTTTTTCAACCGGTGCTCCAGGATAGACAAACAATAGCTTTAAAACCTCCGGAAGCCTTCGGGAATTCCTTCATCTCTGTAAATTATATTATTAAAAACAGAAAAGCCCCCAAATTGGGAGCTCTTCAGAGTTACGAACGATCTCGTTCACAGCAGGCTTACCACCTTGCTATCAGTATAGCATTGTCGATATCCACATGTCAAATTTACAGGTATTTTTAGTTTGGATCAAAAATTTGATTTTATTTAATAAATGTGTTATAATTAAAAGATTTTCTTTCTACTGAGTGAGTGCAAACCAAATCGGTATGCTTTCGGGAGCGCTGGTAGTTGTCAGTGTTATTCCGTACGCGATCCGTGTTTATCAGGGCAAGATTGAGACCCAGATCACCAGTTGGGTTCTCTGGGCTCTGATTGGTTTCGCGCTCCTGGTCACCTACAAGAGTTCTGGAGCAGAAGCCAATGTTTGGCCAGCGGTGTTTGGGTTTACCAACCCTTTCATTGTTATGATGCTTACCATCAAACGGCTGGGCAGAAATGGCTGGATCAAACCGGACCGGATTGAAGCGGTGTGTATCGCCATCTGTGTGATTTCACTTGGACTTTGGTTGAAACTGAATCAGGTAAAAGAGCTGGTGCAATATGCTCTCTATCTGGCCATCTTGGCCGATATCTGTTCAGCCATTCCAACATTCAAGTTTGTTTTGAGAAATCCAGACAAAGATCGTCCTTTTGCCTGGGTGGCGTTTGCGATTGCCTACGGTTTGGCGATTTTCGCCATTACCAATCATACGCCCGCCAACTACATCCTGCCCATCTGGATGGTCATCGGTCCGCTCGTGATTGCATTTCCGATGATACGTTTCCGGTGGCACATTCGTGCCCCCTGGAAGGAGTGGATATAACTCGTCCCCATTTGCTTTAAAAAGCGGTGGGGACGTTTCGTTTTTAGTGTAGGCAAGCAAAGAGCTATTTCCTTGCCAATTTTGAATCCTTTGAGCGGCTTTACTACAAATTCAAGATATTTATGAAATTATTCCTATTCACAAAAATTTAGTCTGAAAAATTAAAAGTTATGATATATCATAACTTTTAATGCATACGGTGTCACTAAATTTTTGTAGGAATAATAGTCATTGAGGCTCCTATATGAGCGCAATGATATAATAAATATTGATGAATTTGTTAAAAAAGCGAACTGGATGATAAATTGGTTAGGAAATAGATCAAAACTACTCCCCTTTCACTATCACCTTGAGTTCAACTTTGATGTCGGGTGCGAGTTCTACCTCAATCATGTGTTCCCCTTCTTGTTTGATATGCTCTCCATGTTCACGGAGATTAATTGCATCAGCTTCTATTTTACCGCCAACAGCTTTGGAGATATCTTCGGCAATTTCTTCTTTGGTAACTGAAGCAAAAAGCTTGCCGGCCTTACTGGTCTTTTTGGTAAATTCCAAAACAATATCTTTTGTTTTTTCGGCAACTTCTTTGGCTTTGTCGTGAGCAACTTTTTCTCCTGCTTCTGCTTTTTTCTTGAGAGCATCAGCTTCTTTGATTGTCCCCTCGGTCGCTAACTTAGCCAACCCCCTCCCAATCAAAAAATTCCGCCCATAGCCATCGGCCACATTCTTAATATCCCCCATCCTCCCGACACCCTTAATATTTTGTAGAAGTATTACACGCATAATCCTATAATTCTACTAAAATTACCTACTCCTCACAACTTGACAAGTTTAGTTATATAATTTATGCTTTGGTTATGGTGGCCCGAAGTACACCAAAAAGGAGAGATTATGGTAGAAAGAAGTATTGATGAGCTTGATAGTTCTTATTATACAGAGCTGGCAATTATACATTTTGGTAATGTTCGCAATTTCAGAGGAGTTAAGATGACTGGAAAATCTTGGATTAATTGGCATTGTGGTCGCCGCATGGTAAAAGTCGTTGGTATCTTCCAAAGTGCTTTAACAAGAAGAAAAAGAACGTGGTCGTCTAAACCACTTCTTTTTTGCACTCATCCAGAATGTGGCTTTTACGAAAACACTAACAATAGAGGCACGCACCTCTAGCTACTACAATCCGGATGCCCGCCGACGCGGGCCTTTTAATTTTTTAAAAATTACAAGAGAAGGCTATTGAGCAAATAAAAAAGTGGCGGGCTATTTGTAAAAACAAACGAGCGATTATTAAAAATAAAATGAGCGCAGGCTATTGTCTTATCGGGACATTTGAAGTTGCCAGACTGCATGGTTTGTCAATGGTCTTTCCTTGACAAAGGCGGCAACTTCACATAGCGAAGCGGCCTCGCTGGGGCCGCAAGCGTGTCCCGAAAGGCAATAGCCGAGAGCGAGTTTTATTTTAGTAATTCAAGCGCCTTATCCAATTGCGGATCCTTCCCCGGCGTCCCAATCTCAATTTCACCCTCTTCTGGATCCTCTGGCATTTTTACTTCAACATTTGGTTCAATGCCAAGATCGGTGATTGAGCGTCCATTTGGTGTAAGCCATTTGGCGATGGTGACTTTAAGTGATGAGCCGTTTTTAAATTCTTCCAATTGCTGAACCGAACCTTTGCCAAAACTCTTTTCTCCAACTAATTGTATGTTTAAATTATCATTAACCGCGCCGGCCAAAATCTCTGAAGCTGAAGCTGAACCGCCATTTATTAAGAAAAGGGTTCTATATATTCTCAAAGCGCTGTTGCCTTTGCTTCGGAATTCTTCTCTAGTGCCGTCTCTAAACTCTTGCATAGTAACAATCTGATCGTCATTTAAAAACCAACCCGATAAATTAATAGCCGAATCAAGAAGTCCTCCGGGGTTATTTCTTAAATCAACTACAAGTTTGATGGCTGATGACTTGAGTATTTGTTCAACAGCTTTTTGAAAATCAGCATCAATATTTTGGTTAAATGTATAAACCTGCAAATAAGCAACATCTCCATTTAACAATTTCCATTCTACAGACGGAATTTTAATTACATCACGCACTAATTCAACATCTTTTGTGTTGCCATTATCTGAAATAGTAATAACCACTTTTGTTCCCTTTTTACCCCTTATTAAATTAACAGCTTCTTCAACTGATAAATCCCCGGTTACCTTACCGTCAATCTTGAGAATTTTGTCCCCGGCTTTAATTCCTGCCCGATATGCTGGAGTGTCTTTCAATGGAGCAATGACAGTTAGGGCATTGTTTCTTTTACCAATCTCCATACCCACTCCGCCAAAAGCTCCGGATATTTCTTCTTGGAATTTTTCGCTTATTTTTGGCTCAAGAAAAACCGTGTATGGGTCACCTAAGCTGTCTACCATACCACTTATAGCGCCGTAGAGCATTTTCTGATTATCTAATTTGGTAGGATCAACATATTTAGCGCTAAGTGTGTTCCAAACATCCCAAAACAAAGAGAAATCCAATTTTTCTGGTTGGCCAAGATTTTGGTTTATCAATTCCCTGACGATCGGTAAATTACTGTTTATTTCACCGCTAGCAAACCAAAAACCGATCCCAAAACCAACTATGAGGGATACAAAAACTGAGACGATTATAATTTTTCTGCTGTTAGAATTCATCCCGTTAGAAGTAGCCCCGCCGAGGTCCTGTGGACTCGTGACATTGTCGCGAGCGAGACTTCTAACGGGATTCATTTTAACAAAAACTTTTGGCTCGGATTCCGTGTTTTCTGAAAAATTTAATAGCATCTTTGATATGCCAGCGAGTTTCTTTTTTAATTATATCAAAAGCATCAAGGCGCCCCTTTGAGCCACGACGGTGATAATGATACATTTGGGCTTCCGGGAAATAAATCACCCTATAGCCATTTTCCCAAAACCTTTTAGCCCAGTCAACCTCGCTCATATACAGAAACAAGTTTTCGTCCATAAGTCCGACTTTGTTGATAGACTGTTTAGTCGCCATCAGAGCAGAACCCATTACCCAGTCAACTTTAGATGTTTGAGTCTTATTGCTGTTAGTGATTAAAAAACGATTTAATTCTTTCTTGGCCCAAGGTAGTCTTCCCAAAAAAGTTCTTCTATAAATTATGGTCATTGGCCCATAAAAACTAAAAGACGAATTCTGGATACTTCCGTCAAAATTCAAAAGCTGTGGGCCAACTAAACCTACGTCAGGATTTGTTTTGATGTATTCGGTCATTTTTTCAATACCTTTTTTCAGAGGAATAATATCAGGATTTATTACAAAAACAATGTCACCAATACTTGCCTTAATCCCCTCATTTACTCCTTTAGTATAACCGACGTTTTCTTTAAAATTAACCAGTCTTACCCCAATAAATTCAGATGCGACATTTCTTGTTTCAATTGTACTGGCAACGTCAACAACTAAAATTTCATGAGCAAAGTCAGCTGGCAAAGAGTTTTTCAGTGACTTTAAACAGAGTCGTAACAATGGCGGATTTTTGAAGTTGACGATGATAATAGAGAGCATATTATTTTAATATTTCTTGGAATAATTGCTTGATTCCCTGTAAATTATCCCCCACCGGCAAAAGAACATATAAGTTGCCGTATTCAGTCTGCATATGGGTGTCGTAAACCAAGTTTTCAGTTGTAATAACATAGCGCTTAATATTACTATCAGAATCAAATTGTTTGGATAGTTCATATAAACCGTTAGCGTCAAAAATGTTTAAATCGGTTTCAATATTTTTTCTGATTGAATTCAAAATGGAGAGTGATTTGATCGGATCAGCTAAAAGATCTAACTCAAGAACCTTATCTTTGATAGCTAAGATTATTTTCTGCTGTCTTTGGGCCCGATCAAAATCGGTTGATGAAAACCTTGATCTAGTATAATATAAAGCCGTTTGGCCATCTAAATGATTTAGGCCAGCTGGTAAACTAAATTCATAACCCCATTGCTGTGATTCAGTAAACGGCCGCTCTAACTCAATATCCACTCCGCCCAGATCATCTATTAATGTTTTAAATGAAGAAAAATCAAGAACAATCGCATTGTCTATATAGACTCCGGTTATCCTGGAAATTAATTTTTTAGTAAATCCTAGAGCGTTATTCCTTAACACGCCGATTTCGTAAGCTGAATTGATTTTGTTTTTCTTGGTTCCATAAATCCTCACGTATAAGTCACGAGGGATAGATATTAGAGATGTTTTTTTTGTGGCCATGTCGTAACTCAAAACCATCATCGTGTCAGTTAATAAAGCGCCGGCTTCTTCAGCGTCCTCATCATCTTCACCACGAACCCCAAGAATAAGGATATCCCAGCGGTTTTTCTCTTCTTTTGGCATCTTGTAGTCAATGTCATCATCAATTGTCGGTAATTTTTCTCCGCTTATAATGAACAGGTTTGCAACTTTCTGCCAAACTGTTTCGTCGTCATGAGTAATCTCAATTTCATTTGAACCAAGACCAAATTGAGCCGAACTATATATTAAACCCATAGCCAGTAAAACAAAAAACATTACGCCCCAGTAGTGTTTTCTATTAGAATGATTCGGTTGGTTGAAATTGGGTTGGTTGAAATTCATTGGAAAAATTTGTGCATTTCTGCCGGTGTTCTTACGGCTTTTTTCATAATTTCTTTTCTTTTTCTAATTATTTTAGGAAGTATTTTAAGAAATTCAGGTATTTCCGCAAACACTTTTGGTTCAAAAATTAACAAATAAACAAACATCATGACTTCTCTTTTTAGGATATAAGGTAAGTCCTTTAAAACATTGATTATATAATCATTTTTAATTATTGTAAAGCGAATATTTTTCCATTCCAGTTTTCTTTTTTTCAATGGAATAGCCCTTCTGATTTCTAAAAAATCTTTAAAACTACTGCGCAGTTTTTTGGTTGTCTGCCTATCGTGCCAAGCAATAACCGTCGGCGCAAAAACTTGTTTCCAACCAAATAAATTCATTCGCCAAGCTATGTCAAAATCATCTCCATACCAGAAGTAATCATGGTCAAAGATTTCTGTTGTAGCCGATAAGCTGGTAAGCCGATAAGCTGGTAAGCTAATCCGACAGGATTCCATTGCTTCTTTTCTAAAGAACGGTGCCGCTCCTTCAATGCCAAATATTTCTTTTTCTTCGTTAAACTGTCCATCGTCAGTTTCTCCATGACCAATATTGATTAAACGGCGAGATTTAAATATTTTAAAACCACAAGTATCAATGATTCTGACTGGTAAGCCGGTAAGCCGGTAAGCCGGTAAGCTCGAGAGATCGTATTTATAAACCTTAGCTTGAAGAGCGCCGATTTTAGATTCGCGCTCCATAACTTCTACTGCGTTTTTAATAAAGTCTTTATCCAAAATTACATCTACACATAAACCCAAAACATACTTGCCCATACTATGTTTCAATAATTCTTCTTGCCCTGGCCAAACGCCGACGTTCTTAGTTAGTTCAACTAGGTTAAACTTCGTAAACTTAGAACTATTCTGGACCGCCCACTCTTTGATTATTTCTTTTGTCCTGTCAGAGGAACCGTTATCCAAGATATTAAATTCAATCAATTCTTTCAGATACGTCTGCTCTAAAACCCCGTCCAAACAATGACGGATATACTTCTCACCATTTAAAACAACCAGGTTAATTGTAACTAAATGATTTGACATTTTCCTTTGTTAATATTAGTATTTTTTATGCATTTTTACAATTAAACTAAAGGACGCCAACAAGATGAGCCTGGCAACAAGAATATTAGGATCTAAAACACTGACTGCACCGGAAAAACTCGTATTAGGCCTTCTTGCTAATGAGTCTATGACAGCTAAGCAGATAGTAGATTGTCTTATGAGTGATCCTTATGATCTAACATTTAATGAAGTTGGTGTTGCATTAGAATCTTTGATAGACAAAGAACTAATTGTTTTAGATAGAATAAGAGCGTATACAAATTTTACTGTTGATCTTTACCTGACATTCGCTACTGAATGGGTTTTTAAAATTTAGTTTCAACCCCTGATTTAATCGGGATTTTTTATCGCTAAAATTAGAGATAACGTAGTGATGAATAACAAAAATGATCGTTCGTCAAAAAGTGCCACATCTGTAAGAGAATAAATCAAAACCCACGGAACAAATAAGATTGTGGCGGCAAAATATGAAACAAGAAGTGGATCTTTTTCAGACACAAAATTTTCATAGGATTTTTTGAATACTAGCCACAAAAACCAAATTACCGTAACAAGCGCCAGAATCCCCATCTCTGAAGCAACGTGAAGATAAATATTATGAGCCGAGGAACCAGCCCTAGCTAGAAATATTCTCTGATCAAGAACCATTGGAAAATTACCAATGCCAACGCCTAATAATGGGCGTTCTTTTATTGATTCAAGACTTGCTTTCCATATTTCTATTCTTTGAGAATTTGATGTTTCACCGAAATCTATAATAGATTTGATTCTTTCACCAAACAATCCCCAATCCCCTTTTGATAATAAAAATTGTGGTGACACAAATATTGGATAAGCCACCGCAAAAAGCATGAAAAAGGCAATCATATACAAAGAAATATATTTAAAAATATTTTTGTAATAACTCTTAACTCTGGTTCTATGCATCCAAAAAATCACTCCCAAAATAATTATTATTACCCCCACACTTGCCGCCCATATTCCCCTAGTCCCACTCAAAATTGTTATCAAAAGAGCCAAAGGAACCCAAACCACATTCATACTCACACGAGTATTAATAAATTTTTTCAGAATATTATACTTTTCCGGATTGCTGGTTAATTTTAAAATTGAAACGGCAAATAACGCCGGCAATCCTAACAATACAAACTGGGGAAAGGAGTGCGAATCAGGAAATAAAGAAAACACTCTTAATGATAATTGCTCACCATAATATGCAAACCAAGTATTACCCAGACGGACAGCTATTTCAGACCAGAGAACTCCGAACTGCCTCATTTGTATCCCCTCTCCCCAAATTCTCATGAATTGATAAATATCAGTGAAGTAAGTTGAAGCGACTTGAATAAAGCCCACTATTACTACTATGGTTACCGGAATTGTGATATTTTTGATCAATCTTTTTTTGAATTCAACACTTTTTTCAGCAAGATAATAAATTACCATCCCCACTAAACTTAAATTGACGAAATAAATTATTCTTTTAACTGCCTCTCCTTTATCTACTGCTGGGATTATGGAAAGAACTGCAAACACAAAAAGAATTGCTAGGAGTTTTGATTCTTTTGAAAATTCTTTTATTCGCAAAAAATACTTTAATCCGGTAATATGAGCCAGTTTAAGGAAGAGTATAATTGAGAGTATTCTCCAGATATTTAAATTATCGTAGGTTTCCATTATTGGTATAGCAATAAAAAAAGGAATTGATCTGACAAAAAATATAGTGGCGTCTTCTATTTTGGCCGTAGCCAGATATATTATCAGCCCAACAGCTAACAATATTGCTGTCTCTCGCGGCAAAAGACCGGTTATAATAAGCCCGAATAAAACTAACTGGGTTATAAATACTTTGTTTAAAGAAGTTGACTTTTTTTCCATAGTAATGTATTATAATATTACGGTCGTTAGGGGAGGTGCATTATGAAGTTCTTCATGAGCATACTATCTGGGATTTTGGGTTTAACGGCGGTCCTTTCAGCTCCTTCACTAGAAACCAGAATGATATGTCTTGGATTATTTGCAGTATGTTGCGGGCTGGCAGCTCTTTTTATGGCCATCACTGAAAAGTGATGGTTTTTATTTTTCAATCCTATTAAAAAATCTCTCGGCGAAACTTCTCCAATTATATTTTCTAACAAAATCTGAACCTTCGGACTTAATCTTAGCAATTTTATACTGGTCAGTTAAGGCTTGCTTGATGGTATTAGCAATATTATCAATCAACGAACCCTCCTTCGCTAAAGCTTCGGAAGGGTTATTCTCCTGCGGAGAATAAAAAGCATAATCTTGAAACAACTCATGTTCTAGTTCATTATCCATAACCACCGGCGGAACGCCAAATGCCAATGCTTCCATAGGAGGCAAGCCAAATGCTTCTCTATCGGAAACATAAACCAAAGCCTTAGTGTTAGAATATAAACTTTGTAATTCTTTGTTACTAACCCTGTCTTTATGAATTACCGCTTCTCGTCCTAATTTTTTATTAATTTCGGCAACAAGAAGATTAATAATACTTCCTGGATATTTATCTGGACCAACCGCAACTAAATTTAAATTTGGAAAGTCACTTACTATTTTTTCAAAAGCTAAGATGGTCTCTTTTAAATGCCTTCTTGGAAAAGCTTGTCCGACATAAAGAATATAGCGACCATGAGACAAGCGACCAAGCGACCAAGTATTTTCTGATTTTTCTTCCTTGTTTCTTGTCTCTTGTTGCTTGTTCCTAATATTAACTCCTAAATACCCAACAAAAATCCTATCGGAATTAATTTTGTATAATTTAGCTACTTCTTTTTTTGATGTTTCAGAAATTGCTAAAATTTTTGTGGCAAATCTAGCTGCCCAATTTGTAAATATTCTATATGATAATCTGTAACGAAACGGGAGACTGCCATATTTATACTCATAGTAAACGTCCTGCGTCAGCATTACAATTGATTTTCCTAAATACAAAGGTGGCAATTGATAAGCCGGAAAAAACATCCAGTCCAACCTGTCCGCCATTGCCCTTAATGGCATCAGAATATGGTAAAAAACATTAAATGACGGGAAACCTAAAACTCGCTTAATAAAAATTGGATTCTTCAAAACCTCATCATCCGGAACATTCTTTTTAAAATACAGATATAATTTATACTGCTTCTGCCATTCGGAATTCTTAGTATATTCTTCAAGCAAATTTAAAGTCACCTGACCCACTCCCCAGCGTGATTTAGGATCCTCCAAATTTTCACATTCAATACCAATTTTAATCATACAATTTTACCCATCCCATGGTGATAAAAATCAAAAACACCAGTTAGTATGGCATGTGACTCTTCTGGTTTGTATCTAACTATTATTTTAAAAACCTGTCTTTTTATAATCCAGAAACTCCAAAACCAGACGGCAATTTTGATATACCACGGACCATTTTTCAAATTAAAATACAAAGCATTACGGTAATGGTATCTCAACAGCAACGGAGAACCAAGTTTTTTAGTTGTTGATGACGAGTTATGATATATCATAACTTCTTGTGTGAACGAAATTGGAATTCCTACTTTTCGCGCTCTTAACGAAAAATCTGCATCCTCAAAATATAGAAAATATTTTTCATCCCAAAGACCGATTTTTTCAAAAACATCCTTATGTATAGCCACCGCCCCACCAATGGCATATGTTAGACATCCGATGTTTAACATATTGTGAATGTGTTTTAGGGTTGACCGAAACCATTGAATTTTACCGCAATAGGCAACACGGTCACCTTCATCCAAGGGTAAGCCCACAATACCACTTTTTTGACTTAAAATAGGCTTTAAACGAGAGATAAAGTCCTTTTCTACCCAAGTATCATTATTGAGTAAAACTACCCAGCTTGCTCCGTTTTGAATGGCTTTTTTGATGCCCACATTGTTACCCCCAGAAAAGCCAAAATTGTCGTCATTTCTTATCAAAACCGTATTACTTATATTTTGTTTTAAATTATCAAAATCTGCTTCTTCGGAAGCATTATCCACAACAATGATTTGGAAATCTTGGTCAGTTTGTTCCCAAAGTGATTTTAAGAGTTTTAATGTTTTTTTCGCACCGTTGTAATTGATGGTTACTATACTTAAGCGCATTATCTGATTTTATTAAAAAATAACTAATTTTACAACGAAATTATTACTTGCAATAAATTCTGGAAATGGTAATATTTCTGTAGACCTTTTAAAGGAATGGGGGTATATAATGACAGATCATGCGACTATTTATCGGACTATCCGCGATCAAGGATTGCTGGAAAGGAGCAAAGTTTATTATTCTACAAACTTCTTTTTCATAGCCATTCTGCACTTTGCCATTGTTAGCTTGATGCTAAACATTCCCCTCAACTTGTCCTCCGTTCTTGTCCTTTCTCTTATTTGGACTTTTACTTCTGTCCAAATAGCTGCGTTAGGTCACGATGCGAATCACTATCAAATTTTTTCTTCAAAAAAATATAATGATTTGATAGCCTTTTTATGCTGGAATTTAGGAGTAGGTATTAGTAACAGATGGTGGCAAGATCAATATAACGATCATCACCTGCATCCTAATGACATCAATAAAGATCCAAGCATTGATCTCGTTTTGTTTTCTTTTTCAGAAAACCAGTTAAAAAGAAAGAACAGACTCTAAAAGCTCTTTATTCGGTATCAAGCATATCTGTATTTTCCATTAATGGTTTTCGGAATACTACACTTGAGAATATCCGGCATCTTGTTTATTTTGAGAAATAAAAAACGCAGTTACCTTGTTGAGCTTGGTGGTATTGCTTTGCACTTAATTTTTTATTCCTTACTCGTATTCTCAATACTGGGTCTTAGTTATGGTTTGTTGCTCATCATTTTACATCACATATTTCAAGGCCTCTATATAGCTGTGAATTACGAAACTCCCTTTTTCTCTAATTCCTTATCAAACTAAAATCAGCTCACTTCGGTGAGTTGTTTTTATTTTCTCAAATTGTTACACA
>MGKE01000005.1 GCA_001794635.1 Candidatus Yanofskybacteria bacterium RIFCSPLOWO2_01_FULL_39_28 | reverse complement strand
TCTTTTGATATTCCCGGCCAGGCCGCAGCTTGAGGATAAACCAATACGGGCGCTCATCTCCTGAATAACAATCATTAGCGGTAAAATAAAAAGCATCGTCCACAACGAAGTGAAGCCGTATTTTACTCCGGCGATAGAATAAGAAATAATTCCCGATGGATCATCATCCGAAGCGCCGGTGATTAAGCCTGGTCCTAATCTTTTCCAGAATTTTTTAAATTTATCAATCATTGATAGGGATTATATCATTTTGTGGATAATCCCCAAATGATTTCCTGTTTAAGGTGTTATAATAACTATATATGGCTACACCCATAATAATTGACTTATAAAATGGCAAAATCAATTGAACTATTAGAATTAACCTCACCCGGATGCACTCACTGCGCGGCATTCAAGAAGTTTTGGCATGAAATAGAAAAAGATTGGCCAAATGTTAATTTCAAAGAAATAAGCTTAGCTACCCCTGAAGGACAGGAATTGGTTCAAAAATATCAAATATTCGCTTCGCCGGGAATAATTCTTAATGGCGAACTTTTCTCAACCGGCGGAGTGAATAAGAAAGAATTTGTTGAAAAATTAAAACAACTATCAAATGAATAAATTTTTATCAAAAATTACTCCAGAATGGGCTTTAAGAGCTGGTCTTGGAGCGATGTATGTTTATTCCGGTATAGATATAATTCGTCATCCGACAGCATGGTATTGGGCAGTCAGGCCGTTGCTCAAATGGTTTCCGGCATCAGTTCAAGCAAATCTTGGTCAGCCCGAAATGCTTAATAGGTATCTTGTGTTTCAGGGTATTGTTGAATTAGTTTTGGCGATTCTTTTGTTGGCTTGGTTTTTACCAAAATTTTTAGCCCGCTGGTCGGCTCTTATAACAACCTTGGAATTTGCCGCTATATTATTGTTAATACCAATTGATGCCATCACTTTCAGAGATATCGGTCTTTTGGGGGCTGGACTGGCTCTTTGGCTTTTATTGGTAAGAGAAGTGTTTATAATTCCGGCCGAAAAGGATAAACCGAATGGCACAAAAAGGGTGGAATATCATACTCCCAATGTAAAGCCAGGCGAATTAAAAGTAGAAACATTTGAAGAATTTATGGGAACTCAACCCAAATAGCTCGTCAGCTTATAAGTTAGTAAGCTAAAAATATGTCAGAGGAATCAACAAATCAACCAACACAAGAAACAGTTTCTACTGTTCCAGTTTCGGACAAATCCCGGCATTGGACAATTGTTCTAACTCTTGGGTTGGGAACAGTTATTGTTCTTGGTTTGGTGGCTGCTTTCTTTGGTAATACTTCACCGACAGGTTTTGGTTGGTATCTTTTTAGTTATGCGATGGGTTTAACGATGATAGTTTTGCCCTGCACTTTTCCTTTAGCATTTGTTATCGTGCCATTATCGCTTGGTAAGGGACCGGTAAAAGGTCTGGGGATGGCTTTGTCGTTTGGTATCGGAGTTGTGATTACTTTGAGTATGTACGGAGTACTGGCGGCGATAATCGGAAAGACCTTTATAAGTACATTTGGTCTCCAAGCCGATGCTTTAAAAAACTGGCTTTACTTTATTGCTGGAGCGATTGCTTATCTGTTTGCTCTTGGAGAGCTTGGGCTGATTAATTTTAAAATGCCGACTTACTCTGGTGCGGCGCCGAAAATTATTCAGGAGAAAAAAGATTATGTTAAAGCCCTTTTGCTTGGCTTGTTTTTAGGCAATATCGGTGTTGGCTGTCCTCATCCAGCCACGCCTCTTATTTTCCTTGAGATAGCTCGTTCGGGAAATATTTTCTATGGCTGGTCTTTGTTCTTTGTTCATGCTGTGGGAAGAGTTTTACCGCTACTTTTGTTGGCGCTGTTGGGGATACTTGGGGTCAATGGTTTAACTTGGCTTTCTTCCCATCGTGAAAAAGTTGAGAGAATGACTGGTTGGCTGATGATATTTGTAGCTGCTTTTATTCTTGTTCTAGGATTATTTACTCACGATTGGTGGGTTAATTCCGGCCAGCACACTTTGCTTGAGGAGATTACCCAAGAAGAAAGATTTCTTGGAATAGTATCCGAGCGGCTTGGAGCCGAAGCACCTCATCAACACGGACTCGAAGAGGGAGAGGGATTGTTTGGCTTGCCTCTTGAAGGTGGAAACTGGGCTTTAGTTATCCTTTGGTTAATTCCGCTTTGGTGGATTTTCTTCAAAGAACACTACAAGATAAAAGTAGCAATAGACAAACACTAATGGATGATAAATTAGCACAATACAAATTTAGACAATGGCATTTTTGGTGGCTGGTGATTTTTTCGTTCCTGCTTATTATTACCTTTGTTTATTATCTGCCGACGAGATTTTTGCAACAAGCGGTAGTTCCCCATGATGAACAAATGCCATTTGATGAAAGTCAACCCCACGGCCATGATGCCTCCGGCAATTCAATACCAATTGAATCAGGTGATGGAGATCATATGATAGATGAGGATATGCGTGAACATATGGATGAAATGATGGAAGATCATAATGATGAGAATGTTGAACACACGCCGCCGCTTTATCAGGAGGAGGGGAATGTTAAAGAGGGTGTTTCCGTTAATTTAAATATTAGCCCGGTGCCATTTAGAGCAAGTATTCCTTTGCGTTTGGATTTCTTTGTTAATCAGAAACCTAGCAATACACCAATCCCAGCAAAAGATTTGCAAATAGAACATGCTAAGAAAATGCACGTTGTCGGCTTAAGGTCAGACATGAATGAGTTTTTCCATATTCATCCGGAACCAGCCACAGAAGAAGACGCCATATTTAGTATTAATCAGACCTTCAATAAACCGGGCATGTATAAGATTTGGTCAAGTGTTCTTAAGGATGGTGCGGGCTATGTTTTTGGCCACCAGCCGATTTCTATTATCGGAGCCGGGCCAGTTAGTGAAAAAAAGGTATTTTTTGACAGAAATCTTACCGCTGGTAACTATCAAGTCCTTTTAGATACAGGCGGAAGTATCGTTAAAAACCGAGAAGTTATATTATCTTTTGATATTCACACGCTTACCGGCCAGGAAGTAGTGGTTGAAGATTATCTTGATGCTCAGATGCACCTGGTTTTAATAAAAGGTGATTGGAGTGAATTTGTTCATACTCATCCGTCGGAAGCGGATCATGGTCACAGTGGAAATTATGAATTGATTGAAACAGTAAGTGCCGATGAGGGCCATGAACAAGGAACAGTTAATGATGAAGCTGTAACCTTTATGGTCAACTTCTCTACACCAGGACTATATAAAGGATTTGCCCAATTCCGGCCTCAAGGAACAAATTTACCGCCAGATGAAGCAATAACCGCTGAATTTTGGGTTGAAGTTTTAGAAAAATCACCCTCCCCAATTTCACAATGGTGGGGGTTATTGGTTGTGTCAGCTATTTTAATTGCCGGCTTGAGTTGGCTGGTGACTAGATATTTAAAAGTGAAGGCGGAAGATATAAAGATAAATGTAAAATGAAAAAAGCAAAGTGTCAAATGACATATAAAAATTCAAAATTATTAGAAAATTTTAAGATTTTACATTGTCATTTTGATTTTTGATATTTACATTTTAAATTATAATCGTGAACAAATATTTTATTTTAATTGGAATTTCAATTTTGATAATTGGCGGAGGAATATTTTACCGGACGGTTTTGTTATCAGAAGCAGACAGACCGGTGGAAACAGGGGTTGTTAGGAATTTTAAAATAGTTGCCAGGAAAGACGAATGGAAGTGGGAACCAGAAACGATAGAAGTGGAAAGGGGAGACCGGTTGAAAATAGAAATAGTCAACGAAGATGATTATGATCATGGAATTGCGATTGATGCCTTCGGGGTATCCCAGCGTATGCCGGCAAGAAGCACTATTAATGTAGAATTCGTGGCTACCCAGTTAGGCGATTTCCAGTATTATTGTTCAGTTCCATGTGGAGAAGGAGAAGTTGATGGAGTTAAAAGAACCCACTTTGACATGATCGGGGTAATAAAAGTAAGACCAGCGACGATTCCAGTTCCTTAAAAGTTGAGTATATATTTTTGGGGGTAAATAGTTCGGCTTCCGCCTATTCAGGGCACGACGTAAATTTCTGCTGAAATTTCGTCTTTTACTCCCGCCAGTCGCGGTCCGTAAATCCCTTCATAGGCTAGAAACCTCACTATTTATTCAGTCTTCCTAGAAATATATGCTCAACTTTATAAAACAAAACGCCCTTCTCCGAAGAGTTGGGCGAGGGGGGCTTTAAAGCTGTTAGCGGGTGCGGGTTTGGCGATGACGATGAGCACGAGATAAGTGGAGGTTTTTCTTATTCTGAACAAATTGTTTCCTATGACTTGCCAAAGGAATTTCTCCTTTTTCCTTAAAGCCAACACATTTCCAAAAGAATCCAGAAGGAACAATAAAAAATCCATTCTTTGAAGTCATTATCATATTATAACTCCCTTCAAGACGATAAGCTTACGACCGATAAGCTTATGTTATAGTATATAATATCATAATTAAAATGTCAATAGGCAAATTGCATATAATTGAAGAGTCAATAACCAGGGAAGAGCTTAAAAAAATTGCTATAGAGAGTTTTGGTTATCTGGTTAAGGGGGTGGTAGATATAGAAAAGGGAATTATGTCTTTAGGCGGAGAACTTCATTACGATAACGCTATGGATTTGGTTCAAAAAGTGCAGTCTAAGAATGAAAATCTTTGGGGTATTAATTTATATCCTGACAAGTCAGGTGAGGCGATGATTGAATTTGATTCCATGGTCAATGTAAAACCGAATCTTGGCAACAGGACACGCAGTGTGGATAATCCAGATATCCGGGATAAAATCAAAAAAATAGTTCAAAAGTTAATTTTAGAATGATAAAATTATGAGTTATTTACATAAAAACCTGGCCCAGGGCAGATGGCATCAATTTTCACTTGCCGAACAGTTGGCCAATATTGGTTCGGAAGTTGGCCGAGCGGCTAAATGGCAGGGGAAAGATGAGCAAAATTTTAACGGGGCTGTTGCCAGGGCGTTGGAGTTGATTGATCTGACCGTTGAAGATCCGAGATGGCAGAACCGCTTATTTGAAATCGGACGCATCAGAGAGGTTTTCTGCGATGGAGTTCTTGGGGGCAAAGAATACGGCACCGATTTAAAAAATTTAGAAAATTACTTTTATCCGTTCATGAATTTAGCGGCAAGTAAGTTGGTGTTTTGATTAATAAATTAATTTTATGCAAAAAGTAGTTCTAAAAGTAAAAAAGATGCACTGTGCGAGTTGTTCCATACTAATTGACAAATTAGTCGGTAAGCAGGCGGGAGTGCAATCTGTCAAGACTAGTTATGGGTCTGAAAAGACTGTTATTGAGTTTGATGAAAACAAGATAACTCTTGAGAAAATTGATGAGCTTATTAATAAGCTTGGCTACGATCTTATTCGTCCAGACGAAAAAGGGTTTTCGGCTGAAGAAGAGGAAAAAAGGGAGGCCATAGGGGTTGAGGAAGCTCATCGAAGAGTTAAAGCCGCATTTATTCTGGCCTTTCCAATTATTTTTTATTACATGGCGATTCACATGTTTAATGTGACTCATGTCCATGAACTTTTTGATTTTATAACCCAGAGACAGCCGCAACTTTCAGGTTCGGGCTTCTTCGCTTATGGTTCTTTGATTACGGGGTATATTTTCTGGCTGGTTGCTCAGCCGATAAAATGGTTTGCAGAAATTTTTATTGATCTTGCAAATCCGCCATTCAGGGTTGATCTAAACTATATTTACTGGGTCCTATCAACACCAATCCAATTTGTTATTGCCTGGCCTTTTTACCGCAATTCATTTACTTCTATTCGTGTTGGGTCAGCTAATATGGATGTTCTTGTTGCTCTTGGAACTTCAGCAGCATATTTTTATAGTGCCATCGGGTTTCTGTTTTTTAATATTGACCATCCTTTTTGGGAGTCATCGGCGGCGTTGCTTTTCTTCATATTATTGGGCAGGTATTTTGAAGCGGTAGCCAAGGGCCGAGCATCAGAAGCAATCAAGGAGTTGTTGAAATTAGAAGCTAAAGAGGCCCACGTTATTCGTGAGGGAAAAGAAATAACTGTTCCGCTTGACCAATTAGTTCAGGGAGAAATTATCGTTGTCAGACCAGGTGAAAAAATTGCTGTTGATGGAATTATTATTGAAGGGGAAACTCATATAGATGAAAAGGTGGTCACCGGAGAATCTTTTCCGGTTAAACGGATTATTGGCGACCAGGTGATCGGTGCTACTGTAAACCAAGAAGGATTATTTAAATTCAAAGCAACCAAAGTCGGCAAGGAGACTTTGCTTTATCAAATTGTAGCGATGGTTGAGGAAGCTCAGGCTCGCAAAGCGCCAATTCAGGATTTGGTTGATAAGATTAGCGAATCTTTTGTTCCGGCGGTTGTTGTTCTATCTGTGCTTACTTTTGTCGGCTGGTATTTCTTTGCAGCTTTACCGTTTAGAGCCGGACTTATTCGCATGATAGCAGTTTTGGTAATTTCTTGTCCTTGCGCTATGGGTTTGGCTACGCCGACAGCTCTTATTGTCGGTATCGGACGGGCGGCTAAGTTTGGAATTATCTTAAAAGGCGGTGAAGCTCTTGAGAAGGCATATAGAATCAATGCGATTGCTTTTGATAAAACCGGCACTCTTACTGAAGGCAAGCCCGTTGTTACAGATTTAGTTACATTGAGTGGATTTGATGCCAAAGAAGCGATTAAGCTTGCTGGAGCAGTTGAAGTTGGTTCAGAGCATCCTTTAGCTCGGGCTATTATTGAAAAAGGAAAATCAGAAATAGGGGAGTTGCCCGAAGTTAAAGACTTCAAAGCTGTTTCCGGATTTGGCGTTCAAGGAACAGTTGAGGGCAAAATGATTTCTATCGGCAATACTGCTTTTATGAAAAATATGGGAGTAAACATTGAACAACACGCTTCTGTTTTTGAAAAATTACAGAATGAAGCTAAAACAGTTGTTTTCGCCAATATTATGGAAGGAAATGTGTGGAAACCGATAGCTATTATTGCCATGGCTGACACCTTAAAACCATATGCCAAAGAAGCAGTAGCTGAGCTTAAGAAAATGAAGAAAGAAATTATTATGATAACCGGTGATAATCCCAAAACAGCCGAAGCTATTGCCAGAGAAATAGGTATTGATAGGATTTTGGCGCAGGTTTTGCCACAACAGAAAACAGAAGTTATTAAAAAACTGCAGGAGGAAGGCAAGACGGTAGCTATGGTCGGTGATGGGATAAACGATTCTCCGGCCCTGGCTCAATCAAATCTTGGCATTGCTGTCGGTTCAGGTACTGATGTGGCAGTTCAAACTGGAGAAGTCATTCTAGTTAAAGATGATTTACGAGACGTGGTAACGGCAATCCAGCTTTCTGGCAGAACGATTGTAAAAGTTTGGCAGAATCTTTTCTGGGCGTTTATATATAATGTTGTGGCGATTCCAATTGCGGCTGGTGCTCACCTGATATTTACTCAAACATCTCTTGGTGTTCCGGCCCCGTGGACATTAGCGATGGTTCAGAATTTGGGAACTTTTGGTCAAGTTTTGTTTAACTTCTCTCAAGCCACCCTTCGCCCAGAAATTGCCGGTTTTGCCATGGCTTTCAGTTCCGTATCGGTGGTAACTAATTCACTGTTGCTTAGAAGATATGTGCCACCGATGGAAAAGTTGTCCGGGAAAAGTTAGTTGTAGCAATTTCTCATCCGGTTCGCCCCATCAACACATTCTGCGATAATTTATCATTTTCTTGAATAAAAATTGGGTCCCTTCGAGGGACTACATCCCAATTTTGTATTCATAAGAAAATATCTAAATTATCTTGAATTTGTAGTGAAGTGGCTCAAAGGATTCTAAATTACTACAACTAACTTTTCTAATCCTGGTTTAATGAAAAAAAATTATATAATCTTAATCACCGTCGGAATAATTGCTGTTCAGGCAATCGTTCTTTATTTTCTTGGCCATGTTTGGATATGCAAGTGCGGGTATATTAAGTTATGGCACGGAGTGACTTTTAGCTCTGAGAATTCTCAGCATATTTCCGATTGGTATTCTTTTTCTCATATTATTCACGGCTTTGCTTTTTATTGGTTTGCTTGGCTGTTGGGCAAGAAGCGTGCCTGGTCGGTAGGAACAATGTTTTTATTGGCTTTGTTTGTGGAATCAGCTTGGGAAATTTGGGAAAATACAGATTTTATAATCAATCGTTATCGCGAGGTTACGATTTCTCTGGATTACTATGGCGACAGCATCAGCAATTCCGTAATGGATGCCTTATTCATGGTTGCAGGATTTTGGTGGGCTTACAGAATGCCGGTTTGGACTTCAATTGCTTTGACTGTGGCCATGGAAGTTTGGGTTGGCTGGTTTATTCATGATAACCTCGCTCTCAACATCATCATGCTAATTCATCCATTTGAATCTATTTTAAAATGGCAGTCCGGTGGATAATGTTGATAAGGTAATAATTTATTATTAAACTAGCATGTTATAATTAACAGAATGATTAATGTTGACTCCAATTTACTTAACTACATAAAAGACGCTAAGGCGAAAGGTGCTTCTAATGATCTAATCAAACAAGTTTTACTTGGAAATGGTTGGCAAGAACAGCAGATTAACGATGTCTTTACCCTAGCTGAATCACAAAATGCTCCTAAGCCTCCTGTCTTAGAATCTCCACCTCCGCAAACATCGGTTGCTCCGATTACACAAGTTAATCAAGAATCGCTACAGATAAAACAAGTTCAGACAGATTACAATTCGCCCTATAGCAAACTTATTTTTGTAGTTCTTCTTTCTTCTTTATTGATTTTGACCAATAATATAATTAAAGATGTGAACAATGAATTTGCTCCATATGGTGGGGCATTATCTAGTGTGTCAGGCTATCGATATTGTTATTCTGGCAGCGATTGTAGTGAGATTAGAATTATTGAAAATCAATACAAGTTTTATCATGATAGTCATATCAACAAGAGACTAATTGCCGACGCTTTTATCGTTCTTCCTTTTTGGGCTGTAACCTTTTTGTTAAATTTGGCTTTTCACGAGAAGAGAAAAAAACTTTTAATTTTACTTTACCCTTATTATGTCACATCCGGATGGTTATTAATTCGTCTTCTATTTGATGTCAGTCAGTTTATTTTAGATAAATCAGCGGCATTGGGAGTTTATATCGTTTTGATTATATTAGCTCTTGTTTTGACTGGATCTGTTATTGTTTTTCAGAAATATTTCCATAAAAATAAAATAACAACTTAAACCATGTGGAGTTTTCTAACTACTATTATCATCATCGGCTTTGTTATCTGGATATTTAATTCCGGAAGAAAATCTGGCGTAGGAATACGATCTAATCCAGATCCACTTTTTGGATATAAATTAACTTTTTCAAGTGGTTTTGTGGTCGTTGTTTTATTGTTAGTAATATTAGGACTGGGCGAAAGAGTGTTATATGACTTAGCTCGTCATTTTGGTACCAGTTCAAATATAGATTATTTTAATGATTTGGGGACAATTTTAGTTCATGCCGCCTTTATTATTCCTGTTTTTATTGTTTCAATAGTTTTGAATGTCTATGCTGGTGAGAGAAAACAAAAATATGCCATGGCCTTAATTCCTTACCTTGGGACCAGTATTGCTTTGGCCCTGCAATTAATGTTTCAGATTAGTGTATATTTTTATAATCATCACACTAAGCCCCAGTTTTATATTCTGATGACTCTTATTGCTTTCATTTCAACAATAGCAATATATATAATTCAAACTCGCTACGAACAGGAATAATTATTTTAAACACAGCAACACTGAAAGGGACATAGTATTATGATTAAAATTGAACTAAAAATTGAGGGGATGCATTGCGGGGCTTGTGCTACCGGTATCCAGATGCTTACTTCGTCAATGGATGGGGTTAAAGAGGTTTTTGTTGATTATGAAAAGAAATTTGGAACATTTGAATTTGATGAAACTAAGGTGACTAAGGAACAGATAGTTAAAGCTATTGAAGAACTAGGGTACAAGGCATCTTGACATTAGAACATGATACGACTATAATATAAAACGGAATTTCGGAGGTTCTGGAGGGAGGTTATAGGTGGTAAAAACATTGATCGTGCTGGCGATGTGGCTATTAGTTCTTTCACCAACATGGTTTTTTTTGATTGTAAGGTATTTAATGAGTCCTGAAGGATTTTGGCAAAATCTTGTTCTTTTTGGTGTTGCGGGTTGGTTTTTGGGGGGTATTCAATTTATTTTTGTTATACTTGGTTTAGCTGTAACCTGTTCCGTTCTAGATTTATAGCCGACATTTTTGTCGGCCTTTTATTTTTGTGTATTGTTGGCACTCTTGACTCATGAGTGCCAGTTTGCTAAAATGGTGGTATGTTAAGTCAAAGACAAGAGAAGTTATTAAACATTTTAATAAGTCAGTATATAAACAATGCCGAGCCAGTAAGCTCAAAAGCCCTTGTAAAATCTGGTCCATTTAGTTTAAGTTCGGCTACACTCAGACACGAAATGAGCAATCTTGAGAAAGCTGGTTATTTAACTCATCTTCACACTTCAAGCGGAAGAGTTCCAACTACAAAGGCCTACCGCTTATATGTGGATAACGTCATGGCTGCTCCTGGTATTTATGTTCCAGAAGCAACCAAACAAAAGATTCACAAAGCTATAACTGATGCCAGTGATGACCCAGAAGAGTTAAACAAGGTTGTGGCAAATGTGGTAGCAGCTTTGTCTGATAATATGGTTTTTACTAATATTCAAGATACTGATTATTTTTATAAAACGGGTCTATCTAGTTTATTTGAACTCCCAGAATTTAAAGAGTTTGACAAGATCTTTGGAGTTGCCAGTGTATTTGAGCATTTTGAAAAAATTTTTAACGATATGGAACGCGAGTTTTTTGGGATTCCGACCGGAGACGTGGTTGTATATGTTGGCGGTGAAAACCCGATAAAAAAAATAAAGGACGAGACTGTTATTATGGTGAGATATCCTCTTTCGGCCGGAAAAACCGGATCGATGACCGTAATTGGGCCAGCCAGGATGGATTATGAAAAAAACATCGGTCTTATGAGGTGTGTGGTTGAGGAAATGAAAAAACGAGTAGTAAATATTAAAAATTAAATCTAAAAAACATGAATAATGAGCAACAGCGACAATTAGCGAAAGAAGAAGCCGTTAAAAAAGGAATCCAGCGAGGTATGGCACTAATGAGAGAAGATTTAAAAATGTATGGAATGAAAGCTGATGGGGTGAAGGTGTTTATTTCAGAATCTAAGGATTACGATTCACTCTGGGACGATGCATTAAAAAAGATAGAATCAATACCGATTGAAGAAACCATAAATAAAGCCGAAGAATATTTAAATAACTGGAAAAGAGAAAGGGCTGATTTTATAAATTACAAGAAAGATGAGGCGAAACGAATGGATGAATTTCTTAAGTTTTCTACCGAGGGAATAATAATGGAATTGATTGATGTAATAGACGGGATAGGGGTTGCTAGAAACAATTTACCGCGAGTTGAAGAATTAAGGGAGTGGACAGAAGGTTTTGATGGGTCACTGGACAAAATAGATAAGTTTTTGAAAAAGTTCAGAGTTGAAAAGATAAAAGTTCAGGAAGAAAAATTTGATCCATTGTTACACGAAGCCGTAGAAGTTGAGGATAAAGACGGTGAAAAAATAGAAGAAATTAGGCCAGGATATACAATGCACGGCAAAGTTATCCGGCCAGCTAGGGTAAAAATTATTAATTAAAAAATTAAGTTCAGCTTCGCCCATTCAGGGCACGACATAAATTCTTGCTAGAATTTTGTCTTTTACTCCCGCCAGTCGCGGTCCGTAAATCCCTTCATGGGCTGGAAGCTCACTTAATTGTTATAATAAAGGTATGGGAAAGATTTTAGGAATTGATTTAGGAACAACAAACAGCGCAATGGCGGTCGTAGAGATCGGTCAGCCGAGAATATTGGAAAACAAAGAGGGCATGAGAACTACGCCTTCCGTGGTCGCTATTGGTAAAAATGGCGAGAGATATGTCGGTGTTACAGCCAAAAGACAGGCGGTTACAAATCCGGCTAATACTATTTATTCCGTAAAGCGGCTTATTGGGCGAAGGTTTAGTGATGATGAAGTCCAGAGAGATAGGAAACTTTTGCCTTATGAAATCAAAGAGGGTGCTCATGGGGATGTGGAAGTTAAAATGTCAGACAAATTTCATAAGCCGGCTGAAATATCAGCCATGGTTCTACAGAAGTTGAAACAGGATGCTGAAGATAAGCTTGGCGAGAAAATAACCGAGGCAATAATTACCGTTCCAGCGTATTTTGACGATTCTCAAAGAAAAGCAACTAAAGATGCTGGAGAAATCGCCGGCTTAAATGTAAAAAGAGTTATCAACGAACCAACCGCCGCTGCCTTGGCTTATGGTTTGAACAAAAAGAAAGATGAAAAAATTGTTGTCTATGATTTTGGTGGAGGAACTTTTGATATTTCTGTTCTTGAAATAGGTGATGATACGATTGAAGTTAAAAGTACTGGCGGGGATACTCATCTAGGCGGTGACGATATAGATCAAAAAATAATCCAATATCTTTTGGAAGAGTTTAAAAAAGAACAGGGCGTAGATATTTCTAAAGACCAACTAGCGGTTCAACGCTTGAAGGATGCAGCTGAAAAAGCAAAACATGAATTATCAAGCACTCTTCAGACTGAGATAAACATTCCATTTTTGACCGCTGACGCTTCCGGGGCCAAACATTTCAGCATGACATTTACCAGAGCCAAACTTGAAAGTCTGGTTAAGGATTTGGTTGATCGTTCAATTGATTTAACCAAGAAAACAGTTGAAGAATCCGGCTTAAAAATGTCCGACATTAATGAAGTGGTAATGGTTGGCGGTCAGACAAGAATGCCCCTGATAACCGAAGAGGTTAAGAAGTTGTTTGGCAAAGAACCGCACAAAGATATAAACCCAGACGAAGTTGTGGCTATCGGCGCAGCTATTCAAGGTGGAATTATGCAGGGACAAGTAAGAGATGTTTTACTTCTTGACGTGACTCCGTTGTCGCTTGGCATTGAAACGTTGGGACAGGTGTTTACCAAAATGATTGAGAAAAATACTACCGTCCCTGTTTCCAAAACCCAGACATTCTCAACCGCAGCTGACAATCAGCCGTCGGTTGAAATCCATGTTTTACAAGGTGAACGGGCTATGGCTCATGACAACAAGACTCTTGGACGGTTTATCTTGGACGGAATTCCTCCGGCTCCTCGGGGTGTCCCTCAAGTTGAGGTTTCGTTTGATATTGACGCCAATGGTATCTTGAACGTTAAAGCCAAAGATAAAGGCACGGGCAAGGAACAATCAGTCAGGATTGAAGGATCATCTGGTTTAAGTGATGAAGAAAAGAAACGTATGACGGCCGATGCCGAGAAACACGCCGCCGAAGATGCTAAAAGAAAAGAATCGGCTGAAGCCAAAAATTTGGCTGAAACCTTGATATACACAACCGAAAAGATGGTTAAGGAAAATGATGGTAAAATAAAAGAGGAAGATAAAAAAGAGACAAGCGACAAGATACAAGCGACCAAGGAAGCCTTGAAATCAGAGAATCTCGAAGAAATTAAAAAGGCATCAGAAGAACTTTCAAAAGTAGCACAAAAGGTTGGGGCGTCATTATATCAGCAAAACCAGAAACAAGAGACAAGCGACAAGGAAGAAAAAGGGGAATCCCAAAAAGCGGAGGAAGCTAAGCCGGAGGAAGAGAAGAAATAATCCCTTGATTCAGAAAGGCAATGGCTACGGGATTATTTATTAGTTTTAAAAGTGTCAAATCAAGAACAGCCAAAAACTGAAGAAAAAGAGTCAGAACAAAAACCGGAAACACCGGACATTAAGCACCTAAGCAAGCTGTTCTTTTTGTCATATAAGTTTTCTCAGGGTAATGGAATTGATCAAAAATATATATTTCAGTATATCAAAACAAAACATCCTGATTGGAAGTTAACAAAAGATATGGAGAAGGTTTTAACAGCGAGTCTGGTGAGGTCGGTTGAATATTTTACTAGTAATAAACAATTACACCAGCAGGAGATGTCTGGTGAAAGAGATATTCACGCAAGTTTGGAAAGTGAAGTTTTTAATTTCGCTCATCAATTAGAAAAAGAACCAGAATCTAAAAATCTAATTAAAATTTTAGTTGAGTCTGTTGTGGGAAGTGATTATAAATTTTTGATAAGCAAAGGCGGAAGGCCGAGATCTGAGTCAGATAGGCCAACATCAACTTCTGATTCATTTCTTAGTCACCTGATTTATTATGGTTTTCTTGGACACAAAACTGGAGCGGAAGAATATGATGATATGTTTAGAGAAATAACCGATCATATAAGAGCTGGCAATTTATCTGGAGAAGATTTGAACAGACTTAAAGAAATAGTTTTTGTCTGGAACGAAAAACACCCTGACCAGAAAATAGATTTGGAAAAAGAATTAGGTGCGGAAGTCTAGCCAAACAGATGAGTAAAAAGACAAAAAAGTAAATATTTCTGCGTAGCCTTGTTGATTTCGAA
Organism: Candidatus Yanofskybacteria bacterium RIFCSPLOWO2_01_FULL_39_28; assembly: GCA_001794635.1. Classification (GTDB taxonomy): domain Bacteria; phylum Patescibacteriota; class Minisyncoccia; order 2-02-FULL-40-12; family GWA2-44-9; genus 2-01-FULL-39-28. The sequence goes on along the minus strand of MGKE01000005.1, from coordinate 16,953 downwards.
TCCTTTGAGCGACTTTAATACAAATTCAAAATATTTATGAAATTTTCTTATGAACACAAAATTGGGATGTAGTCCCTCGAAGGGACCCAATTTTTGTTCGAGAAAATGAGTAAATATTGTAGAATTTGTTAATGAGCGAACCGGATGAGAAATTAATAAGGCGAGAGTAGAAATATACATTAATGTCCAAAACGAATAAATTTATATTATGGTGTGTCTTGGTTGCGGTAACGAGTTTTTGGATGTGGGCTGGAGCGGCTAGTTGGCTTTCTAATCCTTTATTTGATCAAAACAACCTAAACAATTTTGGCATATTTGCCGGTGTTATGATTGTTTTGCTTTGCCTCTTGTCTCTTGGATTCATATTTTTCAGAGGTAAAAAAGAGAGTTTAATTTTGAGCGGTATTATCGGAGCGACATTTTTTACCGTATTTGGAGTGTCCAATTTTTACTTACTCGGTGTTACGATCTTAATTTTGTTGTTTATTCACTCTGATGATATGGTGTCTGGAGAAATAAATGAGCGGTTAAAAATGAATTCAAGAATTTTAATCAGAAAAAGTCTTGCTAACCTCGTCTTGAGTTTATTCATTCTTATTTCTTTTGCGGCTTTTTACAGTCCGGCCATAGAGAGCTACAAAAATCTTCAGGAATTGCCTTCGGCCAGCACAGTTTTTATAAAAAATATAATTGAACAAACGCTCGGCGGGCAGTTAGCTCAAGTTGAATCTCAGCAAAAAGACGTTGTTTTAAATCAGGTAACTTCGGAAGTTATAAGAGAGGCAAACTTGTTTTTAGAACCTTATTTTGACTACGCTCCGCCGGTTTTGGCTTTTGGTTTGTTTTTGGTATTATGGGGGGTCGGTTGGATATTTATCTGGCTGGCATTATTTATTGGATTGTTGTTATTCCAAATTTTGAAGAAAGCAAAATTTTTCAAAATTGAGGAAAGAGATGTAAAAGCAGAAGTCTTAACTATTTAGTTATGTCAAAAGATTATTATTCAACTTTAGGAGTACCAAGGACCTCTTCTCAGGATGAGATTAAAAAGGCCTATCGCAAATTGGCTCATCAATATCATCCTGACAAGCAAGGCGGGAACGAATCTAAATTCAAAGAGGTAAATGAAGCTTACCAGGTTTTGTCTGATCCTAAAAAACGTGAGAGCTATGATAATTTTGGTTTTGCTTATAACGATGGTTTTCAAGGCGGTCAGGAATATGCTGATTTCGGCGATATGTTCGGCGGTTTTAAGGGCGGACGCGGAGGCGGGTTTGAAGATATTTTGGATGCTTTTTCGGAAATGATGGGCGGGGGATATGCTCGTCCAAGTTACCAAGAAGAATCTCGTAAGGGTGAAGATATATATATGGAAGCTCATATTAACAAAAAAGATTTAGGAACTACTAAAGTTTTTGAATATAATATTTTGGATAAATGCGAAGACTGTGGCGGTAACGGCGTTGAAAAAGGATATAAAATGGTGAATTGCGGCAATTGTGCTGGAACCGGCCAAGTTAGGCAGACATCAAGAAGCGCTTTCGGTGTGTTTACCAGAATAGGAGTTTGTCCGAAGTGTAATGGTAAAAGGAAATTGCCTGAAAAAGAATGTCATATTTGTTCCGGTTCCGGAAGGGTAAAAACTAAAAGAAAAATGGAAATTAGGATACCTGATAATTTGGAGGGTAGTTATTCCGTGGTTATTCCTAAAGGAGGCAATGCTGGAAAAGACGGCAAAGAACCAGGTGATTTAGTTATCAATTTGAAGGTAAAATAGCTATCTTGACTTTATAGTCCTGGTTTGATATAATGTATTTATACTAGTACTTTACATAAAAAACGAGCCATTACCAGCCGAAAGGCTGGGGGCTCGGAAAAGCCAGTAAATACTCAATTAAATACCCATTTCTAGGCATTCAAGTAAGAAATTTAGGCCTTCAAAGACTGGGTATAGTGGAAAGAGAATCTCTACTCTACATGTAAGTGTTATTCTTGTTTGCTGGCCTTTCCGAGCCTTAATAGGCTTAAAAGCTGGTCTGTGGACTATGGGACGTCAGGAAACCGAAAGGAGACGTCTTACACCCTAGTGGGCCCTAAAGTCCACAGACCATTCAGGTTAGCGACGCAAGATGCGTCGCTAATACCACCCAGGTATGATGGGGACCTGGTCTGGTAGACAAGTCCTGCAACTCATCTGTGACACTATCCTGACATCGGCAGGCGTGATCAGGAAAGTATAACCCAAAGTCCGGAATGGTGGATTACCGGACGCCAGCGACGAAAGTCGGTGGTTTGCCCACTTACCCTCGGGTTTCAATTGCACATCGCGAAAGAAGCCCGGGGGTCTTCGTTTTGTGGGGCTATTTATGGTTGTATATACCAAACGAAGATGCTGTTTCCGATGACGGCGACAGGTTTATGGTTGTCTAACCAAGCATAAGATGTCTCTAATTTCTCGCGGGATCCCATGTAGAAAGATGCTGATACGGCGATGTAACCCCCATTTGGATTATCGGTCAGAAAGTCTCTGGCGTTTTTATATTTCCCAGATCTTATCCAAACTAATTTATTTTTTAGGTAATATGTTTGGTCTGACCAGCCGAAATAGTCTAGACTTATTTTTTGAATATTATTTTTATCTACCCACTGGCTTAATCTTTTAAGATCTTGGCCCCAGTCTAAGTTTGAATCAACAACATAACGATAACCTCCCGAAGATCCGCCAGCAGCTTGGTTAAAGTAAGTGAGGTAGTAAGGGTAAACAGAGATATTTTCGTATAAATACCAACCAAAGAGAGTAGTAAGTAGTAAGTAGTAAGTAGTAAGGATTTTTTTAGAACTTATCAAAGTACTCATTTTAATTAAAGTGCCAGAAAGAAGAATAAACGTAAACCCGTAAACCGGCAAAAGATGGCGGACTCCGATATTTAAATTTGAAGTGATGCTGGTATACCAATAAAGAGTCAGCCATAGGAACATGGTTAATTCTGTGAAGTGGTTTCGAGACCAATCCCATAATTTTTGAATCTTAAATCTTGAAACTTGAATCTTCCATTTAGTAGCCCAAATCAACCAAACAAGGATGATCAATCCCCAAAAAGCCAGGGGTTCTTTTAGAAAATAAACAACAGGGAAATATTGAGGCCAAGCCCAGTTTCTGACTTCGCCCATGAAGTAGGTCGTGTTACCTCCTGATTGTCTTTGTGTAACCATCAATAAACCAAGTCCATATTCAGCTAAACCGCGAATAACTGGCTTATCGGAGAGATAGACAATTGAATCGGCAAAATTTCTGTTTCCATATGATTTTAACAAATCCTCGGTATGATTTTTTTGTAGTTCTGGAGGATAGTTCCAAGTATGGAAATAGTAGACTGGCCAGACAATAAAGAGAAAACCGATTATAATAATTAAGATAGTAGTAAGTAGTAAGTAGTAAGTAGTAAGGATTTTTGATTTTTCTGATTTTAAAAGACCATATAAAATAGCGAGTACTAAGAAAAAAGGAACGAGAAGGAAAACAGAGAATTTGGTTAATTGGGCAACTCCCAACATTAAGCCAGCTAGACATAGATTTTTCTTTGTCGGTTTCTCTAAGTATTTGACAAAGAAAAATGTTGCCAGCAGAATACCGAATAATGCCGGCATATCTGTGGTAACGAAACGAGAATGAGCTAAAACCGTTGGCGAAAAAGAAAATAAAAACAGGGCAATTAGCGATGCTTTACTGCCATACAATTTACGGGACCAGATAAAAATAATTACTGCCGCTAAAATGAAAAACAGAAGCTGGGGTATTTTGGCATACTTTGCCAACTTGTCAGCATCATTACCTGAATTAAAAATTAATTTCCTGCCAAACTCCCATTGTCCGTTTATATCTTCTTGCCAGAACTTGCTTTCAAAAGCAGGTTCGTCTTTGACCCTCAAGAACTTTAAAGACAAACCGGCCAGATCTTTTGCTAGTGGAGGATGTTCTGGATTTAGACGGTGATCACCTTTGGTTATATACGAATACCCGGCTCCAATATGGGGCATTTCATCAACTATGGGAGAGTCGTCCCAGAGGCTGGTAATGGCTAGGATTAAAGCGGTTACTATAATTAAGACAGCGGTGAGTTTGTATCTCATTTTTCTAAGAAAAAGATTGCCGAGTTACGATGGTAGTCCTCAGTTTTATATTGTTCTTCCGTTAGGTAAAAGATGTTTTTAGCTAATTGTTTGGCCGGAGTCCAGGTGTCAGTCAAAAACATAACAGTTTGAGAGGGCATGGGTATATTATTAACCAAAACCCCACCCACATTTACAACAATATATTTTCTAACATTTATTGGATAACTTTTAATTTCATTTGCCAAATCAACATAGTTTTGGTTAAAAGCTCCTTTGGTTGCTTCACTTTTTGACCAGACATTAAAATAACGATGATATTCCAAGAAAACCAAAGAAACCAAGAAAAAAGCGAGGGCGAATTTTGCCAAGTTGCGTGATTCTCGGATATTGGCGTGAGGATCTATCAAGGCATGCCATTTATATAATTTGATTATAACCCAATATAAACCTTGGGCAGTAAAAATCATAACCACCGGCAAAACACCTATAGTTCTCAAAGCGTGTGACGCTTCAATAGATAAAAAACCAGGCAACAGTATTACAAAAAACCAGGCGAAAAGAAGAGTGTGGGTGGTTGAGAAATGGCCATGTTTTCTTCTTAGCCAGTGTCCCAACTCTTTGAAGAATCCCAGTAAGAAAAATATGCCAATTGGCAAAGAAAGCATTGGCCAACCGGAAATGTTGTGTCGCCAGTTATAATCTCCGACAAAATTAAACATGCCTAACGTTTTTATCACACTTAGGGCAAGTTCTCTTGATGGGTTTTCTTGGCTAAAAACCGACAAATCAGCTCCGGAACGGCTTAAGAATTGGCTTGGGTTTTGGAAAAAATATAAAAGTATCGGTAGGGCAACAACAATAGCTACAATTACAAACACAGCCAACCCTTTTAATGTTTTATCTTTTGTTTGTTTATATTTTGTGAAAGAAAAACCTTTTTTAACAGATAGCCAATAAGCTACTAAGACAAAAACCAAGATTAGCGGAGCAACTCGATAGGATATATAAGTGTAAACGCCTAGTCCCCAAAAAAATCCAGCCATCCCAAAACTAAACAAACTGGCCCTTTTGAGACTTCGCCAAAAAAAGTAGAACCCCAAAACAAGTATAAAAGGCAACATTATGGCCCTAAATCCTATTCTTGAAAAGTTTACATGCCAAAATGTTATTGCCAACAAGAAGCTAGATAGTTCGCCTATGTGTCTGCCAAAAAGATCTTTTGCTAAAAGGTATAGCCCAATTACCGTAAGGGTGCCGATTATTGCCGAAACAATTCTTAACGACCAAGGATTATTTCCAAACAAACCAACCGAGATTGCTTGTAAATTAATAAACAATCCTTCCCGGCCGTTATTTTCCGGATAAAAAACTTTAAATGAACCTGTTTCTAGGGCGGTGAGGGCATTGTTGCCGTTCATGGCCTCGTCGGGATATAAACCCGGCGGGGAAGAATCTAATTGATAGAAACGAAAAAACACTGCTATCAGTATAATTAAAACAAAAATCATACACTCTTTGTTCCTATCACTCAGATGCATAACATAATTTTACGATACTACTGGCTATTTTGCCAATTAAATTTCAGCGCATGTTGATAAAGTTGATAAATTATTAGACAGTAATCTTTTTTTATTATAATATCGTCTTATTAATATGACTTCTTCTGTAGAAGAAAACATAGTTGTTGTTGAAGGTGGTAGAGCGGTTGAAAGAAGTGAAGCCGATTTAGTTGCGGAAACTCTTAAAGTTATGGAAGAAATGTGGAGTGCTAGGGGCGCCTTTGATCAGATAAGAAATTCTAAAACACTAGATACCATAACTCACGAAGATATTGGGGTGAGGGATGAATGGCGAGCCAAGCGAGAGGAATTTATCGCTCTACTTCAGGCGCTTCCAGAAGATTTGGCTACTCAAGTTGACATTACTCCACCCGTAACTGCGGGGGAGGTTTTGATTTCTCATGGAGGAGAAGCAGGTGGGGACATAGTCGGAGAAGCGCTAATCAGACCGGAAGGGGACATAGCGCCAAGTGTTAATCAGGAAACAAGTGATAGATTATATCAAACAACCATAGAACTTTCCCAGAAATTAGCTTATCTTGAAGATACAAAGGCAAAACTCAAAGTAGCTGAAGGCCGGGCTTTGAGGCATGATGTTACTGAACACGGAGTGCCTTATCTGACTTCAGAAAAAGAAAAAACCGAAGCAGAAATTAAGCAGTTAAAAGCCGAGCAAAAGAAACTAAAGAAAGAAGTGGAAAATAGTGCTGGGGAAGCGGAGGATGAAGCTAGAAAAAAAGCTCAAGCTGATGTTAAAAGGATGGAGGCCGAAGAAAAAGCGGCAGAAGAAGCCGAAGCTAAAGCCAAGAGAGTTGAAGAAATCAAGACGGCACTGGCTAAGCTTTATCATGATACATGGGACAAGAAACAAGAGCTTGAAGGTGTTTCCGAAAATCTCAAAAGAACCAAAGCTACTGGCCGGATGATTGAATCTGCTGGTCTTGAAGCAAATGAAGTCAAATTTAAAGGTGAGCTCAAAGATATTGAGAAACAGAAAAAAGATTTAGAGAAGGAGTTAGCTAAACTTGAGAATGGTATCGGCAAGTCATTTAAAGATAGATTCAAAGAATCTTATGAAAAAACTGAAGAAGTAGGAGAACCTCCTAAAACATCAAGAGTAGAAACTATCCAGCTAGAACCTCAAGTTGAAGCTCAAGAAAAATCCAAGAAAAAATTCCGTTTATGGAAATGGACCAAAGAAAGAGTTAAAACATTTTTCAAAGACGGTGGTTTGTTTGGAGAGTTTGTTCAAGCTGAAACAATGAGACAGGGAACCGGCCATGCGTCTGGTAGCGCCGAAGCTTTATCTACTTTAATTAAAACCGAGTGGAATATTGATAATCCTGACGCAGTTCAAGACATAGCTAACGAAGCCCTAAAAGTTGAAAATAAAACTGGAATCAAAATGGATACTGAAACCTTTGGATTTATGGTTGAACAAGTTTCAAGAGATAGAAAAGAAGCTAACGACGATGAAAAAAGTTATATAATTAAAGACGCCATTGATAACCTAAAAACCAACTTGGCCAAAGCTCGCGGTCAGGCCACTTCGGAATCAGTGCTTTCTTCGGAGAATCTCGCTCAAGTTGAAGCTGAAATGAAAAAGGAACTGGATAAGATTTCTGATGCCGCTTTCGTCGAAGATTTTAAAGGTTTTGCCAAAGTTATGAGAGATAATTTAGACAAGTGTTGGTGGTTGAGATATTTATATGGCGGGGCCGAATTAGCTGCTGTAGGTGGTTTGGGCTATTATTATCTGTCTGGTAGTAATGAAGCTATAAATTTATCCAATGTGGTTAAACCTAAAATTTTTATGCCCGAAACTTTAAAACCTCCGGGAGTTCCTGATGATGTTCGTTTAATGATGGATCATTACTGGGGAGTGGCAAAAGGACTATTGGGCGAGCACGGTATGGCTAATCCTAGTGATAGCCAGATAATGGAAGTGACAAAGGTTTTAGCAAAAGACAACAATGTTGCCGTTCCGCCGTGGGGAATAGAAGGGGAGAGTCTGCACACCAAATTACCTGTTCATTGGGTATTAGTTAAGGGGGCGGCAAGTTTCATTTTAAGAAATTATATCGGAACACCATAATATTAATAAATAGTAGCGTAAGTCCTAAATATGTTAAACAAAACAAAACAACAATTAGCTGATAAGTTGGGGGAGTTACTGGCCAAGTCTGTGTTTGACGACGAAACCAAAAATATAATTTTGGAAAATATTGATAAAATACCCGAACATTCCTTGTATAAACTATTGGCAGTTCTTGAAGGCGAACAGAAAGAATTTGATTTGGCCTCTTTTGATTTAGACTTATTTCTCAAAGATCAGGATCAGAACTGGGCTACAACTAAAGAAGAACAGAAAAAAGCCGCCGAAACAGTTGCCAACAAGTGGGCGGTTAAATTAGTTTAACTTCGGTCAGATTAATGCAATTATTATCAAAAAGCTAGGTTTTACCTAGCTTTTTGAGGTGTTTATAGTGAGCTTGTCGAACTATTGACAAAGTTGTTTATATTTGATATAATGTAAACATAAGCTTGCCGACAAGATTTCCTTCGTTTTAGTTCACTGACAAAAACTTTGCGTCCCAGAGGCGCAAGAAAGGTACAATCATGAACTCACGGGTTATCGGTGGTGTTGTCACGGTTGTTGTGCTCGCGGTGATCATCGGCGTTTTCGCCACGCGGTCGTCGTCCCAGACGCCGGAGGTTCGTGCGGTCACGGACGTCGCCGAGGATGGCACCGAGTATGCCGTCCAGCACACGTTTCTGTGCACCTTGCCGGGTGGCAGGGAAGCACGTGACTGGCACTTCACCGACCGTTGGGTGAAGAACCAGCTGAGCTACGATACCTACCACGCCGGCGGCGTGGCGGGCGGAACTGTCGTCGCCATCCAACGGGTGTCGTCGGTCAACTCTGGCCATGTCCGGTTCCGGCGCGAGAGGCTGAGCCTCTCGGGCTCCTCACTTGAGGGACACGACTATCTCCGCGTTCGGATCAACGGCGAGGTGGCGACCATCGAGGAGGACGTGCTCTTCGTGGAGCACAACGTCAACCTCGAACCGCCGCCGGCGACTCTGCCGGCTTGCGGAACGCCGCGGTCGTAACCTACCGCCGGCGCGGAGCGTTCAAGGGAGCCCCAACCAGTATATGGTTGGTCCGCTCCCGGGGGCGCTTTTTTGTTTTTTATAAATATTTTTGTGATATAATAAAATCATGGTAGAAATTACTGAATCCACAATTCAACACGATATTATTGAACTTGAACGGCAACTTGAAGCGAAGAAAGCCGCTTTGGGCCAGGAAAAAACGGAAAAAGAGGTTTTACATGAAGTTGTCGGTGAAAAAATTCAAGAACATGTGCCTCAATACCAGCCACAATCTCAAATACCAGTTGCTGGTCCGCCGGCAGTGAGCCAAGTTGAGCCGCCAAGTTATCTTAGCCAGGAATTAAAAGACAAGATACAAGAAATAGTTAAACTAGTCTTCGCCAAAAACTTAGACGAAGGACTGAAAGAAGCGGCCAAAACTGGCAATATGGCTTTAATTGATTCTTTCCACGACATTATTGTAGACGAGCTTTATAATCAGCTTATTGAACAAAGAAAACTTACCAAGATGGAGTAGTTAAGGTAACAACCAAGAAAACTTATTTCTGGGGCACGGCGTAAATTTCTGCTGAAATTTCGCCTTTTACTCAGCTCAGCCAGCCTCCGTAAATCCCCATCAATAAATTTTCTTGATTGTTACCGTACTATCTATACAGAGTCGGTAGAGTTGGTTCTTTGAGGGATTTACGGACCGCGACGGCGGGAGTAAAAGACAAAATTCTAGCAAGAATTTATGTCGTGCCCGAAAAGGACCAACTCTACCGACTAAGCAATGGATATATTTTTCATTATTTATCTTCTTGTCCTGACCGCGTTATTTATCGCCGGGTTTGCTTTTGTTGATAATCTCAAAAAAAGAGGCGGTATTACCAGAGCATTAAACATGTCTCTTTTTCTAGTGACCTTACCTCGCGAGGCATTTTCAGCCGGCCAAGGACAATCGCAGCGGCCTGAAAAAGAAATAATCTCCATAATGGAGCATCTTTACTCTTCATTTACCAACCTTCATTCCAAAGGTTGGAATAAATTTATCTATGGCGAGCCGTATATTTCTCTGGAAATGGCCGTTCATCACATTGGCGAGGAAATTAATTTTTATGTAGCTGTGCCTAAAAACTATGAACAAATTTTTGAAAAACAGGTTCAGGGAATTTTTCCGATGGCCGAACTGGAGCGGACAAAGGATTACAATATTTTTAACCCAGACGGAGTGTCGGTCGGGGCTTACCTAAAACTGAAAGAAAATCCAATCCTGCCTTTTAAAACTTATCAACAACTTCAGTCGGATCCGCTTGGCGCAATTGCCAACTCTCTTTCTAAACTTGAAAAAGAAGGCGAAGGAGCGACAATTCAAATTCTTATCAGGCCGTCCCATCACACCGAAGTCAGGCATGATGCCCAGAGAGTGGCTAAAGAAATGCAATCAGGTCACGACTTTAAAACCGCTCTAAAACGAGTCAAAAAACCGCAAACTAAAGAAGAAAAACAAAAAGAAGCCGAGAAAATGACACCGCAGTTGGTTACCCCGTTTGGTCAGGAAATGGTCAAATCTATTCAGTCAAAATCAAGTCGCCCCTTATTTGATACTAATATTAGGTTGATCGTTTCAGCTAATGACAAATTCAGAGCTGATCAGATACTGCAAAATCTAAGTGAATCGTTTGTTCAGTTTGCATCGCCGGATATGAACAGTTTCGCGGTTAACAAATCTCCCGAAGGAAGATTTTTAAGAAGATTATTGTTTAATTTTTCTTTCCGTCTTTTTAATAATTCTAATGTTGCCGTTCTTTCAAGCGAAGAGATTACCAGTCTTTATCATTTCCCATTTACTTCAGCAACTGCTCCCAAGATTAAATTTTTAAAAGCCAAGCCAGCTGAACCGCCGCCTAACTTGCCTCAACAGGGAGTGATACTGGGCAGAAATATTTATCGTGGAGAAGAGCGTGTAGTCAGAATGACCGATGAAGATCGCCGCCGGCATTTGTATACTATTGGTCAAACCGGAACCGGCAAGTCAACCCTAATGAAAGCTATGCTTCGCCAAGATATTGAGAACGGCAAAGGGTTGTGCATGATTGATCCCCATGGAGAGTTTGCCGAATTTGCGCTTTCAATTGTCCCAAAGAATCGTATTGATGACGTTATATATTTTGATCCGGGTGATGTTGAAAGGCCGATGGGTTTGAACATGTTGGAAATTGATCCTAGTCATCCGGAACAGAAAACACGCGTAATTGATGAATTGTTTACTATTTTTGACCGGTTATACGATCTCAAGCAAACCGGCGGACCGATGTTTGAAAAATATTTTAAAAATGCCGCCTTATTGCTTCTGGATGACTACAGAAACGAGATCCCGACTCTGGCTGATATTTCCAGGGTTATGGTTAATAGCGCTTACCGAGCCGATAAATTAAGTCGTGAGACAAACCCGTTAGTCAAAGAGTTCTGGCAAATGGAAGCCGAAAAAGCCGGTGGAGAAGCGTCATTGGCCAACATGGCCCCATATATTTCCTCCAAGGTTACTTCTTTTGTCTATAATGAATTTCTGCGCCCGATTATTAACCAAAAAAAGAGTGCTTTTAATTTCCGCGAGGTGATGGATAGTCAGAAGATTTTGATTATAAATCTTTCCAAAGGCCGGATCGGCGACTTAAATGCTAATTTATTGGGCATGGTTATAGTTGGTAAACTTTTAATGGCCGCTTTATCAAGGGTTGATATAGTTGATGAAAAAGCAAGAAAAGACTTCTATCTTTATATTGACGAATTTCAGAATTTTACCACCGAAAGTATTAGCGTTATACTTTCGGAAGCCCGTAAGTATCGGTTGGATCTGATAATCGCCCACCAGTTTATCAAACAACTCAAAGACAACATTCGTGATGCGGTTTTCGGCAATGTTGGTTCTATTGTTGCTTTCCGAATCGGGCCGGATGACTCGGAGTTTATGAAGAATAAGTTTGAACCGGTCTTCTCGCCTCAAGACCTTATGAACATAGACAACCTGAATGCTTATGTTAGTTTATTGATTAATGGACAAACATCCCGTCCCTTTAATGTAAGACTGGAAACAGAGAAAGTGTTTGGCGCCGGTTCGCCGGAAATAGCTAGAAGCATCAAAGAAATGTCCCGTTTAAAATACGGCCGGCCAAGAGAAGAAGTTGAAAAAGAAATTCAGGAACGGGTATCAAATATAATTAAATAAAAAGTGTTTACTAAAAAAGATTTATTTTCCTCACTTATCACCGGTTTTTATACTGGTTTAATTGCTTGGCAAATTTTAATGTTTCTTGGAAGGCCTAGTGTCATGGGCTATTCTTTTGCTTGGCTAATGATCGTTGTCCCAGTTTTTTGGATATTGGGAGTTAACTTAGGATATTTTCTTGGACGATGGATTAATTTTTTCAATCAGTTTGGCAAGTTTGCGGCCATTGGTTTCACTAATGCCGCCGTTGATTTTGGTGTTTTGAACTTATTAATTGCTTGGTCTGGTATTGCTACTGGTATTTTGTATGCTGTTTTCAAAACAATCTCATTTATAGTATCAGTAACTCATAGTTATTATTGGAATCGGCACTGGGTTTTTGGGTCTCAAAGCGTTGAAAAAAGGAAAGAGTTTTTTGAATTTATTTCTGTTTATATAGTTGCCTCAGCAATTAACGTTGGGACTGCTTCGGCTACTGTATTTTGGGTTGATCCAATGTTTGGTCTTGGTCAAAATGCCTGGGCTAATGTTGGGGCAGTGGCTGGATCAGCCGTGGCTTTGGCCTTTAGTTTTGTAGGGGTTAGGACTATGGTGTTTAAGAAAAAAGAAAATGCTTTACCGCAAATATAGGCCCCAAACCTTTAACGAGGTTGTCGGGCAACAACATGTGGTTCAGACGCTTCGGGGAGCATTAACAAGTGGCCGAGTGAGCCATGCTTATTTATTTTGTGGTCCTAGGGGAACAGGGAAGACAACTCTGGCTCGGCTTTTGGCAAAGAGTTTGAATTGTGAAAAAAGAACTAAAGAAGGTGACTGTGACGACTCTTGCGGCGCTTGCTTAGCGGTTAATAATAATAATTCCCTGGATCTGATTGAAATAGACGCCGCCTCAAATAGGGGAATTGATGAAATAAGAAACTTGAAAGAATCGGCTCTGGTGGCTGCTCCCGGCGGTAAATACAAAATTTTTATCATTGATGAGGTTCACATGTTGACCAAAGACGCTTTCAACGCCCTTCTTAAGATTCTTGAAGAACCACCGGCTCACGTTGTTTTTGTTCTGGCTACAACCGAACCCCATAAGATGTTGCCGACAGTTTTGTCTCGTGTTCAGAGGTTTGACTTTAAACGGCTAACGCCGAAAGAAATAGACGGTAAATTAAAAGGGATGCTTAAATTAGAAGGAATTGTGGTAGATCCGGAGGGGATAATGGCTATTGCCATGTCGTCTGACGGGGCTTTACGTGATGCCGAAGTCTCTTTGTCTAAAGTTATTGCTTCCCATGATTGGAAAACACAAATATCTGTTGATGACGTGTATAATTCGCTTGGTTTAATTCCTTTAAACTACTATCCGGAATTTCTTGGTTATCTGGCGACGGGCAACAAAAGTTTGGCTCTTGATTTTGTAAACAAGGCCTATTCATCAGGTGTTGATGTCGGCCAGTTTGCTTCTGGATTTGTGGAATATTTGAGGAGGATTTTAATGCACACAATTAATCCGTCGGTTTTGGTTTCAGTCGGCGAGGAACTTCTGGACCAAGATCTTAAGCTTGTTTCAACTTATTCTCAAGCCCTGACCCAACAACAGCTCATCCGCATGATGAACGTTTTTGTTTCAGCTAAAGAGGGGATCAAATCTTCACCAATTCCACAACTGCCGTTAGAATTGGCGGTTTTGGAAATTCTCGGTTAACTATTTTCCTTTAAAATACTTTTTATTTCTTAATTTATCCGGAAGCAAATCTTCTTTAGTATACTGTTCGTAACCTTTACCGTAATTTAAATCTTTCATCAGCTTTGTAGGAGCGTTTCTTATTTTGAGAGGAATGGGGAGATTGCCGTATTTTTTAACATCATCAAGAGCTTTGAAGTATGCTTCGTAAGAACTTCTGTCTTTGTTGGCGTTAGCCAGATAGACTGTGCCGTGGGCTAGATTTATTTGAGCTTCCGGAAGACCGATTATTTCTACGGCTCGGAACACCTCGTTGGCTACAACTAAAGCCGTCGGCTGGGAATTACCGACATCTTCACTGGCAAAAACAACCATTCTTCGAGCGATGAATTTGGGATCTTCTCCGGCATCTATCATTCTGGCCAGATAATACAGAGCCGCATCGGGCTGGCTGGCCCGCAAAGATTTAATGTAGGCGCTTATAATATTGTAATGTTCTTCGCCTTTTTTATCGTAACGAATAAATTTTGATTGAAGGGCATTTTGGAGGTTCGGGAGATTAATTTTACCGTATAATTGCTTAGCTGATTCAAGAACAGTGAGTGCTTGGCGGGCGTCGCCGTTGGCCATACTTACTAACCAGTTCACTGATTCTTTATCTATTTTATAACCGGCCGTCTTTATAATTTTTGCCATATTTTCTGAACCATGTTGTTCAAGGACAAAAACCCGACAGCGGGATAAAAGGGGAGAGATAACTTCAAAACTTGGGTTCTCGGTTGTTGCTCCGATAAAAGTTAGTTCACCGCTTTCAACATAAGGTAAAAGAAAATCCTGCTGGGCTTTGTTAAATCGGTGAATTTCGTCTAAAAATAATACCTTGGGAAATATTGAACTTGTCTCAACAATTTTTCGTATGTCATCTTTACCGGCGGAAACGGCTGATAATTCATGAAGGTCGCCCTTAATGCTCTTGGCATAAATCTTGGCTAGTGTCGTTTTGCCACAGCCAGGCGGACCCCAAAGAATAAACGAAAATCGGTGGCCTTTTTCTATTGCCACCCGCAACGGCTTATTCGGCCCAACCAAATGTTCCTGGCCGACAAAGCTGTCCAAATCCTTCGGCCTCAATTGTGCTGCTAGAGGTTCCATATCTATTTATTCAATGTCAATTTCATGGTAAAATCAAGCAGACAGGTAAGATTGTGATCAATTAACTTCTTGCTTGAGCTGCGGGGTCGTCTAATGGTAGGACGCCTCCCTTTGAAGGAGGATATTCTAGGTTCGAGTCCTAGCCCCGCAGCCAAGGTTGGAAGTATCGAGGTGACCTATGTGCCTCGATATTCACCCGACTTACTATTCTGTTAAAGCATACCGGCTGAGCGCCGTATTCAAGAACATGAGACCGCCGAAAGGCGGTTTTGTGTTTATGGGACAAATAAGCTATCTTACTAAATTCTGGACTTACCTATATTTAAATTAGAAATTACGGCTAATATCGTAGCTTGGTATGGAGCAGTTGTTGCTACCTTTTCTGGCCTAGTGAGTATTCTTAATTTTTTAGCAGACAGAGAAAGGGTTAAAGTAAGATATCAGAGGGGTATGCGGGTTACTCCGGGCGGCATGGATTATGATGAAAATAAAGACTATACAGTTATAGAGGTAATTAATCTTTCAAGACGTCCCGTAACAATAAAAAGTATTGGGGGTGAGTATCTATGGAAATATGGCGGGTTTTTATCTTCTAACTCTCTGCGTGAGGGACAAGTTACAATTGAGGCCGGTAAAAATCACAGCATATTGATGGAGGAATCTATTATCCTATGGAACGATATGGATAGTTTTACTGCCTATAATGTTACGGGGAAAACGTACCGCGCCCCGGTAGCGAGATTTTATATTAGGTGGGCTTGGTATACTTTTAAATTTTTCAAGAAATTATTTACTAAAAAATCGCACCCATAAAAATGTTCATAATTTTAGGATTTAAAATCTTATTTTCTTTGATTGAAGGATTATTTCTTTCTAAATCTCTAAAAAAAGCACTAGGTTATGCCATTCTGTTCCGGTTCATAAAAGCTGTAGAATCCTCTGGTATTATTTGTGTTGTTTTGCTTGGCTTTATGTTTATAGATCCTTCCTGCTGGTCATAAGTAATATCTAATTTTGGTTTCTAAAATATCCCACTTTCTTCTCTGCGGCCACTTTTAAATTTAAGTACAACCTGATATATTATTATCGGAATAGCGAGAGTCGGTATTCTTTGGTATTTAATCAAAGACGGGGATTGCGCAATAGTCGGCTTATGCCGTAAAAAACAATCAATGGTCTACTGGATATATCGAGAGTCGGGCCGAGCATCAATGGAGCATCTATGAGGGCCGGGGAGTGAACAAAGAGTGAAATAAGCGATTAAATCTTGTTTTTCTTTAAGTAACTGGCTATTCCCGCAAAAAACTTCTGAACGGGAGTTTTTTGTTTTTAGGGCTAGAAATAACAGTTGATTTTGGAGCAGTAAAATGAAATAATAAAGCCATATTTATATGGATTTACAAGAATTTAAAAAACAACAAATAAAAGAGCAGCTAGGGATTAGAGAGGATTTTGGCATTATCCATGCCTTTGTTGATTTTGCTAATGTAAATCACTGGTTCGAATATGACGATCAAAATATTAATGGTGAACCGTTGCCGCTTGATCAAAGACTTAGTATAGACCTTCAAAAATTACATGATTTTATCAATTTATTTTCTAAAGACATTCGTTTTTATTATGGACACGATCCAACTAAGTCAGGTTCTATCGGTTTTCACAGAGCTTCTAAGTATGTTTTTGGTCAGTCAAGAGTTTTTACTAAACCGATTCAGAAAATTAAACACTACTTAAATCCAGCAGAATTGGCTGCCACTACTGGCTTGGTTAATCTAGATAAGTTGGGGAGCTATATAATAATTCCTAAATCTAATTTTGATGTCGAAATCACTCTTGATGCTATCAGATTGGATGAAAGATATAATACATTTTGCCTATTATCGGGTGACGCTGATTTTGCTCCATTGTTGCGTTACCTAAAAGGATCAGGAAAGAAAACAATTTTAATTAAAGGCGGCTACATACAGGATGTTCTGAAGCAAGCTTCCGACGTAGTTATTAACGCTCAGGATATAAAGCAATATATAGCTATGGAAAAGCAAAAGCCCGGTTCGTGAGAACCAGGCTTTTGCAGAAAGTTGACTCGTATCCACGAGCAGGGCAGAACGAGTCTGCAAATACAATATAGC
>MGKE01000004.1 GCA_001794635.1 Candidatus Yanofskybacteria bacterium RIFCSPLOWO2_01_FULL_39_28 | reverse complement strand
TGCTAATGTGCCACGCTTCGCGTGCCTCTTTCCTCTAAACTAATTACTACGCTCCACCAATGTACTAATTCAATGGACTCGGTTTTGCGAAACACAATTTGGGGAGAAAATGATTCGCAAAACCTCGGCTGAATGTTTTTTAAAATTCGGCGAGATTGGGAATTCTGCAGAAAATACAAAATGCTCGGTGCCTTCGGTCATCATATTATTGTGTTTGGTCTAAAGGGAATCCACCCTCGGCATCCGCCTCGGGAATTTCCGCTAGGGCTACGAGCGCCAGTTCTAGGTATGGGAACGGCTCGTCTACAAAAGCCGATGTCCAAGCCATCGGCTCAAATACCGGGTAAATGAGCCGTTCCCATTTCTAGTTGGGGAGAGGATTCTCCTCTCCCCAGCGCGTTGTCTCGGTTCGTGCTCCCTACGGTCGCATTCCGCAGAGCGGAACAGGGCTCACCCCACCCGACCGCGCAAACCCCTCTCTGGTTTTTCATGTCATATGTTTAGTATGTCGCTTTCGCTATGAGATTTATGTATTGCATATTGCTCAGGCGCTCGTCTTTAGCCCAGACACCCTAGCGGAAATTCCCGAAGGCGCATACCGAAATGCGCTTGACCCGCCCACCCTTTCGCGCGCAAGTTCTGCTCCCTTAAATTTTGCAATCTTAAATTTTTAAATTCTTGAATACGAAACTCCTTTTCCTGTTTTTCCGTTTTGTTTAATTTTTCCTTCTTTCTCGAGAATTGAAAGATACCGAGTTGCTGTGGCATCAGATACGTGCAAAAACTTTTCCACTTCGTCATTGGTGATTTTAGAGTGTTGGAGAAACATAGACATGACACGATCCAGTTTCTTTCGCTTTCGGAATTGAATTGCATTTCGAGCTGTGATTAAAAGTTCGCGAGCTAGAGATGGTTTAGAGTTTTCACGAACAGGCTTCGCCTGTTCGTTTTGAGAAGTTTCCGATTCTTCTAACGGCTCATTTACTGGTATTTGAGCCGTTTGAGGTTCAGAAGTTTGTTTTGGCTCAAAAACTGGCTCAGAATCAGCTTCATTTTGGGCTTGTTTTTCTTCAGTTTTTGGCTCGCTTACTGCTTCCGTAGGGGTAAAATCAGGGGGTGGTATATCATTACTTTTCACTGAAAAGTCGTTCGGTGAGCTTTCTAGGGCCTCAGAAGGTGCTTCAGTAGGCTCGGAAATGCTTGTGTTTTCAGGTGCAGGCTCGGTGGGCTCCTGGGGGCTTGCGGGTGAAGGGTTTTCTTCAGAAATTGAGTTTTCAGCTGTTTTTTCTTCGTCCGCCATATTTTATATATTATTTACTCACAAAATACTACTTCCTCGGGTGCAATTTCTAATTGCTCCGCAAACCATACTCGCGCAGTTTCTTGATCACCGAGCGCATCAATCAGTTTATTTTCTAGAGCAAGCGATGCCGGCATCGAGGAACCATCAGCAAGTTTCGCAACTTTTTCAATAGGTAAACTCATATTTTCCGAAACCATTTTTACAAAATACTCATGCCAAATTTTCAAATCTCGCTCAAGTAAATTTCTTTCATCCGCAGTAAGGGGCTTGTTGGTGTTTCCATAGTCTTTGTATTTCGCGGATGTAAGCGGAATATATTTTAGTCCGTCTTTTATATTCTTTGCTGTATTTTCTAAATAAGACATTGTCATGCCGATACTTCCAACATCAGAAAAAGGCGAAGCAATAATTGTTTTCGCGCCTGTCGCAACAAGATAACCACCAGAAGTTGCGATTTCTCGTATGAGTGCCACAACTGGCAATGAGGAATTTTTTAATCCATTTGAAATAATTTCGGAGGCCACCGGTGAACCACCACCGGAATCAATACGAACCAAGACACCGAAAATATTCGGATCATTTTCCGCCCATTGGAGTGTAGAGAGCACATCGTCAGGATTTGTAGAGGGAGGCAGTTCATTTCCACTTCCGTCTTGGTCAGCCCCGGCGTATGCGATAATATCTCCAGTTATTGGTATCACAGCAATATTGCAAGAACCATCACTTATCATCGTGCTCGCATTGTATCCGCTCCATTCGTCATGCCACGAACCGAACATCCGAAGCCCAACAGCAAAAACAACGATTATCGCCAAAGCCCACAATGTGATTATCTTAAGCTTTTGCTTCATTGTTTCCATTAACTTGATTCTAACCTTTTTTACAACTCTTGCCTAGCGGAAATGCCCGATAGTGCACTAAATAATCCCATATATAATTTATTAAAATAACCAATTAAAAAATCAAACAATCTCAAACTTCGAAGATAAGGAATCAAGAAATTCTTTCTTATTTATCATATAAGCACTTAAAGACCCCCTTACAAATAACATAATGGGTAAATTTTTACCTGTTTCTTTTTCTTTGAAAAAATTATTACAAAATACTTTACCCAGCGCTATTTGATTAACCCCCTTGGCTTCAATTCTTAATGCTTCTGAATACTCTTTGTTTCTTTCATAATATAAATCATTAAACTGTTCTATCTCTCCTGATTTTTGAAAATATTTACTTAGAATATCTCTATAGAATTTATCAAGAATGTTTTTGGTTATTTCGGAATTTCCAAAAGCAGAATTAACCGTTATGATAGTTGCCATCACTGGAAGAACTAACAATTCTTTCTGTTGTTCTTCACTGATTAAAATTTTATCATCTAATTTTTTAATACCATCAATTAATGATTGATAGTCAGCATCAAAAAAATCCAATAAGGTTTCGGTAATTTTTTCGGTTGTTATCTTTTCTTTTGTAAAAAACCCCATAAATTATTTTAAATTAATATTGGTATTTTTTTCGGAGTTTTGGGATAATTTTTCATATTTAGCCATTGCCCAAAGCAGTGATATTACCCATAAAAATATAACAAAATTTACGATCCGAATGAAGGGAGAATAATTAATAAGGGAAATCAATGTAAATATCAAATACAATGAAGATGTTAATTTTTGTGTTTTCCATAAATAAACTACAGCCAAAATCATAAATGTAAGAGATGCTAATCCTGATACAATAATTAAAATGGGTGGCATAGTATATTCTCCTCCCGAATTTTGTGCTGACGATATAACCTGAAGTATGTAGGTTATTATTCCAAATATCGCGAGTTTTTTATATTTCATAATTTTTCTTCTTTATTAAACTTATAAAAATAACTACTGCTGTAGCAACATCAATTACCTGCCAAGTTTCTTTAGTAAAGTAAAATGGGAAAATTGGGTTGAACAAAACAGCTATAATTCCAAAAATCCAAGCCCAAGTGTTGTTTTTATGCTCGTATGCTAGGTAAGCAGAATAAGCTCCAGTTGCCGCTACAACCCACCTTAAAAGCTGGTAATAGCCAATTGGATGGTTCCACAAAGCTCCTATCAGTATTCCGATAGCTATTAATTTAAACCAATTTTCTTTTAAAAAGTTTTTCATATTTATCCAAAAATCCCGAATAATTTTTTTGTTTTCCCATCCGCCCCCAAGTAGTTAAAAATAGACTCATTGAACTTACTTAAAAATAACGTTTGAACCATCGCTAATTTTTTATCCATAACTTGGTCCAATTCTTCAATTAAAGCTCCGCAAAATGCCGCGCTTGTGTCAGGTGGCAAGATCTTCTTTCTAAGATTATCCTTCATTTTATTTCTTGTCTTTTCCCAATCTTTTACATAATTACTATGTGTTTTTGCAAATGAATATGGATTATTGCATTCAGAAACCAGCTCATATACTTGAGCCATCTCTCCAGCCTCCATACTTGAGACCATTTGTTGCAAGTTTTTAGATTCTGCTTCGGTTAAGTTAGTGTCATTCATATTAATTTTAACTACCTACTGAATCCAATTTTGGACTTTTCTTCTACCACAGGCTTAACTTTTTCCATTTCCTTTTTTAGTAATTTTTGATCTATTGCCGTATCATTCATGTTTGCAGCAATTCTTGCCGCACCCTCAACTACACCTTCGATAATATCTGCACTACTATAACCATCAGTTTTTTCTGCTAATTCATCGAAGTCAATTGCCTTGTCGTACGGTCTTCCAGATAGACCTAGTTTAAACAATTCTTTTCGAGCTTCGAAATCGGGAGGCGAAACATAAATCTTTTTATCCATTCGTCCCGGACGAAGTATCGCAGGGTCAATTCTATCTATGAAGTTTGTTGCCCCTACTACTAGAATTCTATTATCTGCAGCATCATTTAGTTGCATTAAAAATTCATTTATCTCTTCTTCTTTATGAGAACCTTCACCTTGCAAATTCTGCCTATTTGGCACAAGTCCACTGATTTCGTCAAAAAATACTATTGCTGGTGCGTTATCTTGAGCATTAGCAAAAACTTTACCAATATTACCAACTGAACCATGAATATATGGAGTAGCCAGATCTGAGTGTTTTACCTGCACAAAATTGTACCCCAACTCTTCAGCTAGCTTTCTTACAATAAAAGTCTTACCGCAACCCGGTGGACCGTATAAGATTATTCCGTTAGGAATAGATACTTTAAATTTCTTAAATCTCTCAGGATCTCGGAGAGGATTAATAACCTCAGCTATAAGTACTTCTTTTAGCTCGCGCATTCCGGCGATACAATCAAACCCTCTTAAATTAGTTAACTCATCGACAATTTTTACTAACTGGGATTGAGAATGATTTGCCACTATTGCCCCGATATAGTCATTTCCGTTACTAGAAATTTTCGCTAATTCAATTTTATCTTTTTGATCAACTACTTCATTTGGCTTTACTGATAAAAATAAATAGAAATATTTTCCATCCGACAAAGAGTATATTTCTGTAAAATAGACTTTGTCGGTTCTAGCAACGATAATGACATCGCCTTTTATTTTGAACCCGGGATATAAAATTGGTTTAGTGATATTACTCATAACTATTGTGGGGTGCAGTGTGCATCTAGATAATTATTATAGGCATCAACCTTTGCATCAAATGAAGCTAAATCAGATTTAAGACGATTATTTCTATAATTAAAATTATCGACAGCGGCATTATAGGTATCAAGAGAATCTTGGTCGTATTCATCAACATACATGTCCTCGATTTCCGCTTTTGCAGTCTCGCTCGCGCTTATTCGGTTATCCAACGCTGTTGATTCGGCATCAGTTGGTCGCATGGCAATTGCTTTATCGTAGTTGTAGTCAGAACAGCTGAATGTTTGTCCTGAACCCGATGTAAAAGTGTGATCTGAGGAAGCTGTGGTGGTAGGAGTACTGCTTGTACTAGGGGTACCACTATCGTCAGAAAATGCGCCAATCACAATAAAAAGTAAGACAATCCCAATTCCCCAAGCCCATTTTTTAGCAGAATCACTCATGCCGCTAGAACCTGAATCAGGAGTTTTTCCCCTCGGAGTATCTTTGTGATAAACCCAATTTGGATCTTTTGAATCACCACTCTTTTGCTTTGGTGGTTGCTTGGGTTTCTCCTTGGTATTCTCATCCAAGAAATTCAAATCAAAATCAATTTTTTCTTTATTTTCCATATTTAGTACGGTTGGGTACAATTATACTTTCCATCTGTGATCGTGCCTGAATATCGACTATTTCGGCCCACGTCTCGTTCACAAATCTGATTTATGGAGGCAGTTGTCACACATGATTTTTGCCCTATATCCCAATCGTACCCGTAGCTACAATCGCAGTATCGCTTACCGTCAGTAGACGATGGGCTTGAGTAGCTTCCTTCGCCATAAGAAGTTTTACAGGATTGGCTAAATGATGCCGGCGTGAAGCACGCGGTTCTATCATTATTCCAATCATACCCTGCCTTGCAATCACAAATATTCGTTTTACCATCTGTGTCATATTTTAGAAAACTGGTATTTGAATATTTTGCAGAACAGCTCTCATCTCTAGATGTTACCAAACTAACGCACTGTTTCGAGGTCACACCATAATAATAGCCGGCGGCACAACCACAAGAATTATCAGATGCATTGTAGGTTCCGTATGGACCGTTCATATCAGTGCAGTATTCTTCATTGGTCTTTGGTGCCGGAGGCGTTACTATCGCAGCAGTCTTTTTTGTAGTGGTCTTTTTTTCCTCCTTTTTTTCTTCTACGACCGGAACAATCGATTCAAAATCTGCGGCTGAATCGCCGCTATAAGTATAGGTAGAATTATCTGTTGCGACAGTCGAGCTGTCATTCTCCCCACCTGCCACAATCGCTATCGTGATTACCGCTCCAATAAGTACAACAACAGCAATAGCTTGATATTTACTCATTCCCGACGAAGAATCTGGCTTTTTTTCAGCCTTATGTTTGGGTTTTTCCTTAATATTTTCGTCTAGGAAATTTAAATCAAAATTTATTTTATCTTTATTTTCCATAGTTAGGAATTAAAGCCCCAAATTACTAGGCCAATGATTATTATAATCGCCACAGTCCGCCAGTTTTTTTGTTTCTGCGTAAGTTCAAGTTTCCCATAAAAAGTGTACGTACCGTCCCCATGATCTTCACAAGACCATCTAGAAATAGGAATGAGTGGTATAAATAAAACCACAAAGTAATTTGTATCGCCGTACATTTTAAAGCCTACAGTATTAAAAGTACCCATGCTAGGCGTTCCGGCCGGCTTTCCATGTTTTGCAATTCTAGCCTCGATGATCTCTTTTAATTCTCGCAATTCTTTCTTGAGCGCTTCTTCAGTTGTGTCGTTATATATATGCTCATTTATTGATTTCAGCGCGCGCTCGGCATTACCGTTCTTAAAGTCTTCGAGAATTGGGTCTGTGATCTTTTTGAATTTTTCCTCATTTTTATTGTGGTCATCATTCTTTTGGATTTGTTTAAGGTCTTCTTGTAGTTTATTTTTAAAGCCCTCTGTTCCTGAAATTTTATCAGCAATTTTACTAAGTCCTAGTGCCACACTTGTTTCATTTAAATGGTTATTAAGATCAATACTAATTGACCTTAATGCTGCTGCGGCCCGATCTCTGATAACTTTTGTGTGACTATCATCATAAAGACCCAACTCAATCAATTTATTACAGCCATTTTGAATTATGGTTACATTTTCTTTTAGAAAAGCACTTTCTTCTTTATCGAGGACGCCGTCTTCAGCAACTTTTATTGATTCTAATTTTTCAATGGCGACTGTCATGGCATCAAAAATTGGGGAAAGGACTGTCTTTGATGTCTTATCGCCCTTCATATTGAAAACGCTTGAAAATTGAGCAATATATTTGTTATCCTTTCTTGCTCCGGCAATCTCGGTATACAAATCAGAAAGATAAGACACGCACTGTTTTTGGAATTCAGTGACAGTCTCTTGGCTCGTATTTAGTTCATCGTTGAGTTTATAAACTTTTGTAAAAGCTGGCCAAAATTTAGGTGAGTTTAGAATTTCGTGCCAAATCTTAAGAGAAGATTTTAAATAGTGCTCATCATCTTTTTTAAATATTAAGAGACAATAAAGGATCGCTAAATTCTTTTTATAAAAAATTGCCTTTGTTGAATCGCCCTCAGAGTGATGCTCCCAAACACGAGCTGCACCTTCCGGGTCATTTTTTCTTAATATGCCCACAGCTTGCTCGTCAACACTATCTGCAATATTAAACCAAAAGAAATAATCCTTGATTTGTTTTTTAGGTGATGTCAGTTTGTGAACTGCTTCTTTTACTGTATCTTCTGTTCTAAAATTCTCAAAAACATCGATATCAAAATCGTAGTGAGGAAGATCATCTATTTGTATCAATTTAATGATATCTTTTGAACGTTTCAAAACATCCTTCTGTGTTGCAGAGGTATCTAGTCCAAGTATGTGATATGCATTGTTTTTGAGTAAGTTTGACATAATTAATTTGTTATTCCTGACATACCACTTTTCGCTTCAGCCTGCTCGCTTACAGGAAGTAATAATAAGAGACTACGGACACATCTTTGTAATTCTTCAGTATCACCAGCTTCAATTGCTCTCTGACCCTTTTGTAGATAGTACTGGGATTCCTTCTCACTGATCCATTGATGGTCTTGCTGGAGCATATTTTTGAACTGATACAGCCACCACGCAGGATTAGATTGTATTATTTTTTGTTTTAGGTCGTTGAGTTGTTCAACTACTCTGGACAGTAATATTTTATCTTCGTTTTCTATCGCTTCATATCCTTCAGTTTTTAAAATAGATAATTGATCGGTGTGAATCTGTTTGTCTTTTTGATCACCAAAGTCATTCATTATTTGAATCATTGATGTCGTCAACTCATTAAATTCAATTTTCAACTGAGGAAGCTCTTTTACTTGCTCCATTTGATCAAGCTTATTTTTTAATTCCCTTAATTCTTTGTCAGCTTTTCTCTTTTCATCCTCATCAACTTTTCCAGCTTCCAAGCTCGCACCTGCAGATTTAATAAGATTATTCAGCTTTGATTTTTCTTCAGGGTTGCATGTTTTTTCAAGTTTTTCCGCACGCTCTGATTGAGTATTAAATTGATTTTCCATTTCTTCAATATCTAAAATTTCTGCATATTCGGTTCCTCGAGCATTAAAAGTAAGATCGATAGATGGTATAAAAGCCTCTACAGTCACTTCTCTCGATTCATTCATTATGATTGTAACTTCAACTTCTGTGCCTTCAGGAAGGTCATACGGCAAGTTTTCACCTGTTAATTTTAGATCGCAAAGAAATTCATTTTGTTCAGGATTTAAAGATTCACCCTCTCTTACTTTTATCGGAAGTCCATTTTCTTTGTCACCCTTTACTAATTTTTTTGTTGTTCTATATGATTTAGTTTCCTTCAAAGGAAGAATGCTATTTCTTTCGAAATAAATATCAAATTGTTCAATTAAAGATGTTGTTTTGCCACCCGAGTAATTTCTACGTGCGACACCGACACCAATTGAGTGTGCGATAGGAGCTCCTGAAACTGACAATCCATGAGTAATAGAAAAAGAATCAGTATCTATTGCGACAGGATTTCCTTTTTTATCAAATAGATAGATCCAAAAAATATTAGTCTTATTGCGTTCTAAGGTAACAACATCTTTGAATTTTCCACCTTTTACTTTTTGCTTTGTGCCATTAAAAAATCCGCCCTCACCTTGTATTTGAATATAATATTCTGCGTCTGAATCTTTTAAATTTTCTACAACACCAACTACCATTTCTTCTGTCTCAGAGGTCAAGGTGTCGTAGTTCAGATGTAAAGACATGATAGACTTATCTGACTGTTCTTTTTTCTCTAGTAAATCTTTAGGTATTTTTTGACTTATACCATATATACAAGCCCCCTTCGCAACTACAGTTAATGGATCGGATGATTTATCAACCTCAATTTTTAGATCTGATTCAAGTCTCTTTTGTATGAAAGGCATTACTGTTGGACCACCAACAAGAATAATTTTGGCAATTGATGAATGATTAATACCAGCTTCTTTAACAGTTTCTTTACTTAATTCTATAGTTTTATCAACAAATGGCTTAATCAGTGCCTCAAACTTTTTTCTAGTAAATGGAATATTCAAATATATTTCTTCACCTGAATCATCTTTAATATTTTCTACCTCAATAGTTGTCTCTTCTTGCTGTGAGAGATAAATTTTTGCCTTTTCCGCCTGACCTTTTAGCTTGGCAAAATCAGTACCGTATTTTTTATTACCTCGATTAAAATCTTCTATTTTATATTTTTTTAATATTTCGGGTACAATAATCTTATCCACAATTTCTAGATCAAAGTTTTTACCACCAAGGAAATTATCACCGTTATGTCCCAATACTGACAGAGCCCCATCCTTTGATGATATAAGTGCAACATCAAATGTTCCACCACCAAGATCGTATACAAGCCAGTTCTCGTTTTGAGAATTCATAAAACCATAGGCCATAGCTGCTGCAATTGGTTCTTGTAGCAAAACCACATGCTTAAATCCTGCCAAACTTCCAGCTCTTTTTGTTGCTTCAGCTTGTAGCACAGAAAAATAAGCCGGTACGGTTATGACCGCACCAATATTTGAAATATCCTTATATTTTCTTGCCACATCTTCTTTTAAACTTATTAAAATTTCAGAAGAGATTTGCTCAGGAGTCATATCTTCGTTTGTTCGAGGAAAATTTACTGTCTCAGAAGTTCCCATAAGTCTCTTAATTTCACCCTTATTATTTAAAAATTCTTCTGGTGACGGATCTTTATAAAGTCTCTCGTAGGCAACTTTACCAACAACTTTATTTTTAGATTTTCCTATACCAAAAACAGATGGAGTATATTCATCATTAAAAATATTTTTTACAATTTCTATATTGCCCTTATTATTAACAGCAACTTCTGAATTTGTTGTTCCTAGGTCAATTCCAATTTGTATGTTTTGTGTACTCATAAAAAATTAATTGCTTTTAATAACAACAACCTTACCTTTCTTTACGACGTTACCTTGACAGATAATCGTTGGTTCTACGGTTTCTTTTATCATCGGCTCTGTCACACTCGGGTCATTTTCGAAGGACAAAACGTCTACGCTCAATCCTTCATTATATTTTTGATCTGTATGATCAATTATTTCAATTCGGAAATTATCAAGATATTTACGCAATTTTTGAACTGACGACTCTAGTCCTCTTTTTTGTACATCCTCTAAATTCGAACTTGCCTTGATTAATCTATTTTGTATTCGCCAAATTTCTACAGCCAATTCTACAACTTGAGCTGATTTTGGAGACAAATCTACAAAAATTGCACGGTGTTGAGGCATCGGTGGCTCATTTCTAAATTGTGGCATCCTTGGCTCTGGTATTAAAACTCTTTTTTTAAAACGTCTATAAGCAACAGAAAATACAAGGACCGCAAAAACTGCAATCAAGATTGTAATTAACACAAATTGTAGCGTGGTTATTGCAGTCATGTAGTGTAATAAATATAGCAAATTTTAATAGAAAATTCAATCTAATGTTCTTAAATATCAATTAAATAACCCCAACAAAACCCGCCCGCATTCCTCCCCCGACCCCTCCTGCGGGCGGGCAGAATTCCCAATCTCGCCGAATTTCAAAAAACATTCAGCCGAGGTTTTGCGAATCATCTCCTCCCCAAATTTAGTTTCGCACAACCGAGTCCATTGAATTAGTACATTGGTGGAGCGTAGTAATTAGTTTAGAGGAAAGAGGCAC
Organism: Candidatus Yanofskybacteria bacterium RIFCSPLOWO2_01_FULL_39_28; assembly: GCA_001794635.1. Taxonomy (GTDB): domain Bacteria; phylum Patescibacteriota; class Minisyncoccia; order 2-02-FULL-40-12; family GWA2-44-9; genus 2-01-FULL-39-28. The sequence continues at coordinate 30 of MGKE01000004.1, read as the reverse complement.
GCGAAGCGTGGCACATTAGCAGTAGTTTAA
>MGKE01000003.1 GCA_001794635.1 Candidatus Yanofskybacteria bacterium RIFCSPLOWO2_01_FULL_39_28 | reverse complement strand
TGACGCCATTTGTATTTTATCAAGTTTAGTTATTAAAAGGGAGTTTCGTAATTCACAGCTTATGGTAGCGTGCAGCATTCAAAGCTGCTTCGTTAACTAGGTTAGCCAGGTCAGCTCCAGTAAAACCGGCTGTTCCGCGGGCAATATCATTTAAATTAATGTTATCGCTTAATGGGATTTTTTTGGTATGAACTTGAAGAATACCTTCTCGTCCTTTAAGGTCTGGCCTGTTAACTACAACTCGGCGGTCAAATCTACCGGGCCTTAAAAGAGCCGGATCAAGAACATCTGGTCTATTGGTAGCGGCGACCAGAATAACGCCGGTGTGAGATTCAAAACCATCCATCTCAACTAAGAGTTGGTTAAGAGTCTGCTCCCGTTCATCGTGACCGCCACCTAAACCAGCACCTCTGTGTCGGCCAACGGCATCAATTTCGTCTATAAACAATATACAAGGAGAGTTTTTCTGGCCTTGTTCAAATAAGTCTCTGACTCGGCTGGCGCCGACTCCGACAAACATTTCAACGAAATCAGATCCGGAAATTGAAAAAAATGGCACATTGGCTTCGCCGGCTACGGCTCTAACAAGTAGTGTTTTGCCTGTTCCGGGTGGACCCATCAAGAGGACGCCTTTGGGGATTTTACCGCCTAAGCGTTGGAATTTTTGCGGTTCCTTGAGAAATTCAACTATTTCTTGGAGTTCTTCTTTGGCTTCATCAATGCCAGCCACATCAGCAAAAGTAATCTTTTTATCAGTATTAGTATTAAGTCTGGCTTTTGATTTGCCAAATGAAAGAGCGGGATTTCCACCGGCGCTCATTCGGCGCATGAATAATATCCAGAAACCAATAATTAAAAGTATCGGAGTCCAGGAATATAAAAAAGTCATAAAACCTCCAGATCCATCGGATTTTAAATTTATGCCAACATTCGGACTCTTTGTTTTTATGTGCTCAATTAATTTGGCCAGAGATTCGTGATCTAGTCTGAAAGTTTCAGTTGAGAATGCCCCGCTTTTGTTAACCGCTGACTTAAAAGTGCCTGAAATTTTTCCGTTTTCGTTGATCCGTATTGAAAGTATGTTGCCTTGGTCAACGTTGGCTATAAAAGAGTCGTAGGAAATCATTCCTGAATAGGTGCTGGAAAAAAGGTTAAACAAAGTCAAACCGATGATAACTATAAATATCCAAAACATCAGAGCCCTAACGGCTGATCGCATATAACCCCTTTTCAATGAGCAAATTTATATCATATAACCACAAAAAACAATGTTAAGCAAGTTCTTGAAAAAATAGATATTTTTTATATAATTATTAGATAATGCAGCAAGTTGCCAATAAGACCTTACTATATATATATTCTGGAGCCGGAGGAGTTGACGCTCAAGACTGGGCCTCTATGCTTTTAAGGATGTATCATCGTTTTTGCCAGAAGCAGGGTTTTGATTTTAAAATACTGCATCAATCTTTCGGCGAACAAAAGGCTAAAGCCCGAGGCTCGCCCAGGGGCATCAAAAACGCAGTTGCTGAAATAACCGGAAATAATATCTATGACTTATTAAAGAGCGAGTCTGGTGTTCATCGGCTAGTCAGGATTTCTCCTTTTTCGGCCAAGAGTTTACGCCATACTTCTTTTGCTCTGGTTGAAATAATGCCAGTTATAACAACTCCGGAATTCAGAATTAACCCAAATGAATTAAGAATAGACACCTTTCGTTCTTCTGGTCCGGGAGGACAGAATGTAAATAAACTTGAGACCGCAGTTCGGGTAACTCATGTGCCAACCGGTATTAGCGTCTCGGTCCAATCAGAAAGATCTCAAGCTCAAAATAAAGACAAAGCCATGCAGTTGTTATACTCGCGCTTGGCACAAAAGCTTGAACAAGCTAAAATACAAGAACTGTCAGACCTTAAGCCAGAGCTTAAATCTGGCTCGGTAGAGTGGGGCAGTCAGATACGATCATATGTCCTGCATCCTTATCAAATGGTAAAGGATCACCGGACTGGAGTTAAATCTTTACAGCCGGACAAGGTGTTGGACGGTGAATTGGATAAATTTATAAAATAAATCGTGATTGAATATAAAGGAGTTTATACAACTTATGACAATAAATTTGAAGCCATAAACGGCATTGATTTGCATATTAAGTATGGTGAATTTGTTTCTTTGATTGGTCCAAACGGGGCAGGCAAGTCAACTTTGTTGCGACTTTTGACCAAAGAAATCACGCCCAATAAAGGAGAGGTTGTAGTTGATGGAATCAGTATAGCCGAAATTCCCGATAAAGACCTGCCCGTATTAAGAAGAAAAGTCGGCACTATATTCCAGGACTTTAAACTGCTAACCAACAAAACCGCCTTTGAAAACGTGGCTTTTGCTTTGGAAGTTTGCGGAGCGTCAGAACAGGAAATATCCGATGATGTGCCAAAGGTTCTTCATATTGTCGGGTTATCAGATAAAGCAGACAACTTCCCTAATCAGTTGTCTGGCGGTGAGCGTCAGCGTGTTGCTATTGCCAGGGCTTTGATTCACCGACCAACCATACTCTTGGCTGATGAACCAACTGGCAATCTTGATTTATTAAATAGCTACGACGTGGTAAAATTACTATTAAAGATTAATGAACTGGGGACAACTGTAATTCTGGCAACACATAATCGGGAAGTGGTTAATTCAATTGGCCGGAGGGTGGTATCAATGGAAAACGGCAAAATCGTCAGGGACCAAATTGAGGCAGGTAAATACATAATATAAGTTAAAAGTATATGAAGGAAAGTTTGCAACGTATCTGGTGGGCGGGTTGGAAAAATTTCAAAAGAAACAGTTATTTAAGCTTGGGTACGACTGCGATTATGGTTTTAGTCCTGGTTTTATTTTCGGCTTTGATGGGCCTTAACTTTTTATCAGTTAAGGTCGTATCATCTTTAAACGAGAAGGTTGATGTTACTGTTTACTTTCGTTCAGACGCAGGAGAAGAAGAAATAATTAAAGTCAAAGATGAACTCCAGGACAGGGGAGATATTAGGTCTGTTGAGTATATATCCAGAGAAAAAGCATTAGAAGATTTCAAAGCTAATCATGCCGGTGATGTTTTAATTCAGGATTCCTTGGCTGAACTGGACAGTAATCCATTACAAGCGTCTTTAAATGTTGAGGCATCTGATCCTTCACAATACGCCACCATCGTTACTTATTTGGAAGCCAACCAATTCAGAAGCTTGATTGATAAAATTAACTTTTATGAAAATGAGCAAGTGATAGGTCGCGTCCAGAAAATATCAGGCGCAATCCAGAATTGGGGTTTTACACTAACTATGGCCTTAGCTTTAATCGCTGTTTTAATAACCTTCAATACTATTCGGTTGACTATCTATAATCAGAAGCAGGAAATAGAGATAATGCGTTTAGTCGGTGGTTCTAATTGGCATATCAAGGCGCCATATTTAGTTGAAGGTGGATTGTATGGTGTTTTTGCGGCCTTGGTGACATTGTTGTTATTCTATCCATTGGTTTACTTGGCTTCGCCCAAAATAGAACTCCTAATGCCCCATGCCAGTTTGATGGGCTATTTTATCTCCAATGGTTTGCAATATGTTTTTCTGGTGTTATCGGCTGGGATATTGTTAGGTGTTGTTTCGAGCCTTTTCGCAATAAGAAGGTTTTTAAAAGTTTAAGAAAATTTTAAAATTTAAAAAAGCGTCTTAGACGCTCTTTGGTTTTACCGCAAACAAACAGTGCGGTCCGAAACCGTCTCCGGAGAATATGGAACAAATCGTTCGTTGTATCCAGCCGTTTGCTGTTAGATGAACCCAGCTGAGCTCGGTGGACCCAGCCAATTTAAGTTGGAACAGACAGATTCTACTAACTTCATCCATATTTTCCATTTTTGAAAGAGCGCCTATAAATTCAACCGGAGTAACTGGGATTTTATTTTTAATTTCCATTTGAGCCAGCACCTCTTCTTGTAAGCTATACCCATCTATAGGCATCCATTCAACATCAAATTGCCTATTTTTAAAATTTTCAAGAGTAATATCTTTGAGAACTATTATATCAACAGATGAAGCGGCAAAACCTAAATTATTCAGGAGTTCCCTAATTTGTATCTGCTCTTTAGTATAAAACCTACTCAACTTTTTCTTTAGTTCTTGTTTCACGCCTAGCCCCTTGTCAAACAAACTCTACTGAAGATATAAGAGAATTTAACCTAAGTCAATAAAAACATTGAAAAGGTGCCGTTTTTATTGTAAAATAGGATAGATTTAATAAAGCAATTACCGGGTGGTGTAACTGGTAACACGTCAGGTTCTGGCCCTGAAGACTCTAGGTTCGAGCCCTAGCCCGGTAGCACTATTGGATTGGAGGCATACAAACCCTCTAATTCGTCTGCAGTTATCTCATTTTTGCGAGGTTCTAACGGGGCGTGAATCTCCTTTACTGCTTTTGCGGCAGGTTTAAGCGCCACAAGCGGTTTTTCTATGGTAATACTTAGTTTTCTGTCGTGTAATTGGAGGTTCGATCCTAAATCGGCCAATATCCTTTTACATTGTTCCGGGCTTCCGGCGGCGAAGCCGGCTTTTGCTGTTTCGGCAAAATTAAATATCTTCTCGGCTTTAATAAGCAGTTTCTCCAGTTGATCGCCGTTATCATTCATCAGTTCTTCGAGCCGGTGCTTGTCTTTTAGTAATTCTAATTTCTTAGTCCTAAATTCTTCCTCGCTGATTTCTTCTGCCGCTCTCATGTCAATAATATTGCTAATCTTCTTTAGGCAATGCTCAAATTCTACATGCTGATTAGTCCGGGCATTTGTGAGAGAGCCCAAGTCTTTCTCGTTTTCGTTTCTAAACCATTTCATAGCCCAGACATGGAACTGTTTTGGAATATGACGACCTCTTTTAAGTAACATATTTTACATTATATATATTCATATAATATTGTCAAGTAATTGTGGTGTTCAAGACCCATCGTTATGGTAAAATGTAGTTAGTCTAAATAAGCATTACGGGGCTTGACCACTGAAAGGTTTGAGCCCAAAGTCGCCAGTACTTCGGCAAGCTCAACCTAACCTGTCCATATATAAAATATCTAACTTGACCAGTTGGATGTTTTATATAAGATATAATCAGTTCTAAAATACCAGGAATAATAGGATATGCCAGAAAAGAAAAAGATTCTTTTTGTTTGTACTCATAATGTTTCAAGAAGTAGAACGGCCGAAGATTTATTTATTAATTCTCAAGAATACGAAGTTAAATCAGCAGGACTACTCTTTCATCAAGACGGAAAACAGGTTGTTGCTCAGGAATTGATTAACTGGGCCGATGTTGTTATTGCGATGAATGAAACTGAATGGAGTAACGGCCGACCACCCTGCAGACATAGCAGTAAATTAAAAGAAAAGTTTGATTTAAAAGAGAAAAAAATCGTAATCTTAGGCATTCCAGATGTTTACGGTAGAGGCAATTCACACTTAATTTGGCTATTAAGAAGTAAACTCAAAGAAATAGCCGGTATAAATATATAAGTAGCAAGACCTTAAGGGGTCTTTTTTAATATAATACAGTGTTTATAAGTATTATTTGCGTATGATATTGAACTATGATACTATATTATTAGTTATGAAAAACGTAGTTCAACCTTTACAAAAATTTAAGAAACAGACTGCTCTTGAACTAAGGAAGAAGGGTTTCTCGTACTCGGAAATACAAGAAAGGATAAAAATTCCTAAATCAACTTTATCTTCTTGGTTAAAGAGTATTAAATTGACCGATTACCAAACTCAAAAATTAAAAGATAAGCGTGAAAAAATTGCTAAAGCCAATTCGGCTAAAAAAAGTTTGAGCATAGAAAGACAGATTGAGGAAATAAAGAATTCATCATCTAAAAACATCGGTCAAATTTCTAGAAGAGAGTTATGGCTGATCGGAATAATTTTATATTGGCTGAAAAAAAATAAAGATGATTTTAAAAATGGAGTTATGTTTTCAAGCTCAGATCCGGATATTATGAAATTATTTTTAAAATGGCTTAAAGAGGCAGGCGGAATAAAAGACGAAGAAATCAAATTTGATATTTTTTTGAAGAATAAAAAAGTCGCATCCGAGAACTTGTTAAAAGATGTCATTAGATATTGGTCTAATGCCGTAGGGTATCCAAAAGAAAGATTTTTACATCATATTTATTTTCAAAAAAGTAACGCTGTCTTTAAGGATAACCAAAAACTTAATAGAGAGGAAAATCAAAAACTTGATAGAGAGGTTAATAAAAATCTGGACATTGATAAAATATACGGATTTTTAAGAGTAAGAGTTGGGTCAAGTTCAATGTTGGCTCGTCAAATCTCAGGTTGGATAGAGGGAATAATAAATATTATATGAGATTAATAAATCTTTAAGGATTCATTATTAATGTTTATTAATGTTTATTATATTTAATTTATTTTTAAATTTTATATTAAATTATTAATTTATTAAATAATGTCATAGTATAATTTTGTTATTTTAGAAGTTAAATTGTAAGATGGAATATATGAAAATTATAGAATTGAATGAGTTAAAATGGATTGATATTTTTAAACCAAAAGATCAAGATATAAAATTTTTGGAGAATAATTTTAGATTTCACCATTTTATTCTTGAAGAAATCAAAACCCCAACCTATCATCCGCTCCTTGAATCTTATGGGGAATATTTATTTTTGATACTTCATTTCCCAAATTTTTACCATAGATCAAAACAGATACAGTCTGTAGAGATAGATTTTTTAATTACAAAAAATACCTTGATTACGATTAGGTATCAAGATTTTCCAGATTTTGAAAATATATTTCAAGAGGCAGAACAAAATTTGACCAACTATCTTAATAAAACAACAGGACACCTCTTCCATTATTTGAATAAAAAACTTTTTAGTAAAATGTTTCCAGAGTTAGACGAAATTAAAAAATCCATTGATGATCTTGAAGACCGTATTTTTAAAGACTTTGATGATAATATTATAGAAAACATCACCTATATCAAAAAGCAGATTTTGGATTTTATAAGAGCCCTGAAACCGCAAAAAGCTGTGTGGGAAGCAATGCATGATACTACCCTAGAATTTTGGGGAGAAGGAATTAAGCCTTATATCTCAGATTTAATCGCTGACTATAATAGAACTCTTCATTTTGTTGAAACCCACCGAGAGGTCACTGATTCTCTTCACCTTACCTCTAGCTCGTTATTAGATAATCGGAGAAATTATGTTATTAAAATACTCACAGTTTTTACAGCAATATTATTGCCATTATCACTTTTTGCTTCTATCTATGGAATGAATTTAACTTATTTACCGTTAGCTGATCATCCAAATATGTTCTGGTGGCTTTCCGGCGGTATGGTTATTATTTCTGCTGTTGCCATTATCTGGCTGAAGAAGAATAAGTGGATTTGATAAATATTTTAAAAGTAGTATTATTTATTATTATGGAACAAGAACAACAAACAGGGCAGGAACAAAACAAACTATTTTTTTGGAAATTTTTTGAAAAAAATTTCTTAGCATTATCTATTCTGGTCGCGGGAGTTATGATCTCTGGTTCTTTTTTATATGCCAACAATGGCAACTTGAAAAACGGCTCTGCCAATATACCGACTGGTGATCAACTGGGAACGATTAAGGCGGAAGTTTCAATTGACGACGATCCTATTCTTGGCAACGAAAAGGCCAAGGTTACAATAATTGAATTCAGTGATTATCAATGTCCTTTCTGCCGAGTATTTTGGCGGGATACATTAAGTCAAATCAAAAAAGAATATATTGATACCGGTAAAGTTAAATTTGTTTACCGAGACTATCCACTATCTTTTCACCCAATGGCTGGAGCTTCAGCTCAAGCGGCTCAATGTGCCGGAGATCAAAATAAGTACTGGGAAATGCATGACAAGATTTTTGGAGAACAAGACAAGTTGGGTCAGGGGACGGTTACCTATACTATTCAAGACTTGAAAAAATGGGCTAGTCAGATTGGTTTAAACCAGCCAGTATTTAATCAATGTTTGGATTCGGAGAAATATAAGAACGAGGTGGCTAAGGATTTTGCCGACGGTTCCGCGGCTGGTGTTAGTGGTACGCCTACTACTTATGTCAATGGACGTCAACTAGTCGGGGCTCAGCCGTTTTCTATCTTTAAATCCATAATAGAAGAAGAGCTTAAAAAATAATTAATATGAAAAATACAAATTTGCCCCGCGATGTTTTCCTTCATCTTTTAGCTATAATCACTCTTGTTGCCAGCGCGGTTAGTTTGGGAATAGTTATATTTCAGTGTATCAATGTCAATTTCCCTGATATTATTTCAGATCCTTATTTTTCACGTTCCGGGTATTTAAGCATGATGAGATCAGCCTTGGCTACATTTGTTATTGTTTTTCCTGTTTTTGTCTGGGTTTCCTGGTTTCTTAATAAAGATGTTTCTAAAAATCCAGAAAAAAAGGAGTTAAAAATAAGAAAATGGCTTTTGTATCTCACCTTGTTTGTGGCCGCTCTGGTTATTATAGGAGATTTAGTTGCCTTGTTAAGGAGTTTCTTGGAAGGGGAGTTGTCTCAAAGGTTTATTCTAAAGGTTTTTTCCATTCTTTTTATAGCTGGTTCGGTTTTTGTTCACTATCTGTCCGAACTTAGAGAGAAGAAATACAAATTTATTAGGATATTTGATTGGACAGTTATTGCTGTAGTTATTGTTATAATCGGATCAGGATTTTTTATAGCTGGAACACCTCAGAGCCAAAGATTAACACGGTTTGATGAAAGAAGGGTTTCTGATCTTCAGAACATCCAATGGCAGATTATAAATTATTGGCAAAGAAAAGAATATTTACCTAACAACCTAAATGACTTGGTTGATCCGATCGGTGGTTTTATCGTTCCAGTTGATCCAGAAACTGGCCGGGGATATGAGTATGTGGTTATTGGAGATTTAAGTTTTAAATTATGCGCTAATTTCAGCACTTCTTCATCTGAAGCTGACACCAAAACGTTGTTTGAATCAGCACAGAGGCCGGTCAGTGTTGTTGACAGTAAGCCTTACCCTGATTCTTATAGTGTTTGGAATCATGGTTCGGGAATGGTTTGCTTTGAAAGGGTTATAGATCCAGATCTTTATCCTTCGGTCAAAAACTGATAATACATTAAATATGAAAAACATTTTTATTTATGTGATAGTAGTTGTTTTAGTAGGTGTTACGGCTTGGTTTTTTGTTAATAAAATGAGAAATGCTTCTGACGAAGCTGGTATTCCAACACCGGCTGCTCCGGACTCAGTTTCTGACGACTCCATGACAAACAATGACTGGGTCAAACTTCCCAGCGGTTTAGAATATCAAGACATGGTTGTCGGTCAAGGAGTTGCTGCCAAAAACGGTGATGCTATGGCAGCTCACTATTTAGGCACACTTCAGGATGGAACCAAGTTTGACAGTTCTTACGATCGTGGCCAACCTTTTGTTTTTCTTTTGGGAACCGGAACAGTTATTAAGGGTTGGGACGAAGGTCTATTGGGTATGAAAGTTGGAGGTAAAAGGAAATTAATTATCCCAGCTCATTTGGGCTATGGCGACCAAGGCGCCGGCGGAGTAATCCCGCCAGGAGCGACTCTTTTGTTTGACATTGAATTAGTTGGCGTGGAAACACCGCCACAACAGTAATCTCTTGTGTTGTTTGACGGAGATTTATTTTTATTTTATTATCTAGTTAAGTTTATTTTGGTACCTTAAAATTCAAAGGGGGACTATGTTTATAAAAAGAACAGAGCTAATCTTTCTAGTCATTTTTGTGATATTGGTGTCAGGTTCAATGGTTTTAGAAGCCCAATCAAAAAAACAAAAAATTATACCTACCTCAGAAGACCAAGAATTTGTAAACAAAATTAGGTCTGATCTGGGTTTTAACGAGGAAGTCATTTTGTCCGTAGGACCATATTACGGTTTGGAAAAATTAAATTTAAGTAATGGCAGAATATTTTCTGTCGGACAAGATTATCTTAAAACTCCAAGTTATCTGTTTTTTGATGATGTCGGTTTGGTCTACTATATACTCATTGACTATAATTTTTATAAAAAAATAAATGAAGCAGAAAGACGCTTTGTAATTGCTCATGAAATGGGTCATAGCCAAAATCCGACTCTTAGGCAGAGTATCGTAGCCGAGAAGGCGGCAGATTTATTAGCGTTAGCTTATGTCGGTCCAGATGTGGCAATTGATTTTTTAAATAAATATTATGTGTCTCAAAGTGAAAGAGACCAGCGTATTGAAAACATAAAAACCCAAGCGGCAAAGTAAGCCGCTTTTTGTTTTGAATTAAATTAGGGTAAAATTAATTGATAATGTCAGTTTTTAAATTTCCAGAAAATTTTAAATGGGGGAGCGCTACTTCAGCTCATCAGGTAGAGGGGGATAACCATAATGATTGGTCGGAGTGGGAGGTGTCCAAGTTAAGAGTGGAAAGTTTAAAGTTAAAAGGTTTAAATCCCGATAATTTTATTTCTGGTAAGGCTTGTGACAGTTACAATCGGTACGAAGAAGATTTTGATATTGTTAAAAAATTAAATCAGAACATTCACCGCTTCTCAATTGAGTGGTCGCGAATAGAACCGGAAGAGGGGAAATTCAATCAAAACGAAATACAACACTATATTAATGTTGTCAATGCATTAAAGGAGAGGGGAATAGAGCCGATGATAACTCTTTGGCATTTTACTAATCCAATCTGGTTTGCCGAAAAAGGCGGTTGGTTGAATCCTGATTCTCCGGAGCTGTTCAGAAGGTTTATTAAGGTTGTAGTTTCGGCCTTAAAAGATCAGGTGGGGCTGTGGATAACTTTTAACGAGGCGACTACTGTATATAGTAGCTTTGCTTATTTAAAGGGCTTTTGGCCACCGCAACACAAGAACATTTTTGAATGGAGGATGGCTAATCGCAATATTGTCAGAGCCCACACCGAAGCTTATAAAGAGATAAAAAAAATATACAACAACTCCCCTTCTTCTGGTTTTAATAAAGAGGTTCAACCTTGGATCTCAAAAAAGGTTGAACCTCGAGACCCCGACGTTACGTCGCATAATGTAATGGTGGGAATAGTAGAGAGTAATGTTTTTGTTCCGGATACTAAAAATATTTTCACAACTTGGTTGAGGAGGAAATATAAACAATTAAGAAACTTCTATTTTTTAGATCAAGCTACCCCCTACTACGATTTCATAGGCCTAAATTATTATCATATGGACAGAAGGACTGGTTTGGGTCAAAAAAGTGAGGTTGTGCCTAAACAGGATATCAATGAAGATATGGGTTGGGAATTATGTCCCCCTGGTATTTATAACTGCCTTTTGGATTTGAAAAAATACAAAAAACCGATTTTTATAACCGAAAATGGGATTTCCGATCGGACTGACCAAAAAAGAAAAAAATTTATAAAAGATCATTTATACTGGTCTTGGAAAGCGGTCCAAGATGGTGTAGATGTTCTGGGATATTTATATTGGTCGCTTTTAGATAATTTTGAATGGCATCATGGTTTTGGCCCAAGATTTGGCCTGGTTGAAGTTGACTATAAAACTTTTGAACGTCATATTCGCCCATCGGCATATGAATATGCTAAAATTTGCCAAACTAACTCGCTGGAACTTTAAACACCTGATATAATTTTTATATGTTATGGTTATATTTAGCTTTAGTAGCTTATTTTATAAATGCTGTTGTTTTTGTTGTTGATAAATATCTTCTGGTGGGACAGATTCCAAAATATCATGCCTACGCTTTTGGCGTTTCCATTTTAAGCATTGCTTCCCTGCTTCTTATACCCTTTGGGGTTTCATGGCAGGGTTTAAGTTACTTCTTGATCGCTGTTTCTTCGGGAGCAGCTTTTTTTGTCGGCCTGATATTTTTTTACAAAGTAATCAAGCAAAGCGATATATCTGTGGCGGCTACTCAAGTGGGCACTATTACCGCTGTTTTTACTTATATACTTTCAGTTATTATTCTAAAAGACACTCTTTCTTTGATTAGTTCACTGGCTTTTGTGTTTTTTGTTTTGGGGATTTACTTATTGGGACAAATTGAAAAAAAAGTTTTTATTTTTGCGGTTTTGGCTGGTTTATTTGGAGGAGTTTACTATGTTTTAATGAAGCATTTATTTAATGAGTCCAGCTTTATTAACGGCTTATTTTGGACAAGAATCGGTTTTATCGGGGCCGCCTTTTGTTCCCTTTTATCTAGAGAGGTTCGTCAAGAAGTAATGTTTTCTTTGAAGCATGTTTCTCGTAAATCCAAATCTGTGTTCGTGTTTAATAAGTTTCTTGCCGGTATCGGTTTTATCATGCTCTATTTATCAATAAATTCTGGAAACGTTTCTTTGGTTAACGCACTTTTAGGTGTTAAATTTTTGTTTATTTTCTTGTTGGCAGTAATTTTTGGCAAAAAGATAACCGAAGTTAAAGAAAAGTTAAGCAAAAAAATATTAATTTCAAAAACAACTGGTATCATCTTAACGGGAATAGGTTTTTTGTTGTTATTTTTGAATAATCATGGGTAAAAAATTCAAAATTTTTATAGTCTTTGCCGTGGTAATTTTGGGTTGTTTATTTTTTCTATCTTTAGACAATTCAGCATCTAATGAGCCAATTTATGGTGTTTCTTTCAGTCGTTTTCATACTGACGAATTAGAGCTTGACTGGAAGGAAACTTATCTGGCGATTTTAAACGATCTTGGAGTTAGAAATTTTAGATTTTCAGCTCATTGGCCATTAACTGAATCAGAAGACGGCAAATATAATTTTGAAGAACTAGATTTTCAAATTAAAGAAGCCCAAAAGATGGGAGCTTCAGTTGTTTTGGCTGTTGGTCGTCGACTACCCGGCTGGCCTGAATGCCACGAACCGGAATGGTTGAAAGCTGAAAGTGGAAAGTTGAAAGTAGAAAGTGAACAGAAAAAATACAAACAAGAAAGGATTTTAAAATATATAGAAACCGTGGTTAACCGCTACAAAAATTATGACAATATTAAATATTGGCAGGTTGAAAACGAACCTTACCTGACTTTTTTCAGCCGGTCAACTTGCGGTTCTCTTGATGAGGAATTTTTGAAAAAAGAAATAAGTTTTGTAAAACAACTTGACCCAACAAGGCCGATTATTATAACCGACAGCGGAGAGTTTGGCCGCTGGTTTAAAGCTTATAAACAAGGAGATGTTTTTGGTACAAGCATGTATTTATACGTTTGGAATCAAATGATTGGCCCTTTTCGTTATCCAATAACACCGACTTTTTTCAAAATAAAGCGCAATTTAACAGAAATGTTTTTAAATGAAAAACCAGCTATTGTTATAGAGCTTTCAACTGAACCCTGGCTCTTGCAGTCAATAGTTAATACTTCGGTTGAAACTCAACTTGAAAGAATGGGAATTGATAAATTTAAAGAAATACTAGAGTTTTCTTCTAAAACTGGTTTTGATACTTTTTACCTTTGGGGCGCCGAATGGTGGTACTGGATGAAACTTAAAGGTCATGAGGAATTTTGGTCAACGGCCAAAGAACTTTTCAACTCTCATTGAAAGTTTACCTGCCTGCCGGCAGGCAGGTCTATTGCTTCAAAATTTTTATTAACCTATACTACCCTATGATATTTTAATAGTCTTATTTAAACCTGTTTTTGTTTATGGAAAAATCGTTTTTAAAATTATTTTTTACTGCTATTTTAGGAGGTATAATTGGTGCTTGGTTCTTGTTTACGATTAATTCCGTAATTTTTGGAGCCAACATATCGGGAACGATTGATCCTAAAACTGAAGTTTTAGTCAATACCTCAACACTAGTTCCCGACCCTGAGTTATGGGAAAAAATTGTCACAAAAACCTCACCCAGCTTAGTTGGTATCCAGACCATTAGCAACGATCGTGTTATACGACAAGGTGGCGGCATTATTATTTCATCAGATGGACTTATCGTCACTACAACTGATTTGTGGGGGCCTAAAGAAAGTGTCTATCAAATTTTCTATGATGACAAAATTGTCAAAGGCGAACTGGTTGACCTGGATCCAAAAATCCGCCTTCTTCTTCTAAAGACAGCTGTTCTCAATTCCAGTATAGCCGAATTAAACTCGGCTAATTATAAAAGCGGCCAAGAAATATTAGTTATTGGCAAGACGCTGAACCTATCCAAACCAATCACCGTTTCTCAAAAAGGAATTATAAGTCAGGCAACAGATACCTCCGTCCTAGTAGACACTATTCCGAATCAATATCTTTTTGGTTTTGGCGCTTCAGATAAGGATGGCCGATTACGGGGCATGGTTTATTTAAAAAACGGAGCGGTAAATCTAATAAAAACAGAAATCATAGAAAACTTTTTCAAAACTTATTTAGAAAAAATTTACAAATAAACTTAATATGAGCAGAGAGGATGCACTCAATAATTTTATAAAAACCCTAACCTTACTAGTTAAATTAAATAATCAGGTAGGGGATAATTTTTTTAGAAATAAGCTGGATATTAAGATTACTACTTGGGCTTATGGTTTTGTTGAGCATATCACGGCAGATAAAAACAATGTCTCACAATACAACCTGTTTTTTCACAAACTGCTCTTTACTTCTGACGATCTTGTGGAACAAATTCAAGACATGGTCTACTTAGAGCTACTTGAGTTATCACCCTTTTTGCTTGAGGTAGAAAAATGTTTATTATTAATTAAATTGGATCGTATGGAGGAGAATAAATTACTTTCAAAGGGTGCAAAGATAAAAGATAAAAATGAAACTTCTGTAAAAAATACAGTCATTCCCAAAGTCAGCGATAAACCAGCCAAGCTAAATCAGAGCAAGTTGAAGATACTTAATTTTATAAAATCATATCCAGATACTAGGGCTAAAGATATTATCAATGAATTTAGCGCTTTGTCAGACAGAACAGTAAAAAGAAATTTAACCGAATTGTTAAAAATGAGGATGATCAAGAAAAGAGTGGATAATAAAGCAACTTACTATTCACACGCGGAAAATTAGTTTTGTTTTGGTGACAAAATTGGTGACACATATTTTTTATGATGACAAATATATTTGTCATCATAATTATTGGTGACAATATTAATAACTTATAAATGTCACCTAAATTAAACAGTTTATTTAAAACACATTTAATTTAAGTTATAAGACTTGGTGATGTGTGATGGTGTCATTTCTTACACTATTTTTGATACAATCATAACTGGTGACACACGCATTGATTCACAATACTTTCTAATTATTGCCTAATTACCGTGCTTACCCCTTCTTACCCCTTGTTGTAAAAGTTTGCTGCTTGTGTCTCGTCTTAATTTTTATTAAATTTTAAGCACCCCCACTTTTCTTGACATGTTAAAAATACCCTGTAAAATATACACCCCCTGGCTTTTCTAGATATCCACAATTGACTATTGTTGTATGCAAACAATGAAGTATAATTAAACTTGAAGAGTTGAGTTTATCTTAACAAATCAAGCTGATGATATTGGTTTTGATTAGTTTAATGGTTTGACTTTTGGCGGTTTTTCCTATAATATTCATTAGTGCTTGTTTGTCTAGTATATATATAGCTTTTCAATCAAAAAGGTAACAAAATCATGAATAAAAGGACCACTGCAATTAAGAGGTAAAGTGACCAGTTTTGGTTGTTTTTAGTTATCAATTTTACCGGCTCTCCGCTTCTGGAAGTTAAGAAGGATAATTTCTAGAAGCGGATAGCCAACCCCCACACTCAGTTAGCGAATGCCTCAAATCAGCTTCGCTAATCGCTAACTGAGTGTGGGGGCCAATGAATGAACATTAAAAATTTAATAATCCTGGAAAAGAAAAATATGACGCGAATGATTTTTATTTCCTTTTGCTATTTGACTTAAATTTTAGAATCTTGGAGTCGATAAATTGCTTGTTCTATGGTTTAGAAGGTCGAATAAAATAAGCCCTAGATCTGTATTTTGCAGATTAAGCAGTTTATACAAGATTCTGTATAGTTCAGAAAGTTAGTGAATAATTTACGTGAATTAAACATTGTTCTGGAATTGATAATTTATCCTCCTGTCCTAATAGACGAGATTGATAAAGCGATTTCAGTCCAATATAAATAAAAAATTAAAATGACTAGTTTATCAAAACAGGGTCGGGAAAGATTCGCTAGAGTCTTTACTACCCTTACAGCGATAACGACCACTTTGTCGTTATCAGGTGTTGCCTATCTTGCTCCAGTAGCAATGGCGGCAACCCCAGCTGATTACGGCCTCAAAGAAGGAGATGTGGTCAGCGCAGCCGGATCTGATGATCCAGATGTCTATATAGTAAATGAAATGGGTTTCAAGAGATTATTCTTGAATCCAGCGATCTTTAACTTCTATGGACACCTTGGCGGATTCGCAGCTGTTAAAAATGTTTCTCCGGCAACGAGAGATGCATTTGGAACTTCAGGACTTTTCAGAAATTGTGAAACCAATGATGAAAAAGTCTATGGAGTTGAAACAACCGGCGAAGATGTCGGTATGCTTCACTGGGTAAACACCAGCGGCGCGCAAGCTGTTGCCGATGATGCAGATTTCTTCAAGAAAGTTTTCTGTATCAACAGCAATGAGTTTAACTGGTATTCCAAAGGTTCTGATTATACATCAGTTAACCAAGTACCAAGTTATGTAAGAGGAACAACCCCGACAACCCCAGCTCCAACTGGACCTTTGTCAGTTATGCTTGCTTCAGACAACCCAGCTGGCAAAACCATCACTTTAAATGCTAGCGGTGTTGAAATGTTGAAAGCCAGATTCAGTGGAAGTGGAACAGTCAATACTTTGACCATAAGGAGAGCGGGCGCTGGTGAGACTGATGACTTCAACAACATCTACGTTTACGATGGAGCTACCAGATTAGGTTCTGGAAAAGTATTTTCAACCGCAACAGGCGAGGTAACTTTTTTGGTTAATGTTCCTGTTAGCGGCACCAAGGATTTGTCATTTGTTGCTGAAATGGCTGCGGCTAACAATGCCGGCAATGTCAATGCCATTCAGTTGAAAGAAGTGACCTTGTCAGGAGGAGCCACAGTATCAGGTTTGCCTGTAACCGGTAATAACTTTACCAGTTCCGGCGCTTCATCCGGTACTGTAACTGTTGCCAAGTCTGGTGTATTAGATAATCCGACTGTTGGCCAGAAAAATGCCTTAGTATCCGAATTCAAGTACACAACTGCAACTGAAGGCGGAACGGTAAAGAGAATTACCATGATTAATGGGGGCAACATTAAAGCCTCTGATTTAACCAATGTTAAATTAAAGACTTTGGACAAAGAGTGGGCAGGTAGTTCAACTTCAAACGGTTATCTTGTGTTTGATCTTGGCGCCGGCCACTTCATAGCTAAAGGTAGCAACGCTATCTTCAAGGTTTACGCCGATATAGCCGGTAAGAAAGACGAGACTGTTGACCTTTACTTTGAGTATGACACTGATACCAATGTAATCGGTGATCAATATGGTAACGCAATGGCCGTAACTGACACAGCATTGGATAGTGCCAGCGATGCCACCACCTTGACCTTACAGGGCGGAGCATTGACTTTGGTGTTCAATGGTCCTAATGCCAAAACAATTGCTACACAGGTTACCGATGTCACTCTTCTTGAATACTCAATGACTGCTGTCAGCAACATTGAAGTAAGAAAGACAGAATTGACCCTGTGTTCTGATGCTGGAAATGATGGCACCTATGATGATGCCGACGATCAAACTGAATGGGACGCTTTGACTGATATTAAAATCTGGGACACAGATATTAACATCGTTGTTATGGGTCCGAAAGATGGAACCGCCTTTAACGATGCTGATGATGCTGGTAGCTGCCCCAACAGCCAGTCAGGTGCTCAAGAGATATTTACCGATGTGTTTGATCTTGCTGCCGGTAAGACCTATAACTTCAAAGTTACCGGTGATGTAGATACTTCACTTGGTGGTACTTTGATTGACGCTGATTCAGTATTCAAGGTTGTACTTGATGATTATTCTGATGACGCAGGTGACGTAACAGTTATGAAATATTCAGGAACCAACACTTCGGTTGCCGCGGCAGACATTGTTCCTAGAGCTGATATTTCAGGTAACAACATTACAATCGCTGCTTCTTCCTTGACCTTGAGCTTAGCTGGTACTCCGGCCAGCCAGACCAAGGTAAAAGGCACAGATAATGTTGATGTAGTTGGTATTACATTTTCTGCGGCTCAAGCTTCAGATCTTAGAGTAACCCAGCTCGTATTAACTGGTTATGCCGCTGATAAATCAACGGATACTTATGATGAGGGTACTCCTGACGCAGATAATGATAGCGGTGTTTCAGTGGCTAATGCTATGGAGTCGGTTCAATTATATGAATCAGGAGGTACTTTGGTTGCCGGTTCAGATAAGGTTACAAGCAACCAATTAAGTTCTGGTGGAACAGGAACTATCACCTTCTCCAACCTTAACTGGAGCATTCCAGCCGGTACATCTAAGACATTGTTGGTTAGAGCTAACTTGTCCAGCAATGCCGTATCAGGCACAAACGATACATATGCCTTTGATATCGCTGCGACTGGCAATGTTACCGCATTAGATAATGACAGTAATACTATCAATGCCGGTAATTCAGGAATTAATGGCGGCTTAACTCCGACTAGAGTTTTGACCGTATCCGGTTCTGGTTCATTGGCTATGGCTACATCAGCCGGCAGTCCTTCAAAAGGTGCTGTCTACTGGGGTCAGACCAATGCTCCTATATCTAAGTTCAGATTGAGTGCTACAGACGAGGGTCAGTATATTGAGAAATTGACAATTGCCGCATCTGATTCAACCGAAAATACCCATGCCGGAGCTAATGTCAAGACAGTCCATTTGACCTATAAGAACAAAGCTGGCGATACATTGACCAAGAGTCAATCAATGGGTAGTGCCGCTTCCGTTAACTTTAACTGGAGCGATACTGATGCTAACCGACCTTATGTACCACAGGATGCTAACTTGGAACTCTCGGTAAATGCAGACTTGAGAACTAAAGCTGAAGGCGCAACTCCAACCAACGCTTCACCAGGAAGTCCATACTTCTCATTGGATATAGTTGATAGATTCAACGGAAGCTTTACTAATGGATTCAGAGCGGTTGGCGACGGGTCAGGCACAGTTCTTACCGGTGATTCTTCTGGTGTCGTAGATGTTGTTGGCGCAAACGACCAATATGTCTACAGAGTCTATCCAGAGGTTGCTCAAGTTGCCTTAGCATCGCCTTACAACTTGATTGGTACACCGGTGGTATTCAAATTCTCGGTTACAGCTAAAGGAGTTCCCGGTGCCACATTAAGGTTTGACAACGAAGCTAATGGTTCAGGTTCATTCAAATTTGAAGTCCAAGCTTCGGGTCAGTGGAGCCAGGGTGGAACAAGCACTTCCTTCACTATCTTTGACGAGAACAACACAACGATTGATAGTGGTGCTCTTACAGGCACAGCTGATGCCAACCCGGCAAAAGATGCATCATTGACGTTTAACTTTACAAACGCAGATGTTGAAATTGCAGCCGGTGACACAAAGACCTTTAGTGTTCAGATAACCAATCCGGGCACAAATTATGCCAAAGCATCAGCTACCGGAAGAGCGGCTGACTACTTCCAGTTGACCTTGGTAGATGATATTGCCGGAAATATCAACTGGGTTGCTGACTATAACAACGCAACAACTGCCATAGATACCGCTTCAGTAATCGGTACTCTAAGGAACTTGCCGTTGTATGGTCCTACATTCCAGAGGTAATCTAGACTTAATTTATCTGACCAATCTACGATGAGATTGGTTATGATAGCCAACCCCCTCCTTTTGATCGAAAGGAGGGGGTTTTGGTTTGGGAAGAATTTTGATATGATTATATTATGTCTAAAGTTAATTATTTTTTAACCATAATTTTAGCTGTAGTTTTTCTGTTTGTTTTTAATGTGTTGGCTGCTAATTACTCTGACGGGACTTTGTTGAGGGCTGAAGGGGATATTAAGGTTTATTTGGTAAACAATAATATCAAAAGATGGGTTAGTAGTCTTGAGGTGTTTGACTCTTATAATTTTAGCTGGAAAAATGTCAAAGTTGTTTCTAAAAAGGAAGTATCAGCTATTCCCGAAGGCGAACTTATTGGTTTGGTCGTTTCTCCAACGCCGGTTGTTTTGGCTAACCCATCACCATCGTCAACACCTTCCCCAATTCCTCCTATTCCGGCCAAAATAAATCCTGATTTGCCGGAAATTGAATATGTGAGAGCTGATTGGCTTATTTCTCACACTACTGTCAATTACGGCAAGGTTGGCCAAAGGATTGTTTTTAAATATTCAAGCAAAGAGAAAGACAAAATAGAGAATTTTAATTTGTATGAGAAAAAACCAGGGAGTCAATATTTCTATAAAATTGCCGGGTTTGAAGAGATACTTTCTATCGGCTGTGAAGACATAGATATTAACGGTCAATGGATGATTACTGAAGCCGGGGAGTGCGGATACTGGTCCATTCAGAGAGTTATTCCGCCAGCTCAAAGGGGTGATACTGCTTATTTGCCGGCATCAGATTACTTAATCGGGGAATATGTCTATTATGTCGCCGGCGCAGATAAAGATGGTTTTGAAACAAAACCATCTGCTGAAACGAAACTGATTTTTCTTGATCCAGTTGATATTTTGAGTCCGGTTGACGGTAAACAAATAAATGGCATTTACCCTACTTTTGAATGGACGATTGCTGGTGGCTGGCCAGTGGGTTCAGTGGCCGACTATTTTGTTATGATATCAGACAATATAAACGCCCCAAATCCTGTCTGGACTAAGCAGTTTAAAATATCATCAGGAGAGACAAGTAAGAAGTTTGAGTATGACGGCCTAGCGCTGGATTCAAATAATAGGTATAAAGTTAACATTTATGGTCATTATAGAAAGTCAGAACATGATCCTGATTATATCCATATTCCTCTAAATGCTCCAGAATTCTTGATTAAAAAATCCCTCTGGACGACCGTATTTAAGAGTATTTTTGCCTCTCTGTTTAACTTGTTTTTCTAGTCTTTTTTTGGTAATGTTTGACGATTATGGTTACACACAAAAATAAAATATTTTTATTAATTTTTCTAGTTGGAGCAGTTTTTTCTATTGTTTATTTTGGTGGATTTTGGTCCTCAAACCGGCAAATATTTTCGCCGACAAATACGCCTGATTTAACAAGTCCGAAGCCAACCGGATCGTCGTCGCCAGAGCCGACCAAAAAACCTGGTCTGACAAGTGTGCCTGTGCCTATGCCTACAGGAAGTGGCAATGTCTTTTATGATCGGCCTGTTCCGTGGGAGTTTCTTTTAAATAATGCCACCTGTAAACTAGAAGGAGAAATTAAGTTTCTTGGACCAGATCTATATAGTCACCAAGGCGCATTATTTACTTATACCGGAGTTGATAATCCGGCAAGAAATATTTTATGGACAATAACTCCCAGTGATGATATATCCGTTGGGCCTAATCTGTTTTCTAAAATGCCTCTTCCTAACGGAGAAAGTCTTCTAAGCATTGTCTTACCGGAAAATCCAAAATTTAAGACATATGAATTCACAGCAAAAATTCAATACGGCCGTTTAGTTGATGATAAAGGCAATTTCGTAACCGCCAGCGGTAATGTCAAAGTCTTTGAGAAACAATGTGATGGAAAAACAGTCGTCGTACTTCCTTAATGGTATAATTTTTATTCTCCTCTTCGGCCTTTTGGCTGTTTTTCTAGTCCACAACTTTGACTCAATCGGCCAGGATATAGGCCGTCATTTAAAGGTCGGTGAAATAATTTGGCAGATAAAGGAAGTTCCAAAAACAAACCTGTTTTCTTATACCGAGCCAGATTTTTCATTTACCAACCATCACTGGTTAAGCGAAGTTATATTTTTAGGCGTCTATAATTTAGCAGGATTTACCGGCTTAATTCTGCTTAAAGTATTTGTTATCTTGGCATCATTTCTGTTGCTGTTTTTTATTGCTAAAAAACAGGCCACCTTTTGGCCTATTACAATATCGTTTATTCTTTCAATTTTAATATTTATTTCTCGGACAGAAGTAAGACCGGAGATATTCAGTTTCGCCATATTGTCATTTTTCCTATTTGCTTTATTTAAATCAAAACACGAAAATACCGATTACTATTTATGGTTTTTACCCTTGGCCCAACTTCTGTGGGTTAATCTGCACATATACTTTTTCATAGGACCACTTATTTTTTTGTTCTTTTTAATAGACAAAAAAATAAACTCTAAATCCCAAACTCTAAATTCTAAACAATATCAAAACTCAAATTATCAAAAATCAAAACCATTCTTTATTCTCTTTTTAATTATTTTAGCAACCCTAGCTAACCCGGCAGGATTTCAGGGGGCTCTTTTGCCTTTTAATATACTCAAAGAATATGGTTATAGCATTATTGAAAACCAAACTCTGGCTTTTTTGTCCGGTTTTTTTGGATTTAATTTGTCGGTCTTTATTTTTAAGCTATCCGTGGCAGTACTTGCTCTTGCTTTTTTATTAACCGTAAAGAAGGCCAAACAACGGTTGTTTGAAATTCTTGTGTCGGCTTTCTTTATTTATGCCGGGTTTAAAATGTTTCGCAATCTGCCCTTATATGCCTTAGCTTCTTTTCCTGTTTTAGCGATCTTGTTAACTGATGCCTTTAAAAAAACAAAGACCAGTGTGAGAGCAGAGCGAGTCAATTATGGCTTTAAGTTGGGAGTTATTGTGTTTCTAATTTTTATGATTTTATTTGTGGCTAGTAACTCTTATTATAAAAAAGAAGGCCATTCTAAAATTTTTGGTTTCTCTGTTCCTAACGGACTTAAAAGAGCGGTTAACTTTATCAAGGACAACAAAATTAAAGGGCCAATGTTTAATAATTTTGATACCGGCGGT
Organism: Candidatus Yanofskybacteria bacterium RIFCSPLOWO2_01_FULL_39_28; assembly: GCA_001794635.1. Lineage (GTDB taxonomy): Bacteria > Patescibacteriota > Minisyncoccia > 2-02-FULL-40-12 > GWA2-44-9 > 2-01-FULL-39-28. Next base: position 17,017 of record MGKE01000003.1, on the reverse strand, counting down.
TATTTGATGTGGCAATTGCCCGAAGAGAAGGTTTTTGTTGATAATAGGCCGGAAGCATATTCGGTGGAGTTTTTTAATAAAACATATAAACCAATGCAAGAAAGCAAAGAAAAATGGGCTGAATTTTCAGAAAAATACGGCATCAACTTAATATTCTTTGCCTATACTGATGCCACTCCTTGGGGGGAAGCTTTTTTGGGGAATATAACCCATGATCCTAATTGGCGGATTGTTTATATAAATGAAAACGTGATTATATTGGTTAAAAATATTAAAAGCAACGAAAAAATTATATCCAACTTTGCCATCTCAGAAACAGATGTAATAGATAAAACCATTGAAAACGTCAAAAATTCAAATTCAGACAAGTTTAATCTTAATATCACTTTATCCCTGCTTTTTTATAAAATAAGTTGGAGAGAGGCGGCTGTTTATTTTGCCGACGAAGCTATAAAACTGGATCCACAAGCTCCACGTCCATATCTTTATAAGGGTTTTGTCTATGCTTATCATACCGATATGGAAAACCAAAAACTGGCGGACGAGAATATCAGAAAGGCCATTGACTCAGGATTGAAAGATAGCCAATATTACTATATTCTCGGGGTGATTAACATGAATTTAGGCCATCTGGATGAGGCTAGGACGTTGTTTATAAAGGCATTAGAAATTGATAAGAATAACCAACAGGCAAGAGAATTTTTGAATAAATATTTTAAGTAATTTAAAATTTAAAAGTCAAAATTTAAAATGACAATTCAAAATGTAAAAGTTTTAAGAAATATTTGGTTGCCAATTATAATTCTTATTGTTGCCGGTAGCTTTGTTTATTCATTTAACTTAAACAACAAGCTGTTTTGGGATGATGACGATTGGATAATTAACAATAATTTCGTTCACTCAACAAGCTGGGATAATATCAAATTTTGGTTTTCTAATAGTGCTTTGGCCGGTGTGGGGCTTCAGAGCAATTATTATAGACCTTTTTTGTTTTTTACTTTTGCTCTTAATTATTCTATATCCGGCGTAGAACCGCTACTGTATCATCTGCTTAGCAACTACATTCACGTGTTTAACAGTATTCTCGTGTTTTGGCTGATTCGCCTGGTTTTTAAAAGAAACCCACTTGCTTTTTTGGTTGCTTTATTTTTCTTAGTTCACCCGCTTCAAACTGAAGCCGTAACTTATATTTCTGGACGAGGTGATTTATTGGTTACAATGTTTATGCTTTTGGCGCTCTTGTTCTTTTACAAATCCGAATCAGTAAAAGACAACTCTGGCAACTTTACCAATAAATCCCTTACTACTTACTACTTACTACTTACTACTTTTTTTCTTATTTTTAGTCTTCTAAGCCGTGAAACGGCAATTATATTTCCAGTTCTTGCGTTGGCTTTTTACGTTTCAGTTTTATCGCCTGATCGTTTTGTCAAATCTCTTAAAACGGGCCTAGTTAAAACTTGGCCTTATTTTGCTGTAGTTATTGTCTATGGTGTATTACGGCTGACACTTTTAAATTTTATAAATACATTAAATTTTTACACCGAACAAAACTTATATTCTGAAAACGTGCATGTTAGATTATTCACCTTTCTCTCCATTTTGTGGGAATATTTGAAACTTTTGATTGTTCCGCTTGGGCTTCACATGGAAAGGGGTGCGACGGTTTATACATCTTTATTTCAATGGCCGGTTTGGGGTGTTGCGGCTGTATTGGTTGGTATTTTGTATATTTTAGTTCGTTTCTACCGTTTAGAAATTAGAAATTTGAAATTAGAAATTCAACAACCAAATTCTAGTTATAGAATTTGGTTGTTAGGCGTTTCCTGGTTCTTTATCGCTCTTGGACCAGTTTCCGGTATTACTCCGATTAACGCTCTTATATATGAGCATTGGTTGTATCTGCCCATGGTCGGCTTTTGGCTGATCATTTCTTATTATTTAGTAAAGCTATTTGATTATTTAAAATCTAGAAACCTTACTACTTACTACTTACTACTTACTACCGTTGTTGCCTATTTCTCATTCTTCTCCTATCAATCCATCCAACACAACAAATTATGGGGTAATGAGGCGGAATTTTATAAAAATATTCTCAAATATGAACCAAAAAGTACCAGAGTTAATAATAATCTGGGAAACTTTTACTACAATGAAGGTGATTTTAACAATGCCGAAATATATTACCAGAAGGCGACTGAAGGCGATAATACTTTTGCCCAGCCGTATTATAATCTAGGCAGTATTTTTCAAGCTAGGGGAGATATTAAGACAGCTATTCAATTATACAAAAAAGCCATAGAAATTGACCCTAATTTTTATTACTCATACCAAAACTTAGCCGTTATTTATGCTCAGCGGGGTGATTTGGTTGAGGCGGTGAAGAATATAGAAAAATTAAAAACCCTTATCCCCGCTAATCCCCGTGTTTATTATAATTCAGCCCTTGTTTATCTTGCTCTTAATAATAAAGAGCAAGCCCTAACTGACTTAAAAGAAGGATTAAAACATTCGTCTCTTGACCCAGAGACAGGGAGGCTGATAGAGGAGCTTATAAAAGAATTACAATAATGAATTTTAAGTTTATAAATTTTATAAAAAAACACGAATTGTGGCTGGTTTTTGTTTTTTCAATTGTTTTATCTTTTTTGGTTTTCGGTAACGGAATAAGCGGAGAGTTTGTTTTTGACGACGTGACGGTAATCCAAAACCGAGGCGATTTAACCAATCCGGATAATTTTTTTAGTCTCTGGGTTTACCCATATCATCAAAATATGCCCAAAACAGGTCTTTATCGGCCTCTGACCATGGCTTCTTACGCGCTTAATCATTTTATTTTTGGTTCTTCGCCGGTCAGTTTTCATATAGTTAATATAATTCTTCATGCTCTTAATTCTTTTCTGGTTTTTTTGTTGGTTAAATATCTCTTGAAATCAGGACGAATAGCTTTCCTGTCTTTTATTTTATTTTTGTTTCATCCCATACATACCGAAGCCGTGACTTCAATAGTTGGTCGGGCTGAATTGTTGGCCTTCTTTTGGTCTATACTCACGATTTACTCTTCACTTAAAGGCAGGAAAATCTTGGCAGGAATCTTTTTGTTATTAGCTCTGGCAAGCAAAGAGTCGGCTTTGATGATTTTGCCGATGATGTTCTTTATTGAATGGCTTTGGCTGGGAAAGAAGTTTTACAGCACAGTTATAAAATTTATATATTTTTCTATACCGTTAGCGGTTTATTCAGTCTTGAGATATATTGCTCTCGGCAGGTATTTTACTGGTGACATAACCACAACAATTATTGAAAACCAGTTAAAATTTGTCGGTTGGCCAGTAAGGGTTTTTACTGCAACTAAGGTGTTCTTCATGTATTTGGAAAAATTATTGTGGCCGATTAATTTATCGGCTGACTATTCTTATAACACAATTAAGGTTGTGACTAATTTATTTAACTCTTGGCAATCAATAACAGGACTCATGGTCTTATTTATTCTGATAATGGCCCTGGTTTTACCTAGAACCAGAAAAAGTATACTTGCTTTAGGAGTTGTGATTTTCTTGTTTCCTTATTTAATCATTTCAAATCTTATATTTCCAATCGGGACGATTATGGGGGAAAGACTAATGTATTTTCCGTCTTTAGGGTTTGCGATTATTTCTTCATTCTGGCTGGCTAAACTCATTGAAAAAATTGGAGTTGTTAGAAAACTCGGCTATTTAGTCCTCATCGGCCTCATTTGTTTTTATGGTGTCAGAACTTTTATTAGAAATAAGGATTGGCAAAGCCACAGAACCCTGTTTACTGCCGCTTTGGCCGAGTCGCCTGACGGCTTAATTACCAGCAACGCTCTGGCTGGAATCCATATGCGAAGCAATGAATGGGATAAAGCCAAAGAACAGCTTGAGATATCAAAAGGTATTTATGAGGACAATGCTCTTTTGCAGAATTTGCTTGGTATTGTTGCTGATCATGACGGTAATTATATTTTGGCTGAAGAGAAATTCAAAAGATCTTTGGAACTAAATCCGGACATGATTGTTTCCGATATTAATTTAGCCGAATTGTATCTTAAACAAAGTCGTTTTGAAGAAGCTGGCCGGCATTTCCTTAAAGTCATCAATTTTTATGCCACAACAGAACAGGTATTAAGGTACGCTTATATTCAAATAACTATTGGCAAACCGGACGAGGCCTTGGCAATTATAGATAAATATTTTGGATCTAAACCTCTAGGAGTTGATGCTGTAACTGTTGTGGGAACGGCTTATTTCGTGAAAAGGGACTATGAAAAAGCGTTGATTTTTTTAAAAAAAGCCAGAGAGTTGGGTAACAAAGCCCCAGAAATAGAAGAAATGATTAGGATTTCAGAAGTAAATTAATACTCACCAATTAAGTTATCAACACTTTTACGTTGTGTTATTTAGGGGCTGTTTTATAATTATAAGTAATTGTTGATATCTAATGTCCCGATTCTTAAAAAAAGTATCGGCATGTTAGAAAAACTAAAAAATATTATGGACAAATTCAAACGTGGATTTAGGTCGATTTTTCCGGTTCTTTTTGTTTTAGCCCTAGCCGGCTTTTTTGTTGTCGGAGTTTATGCGGCTAGTACTATCGGAACCAATATGAGCACAACTGGAACTATGACTGTAGCACCTGCGGCTGATTCTGCAACCTCTGTCAGGTTTCAAAATACGGCTGGCACCAATGTATTCATCACTGACAGCACTAATATGCGTGTTGGTGTGCTTGGCGCGCCCCAGACAACCTTTGAGGTTCAAGGCACGGCCTCGGCATCATACTTAATGACCGCCAATTCATTACAGGTCGCTGGGCCGACTTCTGTGGCCTATTCAAGATTTGGAACTGGTACTACCGGTAATACCTCAGAGTGGGATGCTGCAAATGATCTTCTTATAACTGGATCTTTAGAGGTTGATGGCAAGGCCTCATTAGCTAGCAACTTTCAGATGTCAGGTAGGTTTGTTGCTGATACAGCCGCTTCTCACTCAATGGCTGGTGATTTGATATTAACCAGCGCTCTCACTGTCGGTGCCACTACTGCTTCTTCTTCTGCTGGTAAAGGTTATACGGCAGAGTTTGTTGGTCCCGCTACAGGCACAGCCAGTTTTTATTTCGGTGGTGCGGCTGCTTCGACCGCAGGTACCTGTATCCAACTTAAATCTACGACAGGGGCTTGGATCTATATGCGCTTTAATCAGGGTGCTACTACGCCGACCCTTAGCACTGTTCGATGCCATTAATTAGTTGGAATATAGCCCATGCTCAGAAAAAAGGATGTTCCAATTATTATCGTCAGTCTAGTTGCAGTTGGACTTATTGCAAGTATTATCGGAACACCCTTTCTAATAGATTATTTAAAATACGATAGCTATGATAAAGATGATTTCATTGATCCAAATACATATCAAGCATTGTTCTTAACAAATAATCAGACTTATTTCGGTAGTTTAGCCAATATAAATTCTGATTATCTAGTTCTTTCTGATGTTTATTATGTAAAAGTTAATGAAGAAACGGGTGAGGGTCGTCTTGTGAAGCTTGGACCCCTTGAACCGCATAAACCCAATGGCTCAATGATAATAAATAAGGATCAAGTCCTTTTCTGGGAAAACTTAAATTTTGATTCATCTGTTTTGAAAACTATTCAGCAAAATATGAAACAAAATAACTAAAAAATAAAACCATAATGAAACAATTAAAAACCAACTTTTCTCTGCCAATATTAGTAATTGTTTTAATGTTGAGTGTATTACTGGTTGGTGCTGATCAAGCCAGAGCATCAGTTACCTATGCTCAAGATACGACCTGGAACGCAGATGTGGGCAATATTACGATAGAGGCAAATTCTACAGCCACTACAGTAACAACTACAGGTGTCACTATGACCATAAGTTTGGTTTCAGGAAATAAGATTGTCTTAAATTCTACAGCTGGTTTACAACTATCTAATAATGGTGGTCACTCCTATACTTGTGATGAAACTGGATCGCATCTTTCAGTCAACTCCACCACTACTCAAACTTTTAATCTAACTCCCTTATCAACTACATGTTCTAGCGGCGGCGGTTCAAGTTCAGGTGGTACCGCATCATCAACTCCGACTCCAACCCCAACACCGTTAGGTGGAGGAAGCGGCGGGGGAGGAGAAACAACCCCAGCGTCTACACCGGCACCTACAACTACTCCAACTCCGACATCAACACCTCCTGCTGTTTCGGTGAGCAAACCAACACCGGCATCAAGAGGATTTATTAATTTGGCTGCGGTTAGTCTAAAAGATGGTGATGTGGTAAGTGCTGCCGGTTCAAGCGATCCAGATGTTTATATTGTTAATCCTCATGGTTACAAGAGATTATTCTTGAATCCAGCTATATTCGGATTCTATGGTCATCTCGGTGGTTTTACTAAAGTTAAATCAACCACTTCTGTAACAAGAGATGTTTTTGTTACCTCTGGCCTATTCAGGAATTGCGAGACGAATGATGTAAGGGTCTACGGTGTAGAAACAACCGGAGAAGATACAGGTATACTTCATTGGGTGAATACGACCGGCGAGCAGGCGGTAGCGGATGATACGGAATTCTTTAAGAAAGTTTTCTGTATCAATACCAAAGAGTTTAGTTGGTATAATCTGGGAGCTGATTATACATCAGTAAATCAAGTTCCGGATTATTCAAGAAGCAATGTTTCATCTTCAACTCCGGCACCAGTTCCATCAGCCAATAAATACAAAGTTGTTTCAAGTGCCGGTTACCTTAATGTCAGAGCATCGGCAGCTACGACAAGTTCGGTTTTGGGCCAACTTACTGCGGGTGATATGGTAACAAGTTTAGGACAAGAGGGTGTATGGCATAAGATAATGTTTGAAGGCCAGGATGCCTGGGTGCACGGAGATTACCTGCAAGCAGCCGAGCTAAGTAATTAAAAGTTTTATAATTTAAATAATTTAAGCACAAAAAGTCCGGATAAACGGGCTTTTTGTTTTTGGAATTAATATTTGATTTTTCCTTTATTTTTTAGTATTTTTAATTTATGAAAAAAGCCTTATTGGTCTTTATTTTTTTAATATTTATCGCCGTCGGCGTTTATTTGTTTTGGACTGATTTTAGCTTGGTTAAGAAGTTGATTGGTTATAATGTACCGGAACTTAATGAGCCCAAGATTGTAACTCCAAGTAGAGATGAGAAGTTGTCGTTTTTGAATGTTCCGGAGGGTTTTAAAATCTCTGTTGCCGTAAAAGGATTGGAAAATTCTCGGGTTATTTTATTTGATGCAAGGGGGCGGATGCTGGTAAGTGAAACCAAGGCCGGAAGAGTCAGTGTCTTGGAGGGTTCTGGTTTTGAAATAAAACACGCCTTGATTGAGGGTCTAAGATCGCCTCATGGTCTCGATTTTTATAAGGATGACAAGACAAACACAACTTATTTATATATTGCTGAAACGCAACGAGTGGCACGATATCTCTATAACGTGGATACTGGCCAACTAACTTCAAGCACGGGAGAAAATATTGCTACTCTTCCAGCTGATGGGGGTCATGTGACAAGAACTATATCTTTTGGAGCAAATTTCAGGGAAAAACCGATCTTGGGTTTGGCGACAATTGACCCCATAAAATTATATATAAGCGTCGGTTCATCTTGTGATGTTTGCGAAGAAAGCTCATGGAAGAGGGGGGCGATACTGGAGTCAGATGCCAAAGGTAGTTATACGGCTGAATTTGCCGGTGGATTAAGGAATTCAGTATTTTTTACATTTCATCCAGTAACCGGTGAGATATGGGCAACAGAAATGGGACGGGATAACTTGGGTGACAACCTGCCGCCAGACGAAATTAATATTGTAAAAGTTGCCGGATCAGAGCACGAATTTGGGGCCAGGCGTTTTGGTTGGCCTTTCTGTTACGGCAACAAGATTAAAGATAAAACATTTAACCCTGATAAATGGGAGCGAATTGATGTGACTAATGATTGTAGTAAAACCGAATCGCCAGTTATTGAAATTCAAGCCCATTCTGCGCCATTAGGATTGGCATTTATCCCTTCGACAAGCTCAGGGCAAGTCTCTAAATGGCCTCAAGAGTGGGCGGGGGATTTATTGGTTGCATTTCATGGATCATGGAACAGAAGTGCGCCTGTGGGTTATGAAGTTGTCAGATATGATTTAGATGAAAAAGGTAACGTCTTATCTCGGGAACCCGTTAGTTTTATTTCCGGTTGGTTAGATCAGAGTAAAGAAGAAATTTATGGTCGGCCAGTTGACTTAAAGTTCGGTCCCGATAATGCATTATATATTTCTGACGATGCATCTGGCTTAATTTATAAAGTTGAACCAAGCAATTAAAATTGCTATCATTAGGACTTACGCGCTTAAGCTATGAAGCCCAAAATCTATATAGGGCTTACCATAGCTTAAGCCACAAGGGTTTGCCCAATCTTTTCGTTAAAATACTTTAATTTTTCCTCGTCGTGCTTCTAGTACGTCTCACAAAAATTAAAGTATTTTGCCTCAATCTTGGGCAAACGCGTAAGTCCTAATTATTTAAAATTATGCAAAAACAAACTACTCGCGAGTCTAATCTAGTAAAATTTGTTCGTTTTGGAATTTATCTGACGGCAATCGTGCCGCTTATAATTTTTAAGGATTTTATTTCGCCGTTTCATTTTGGCAAGGTTATTGTTTTTAGAAGTTTGATTGAGGTGGTGGGCGTTCTTTATTTAATTCTAGTTTTGAAAGATAGGTCATATCTACCTAGACCAGACAAAATATTTTGGGCCTTTTTACTCTTTACGGCAGCTTTTACATTGACCACGGTTACCAGTGTTTTGCCATATCCAAGTTTTTGGGGTTCCCTTGAAAGAATGGGCGGGCTTTGGACCTTCTGGCACTATTTTTTGTTTTACATTATCTTAACTTCTGTTTTAACCAAAAAAGAACACTGGTTTAGAATGTTGGATATCACAATCATTGCTGGTATATTGTCGGCATTTTATGGATTTGGTCAAAAAACAGACATAAGTTTTTTTGTTGGCTCAGGCGGCCGGGCCAGGATTTTCGGAACCATTGGTAATGCCGCTTTGTTTGCCGGTACTCAGCTTTTAGTGGTGTTTTTGTCTCTTACTCTTTATTTTAGTCCTCAAAATACAAAAAACAGGAAGATATTTTATTTATTTGCTTTTGCTATTACCTCCATCGCTGTATTAATGACAGCTGTGAGGGGTTCGCTTTTGGCTTATGCTGTTGGGATGATGGTTTTTTTGTTCCTATTCGGCACATATAACAGGTCACGTTTTGGAAGGATGGTTTTTAGTGGCTTAGTCGGATTGGTGATTATTTTTATTGTTTTCTCTTTTCTTTTTAAAGACTCTCAATTTGTAAAAAGTTCAGGATATTTGAGCAGAATTACTGATATGTCCCTGAGATCGCCTACCACCGAAACCCGTTTTTGGGCCTGGGAAGCCGGGTTCAAGGGTTGGGTTGATAACCCTAAAACAATACTTTTGGGTTGGGGACCGGAAAATTTCAATATTCCTTTTTCAAAGAATTTTAATCCCAAGTTTTTCATCGGTTCCGGTTCCGAAACGCTTTTTGATCGGGCCCACAACATGTTCATTGAGACACTTGTAACTATGGGATTAGTCGGACTCCTTGCTTATATTGGTATTTTTATAGTCGCTTTTTCTTATTTGCGGCAGTTTTTGAAGAATAACGATCTGATTATTTATGGGACAGGTTTCGTAGCCGCAATCGTTGCTTATATGATACACAACTCTTTTATCTTTGATACATCGGCTAACTTTGTTATTTTCTTTACAATTTTGGGGTTTGTGTCTTATTTAAAATCTGGTCACAACCGTACTCTTTTATCTGCCCAAACAACAAAAATAAATAAAACCAGCATCAATGTATTGGGCGTAGTGTTTTTGGTTTTTGCCTTGTTCTTAATTTATAAAACAAATATTTTAGCAGCTAAGGCCAATTACGCAACAACCAGAGCCATTGTTAGAAGTTGGGCCGGTGATTTTAATGGTGCAGTGAAAAAATATGAAGAAGCCTTGTCTTATGATGTTCCTGGAAAATATGAGTATAGGCACAGATTTGCCCAATATTTAGTCGGACCAGGTGGACCTAGTGTTAAAGAAGAGCCAGTTTTGGAAGCTTATAAACATGCATTATTAGTCATAGAAAAAAATATTGAAGAAAATCCTATTGATTATTTGCCTTATCTTTACGCTTCAAGGTTAAATATTATCCTTGGCAAAGATGATCCAGAGTCATTGTTTAATGATATGGCCTTGGAATATTCTCTCAAGGCTCTTAAGCTTTCCCCTAAATTTGTCAGAACTTATTATGAAATAGCCCAAGCTTATTTAAACAAGAAAGATTATCCCAAAGCAGTTGAATATTTCCAGAGAGCAGCCGATTTGAATCCAGATGCCGGAGTATCCTATGCTTATTTAGGGGCAGCCAAGATAGAAAATGGAGACTTGGTTGGCGGAGCCGAAGATTTAAAAAGGGCAATTGAGAACAAAAATCCTTATACACCGCGGGAGGTTGATTTTCAAAAGCTGATTAACGCTTATTTGGCCGTTAATGATCATGAAAAAATTGCGTGGGTCTTTGAGCAGTTAATTGTTGCCGACCCGAATAATGCTCAGTACCGTGCTTCATTGGCAACAACTTATGCCAATTTGGGCAGGATTGATGACGCTGTGGCTGTGGCCCATAAGGCGGTTGAAATTGATCAAACTTTTGAGTCAGATGCTAGAATATTTGTACAGAGTTTGGGTAGGGAATGGTAGTAGCAATCTAAAGAAGCTCCTCAACTTCATGAAACATTTTTTCCAAAGAGAACTTAAATAATATTTTTTGGTGAGCTTGAATACCAAGTTCTTGTTTTATTCTATCATCAGATAGAATAAGTTTTATTTTGTCAGCAATTTGATTTGGATTTCTTGGTTCAATAATCAAACCGTTTTTTTGGTCGTCAATTATTTCTTCAATTGCGCCGACCCGGGTGGCTATAACCGGGAGTTTGGCAGCCATCGCCTCAATTAAAGACCAAGGGAAACCTTCTTTAACTGAGGGTAAAACAAATATATCAAAAGCGGGCAAATATTTTTTGGCATCAGTTAACTGACCTAGGAGCAATACTTTGTGTTCTAGGTCCAGTCCTTTTATTAGTTTTTCTATATTCGGCCTTTCAGACCCATCTCCTATAACAATAAAAACAACCGAATTATTTTTTTTGAAATATTCCGCTGTTCTAACCAGCGAAAGTATATCCTTGGTTGGATATAAATTGGCAATTGTCCCAACAATAGTTTCTGCTTGGAAAATTTTGCCGGAGTATTTGGCTATTTTTTCAAACAACCTCAATCTTGCTTCTTCTTTTGGCAGTAACCCAAGTTTATAAGTGTCAATTCCATTATGAATTAATAAAATTTGGCCACGGGGCTTAATGCCTAGGGTTTTGGCCTGATCTAGGTCATGCTTGTTATTGACAATGATAATATCTTTCCAGGGAGCGCTAATTTTTTCCAATATTAACCAAAACTTCTTTTTCCATGTTGGCCACGGGTCATTAAAAGACCAACCACCGATGCGGTATATGACTTGTAACTTGTAACTTGTAACTTGTAACTTGGCGGCCAGGGAGCCAATGAAGCCGGCCTTGGAGCTGTTTAGAAAAAAAGTATCAGGACAAAATTCGCTCACAAGTTTTCTTATTTCAAATATTGCCTTGAAATCCTGAATTGGACTTATATTTCGTTTTAATGAATTTATGGTCTTATTCGGAATATTAGCTGAACCCAATTGTTTCAAGAATTCGCCCCCACCGTCTGATCCAACTGCGACTAACACGTTATATTTTTCTTTGTTTAAACGGGAAACTACCTCAAAAACAAATCTCTGGGCGCCGCCCATTTCGGATTGGGTAATTATAAATAAAACCCTCTTTTTGGGGCCTAAATCTGCTTTATAATTCTGATTGATGTCGGACATTGTTTATGCTATTATAATGCCAGAAAATGGAGGAAAAATCAACCCAGAAGCCCAAAATTCTAATCTTGTCTACTGCTTATCTGCCCCATGTTGGTGGATCAGAGTTGGCTATTAAAAATATCACTGACCGGATTAATGATTTTGAATTTGACCTTATAACCGCCAGATTAGATAAAAAGTCCCTGAAACATCAAATTGATGGTAATGTTTCTATTTTTCGGGTCGGTGGTTTTTTTAGTTTAACGAAAGGCCTGCTTCCTAAAAATTTCCTGCCCCTAGCAATTTTTTTTAAAGCTAAGTCCCTAATTAAACAAAATAATTATAAACTCATTCACGCTTTTCAGGCATCTGGAGCAGCTGGAGCCGGATGGCTTTTAAAGTTTTTTTATCCCCAATTGCCGTTTATTATTACAATGCAAGAGGGTAAGGAGCTTGAAAAGCAGGGATTTTTAATTAATTTTTTTAGAAAGTTAATAATTAAGAAAATCGATCGGGCTACAGCCATAAGCAATTACTTAAAAAATTATATTTTTAAAATTAAGCCAAGCTTGCAGGTTGAACTGATTCCAAATGGGGTTGATCCAAAGATGTTTGCAAGAGAGTTCAGTTATGGCGATATGGCGGGTTTAGAAAATAAGCTTGGCATAAAAGCCGATGACAAGGTCATTATTAGTTCTTCACGGTTAGTTCCTAAAAATGGCATAGATTTGCTGATTGAAGCAATTTATATTCTAGCGACAAGCGACAAGCGACAAGTAACAAGTAACTACAAGTTATTATTAGTTGGTGACGGACCGCTTTTAGTAAGTTTAAAGTTTAAAGTTAAAAGTTTAAATTTAGAAAGTAAGGTTATTTTTACTGGTGCAGTAAATAATTTGGAGTTACCTTTGTATTTAAAAATATCAGATGTCTTTGTTCGGCCATCACGTTCAGAAGGATTGGGAATTTCATTTCTTGAAGCAATGGCTGCTGGTATCCCTATTATTGCTACAAAAATCGGCGGAATTCCTGATTTTTTAGAAGACAGGAAAACCGGTTTATTTTGTACGCTTGACCCGAGTGATATCGCTTCAAAAATAAATATCATTTTTGAAAACGACACACTTAGACAGCAAATCATAAAAAACAGTCGCTTATTAGTTGAAGAAAAGTATGATTGGGATAAAATTTCCAAACAGTATGAAAATATCTATTATCATCCCGGTTTATAACGAAGAAAAAACCCTGTCAGCTTTAGTTGCGGCCGTAGAAGGGGTTGATCTGCCTCTTGAAAAAGAGCTTATTTTTGTTGATGATTGTTCTTCTGACAGAAGCAGGGAAATACTTTCCAGCTATAACAACAAACACAAAGTTTTATTTTTGGACAAAAACCAAGGCAAAGGAGTAGCTGTAAAACGTGGATTTGAAGAGGCGACTGGCGATTTAGTAATTATTCAAGATGCCGACTTGGAGTATAACCCTCAAGACTACACAGCTCTAATCAAACCCATAATTAGCGGTGAAGCCGATGCCGTTTATGGAGCTCGTTTTCTTGAATCAAAAAATAACAAAATTATTTATAAGCACGGCTATTTATTCAGCAGGTTTTTGAATAATTTTTCCAATATTCTTAGCGGAGTTAAACTCAATGATATATATACTTGTTATAAAGTTTTTTCAGGAGAAGCTATCAAAAAAATTCATCCAAATTTAGTATCTAAAAGATTTGGTATTGATCCAGAACTAACTTCTTGGATAGGTAAAATGAATTTAAGAGTTGCTGAAATACCGATATCTTACAAAGGTAGAACCTATGAAGAGGGTAAAAAGATTAACTGGAAGGACGGATTGGCAGCAATTTGGCACATAGTTAGATTTAATTTATTTAAATAAAGTGATGCATATACTTATAGCAACAGGAATTTTTCCACCAGATATTGGTGGACCGGCAACATACGGTGAAATAATGGCTAATGCTTTAGTTAAGCAAGGATTTGAGGTTCAAGTTATTACTTATTCTTCAAATAGTTCTGATAGGCAGACAGTATATAAATTAACCAAAGTTTCAAGAAAGTGGCCCAAAGGTTTAAGGCATTTTATTTATTTTTGTCGGTTGTTTTTCTTGGTTCGTAAATCAGACACTATTTTAGCGTTAAATGCGGTGAGCGTTGGACGATCAGCTTCATTTTGGGCCAAAGTTTTTAAAAATAAATTTATTGTCAGAATTGTCGGTGATTACGCCTGGGAGATGGCTGTGGCTAAAGGCAAAACATCACTTCTTATAGATGATTTTCAAAAAATTGCAAAACGAGGATTTCTTCACTCGGTTCAAGTTAAGACATGTAAAAAGGCCGACAAAGTTATTGTTCCATCGGCCTATTTAAAAAGAATAGTTATGGGTTGGGGGGTTCAGGAAAATAAGATACATATTGTCTATAATGCAGTTGATTTTAAAAAATCAGATTTACCAAAAGAGGAGGCCAGGAAGAAAATAGGTATTCCCGGCAATATAATTTTATCTTGCGGTCGCTTAATGCCGTGGAAAGGGTTTAAAATGTTGATTAAGGTAATGCCTAAACTTCTTGAAATAAACCAATTTTTCAGGTTAGTAATTGTCGGCGATGGACCAGAAAGAAAAAACCTTGAACAAATGGTTAAGAACATGAATTTAGATCGGAAGGTTTATGTTGTGGGTAAGAAATCAAAAGAAGATTTAGCTGTTTATTTTGCTGCCTCGGACATCTTTGTTTTAAACAGCGGTTATGAAGGGTTTTCTCATCAAATCTTGGAAGCGATGGCAGCCGGTGTTCCAGTTGTGGCCAGCGCTATAAGTGGAAACAAAGAGGTTATTGATCAAGGAGAAAATGGTTTTTTGGTTAAATATAATGATGAATTTAATTTGATTGAGGCGATAAAGGGACTGTGGCAAAATTCTGAATTGAGAGAAGAGTTTTTAGAAAAGGGATTAGAAACAGTCAAAAAATTCGGGCTTGATAGAATGATTCAAGAGACAATAAAGCAGCTGGTAAGCTGATTAGTTTATAAGCTGTTTAGCTTCAATGAAATTATTAATGATAACTGGTCTTGGTAGCGCAAAGGATCTCGCTTCTGGCAAGAAGGGAGCATTTTATAATACTTTGGAAGAATTTAGCAAATACTGGACCAGAATTGATATAATAAGTCCCAAAATAGCGATAAGCGACAAGCAACAAGCGACAAGTTTATTTGGAAATGTTTATATTCATACCTCTCCATGGCCGTTGGTTTTTCACCCGTTTTGGTTTTTGAAGAAGGGGACAGAACTATACAAAGAACAAAAATTTGATCTAATGACCGTCCAAGATTACCCGCCTTTTTATAACGGTATCGGGGCCAGATTATTGTGGCAGAAGATACGAGTTCCTTATATGTTAGAATTTCACCATATTCCCGGTTACCCAAAAGCGGCAAATTCAAAAGAAAAAATCTATGCGAATTTGTTTGTCTGGAAGTTATACTGGAACCTTTTTGGTTTAAAAGCTAAAGCGGTTAGGGTTGTAAATCAAAAACAAACTCCTGAGTTTTTAGTTAAAGCGGGAGTACCAAAAGATAAAATAATTTATATTCCATCCATCTACATTGATTCGGAAGTTTTTAAACCGATGGATCTGGAGAAGAAATATGACTTAATTTTTGTTGGTCGTTTAGAGAAAAATAAAGGAATTGAGTTGTTTCTTGAAATTGTGAAAAAAACAGGATTACGGGCAATTATTGTAGGAAAAGGTAGTCTCTTTGAAGATATTAAATTTAAAATTGAAAATTGGAAATTGAAAATTACTGTCCATGGTTGGGCCAAGGACTCTCAAGAGGTTGCTAAATTATTAAATCAATCAAAGGTTATGGTTATGTCTTCATACAACGAAGGCGGACCGAGAGTTGTTCTTGAGGCCATGGCTTGCGGCCTGCCGGTCTTGGCAACCAATGTCGGTCTAATGCCTGATTTTGCCAAAAAAAACGTAGTTAAAATAATAGACTGGAATGTTGAAGACATTGCCAAGAAAACCAAGGAACTTTTAGAAAATGAGGAGGAAAGAAAAAGACTTTCTACGGCTGGATTGGAAATTGCCAAACAATTTGAAAAGAAAGAAATGATAAAAAATTATGCAGATGAGCTAAAAACCTTATCAATTTTTGATATTATTTAATTACCATGAAACATCAATTGGTAGCAAAACTTGTTCAAGCGTGTTTGAATTTTACTAATTTTTAGCTTAAAGTTGGTATATGGCATGGTTTAGAAAAGAGTCAAAATTTGGTGAGGTCAAGCCGACTTCAAAACCTCCTGAAGTTGTGACTCCCGAAAGTATCAAACCCAAAAAAGAGAAGCCAAAGAGGCCCAGTTTTGAGTTTAAAGATTCAGACTCTGCCGAAGAATATTTAGAATGGAAAGGCGCGGTACCGCCTGAGTTTCGCCGATTAGTTGAAAGCAATCTTAAAAACACTGAGCCATCTCCCAGCCAAACCGGCCTGCCACTCACCGATCAATTTCTCAATAAATTTGCAGAAGCAATAAAAGCCAAGGATATTCCTGATACGGCTGATGTAGATCATAAGGTGGCCAATCTTTTAAAGCCAATGACTAGGGTTGAAACTAAGGGTGGCTATTTAAATGTTTTTGAAGCATTGGCCAATCCTGACGTTTCGTGGAATCTGAAAAGAAAAATTTATGACACTCAAGTTAAAACAGCATTAGAATGGCTGGCTAATCGTGATCTAGCAGAATTAACTAAAAAAGCTCAGGAAGAACAAGAACCAGAACCAAAGCAAACTGGCGAACCTGCCGAGACAGAAGAACAAGGCCAGCCAGGTCAAGGCGAAGGCTCTGATGTCCCGCCAACAAATGAAAAAGTAGAACCAGGCGGTGACATGGGTGAGAGAAAAGAGGGCGAACCGGCCAGAGCCATATTCTCAGTCAATCCATTTTATGGAGGGTACTATAAGCAGCTGCGCTTTAACAAAATGGATCCCG
>MGKE01000002.1 GCA_001794635.1 Candidatus Yanofskybacteria bacterium RIFCSPLOWO2_01_FULL_39_28 | reverse complement strand
TTTGGTTAAATGGTGTGGTCATATACCCATTTTACCAGAGATGGCGTTTTTTGGTGGGATAACCGCATTATTCACCTAACTCTCACGTTCTAGGTTGACAATAACTTAATAAACCGTATAATATACTTACCGACCTTTTACAAGGGAGATCAGCTTGTGACTATAAGATTTAACTCTCCGGTGATACTGACCTTTGCTTTAATATCGGCGGGGGTGCTTGTTCTTTTTACTTTTACAGGAACCACGTTTTACCATTTGTTTTCCGCTCCAACGGAGATAAGTCTTTTCTCGCCGTTCATGTATTTTAGTTTCGTATCACATGTTTTCGGCCACCAAAACTGGAATCACCTGCTTAGCAATTTTATGATTATTCTTCTTGTTGGTCCGTTGGTAGAAGAAAAATACTCTTCGGGAACGCTTTTCTTGATAATACTGATCACGGCTCTGATTACGGGGATTCTCAATATCGTCTTGTTCTCCACAAGCCTGATGGGAGCAAGCGGGATTGCTTTCATGCTCATTATCTTGGCATCTCTGACTAATTTTAGCCGAAGAGAGATTCCTCTAACCTTTTTACTGGTCGCTGGTATTTTCCTGGGAAACGAAGTAATTAATAGCATAGAAAAAGATAACATATCCCAATTTGCTCATATAGTCGGCGGAATATGCGGATCAAGTTTCGGCCTGCTGTTTGCCCAAAAAGATTAATAAAATAAAGCTCCGAATTTCGGAGCTTTTTGATTGGAAAAATTCACTCTATGAACTTAAAAATAACTTAAAAAAACCAATATTCATACTCTTATCCTAAGATAATATTATAAATATTAAAAATTTTTATAAATTATAGAATTTTTTAACTTCATCTTCAGTGCCGATATTCTCAGCAAGAATAATATTAATATAGTCGCCAATCTGAAGCTGATTGCAGTATCTGGCTAATTCTTCCTCACAAGGATAGGGAAACACAAACACACTTTTCTGAAGCATATAAAATCCGAGGTATTTTAATTTAGATCTAAAAATATTTCTTTTATTATGTAGCTCCTGTGGAATATCAAAAATCACTATCCGCCATTTCTTATCCCATTTTTGGCCAATTGATTTCCAATATTTAAACAAAGCGCCCCGATACCATTCTTGGCCTTTTTTAGTAAATTGAAACTTACCACCAGACCGTTCTGTAATTAAACCTCTGTTTTTAAGATTATTAAAACCAGCATAAGCTTTTTTAAAATCATTATAGTCGTGACCTTTGACCCTGATCCCTTTGTAATAAAGCGGCTCCCAATGCCACATATCGTGCATATCCATACCGACATCTATTACCGCTTTGATAAATTTTGGTATAAAATCACCTTTCATAAAATTTATAATGTTATCCTAGGATATAGTTATAAATATAGCAAATTTTTATCTTTTCCAGTAAACTCTTAAATTTTGTGTAGCGAGCTGGCTTGACTAAATTAAAAAGTGCGAGGTCATCGCACTTAGGATACTTACCAGATAGAAAAACCTTCTGGTACAACATCTACTCTGTCTTTTCTAAACTTTACAAGGACATCCTTTCTACCGGGAAATTTTTTAAGAACTTCTTCTTTGATAATTCGCTTGAAGTCTGGGGTTAAGAGTCCTTTTGGCAATCCTGGCCACCATTGATTACCGTAGCCATCAGCAGAGCGTAGTATGTCATTTAACAATTCAACCTGGGCTTTGTTAAGCAGACGCTTGTTTTTTGAAGTAGACATCAATATCTCCCTCCCGTGTGCCGAATTTCCGTTCTGAACCGTTGCCCCTTTATAATAATCTTTTATACATTTTTGTCAAGTCTTGTTGGGAATTATAAAAATATCTATAGTAACCAACATGGCTCAGACAAAGACAAAAAACAAAATTGCTCTTATAACTGGCATCACTGGTCAAGATGGTTCTTATTTGGCCGAACTTCTTTTAAAGAAAGGGTATTTTGTTCATGGAGTTGTCAGACGGGCATCAACCTTCAATACTGCCAGACTTAGCCATATCTACCAAGATCCTCATGTTAAAAACAGGAAGCTATTCCTCCACCATGGCGATTTAGCTGACGCCGGAACCATCCGTAAAATCATTTACGTCGTAAAACCTGACGAAATATATAATCTCGGGGCCCAATCGCACGTTAAGGTTTCGTTTGAAATTCCTGAATACACGATGGACATTACCGGCAACGGCGCCTTAAGAATACTTGAAGCAATTAGAGATTTCCAAAATGAAACTGGAAAAAAAATTAAATTTTACCAAGCATCATCTTCTGAAATGTTCGGTTCGGCTCCCCCGCCGCAAAACGAGAAAACACCTTTCATACCCCAAAGCCCCTATGGCGCGGCCAAAGTCTTTGCTTATAATATGACTGACCTATATCGTCAGGCCTATGGAATTTTTGCCGTGAATGGCATACTTTTTAACCACGAAAGTGAACGTCGAGGTGAAACATTTGTTACCCGCAAAATTACTCGAGGCATTGCCCGAATTAAGGCCGGCTTGGACAAAAAATTATACCTCGGTAATATTGATGCCAAGCGCGATTGGGGCTACGCTCCGGAATTTTGCCAAGCTATGTGGCTAATGATGCAACAGCCAAAACCGGACGACTATGTCATCGGTACCGGCGAGACCCATACGGTAAAGGAATTTGTTGAGTTGGCTTTCAAAGAAGCCGGTCTAGGTAACTGGAAAAAATATGTAGAGATTGATCCTCAATATTACCGCCCCGCCGAGGTAAACATTCTTGCCGCCGATACCAGAAAAGCCAAAAGAATATTAAAATGGCGGCCAAAAACCAAATTCAAAGATTTGGTAAAAATAATGGTCTGGAATGATATCAATGAACTTAAAAAATAAAAAAATTCTTGTAACCGGCGGGGCCGGATTTCTCGGGGGTTTTGTAGTGAAGAAGTTGCTGGAGCGAGGAGTGTCTAAAAGAAATATCACCATCCCCCGTTCCAAAGATTTTGATCTTCGCAAGTTGGAGAATTGCCAAAAAGTTGTAAGGGGTCAAGACGTCATTATCCATTTAGCAGCTAAGGTTGGTGGAATAGGTTATAACCGAGAAAAGCCAGGAGAGATGTTTTACGACAACATAATAATGGGTGTTCAACTCATGGAGGCGGCGAGGCAAATCGGAATTGAAAAATTTGTTGCTATAGGCACTATCTGCGCTTACCCCAAAATTAATCCGGCCCCATTCGTTGAATCATCTATTTGGCATGGCTATCCAGAGGAAACAAACGCACCTTATGGCTTAGCTAAAAAAATGCTGCTGGTTCAAGCCCAAGCGTATAGGCAGCAGTATAACTTTAATGCTATTTATCTTTTACCGGTCAATCTTTATGGTCCGGGGGATAATTTTGATCCCAAAACCTCCCACGTCATTCCGGCCTTGATAAAAAAAGTTGCTGACGCAAAAAAAATGGGTAAAATATATATTGATGTCTGGGGAACAGGAACTGCCTCAAGAGAATTTTTATATGTTGAAGATTGTGCCGAAGGAATTATCTTAGCAACGAAAAGGTATGACAAGCCAGGCCATGTAAACATTGGGGCTAATAGAGAGATAAAAATAAAAGACCTGGTTAAAACTATCTGCCGATTAATGAACTACAAAGGCGAGATACGCTGGGACAAAAGCAAGCCCGACGGTCAACCCAGAAGAGTAGTTGATGCAACGCTGGCCAAAAAAGAATTCGGATTCAAATCAAAGACCGATTTTGAAAAAGGCCTCACAAAAACGATTGAGTGGTACATGAAAAGTTTAAAGTAGAAAGTGTAAAGTTAAAAGTTAATGAACAATATTAAGAAATCAATACTGGCATCAATAGAAACTAAGCTTAAAATTGCTTCAGATAACGACTTTTTGCTTGAACTTGAGAGAATCGGCGGCAGAATGGTTACCGCCCTCAAAATGGGCCTGAAGATTTTAATCGCCGGCAACGGTGGTTCAGCCGCCGATGCCCAACATTTTGCTGCAGAACTTGCCGGTAAGTTTGTCCACGAGCGCAAAGGTCTGCCGGTTATGGCTTTAACCACTAACTCTTCAATCACTACCGCCATCGGCAATGATTTTGGATATGAACATGTATTTTCAAGACAAATAGACGGCTTTGGAAATAAAGGCGATATATTTGTCAGCATTTCAACAAGCGGAAATTCCGCCAACTTGGTTTATGCCGCCAACAGTGCTAAAAACATTGGTCTAACCACTGTCGGTCTACTTGGCAAAAATGGCGGACATTTAAAAAATTATTGCGACCACAGCTTGATCGTCCCATCAAACAGCACACAACGAATTCAAGAAGCTCATATTCTAATAATTCACGAATTGTGCGCCATAATAGATGACGCCTTCAAAAACCACAAATAAAACCGGCCAAAAGCCGGTTTACTATTTAATATAAATTTTTTAGATCTCTAATATACCAATTATATGTCCGCCTTATACCGTCTGAAATGCTAATTTGAGGCCGCCACCCCAATGCCATACATTGGCTTGAATCTAAAAGTTTTTTTGGCATACCATTTGGTTTTGACTTATCCCAGTTAACTTTTCCCTTATAACCGACGACTGATTTTACCATTTCTGCCAATTCGGCAATGGTATGGTCAACCCCCGTACCGATATTCATTAAAACATCGCCCCGTTCTGCATCCGCTCTGCTTGGATTAAAGTTTTCCATCAAAAATATGGAAGCATCGGCCACATCATCAACATAAATGAATTCTCGCCTCGGAGAACCATCGCCGAAAAAAACAATCTCAGACAGTTCACTTAACCTGGCATTATGAAATTTTTTTATCATATCAGGCAAAACATGGGCTCTTTCAGGATCAAAATGATCACCTTCTCCGTAAATGCTCGCGGGAATTGCTACTATAAAATTGGTGTGGTGCTGAACATTATAGCTCCGACACAATTCCAGTCCGGCTAACTTAGCCACAGCGTAAGCTCTATTTGTAGGTTCCAATGGCCCTGAATATAAATGTTTCTCACTCATAGGCTGGCTGCATTCCCGCGGATATATGCAATTTGCTCCGAAAAATATGAGTTTTTTAACGCCCCAATTATGAGAAGCTGTGATAACATTGAGTTCAATCTTTAAATTATCTTCTAAGAAATCAGCTTGATAATTAATGTTAGCCGAAATATTACCAACCTTTGCAGCTGCCAAAAAAACATAATCCGGTTTTTCTCTTTTAAAAAAACTGTTTACAGCTTGTTCACTCCTAAGATCCAATATATCTTTGGGATAAGTAATAATATTGGAAAAGGCCCTTGCTTTAAGAGCCCTTACAATGGAGGAACCCAATAGACCGCCATGCCCAGCTACATAAATCTTGGAATCCTTATACACCTTTTCTCCTGATGCAACCCATGCCTTCCAACCTTCTAAGTGCCAGAAACGTAGTACTGGCAGAATAGGACTGGACCATCTCACGATCAATTAATTTCAGCCAGTCATCCAAGCTTACAAGGACAGTTTTTAAATGTTCGTTGATATCAAGTTTTTGTAACTTTAATTCTACCGGATCACTTACAATACCTATAAAGGAGAAATTTCGTGCGCTGCGATATCTGGCGGCAACAGGCATGCCAACGGAGCTTAGAGAAATAACATTTTTCAAGATTATTCCGCTTTCTTCTTCGAATTCCCTCTTAGCGCAAACGGCTGGATCTTCACCTGGTTCCACTTCTCCCCCAGGCAAATCAAAAAGCACTTCTCCCAATCCATGCTGAAATTCAGCGCAGATGGGAATAAGATCTTCATCCAACACAGTAAAGACTCTCGTCCCTTTCACGCCTTTTACACCACCCAAGCGAAAACCCTTAAATATTTTCCCACTTGGACTTAAAAATTGAGAAATTTCTACCCGAAGTCTCCGTTTAATTTTTATTTCCTGACTGGTTAAGTTAGTTTCGGGATACTCTTCAACCGCAATCGGATCTGCAGCTGTTTGCCAGTTTGCAATTCCCGACAACTGAATAACCTCCAAGAGATTATCAATATTTGCCAAAGATAGACCGTATTTTGTCTTTATATCTTTCACCACTTATTAGAACTCCTTTGTAAAATTACTAGGTGGAAGATCGCATGTTTATAAGCAACAGTCAAGTGTTTGTTGATATGCCCGATTGACACCTTCTGATACTTTTTGATACTTTTAACTTTATGGAGATAAGACCTAATGAGGTCTATACAACAGGTGAAACACAAGACCTCCTAAAAATATCAAACAGCACAATGAAAAGACTTCTTAAACGGGGTCTTATTAAAGCTAATAAAATCGGCGGACAATACAGAATAATGGGCAAAGAGATATTGAAAGCTATCTCCCCAACCGTTGAAAGACAAGCTGTTCACACATATCAGAAAATAAAGAGGGGGGTAAAAAGAAAAATTAAAAATTGGTAATGGATATCTATAAACTCAGAACAACTTTAAAACTGGTTATTAAGGCATTCAAGAAATATAACTTGAAGTTCGGCTTAATGATAGGCCTGGGTTTTTTGGCTGGAATTTTTGGCAGTGTTGGTATTGGAGCAGTCATACCACTTTTTTCCTTTATCACTAAAGGTCAGGCCGTTGGTGATGATTTTATATCACAAATTATCTCTAACATTTTCACGACGATAAATTTACCTTTCACACTGCCCTGGCTTTTAACCCTGATGGTCCTTCTGTTTGTTCTTAAATCATTGACCACATTTTTTGCTACTTACATGAGCGCTAAGTTCTCCGCTCAATATGAAAACGATATTCGTGAAATTATGTTCACTAAGGTAGTAAACTCCAGTTGGCTCCATTTAATTGAGCAAAAACCGGGTTACATAGAACGGGTGCTGATGAACGATATAAGCGCCAGTTCCAGCATTCTTCAACATGTCAGTAACATAATCCTTACCTCGGCCAGTTTAGCAACATATATTATAGTGGCCATGAACATTTCCATGCCCATAACCCTAACCACGCTTCTGGTTGGTATTGTCATCTTTTTTGCTCTTAAGCCAATTTTTTACAAGACTAGGAAAATCACAGAAGAGATGACAAAAACCGATAAAAGAACAACTCATCACATCTTAGAAGTTTTATTCGGCATGAAGATTGTAAAAAGTCTTAATGCCGAAGATAAGGTTACTCAACTTGCCAAAAACGACTTTAAAGATTTAGAACGCCGCCGAGTTAAATCAGCCATATATCACACCGTCGTCGGCTCTTTGATGGAACCGGTCGGCATTACTTTTGTTGCGGCTTTGTTTTTGCTCAACTACAATTCATCGGTATTTAATATTGCTGCTTTTGCCGCTATTGTTTATCTGGTTCAAAAAATGTTCACTTTCATCCAGTCTATCCAGGGAAAGATAAATGCCGTTAACGGTGTTGTACCCTATCTGCAGATTATGCTTGATTACTGGCAAGAGGCGGCAAATAACCAGGAGGTAGACGGCGATATTAACAAATTTTCCTTCAAGAATAAGATAGAATTTAAAAATGTTTCGTTTGCTTACAATCAGGAAACAAATATTTTAAACAATCTGAACCTGGAAATTAAAAAAACGGAAATGGTCGGCATAATCGGTCCATCGGGCGGAGGAAAAACCACCTTGGTTGATCTCATGCTAAGACTTTTCAATCCGGGTTCAGGTGAAATATTAATTGATAATCAAAATGCAAGTAAAATAAATCTAAAAAATTGGAGAGAGAATATTGGTTATGTGGCTCAGGACATATTTCTTATAAATGACACGATAGAAAACAACATCAAATTTTATGATAAATCAATTGACCATGGACGCGTTATTGAAGCATCAAAAATGGCTAATATTTATGATTTCATTGAGACTCTGCCGGAAGGTTTCCAAACCAAAGTCGGTGAAAGAGGAATCAAGCTTTCCGGCGGCCAGCGCCAGAGAATTGCCTTAGCCAGAACTCTTATTAGAAAACCTGAGATTTTGATTTTGGACGAAGCAACTAGCTCCTTAGACAGCGACTCGGAGGCAATGATTCAAAATTCAATAAAAGATTTGCGGGGCAAAACAACTCTTGTCGTTATCGCCCACCGCCTCTCAACGGTTCAACACGCTGATAAACTATATGCCGTTGATCACGGAGAGATTATAGAATCCGGCACTCCATCTGAACTTTTGGCCAATAAGGATTCTTATTTTTCTAAATCATACAATATAAATTAAAATGGATTTTAATTTTTATTTAGCGCTTGGCTTTGCAACAGCTTTTGGGGCCGTTTTTGCTTTAAGTACAAGAGGAATACTTTATGCCACACCAGATACTGACAATGAGATAATGGCTCATACCGCTGCCCAATCTTATAAGTGGAGCTGGTTATCAGACATGCATAAGTACGGCATGAAAACATCTATGAAGGATATGAGTATTATTCTTATCGTCCTGTTTCAAAGAATAATGAGAGACAATGAATCCGATCATCCGTATACAGTTTTAGGAGGAGTTTCCATTTCTATTTCCAGTGTTTTAATTTATCTGATAGGCGCAAATTATTGGGGATCAAACGTCGGTCTTTTTATTTCTCTGCTTTATTTATTTTCCTTTTGGCCGTGGCAAATTGCTTTATATGGAGGACACGCAAACATTGCCGGCATATTTTTTCTGCTAGCGATCTATTTTGTTCAAAATTCAACTTTCAATTTTTCCGTTATCTATTTGGCGCTGGCGGGGATTTCATTGTGTTGCATGATGTTTTCATCCGGTTCTTCAGGCAAATTACTTATGTCTTTTGGGGTAGCTCTTTTTTACGCTGAACATGACTTTCTAATCGGCAAATACGACTACGGAAATCTTTATTTGTCGCTTCCCCTTCAAAAATTCATAATCTGGGATTTTATAGTTATTGGCCTTGTTGTGGGAGCTATAAGCACCGCCCTTTTGTTTTATAAAAAAATTGTAAAAAAAATGTACAACAATGAAGGTCCCCCATTTTTGAGAAATATAATCAAGAACCAAAAGGCTTTGAGCTTAAATCACTACCTTGACCACGCAAGGAATAAACTGCGGACATATGCAATCGGGTCTGTCTGGCTGATTGCCATGGTTTTGTTGGCTTTAAATTCTTTGAGTATAAATTATGTGTTACCGGTTTTTATCGGATTTTCAATCATGTTTTTTATACTGACCATGCCCAATGTTAAATACAACATCCGCAAATATTTGTATTATGCCATGCATACCCAAAGAAAAACCCATTTTAGATCGTATCTGGATTATTTTGTCAAAATAGGCGTCAAAGTTGCCCGTAACACTCGAGGTGGTGGTTGGCCATGGGTTCCCCGATTTTTGTGGCAGTTTATTCCAATCCACTTAATTTTATTTTTGTCATCACTTTTGGCGCTGTTAATACTGAGAATATCCCAACAACAATTATATATTATACCCTTTGATCTGTTGGTATTAATTATTTCAACCTCTCCTCTGTGGTGGGCAGAGCTTACGGAAGCGCCTCAAGCTTCCAAAACCTATGCATTAATTTTTGCAGTTTTATTTCTATTCATAGGATATTCATTTAACGTATTTTTAAAATATGATGGCCTTTTACCAGTTATGATTAGCGCTCTGATCCTTACTTTATTATGGAACTTGTGGATATTGTTATCAGAAGTATATCCGGCGAGAATGGGAGCAACTAACTTGTTTAAGACATTAAAAAATTTAAATATAAAAGAAATTTACACATATAAAACAAATTACAATAGAAGCTTTGTGGAAACTATCCCCGGACTCGGAGAATCAGAATACACCCCCCGAAGAAAAATTGACCCCCCCCTTGTAGTCCATTACATAAATAGTATAACTGAAGTCGAAGACGGTTGGATCGTAATTCCCGGAACAAACGGAAGAGCAATCACTATGGATAGCGAACCGGAGGCAGTCAACGAAAATTTTCGCTATACTAAAGATCCTATTTTAAACAAGTTACTAGAATCCCGAGATATTGAAAAAGCGGCCACCGCCAAATTTAAAACTTATGGTTCCAGTAGGCGCTGGTCGTCAGAATGCGAAGTTTTAAGCTATATGGCCATTGTCTTGCGCGAAATAACCGAAGAAGACCTATACAGAGGGTATGGCTGGTTAGTTCGCTCGGATAATTTAAGAGTATTAGTTAAGACATGATAATCACTAGAACACCTTATCGTATTTCTTTTTTCGGTGGTGGAACAGACCATCCGGTTTGGTATAAGCAAAATGGCGGAGCGGTCCTTTCGGCTTCTATTAATAAATATTGTTATATTAACTGCCGGTTCTTGCCGCCGTTTTTTAAATATAAGCACCGGATCATTTATTCTGAACAGGAAAAAGTTAAACACATCAATGAAATAGATCATCCATCAGTCAGAGAAAGCATGAGATATGCCGGAATTAAACAAGGAATAGAGATACATCACAACGGTGATCTGCCAGCCATGTCCGGCCTTGGTTCAAGCTCCTCTTTTACCGTAGGACTATTACACGCCCTTTATGCTTTAAACGGCAAGATGACCACCAAGCGACAACTTGCCTTAGACGCAATACATGTTGAACAAAACCTGATCAAGGAAAATGTTGGTTCACAAGATCAGACAATTGCTTCGTTTGGGGGATTTAATAAAATAGAATTCGGTGGATTATCCAAAATATCTGTGACGCCGATAACGATTTCTACTGAAAAATTTAATGAGTTTCAAAATCATTTACTTTTGTTTTTTACAGATTTTTCAAGGAAAGCATCAGAAATAGAAGCAAAAAAATTAAAAAATTTTAAGGACAGAAATAGCGAACTTCAAACAATGGCCGCTATGGTTCCTGAAGGCGTTAATATTTTAAAAGACGGTAATAATTTAAATGACTTCGGTAAACTTCTTGATGAAGGTTGGAAATTAAAACGTTCTCTGGCTCCAGTCGTAAGTACGAATAAAATAGACAATATGTATGAGACCGGTCTAAGAGCTGGGGCTATTGGCGGTAAACTTCTCGGCGCAGGAGGAGGTGGATTTATGCTATTTTTTGCACCTCCGGAACGTCATAAAAAAATAAGGGAAAAACTTAAAAAATTTTTATATGTCCCCGTCAACATAGAATATCAGGGCAGCCAGATAATATACTATGCTCCATAAAAAACGTCTAAACTGGACATGACCAGATTTTTGTAGTATTTTTTTGCAAGTTGTTTTAAAAGGAGTTGAAATGCGTTTAGCCAAATTCAAGGGACCAAAAGATCTTGCCAAAACTTTTTCTAAAGAAGTATCGCTGGAACTGTTTCGTAGAATATGCCTCTGCCGCAACTTTGAACTCAATGTCAAAAGAGCAATCAGTGGAAAGAAGATACCCAGAATTTTTACCTATCTTTCTCTCGGACAAGAATCTGCCACCTCGGCTATATCGTTGTCTTTCCCGGATACCATGACTTGGCCTTCTTTTGTTCCACGTTTTGGACAGCACAGATGCCACGACTTATATCTTTGCTACGGGGCTTCGCCGGAAAAGTTAAGAGACGAACTCCTTGGTCTTCCGATCGGTTGCGCCGGCGGCATGGGCGGATCAGCATCAATTCATTCTCCCGAAACTGGCATGTTCGGTCATGACGGCCACATGGGTACACAAGTAAAAATCGGCGTAGGATATGCCCTTGGTTCAGGTCTTAAGACCTTGATCGTCATGGGAGATGCCAGCGCAGAAGAAGGTTATGTCCTTGGGGCTCTAGGCGAAGCAGCAAGTAAAAAAGCTCCGACATTGTTTGTTTGCATGGATAATAACCTTTCTATTTTAACCGAAGTTAAGGTTCGTCGAAGCTGGACCATGTCTGACGAAGCCAAAGCCAAAGGCATGCCGGCTTATGATGTGCCTGACGACCCTTGGTTTATAATGGATTGCGTTACTAAATTAAAGGATAAGCTTCCGGCGTTTTTAAATATTCATTACTGCCGCGAACTTTGGCACGAAGGTCCTGGTTGCGATGGTCCACCCGAGTGGAACAGATATGAACTGGTTAAAACTCAATTGATATTCCTCGGCTTAAAATCAGAAGTTGAAATGATTGAAAATTCCACAGCTCATTACATTGAAAATTTATGGGAAGATGTCTTGTCCCCAATAAAGGAGCGTGTATGACTTCCGCTGAAACGATTCGTGAAATCACAAGAAAACATCTGAGCGAAAATAATGGCGTGGTAATGGGTCAGTGTCTTTCGGCTGTTGGTTGGGTCGGAGGAACAATTCCTGAATTGCCTGGCCATCCTAATCTTGTAGAACTCTCAATGGACGATACTTGTGGTTGCGGTATTGCTGTCGGTTATGCTTTAGCCGGACGAGATCCGATATTTATTTGCCGCTATCAAGGTTTTATGTGGTATAATTCTACCGATTTTATTAATTTTGGGGCAAAAGCAGAAGAAATGTGGGGATATAAAATTAGAATTTTTATCAGATCTATAGCTCATGAACTTGGCGCCGGACCAGTTGCTGGCGGAGCACATCATGGCATTATAACGAGAGTGCCAAAATTCCCCGTTTGCGCGCCGGTAACGCCTAAAGAGTATGAATCTGCCTGGGAGTACTCCAGAACCCATTATGGGCCGTTATATGTCAGCGAGTGTAAAAAATGTTTTGCGATAGATTATGAAATGGAAAACATCATTAAGCCCGATGCTGATATTACAATCTTAGCCATTTCTGTAACCCGCCTAAGCGCTCTGGAAGCAATAAGAATACTTGAAAAACAAGGAATTGTTTGCAATTTAATCCACCTCGTCTGGCTTAAACCCTTGCTAATACAACCTGACGCCTTAAACGCAATAAGAATGTCTCGCTGCGGCGCCTTAATTGTAGATATGGATTTTGAAGATGGCTATTCAAAATGCATTGCCTATGAATTAATGCATCAAACGGATAAAAAGGCCCGTGTCATCGGCCTTGAAGAAAGAACTTCTGGGTTTGCAGCGCATCTGGACAATCCCCCACCGTCATCAGAAAGAATATGTGAATACGTCAAAAAAGTAGTAAGTAGTAAGTAGTAATCACCGCCATTATTTGGCGGTTTTACTTTTATCAAATATCTGCTATATTTTTGTCATGTCTAAAAACAACAAACAACTAAAAGCAGTGGTCATAACCGCCGAAGGGTTTGAAGACGAAGAAGTTATTTATCCCGTAATCCGCTTAAAGGAGGAAGGTTTTGTGGTTGATATTGCCACAAAAGACGCCAAACCAGTCTTGGGCCGGCTTAACTTCCCTCTTGAACTAATTGTCCGCTACTATGGTACTCTTGTTGACGCTAAAAAATTAAATCCTGATAGTTATGATTTGGTATTAATACCGGGCGGATTTGAGGCACCGGACAGAATGAGACAAGTTCCAGAAATATTAGAATTTATACGCAAAATGAATAAACAAAAAAAGATCGTAGCGGCTTTCTGCCATGGTCCATGGGTATTGATTTCAGCTGGAATAGTAAGGGGTAAAAAGATTGCCGGCTATATTGGCATAAAAGACGATATCAATAACGCCGGGGCTATTTATACCGATAAACCAGCGGTTATTGACGGCAATATTGTTACTGCCAGACACCCAAGAGATGTGACTGATTTAATGAAGGCGATATTTTCCAAATTTAAATAGTTTATAGTTATAATATGATAAAAAGAATTGGGCCAACCGAGTTAGATAAAAAATACTTCTCTCTCCAACCATATAAACCAACTCCAATTAAAGCAAATTTTGATAATGTTATAGTTAACAAACCTTGGGGTTGCGAGTATTTGATGTTTAAAAATCCAGAGGCTGAAATATGGCATCTGTCTATCAGTCATCAAAGATCTACCTCAATGCATTGCCATCCAGCCAAAAAAACCGCTTTGGTTGTTCTGGAAGGCCGAGCCTTGTTTTCCTCTTTGAATGAATCCATTGAACTTCATCCTTTGGATACAGTTATAATAGCGCCCGGCACATTCCACTCCACTCAAAGCTTATCTTCGGCTGGAACAAAGGTTTTAGAATTTGAGACTCCGCCCATGAAACATGATCTTTTCCGGCTTGAAGATAAATACGGCCGAGCCCAAAAAGGATACGAGGACAGGAAAGAAATGACAGTTGATAAATCAAGAATTAGGTTGGCCAAAAAAGATTTCGGCAAAATAAATAATCTCGGCACCAAAAAGGCCTGCATAAAACTGATTAACAACCTAAAGGATATAAGGTCTATAAATACAAATCATTTTGAACTTGCCATATTGACTAGCGGTTCTATGGTATCCGGCGGCACACAAGAATCTAGAAAATATCTACCGCCTTATGCCATGAGTATAGAAGAACTCAAAGAAGTTGAGTGTAAATTCAACAACGTCTGTGTTTTTCTTTTGGGTCGGCATTATGAAGAAAAATAAAAATCTTATAATTTTTGATTTTGATGGCGTTTTGGCCGATACTTTTGATACTTTTTATCCGCTTATAAAAAACAGTATGAATCATATAGGTCTGCCCTTTAAACCTGATCAATACAGGAAACTTTTTATTGGCAATGTTCACCAGGGCTTCAAGGATTTTATAAATAACGAAGAAACATATTTAATTTTCAAAGAATTCCGAAGCGCTAATTACGACAAATATTATTATGATAAAAAAACAAAAGCTAAACTTTTTCCCGAAACTACTGAATTTGTTAAAAAAATAAGCGCAAAATACATACTGACGATTGCCTCTTACGGCAAACAAGGAAACATTAAGAATATTCTAAAAGAAAACGGAATAGAAGGTTGTTTTGGCTTAATATTAGCTGATTCTACCAATTCCAAAGAAGCTATGATAAAAGAGATTCTTAACCAGTATCATGTTGCGCCTGAAAAAACTTTCTTCGTTACTGATACGGTTGGAGACATTAAAGCGGCTAAAAAAGTTAGACTTAAAACAGTAGCCGTTACTTGGGGTTTCCACAATAAAAAATTGCTTACCTCATTAAAACCTGATCACATATCAACAAATTTTCAGCAGCTCTTAAAAATTTTGACATAAACGAAAAAATTATCTATTCTATCAGAAAAGCAAAGGGGGTTAATTATGCCGAATTTGCTTCTGAACCTTTACAAAAAAATGTATCTTATCAGGGAAGCTGAGGCAGAAATCTGCCGAGAGTATCCTAAAGATGAAATGAAAACGCCAATGCATATGTCCATGGGCGAAGAAGCAATTGCTGTCGGAGTTTTGACCGCCATCGGTGACAAAGCCCAAGTCTGGGGTACATATAGAAGCCATGCCATATATCTTGCCCGGACCGAAGATGTTAATGGGTTTTTTGCTGAACTTTACGGTAAAGTTACCGGCCCTGGCGGAGGTAAAGCCGGTTCAATGCACCTGGCTAATCCGGACAAGGGCGTAATGATGACCTCTGCTGTAGTTGCTACAAGTATTCCCCTTGCCCTGGGAGCAGCTTTCTCAAGTAAAATTTTAGATGATGATAAGATTAATGTTGTATTTTTTGGCGATGGGGCAACCGATGAAGGCGCTTTTTGGGAGAGTGTAAATATGGCCTGTCTCTGGCAACTGCCGGTAATATTTGTTTGTGAAGATAATGGTTTGGCAATCCATGCATCAACTGCAATACGACGTGGATATAAAAATCTGACAAATATCATGAGGCAATATCGGTTCCAGTACATACAAGAATATGACGGAACAGATGTTGAAAAAATACACAATATCACCAGGTCTTCTATTAAATACTTAGAATCGGGTCCTGTTTTCCTGTCGTTAAAATATTATAGATATTTGGAACATGTCGGCGTTAACGAGGATTTTAATTCCAACTATCGCGATAAAAATGAATTTTTGGAATGGTATAAAAAAGATCCTATTAAAATTCAGAAACAGAAATTAATAGAAGCCGGTTTTAAGAAAGAAGTTGAAGATGTTGAAAACGAAGTAATGGCTCAAATAAAAACAGCCGTTGATTTAGCAAAAGCGGCGCCATATCCCGAACCAGAAGAGCTTTATAAAGGAGTTTATGATGGAGAGTAGGATTATTTCTTACGAAAAAGCCGTAAACGAGGCAATTACCCAAGAAATGACCAGAGATGATAGAGTTTTTGTTTACGGTCTTGATGTTGCCGATCATAAACGAATTGTCGGCACTACGGCAGGATTGGTAGAGAAATTCGGACCAAATAGATGTTTCAGCACCCCCCTCTCTGAAGATTCGTCATTGGGCTTTGGCATAGGGGCAAGCGCTACCGGATTAGTACCTATCAACATTCACATTAGAGTTGAGTTTTTGCTTCTTACGCTAAATCAGCTAGTCAATATCGGCAACTCTCTTAGATATGGAAGCAATGGTAAACTTTCCGCACCTTTAGTAATAATCGCTATGATTGGCAGGGGCTGGGGACAAGGATTTCAACACTCTAAAAGTATGCAGAGCATATTTGCCCATATTCCTGGATTAAAAGTAATAATGCCGTCTACCCCTTACGATATGAAGGGTCTGATGATCTCAGCAATAAGAGATAACAATATAGTCGTTTGTCTTCTGCACCGATGGCTCTATTGGACCGAGGGTCACGTTCCCGAATTACCTTACACAATACCCATCGGACAAAGCCGAGTTTTAAGAGAGGGTAAAGACATAACCGTAGTAGCCACTTCTTGGATTAATGTAGAAGCTCATGATGCGGCCAATGTTCTAGCAAAAAAAGGTATAAGCATGGAAATTATAGATCCAAGGACAATCTCGCCATTGGATGATCAGACCATAATTAATTCTGTAAACAAAACCGGACATTGTATTATAGCCGACTACGACTGGCTTAATTGCGGATTCAGCGCTGAAGTGGCGGCAAGAGTTTCTAACCAATGTTTTAATCAACTAAAGAAGCCAGCTTCACGCATTGGATTTGCCTGGACGCCGTGTCCAACAACGAGGCCATTAGAAAATCTTTTCTATCCCAACGCCGTAACAATCATCAGGGAAACAGAGAAAATGTTGGGTCTTTCAAAGACTGATCTGTCAAACGAAAAATTTCATACTTACGAAAATAAGTTCAAGGGCCCATTTTAACCATCATGATTATGATGGTTTTTTATTATTAGTAAAGATTGACTAAATTTAATTTTAGATTATGTTGTTTACATGAGTTTTTTAAAAACCAGGAGAATTGAGAAATGACTTATAAGTACCCTCTCGTAGCCGACACGATTACGGCCGAAGATAACATTGCCCGTGGAAAATGGCTTATGACCAATCCGAGACTAACCATGGGGTCCCTAGTCAAAGAATATGAGAGTAAATGGTCAAACTGGTTAGGAAGAAGGTATTCGGTAGCTTGTAATTCTGGCTCATCGGCTAATCTCTTAATGGCCGCAACGCTTTATGAATCCGAACGTCTTAAAAACACAAGAGTCATTGTTCCAAGCGCCGCTTGGGTTACCAGTGTTGCTCCTTTTATGCAGCTAGGATACGAACCAATTATGTGCGAATCTGACAAGGATAACTTTGGATTGGATATTACTCACCTTGAAGAATTGCTGTGTGAGTATTCGCCGTCAACTGTAATGCTGGTTCAGGTTTTAGGCGTTCCGTCGCATATGGACAGAGTCATGGAACTTAAAGAAGAATACGGTTTCTTCCTTCTTGAAGATGCTTGCGCAGCAATGGGTTCGTCCTATTGTGGCCGTAAAGTCGGCACCTTTGGCGATATGGCCAGTATTTCCACTTACTTCGGCCATCAGTTTTCTACTGTTGAAGGCGGAATGGTTTCAACTGACGATCCAGAACTAAATGAAATTATTTTCATGTTAAGAAGCCATGGCTGGATAAACGGCCTTAGCCCTGAAGCACGCAAGAGATATTTGGATATGTACAAAATAAAGGACATCGGGACAGGTTTTGTGTTCCCTTATGCCGGATATAACTTCAGATTGTCAGACGATCATGCTTTTATAGGTTTGAGACAGATTGACCGAATGGACTGGCTTATTGAACGAAGATTTGCTAACCACCTTCTTTATAAAACACTGCTCCAAAATTACTTTGGACTCCAAACATTTGATAAAGCTTCTACTGTTTGCAGTATTCACTTCTGCGCCTTAGCCGAGAATGAGGCCGAAAGAAACTTTATTACTTCTGCCCTTGAAGAAAACGGGATTGAGACAAGGCCTTTTACTTCCGGCAATCAGGGACTGCAGCCATATTGGTTTAAAGAATATGAGAAGTTTAACGGCAAAAACGCAACAAGATTTTATGAATGCGGATTTTTCCTGCCAAATTATCCGAAACTAAACGAAGCTGATGTTGAATGTATTTGTAATGCGACCATAAAAGCAGCTCTGGATTTCAGAAAAGGAGAAAAGTAATGTCCAGAATTCTTGTCACTGGCGGAGCTGGTTATATTGGATCCGTTCTTGTACCGACACTTTTACAGGCTAACCACGAAGTTATTGTTCTAGACAATTTCCTGTATAAACAAAATACATTGCTTGACTGCTGCCATAGTCAGTCGTTGAGAGTTATTAATGAAGACGTCAGAAACAAAGACCTTTTGGCAAGTCTGGTCAGGCAGTCAGACATTATTATTCATCTCGCCTGTATAGTCGGCGCTCCAGCTTGTGATAGAGACCCCTTCGCAGCTAAAACAATAAATCTTGACCCGGTCAAAACTATTCTAACCGCAAGAACAAGAAATCAGCCCCTGCTTTTTCCTAACACGAATAGCGGGTACGGTATAGGCCAAGAAGGTATTTTTTGCACAGAAGAATCACCATTAAAACCAGTATCTTTGTATGGCCGTTTGAAAGTTGAGGCCGAAAAAGAAATTCTTAACAGTGGTAATTCAATATCTTTGCGCCTGGCAACTGTATTTGGGATAAGCCCCAGAATGCGCCTAGACCTTCTCGTCAACGACTTTGTATATAGAGCAGTTAATGATCGCTTTATTGTGTTGTTTCAAGCTAATTTCAAGAGAAACTATATTCATGTCCGAGACGTTGTAAGGGCCTTCCTGCATTGTATAAACAATTTTGATTCTATGAAAAATAACGCCTATAATGTCGGCTTAAGCGATGCTAATTTATCCAAACTAGAACTCTGTCAGGAAATAAAAAAGAAGGTGCCTGACTTCTATTTTACCGAGGCCGAGGTTGGCGAAGACCCCGATAAACGAAATTACATAGTCAGCAATGCTAAGATTGAAGCAATGGGTTTTAAACCACGAGTTTCCCTACAGGAAGGAATTGAAGAACTTATTAAAGGCTATCGAATAGTCAGGAACAATAGCTATACGAATTTATAAAAGAGCCCTTTGGGCTCTTTTTAATTGATAGTAGCATATAGTGCTAATTACCATCTGGTCAGCATAGCAGGTATTTTTCGGGCACGACATAAATTCTTGCTAGAATTTTGTCTTTTACTCCCGCCGTCGCGGTCCGTAAATCCCTCAAAATACCTACTATACTGACCAGATTAATTGATATAGACACAGGTAAAGACTAAATCCTCATAAGAGTTGATTTATGGGGATTTACGGAGGTTGGCTGAACCGAGTAAAAGGCGAAATTTCAGCAGAAATTTACGCCGTGCCCCAGAAATCAAGCTCTTGTGAGGATTTTGATTAGCACCACGCGCGATTATTCGGTTGACTTATCACGTTTTTTATATATAATTTCACCAAGGTTCTTTGTAAATAGAAGGGGATTAGTTATGAGCATAAGCGGTGCTCGTGTTTTACTAACCGGCGGAGCTGGATTTTTAGGCCAGCACGTGAAGAACAGATTAATAAAACATGGGGTTTTGGAAAAAGATATCACTATCCCCCGTTCTAAAAACAATGATCTGCGGCGCCTAGAGGTTTGCCAAGAAATAATGCCAAACCATGATTTCGTTATACATTGCGCCGTTAATGGTTACGGTATAGGACATAATCCTGCCCATTCAGCAGAAATTTTTGACGATAACGCTTCCATGGGAATAAACCTTATGAAAGCTGCTTACCAAGCCGGAGTCAAAAAGTTCGTAATAATTGGCAGTATATGCGAATATCCCAAAAACGCTCCAATGCCATTAAAAGAACAAAGTCTTTGGGATGGCTATCCGGAGGAATTAAATGCGCCTTATGCCATAGCTAAAAGAGCGCTTATTGTTCAAGGCGAAGCTTACCGCAAACAATACGGTTTTAATTCTGTTCACCTTATGCTTTCTAATTTATATGGCCCAGGAAACAGCTTTGATCCGACAAAGTCCCATGTAACCGGAGCGCTTATCGTTAAGATAGTAAACGCTCTTGAAACCAACAGCCAGAACATAGATGTCTGGGGCGATGGAACGCCAAGTCGCGAATTCCTTTACGTTGAAGACGCAGCTGAAGCTGTAGTTCTGGCAACTGAAAATTACAATGAGACAAAACCAATTAACATAGGAACTGGCAAAGAAACGACCATCAAAGAGTTGGCCAACACAATCTGCCAAATCCTTGGATACAAAGGCGCAATCAATTGGGATACATCTAAACCGGTCGGCCAACTACGTCAATCTTTAGATATTACTAATGCCACTGAGTTCGGCTTCAAAGCAAAAACTGACTTAGAAACTGGATTAAAAAGAACAATTAATCATTATTACAAAATCCGCCAAATTTTATCCGAAGAGGGGGATGTATAATGGGTAAAAAAATATTAATAACCGGCATCCACGGTTCTGGAGCCAGTTATCTTACAGATTTCATTGTCGCGAATCACCCCGAATGCGAAATTCACGGCGCTGGCCGATGGCACACGTCCAGAAATCTTTCTCAAACAAAAAACGAAGTTCATGTTCATGCATGTGATTTGAAGGACTTTAGCTCAATACTCAAAGTCTTAAACGCGATAAATCCTGATTACATTTTCCACCTTGCTTCTCATGCCAATGTTAGAGAATCCTTTGATATTCCATTAGCTGTGATAGAAAACAATGTCATGGGTACAGCAAACTTTTTGGAAGCGGTAAGAACTGCCGGAATAACACCAAGAATACAGCTTTGCAGCACATCGGAAGTATATGGCCAAGTTGATCCGAAGAATGTACCGATCAAAGAAGATTGTCCGATAAAGCCATCCAGCCCATACGCTGTCTCTAAAACTTTTCAAGATCATTTGGGTTATGTATATTACCGAAGTTTTGGCATTCCCATCATAACAACAAGGATGTTCACTTATATTAACCCGCGGCGAAGCGATCTCTTTGCTACCGCATTCGCTCTCCAAGTAGCTCGCATTGAAGCCGGACTTCAAAAAGAGCTTGTGCATGGAAACCTTGATTCTGTCAGAACTCTTATAGACAGCCGTGACGCTATGGAAGCTTATTGGGTGGCCATAGAAAAATGCATACCTGGAGAAGTATATAATATCGGCGGTTCAACGACTATGACTGTGGGGGAATTTCTTGAAATCTTGAAACAAAAAGCTTCCTGTCCAATTCCATCGCGCTTGAACAAGGAATTATTAAGACCAGCTGACGTAACTTTACAAATACCGGACACATCAAAATTCACCGCCCAAACCGGCTGGCAACCGCGTTATACTATTGAAGAAAGCGTTGAATATCTTCTGGAACATTGCCGAAAAACAGTCAGGACATAACCTCACAATAATTGTGAGGTTATTATTTTGCCTTGACTTGATAAATAATTTATTTTATCGTAATCAGCAAAGTTCATTTACAAGGAGTCCGTATGGATTTAAACCTTAGAGGACGACTAGCTCTTGTCACTGGTTCAACCCATGGACTAGGCAAAGCTATCGCACTGGCTCTGGCCCAAGAAGGTGTTGAAGTCATAATTAACGGCCGTCACGAAAAAGCTGTAATAAAAACCATGAAGGAAATATCAGACAAATACCGTGTGCAAACATGGGCCTGTCCGGTTGATGTTACAGATAACGATAAAATAAACAGTTTTTTTGAACTTGGTCCCGTTGCCGCAATAGGCAAACTGGATATCCTGGTCAATAACGCCGGCCACTTAGAAAAATTTGGCGATTTCACCGATCTATCCGACGAAGACTGGCTAAGTTGTTACAATCTAACTTTTATGAGCGCCGTCCGATTTATCAGAGCGTCATTACCATACTTAACGGCTTCAAAACAAGGAAGGATTATAAATATTTCCAGCTTGTCCTCCCATCAACCCGGCAATTTCAATCCTCACTATGTCTCATTTAAAGCAGCGCTGAACATCTTAACCAAACAACTTGCCACAAAATTGGGCAATGCCAATATTCTGGTAAATGCAATCTGCCCAAGCACTTTGGATGGAGGAATATGGAGACAAAATGTAGCTGATAGAGCTCAAAGATCAGAAATTACCTACGAAGCAGCTGAGCATTTAATGCGTTATGAAGAATTCCAAAAGTCGCCCCTGTGCAGAATGGGTACGCTAGAAAACGTGGCCGACCTCGTTGTCTATCTTGCATCTGATAAAGCAAATTTTCAAACCGGACACATTTATGATATTGACGGAGGAATAACAAGAGGGTTGTAAGATGAACAAGGCTAAAATTCTTATTTCTGGAACTTCATCCGGCCTTGGCCGCTATTTGGTCAAAGAGCTTGGAGCCGTACCTTTCCAAAGAATAGATCCCCTGGAAATAGTCCGCCACAAAAATACTTTCTATGATTGTATTATCCATTGCGCAACTGATGCCAGAAACAGTATCACGTCAGATGAATTATTGACATATTATCAGTCGCACATAGAACTTACGAAACAATTGCTCCAAATTCCTCACCACTTATTCGTATTCATCTCTTCGTCCGCTGTATATCCTGACCTGTACCGATTAAATTCCGAATCCGATATTATTACCCTGCCCCACGACCCGCCCCTCTACGGACTTTATGGACTATTCAAACTTCTAACCGAAAAAATGGTCAGCCAGAACACACGCTCATCCCTGATTCTTCGCTGCGTAACAATTGTCGGGCCGACAAGCAGGCCGACAAACATTGCCAGAATACTCCGAAATGACCCAACCCAACTCACCTTAAGCACTGAATCTAGTTTTAATCTTGTTAGTATGTCTCAAATAAAAGAATTTATAGAACTAGCTTTGACCCAAAACATCACCGGAATATTTAATGCCGGTTCCACCCAAAACGCGACACTTGGAGAAATAGCCAAAGCCGTGGGTAGCCAACCAAAATTCGGTAATTTCACCTTTAATGTACCCCAGATGGATACCAGAAAGATCAGAGAAATTTCTATAGATTTCAACAAAAGCACTCTTGAAATAGCAAAAATTGAAGCTGAAAGATTATCAACAAAAGAGGTATAAGCCTCTTTTTTGTTGACTTAAGATTTTTTTTAGTTTATCATCTTTACCAAGTTCATTTACATCACAAAAGACATCAAAATGAAAAAAACCAGAATAATGATCTGCGGAGCAAGCGGATTTATTGGCCGCAACTTATTTGAATACTTTAGTTCATTCAACAATTACGAGGTTTACGGAACTTATTTGAAAAATAAACCCCAGATTTCCAATTCCAGAATAGTGCAAGCCGATTTAAAAAATGAGGAAACAGCATTACGAACAACAAAAGACATGGACATAATTATTAATGCTGCGGGCCAGATCTCCGGTATAGGAGTATTCTCCAAAGAAGAAAGCGCCAGAGCTAATGCTGAAGCAAACGGCTTAATCAATTCTAATTTGATTGAGGCAGCCCACCTCAATAAGGCAAGGCATTTTGTTTTTCTGAGTTGTACGATAATGTATCCCTCAAGCGACACTCCTTTAACCGAAGACGGCATTGATATAAAAAGAATCCATCCGACATATGCCAGATCGGCGGAAATGAAGATTTCAGGAGAGGAACAGTGCTGTTATTATGCCTGCTTAGGTTCAACCAAATACACCGTCGTACGGCATACGAATATTTATGGTCCGCATGATAAATTTGATTTAACTCGCGGCCATGTTCTTGCCGCTACAATCGTAAAAGTAATGCAAGCAGAGCACGACATCACTGTTTGGGGATCGGGTACCGAAACTAGAGATTTACTATATATTGATGACCAGGTTGAATTTATTAAAAAAGCTATTGATTTCCAAAAAAATAACTTTGAGATATTTAATGTTGGTCTTGGAAGAACCTATTCAGTCAATGAATTGGTACAAACCATAATCGCCTGCTTCGGTAAAAACATTAAAGTCGTATACGATCTTGAAAAACCGACTATAGGCTCGCGTATTAGCATAGATGTTGAAAAAGCACGTAAACTTCTTGATTGGAAAGCTCGCATTGGTTTGACCGAAGGAATCTTAAAAACCATTGACTGGTATCGCCAAAATTACAACCCGCAATAAGATGCTGGTTTTTATTTGCCTAAACCAAAAAACCATGTTATAAAAACACCAAAGCTCCTTTAAAAAGGGTTCAGATGACAAAACCAAAGTTCCTTGTAACCGGAACATCATCCGGTTTGGGCCAATATTTACTGGGTGGATTACGAGGCAAGCCTTTTTACCGGGCTAACTTGAAAAACGAAATAAATCGTCATGGCCAAAACTATTACGATGCCATAGTTCACTGCGCCGCCGATACCCGCAATGTTATACCGCCGAATGACTTATGGCCTTACTACCAGTCAAATATTGAGCTAACGAAACAATTAACTCAAATCCCCCACGGCTTATTCGTTTACATTTCATCGCCAGCAGTTTATCCAGACCCATATCGCGAAAGTAAAGAAACGGATGTACCAAATTTTCCAGAGACCTCTTGCCCAGTTCATCATACCTATTATCTTTATGGACTATTCAAGTTATTAGCAGAACAAGTGGTACTCCAGAATTCCAAATCGCCACTCATTCTACGTTGCGTCTCAATAGTCGGCCCTACAACAAGACCAGCCACTAACATAATGAAAATCCTGTGCCACGATCCAAGCCCCCTTACCTTAAGCCCTGAATCTAGTTTTAATCTTGTTAGTATGTCTCAAATAAAAGAATTTATAGAACTAG
Organism: Candidatus Yanofskybacteria bacterium RIFCSPLOWO2_01_FULL_39_28; assembly: GCA_001794635.1. Lineage (GTDB taxonomy): Bacteria > Patescibacteriota > Minisyncoccia > 2-02-FULL-40-12 > GWA2-44-9 > 2-01-FULL-39-28. The sequence continues at coordinate 60,032 of MGKE01000002.1, read as the reverse complement.
CTTTGACCCAAAACATCACCGGAATATTTAACGCCGGTTCCACACAAAATGCCACTCTGAGAGAAATCGCCGAAGCATTAGGCAGTCAGCCAAAATTCGGCAGTTTTATTCATAACGTTCACCGAATGAACACCGATAAAATTAGAAGTGTATCAACTGGCTTTAATAAAAGCACACTTGAGATTGCTGAAGAAGTGCTTAAAGAATTGAAAGACTTGCAAATTTGAAAAAAATAGTGCAATTTATTAACTAGCACATAAAAAATGAGGTAAAAATGGAAAACTTTCTTCTTACCAGAGACCAGATTGTTTCCTACAGAAAAAACGGCTACTTAATAATTCCTGAGATATTAAACAATGAACAGTGCGATAGAATATATGCAATATTTAACGAATATGCACCAAAAATAGATCCCGAGTATAAAGGGATAATGAACCTGGACAGAGAAGACTACCGAATCAGGCACCTTATGTGTTACTACAAGATTATCATGATTTTGGACGCCCTTCTAGACGCTGAAACCATCGGCCTCCAATGTATTTTTCTTTTCAAGAAAGCCGGATCATCACAAGCATGGAATCCTCATCAGGATAACGCTTATGCTCGGGCGCCTCACGGCATGTATGTAACCGCGAACATTCCTCTCGCAGACCAAGATAAAGAAAATGGTTGTATGTTTATATATCCAGGCTCTCATTTAGAACCGCTCCTGCCCGCTGAATTATTTAAAAGCTGGCACGAACAGACAACGGGTCAAAACCCCGGACATGATCTATCCAAAAACTTGCCGCTTAATTATGAGCGGGTTGATATACCCATGAAAAAGGGATCGTTATTAATCCTTCACGGAAATGTCGCTCATGGTTCGTACCCCAATAAAAGTTCAGATCGCGACCGTCCAATGGTCCTTATGCCTTACGGCGCAAAAGGAATAAGCCAACAGCCGAACTTCTTGCCAGGAAAAACCGCTGAAAGAAAAGAAATTTCGGTAAGACCTTTGCGATATGAGCTTTAGATCAATCCTGCCCCAACACAATGGGGCCTTTTTATTATAATTGGACATTTTTACGTAATATTATATTATAATTTCAATCTTAGTTCATTAAAAACAGGGGGGTAATTAATGTCCATAGATTTAATGCTAAAACGATCAACAGAATCACAGATTCTAATAACTGAGAAGTTGAAGCAAAAACTACCAAACGGTTGCAAGAGAATTCTGCTCATAGAACCGCCAAACGTTCCAGAAGAAGATTGGGACGCCGAAGTGGCTTCTGATAACAGATATCCTGTTTACCAGCCCTATGGGTTAGGAGTCATATCAGCTTGCTTAGAATTGAGAGGTTATGTTACCGATCTAATTGATCTTAATTTTATGATTCAGGATAACTTTAAATCTGAACCTCAAAATTTCAAATTTAATCTGTGGGAAGAATGGTTAAGAGATAAAGTGATTGAGTTTAATCCTGAGGTCATTGGAGTTACTTGCATGTTCACAATCTATCATCGTTCAATGGTTCGTATTGCAAAATTTATTAAAGAACTTAACCCAAACATCCTTGTTATAGCCGGCGGAGTGCATTCTACAATGGCTTCAACGGATATTAAGTCTTCTCCCGGACAACTAGTTTTGGAGGACAGTCAGGACATAGATTTTGTTGGATTATATGAAGGTAACGATAGCTTCGGTGATTTTTTGGATGTCGCCAATGGCCAAATGAGTCCAGAGAATCTTACCCAAATAGCAACTATTTACGACGGTAAATATGTTGCCGTCACTCAACGGGCTGAACCGAAGTTTGAAACTTTAAGTATTGCGCCTAATTATCACGACCTGCCAATTGAGAGATACAGTAAACTGGGAAGAATCGGAACATTTTATTGGCTATTCAAGCCAGACACACGAGCAGGGACGGTGCTTTTTAACAGGGGGTGCCGAGCCAGATGCCGATTCTGTTCGGTGGAAAAATTTAACGGCCCGGGAGTCGTTTTAAGAAGAGATAAGGATAGGGTCATAGAGGAATTAAAACAATTAAGAGATCGGGGTATTACTTATTTCATGGCCCTGGATGATGATCTATTAAACGGTCCGATCATTGAAATCTTCAATGAAATGGCAAGGTTAAACTTGGGTTTCAATTGGGATGCTTCAAACGGAGTTATTGCTTCTGCTTTGACCGAGGAAATAGCCGATGCGGCTGAAAAATCAGGATGCAGCGCTTTAAGTTTTGGAATTGAATCGGGCAATCCTGTGGTTTTAAAGAACATTCCCAAACCAAGCGGTGTACATCATTACCTTAGAGCCGGCGAGATAATGAAAAAACACCCTAAAATCTTTGCTAAAGGATTATTAATGGTTGGTTTTCCACCAGAACCGGAAAGAAACTTCCCCGGTGAATCAATAAGAATGATATGGGACACCATCAATCTGGCTAAGCAGATGGATTTTGACTGGTATACAGTTTCCCCACTCAATCTCATTCCTGGCGTAGAAATAACAAACCATGCCGTAGTTCGCGGTGAAATTTCAAAACAAGACTTAATTAACGGCACGGAAAGGCCAATCGTCAATTCAACCGGTAAACAAGCCCTGAGATCCAGACACGAAAAAGAACAAGCCCTGCCGTTTGTTGACCACCTTGTCGGCGATCAAGATAAAATACCCACAAGAAAAGAGTTGATAGATATTTGGTTTGCCATGGATTACAGAATAAATTATGAAAAAATGTGGCATCTTGAAAATCCAATTAAAATAGAAATGCTGCACAAGTTATTTATTAATATGTGCGATAAAACACATAAAGAGAATGCTTTGGGAAACTTATATTTCGCTCTCTTGGAATATAAGCGCGGCAACAGAGAACAAGCAAATTACAGATTAAATCTGGCCGTAGAACATTGGCAAGGAAATGACTACTGGAGAAAAAGATTTCCAGTCATGGGACTTGATACAATTGTTGAAGACCTGCAGCAAATGATAGGGGGAATCTAATGTTCCCAAAAAAAATAATTTTAACTAGCCAAGATATTAATTCTTACAACGACAATGGCTATTTAATTGTTAAAAAACTATTTGGGCCAGATGAATGTAAAAAACTTATAGAGCTGGCTTTGAAAACGGCGGATCTGACATATAAAGTCAGGATGAGTCCCGATCACGAATCGCCAGAGATTAAGAATTTCATAACTGATGGCAGAATCGCTGATGTAGTTGAGACCTTGCACAATAATATGCCCATTGATTGGCTCGGCTGCCAAATTCATTTCAGAATACCAGGTTCTCCGTTCACCAAAGGTTGGAATCCACATCAAGACAATCATTACACTCGATACCCCTACGGAATGGGTGTTTCGGCAATAGTTGCCCTAGAAGATGCTGATCGGGAAAACGGGTGTCTATATGCTTACCCGGGTTCCCACAAACTTCCGATATTAGAACATGAGCCACATTCAACCTATGCCCCAAACGAAAATCTCGGCAACAAATGCGAAATTCCAACAGAATTTATTAATAGAAAAGTAGATCTGTTAATGAATCAGGGTGACTTGTATATCCAGCATGGCAACTTAATCCATGGTTCACACGCTAACAATTCCCCTACCCGATCTAGGCTTAACATGGGAATTTTATGCATTGTTCACGGACAAACGTATACTTCAAAAGCGCAAAGCGCCAACAGAAAACCCCAGCCCCTAAGAGGTTAATTCCTCTTAGGGGTTTTGTTTACATGCTATAAATATTATGTTATAAAAATCAGCAAAGCTCGTTAAAAATGAGGTTATATGTCAGAGCCGAAAATGCTCAAAGTTATCCAGCCGAATGAAAGTCCGCCTTTGCCAATCGCCGTAAAACCACCGGCAAAGAAAATAAATATTGGACTAATACAGTTAAATAATAGCTTTTCTGAACAATGCTATTTTCCTCTTTCAGTGGGCATGAATCAGATTTATGCCCAGACATACTTATCCTATCCTGATTATTTCAGGTTTCTTTTGTCGTTGTATACTTTTATGCCAATTGAGGAAGCGCTTGAAAAGCTAAGTGATGCCGATTTACTAGCCATCAGTTTATACGTCTGGAACTTTGAAAATTCTATGGCCATAGCCAGAGAATTTAAAAGACGGTACCCGGACAGATTAGTGATTGTCGGCGGTCCTCATGTTCCAGATAGTAAAAAACAATTCCAGAGAATCAAAAAAACTGATCCCAGGCCAGATGAATTAAAACGTAAAAGAATGGGCATGACCGAAAAATTTCACAGGAATCATCCTTACATAGACATCGCTGTTCATGGTGAAGGTGAAAGAGTGTTCCGCCATATTTTAGAACAAGTAGCCATTGACGGGCTTGCCAATAAATCTAATCTGCCTTCAATAAGTTATATAGACAATGAGGGAATCTTCCGCCACAATCCTAAACTTGAACGAATGCATGACTTATCGGGTGTCCCCTCTCCATATCTAAGCGGAACATTTGATGCACTCCTAACGGCGTATCCTGATCAAAAATGGATTGCTATGTGGGAAACTGACCGGGGATGTCCCTACCAATGTACTTACTGCGATTGGGGCGGAGCCATAGAGGACAAAGTAAGCCTCTTCCCAATTGATCGGGTTATGCAAGAAGCTTGGTGGTTCGCAAATAAAAGAGTTCCTTATATTTTTATTGCCAATGCTAATTTTGGTCTTCCCAAACAGGACGTGCAAATTGCGCAAACATTAGCTGACGCTAAACTGGCTACTGGTTTTCCGGAGGGAATATCTGTTCAAAATGCAAAAAATCCCAAGCCCCACTCATTTGTAGCCCTTGAAATTCTGGAAAAAGCCGGACTTAACAAAGCTACAGTAATGTCAATCCAGTCAAAAAATTTTGATACCCTAAAGGCTGTTCGAAGAGAAAATATGAAAACGGAAGATTACCAAGGAATTCAGAAGGAACTAAGAGCTAAAGGTGTATATACAATGACGGACTACATCTTAGGTATGCCAATGGAAACATATGAAAGCGTATTGAATGGAGTTTCTGAGATCATAGAAGATGGACAGCACGACAGAATTCAGTTTAATAATCTTTCCATATTACCTAACGCAGAAATGGGCGATCCCGAATATCAAGAAGAGTACGGAATGGAAACGGTTAGAACACCGATAACCAATATCCACGGCAAGAAAAATGCATCTATCAGTGGCATTGAGGAATACCAAGAACTTGTCATAGCAACTAACACCATGCCCAGAGAAGCATGGGTTAAAACCCGATCGTTTTGCTATATGGTAGGACTGATATATTTCAACAAACTCCTCCAGATACCGATTATGATCTTGCATGAAGTTTATGGAATTCCTTATCGCAGAATATTTGAAACGTTTATGGAAAACTCTCAACATTCAGATAAGTTTCCGGTTTTTGCTGAAATCCTGGATTTCTTCCATGAATTTTCAAGAGGTATCCAAAATGGCACGCAAGAAGAATTCTACCATTCAAAGGAGTGTCTTGACATTCTGTGGCCACCGGATGAATATGCATTTATTAAAATCTGCAGAGAAGATAAGTTTAGACAACTATATGAAGAAGCTCAAGAAATGATGGTTAATTTAACAGGTTCTGATCATTCAAATGGACCACTTTTGGACGCTATGAGTCTAAACGGATCTTTGATTAAATTACCGTTCCAGACAAGTGACTTAGAGTTATCTTTATCTTACAATGTTTGGGAAATTTATAGGGCAGCTCTCATAGAACAAAAGTTGGAGCTTAAACAAGGAACATACAGCTACACAATTGATAGAACTACGAAAACTGATTCGGCTAACACCAACGCCAGATGGGACTCATGGGAAGAGTGGTATGAAAAGATGGTCTGGTGGTGCAATCGCCGAGGCGCTTACCTGTACGGAAACAAAAATCCAATACCAGATCTGGCAGGACACCACTAAACAAGTTAAAAGTTAAAAATAAAAAGTTAAAAGCACAATAACACCGCTAAAAGCGGTGTTTTAATTTTAAGCTAGACTTTTTAATAATTTAATGTATCCTATATTCAGAACTTTTATAAGGAGTCCGAAATGTTTTTTAAAGACAAAAATGTTTTAATAGCCGGTGGAACCGGTATGGTTGGCATCCAATTATGTAAACTGCTTGATGCTAAGGGCGCACATTTAAGAATCGCTTCAATGGATGACGAGTCTCGCTCACATCCAAAAGCAGATTTTCACCAAACCGACCTGACTAATTATGATAACTGCCTAAAAGTCTGTAAAGATATGGATTATGTATTTAATCTTCTCTGCGCTAAAGGCTCTCCGGAAATTGTCAAAAACTATCCGGCTTCTATTATGCGCCCAATGGTTTTATTCAATACGCACTTGTTTGATGCGGCAAGGGAGGCAAAAGTAGCTGGATTTTTATACACTAGTTCAGTTGGGGTATACTATCCGGCTCCAGTTCTAAACGAAGACGATACGGAACACACGCCTCCACCGCCCGCAGATTTTGCCGGTCGGACAAAACTCTTCGGTGAATGGTATGCCAATGCTCTTCGCAGAGAACACAACTGGAATGTGACTATTATAAGACCTGCTAATATTTACGGCCCCTACGATAATTTTGATTCCGAAAATGCTATGGTAGTGCCTTCTCTAATAAAACGAGCGCTTACCGAAAATCCAATGACCGTCTGGGGTGACGGCTCAACGATTAGGGATTTTATTCATGTCCAAGATATAGCCAGAGGCATGCTCTTAATAGCTGAAAAAAATCCAAGCCAACCTGTAAATTTAGGCAGCGGCATCGGAATCTCCATCAAGTCATTGGTTGAAACGATTGTTGAAAATGTCCCTAATAAACCCAGAATTGAGTGGGGCACATCCAAGTTCGGCGGTGACCCCCAAAGAATATTAGACATTTCCCGCGCCAGATCATTGGGTTTTGAACCGCAAATCACCCTAGAACAAGGGATAAAAGATACAATAGAGTGGTATTTATCTCACAGGAACGAGACAAGTCAACGATATGATATATTCAACACACCTCAATAATGGTGTGTTTTTTATTTATTAGCTCTTCCCTCCAGAAAGTCCTTAACTACTTTGAAATCATCAAAGTATTTTGATTCTGGTTTATCAACATAATCAGGAGGGTTAAATTTGTAGTAGATACTTCTAAGAAATGGCAAATGAGAAGCCCTGTGCCTAATCTTTTTAAATAATCCCTTCGTCCCTTGTTTTGAAAAAGTATTTGACAGATCTTGCTTTAACTGGTCAGGCCATGCAAATGAGGATTTTTTGTTGCCAATGGCTAGCCAAAATCTTTCTGTGGTATATTGTTGGTAAAGAAAAACAATGAATATACCCTTAATAGCATCTTGGCTTTCTTTTTTTGATAATCCTTTTTCCGTCAGAATTTCAGAAAATCCATCTAGGCAAATTTTCCATTCTTCAACGATATGCGAATACAATAAAAAATCTTCAACAAGGCCGTGATCAAAAGATCGGAGGTCGCTTAATTGCATAACCTGTCCTAATTTATCAAGTGATTTAGATTTTCCGGAAGTTATCAGAACAGACATTATCAAAAATTCTGTCATATCACCCATCATAAAAAAGTTTTTCGTAATATTACGGATCGCTCTTTCTGTCTCAATCCTTCTAACAGAAAGACCGAGAAAAGTCTGATCAAGCCAGAAGTTTTTTGCCCTTACAAGCATATTTTCATCTTCAATCGATCTGCCTAATGGCCGTGTTTGATGCTCAATAATACCGTAGGGTTTAATACGATCATGTTTTCTAAATCTAACATTTACCTGCTTACCTGCGCAGGTAGCATAATCGGGATAAGATTCTAAAAAATCTGCACACTCAGAAATCGTACTGGGGAAAATAAGATCATCGTCTCCAATTTGTATACAATACTTTTCTTTTACCAGAGGCAATAGTTGATATTCATAATCATTACCGGGTGGAAACCATTTATAAACTACATTTAAATTTTTATATTTTTCTACGCCGTTCTTTAGTTTTTCGGCATTCTCCGGATTGCTGCTGTCTAAAATGTAAACCGGGTGCGGGCTATTCATTAGTTCATAAAACTCAAGCTGCCTCAACATAAAGTCGGGACGGTTCATGGTAGGAATTATAATAGCGACTTTAGCCATTGGCGTTTTTTTCTAAGAAGTCTTTAACTAGCTTGAAATCATTATAATATTTTGATTCCGGTTTGGTAACGTCAATTGAGACATGATGTTTATAATACAATCTTCTAAGAAGCTTTGAGCGTGAAGCAAAAGATCTTGCTTTTTTAAACAGACTTTGTCTTGACTGAATAGTTTTCCCGGCAAGATTGGGTTGAGGTTGATCTATTTTCAGGCCTAAAGAGGCCCAATCTTCACTTTCTTGAAGAAAATGACGAGTAAGATAAAGGACAAAGATCCACTTCACAATTTTTAAACTTTCTTTTTCTGATTTTCCTTGTTTTTGAACAAATTCTGAAAATTCTTTTTCGCAAATTTTCCATTTTTCATAAAAATCAGGCGATACTAAAAAATTACTGGTAGTGCCGTCATAATCAAAAAGATAGCGATTACCGCTTACCTGCATTACATACATTAATTTATCAAGTACTTTAAATTTTCCCGAAATCACCAGTATTGATACTAATAAAAACTCCATTATATGTTCGGTTAAAGAGAAATGCTTGGTGATATTTCTAATTGATTTTTCTAATTCAACGCTTCTAACCACAAAACAAATAAAAGCTATATTATTGAAAGAAACCTTAGAATTAACGAGTGTTAAGTCAAGCCAGAATTCTTTAATCCTTGCGAGCATATTATCGTTCTCAAGCGATCTGCCCAATGGCTGTGTTTGACGCTCAATAATACCATAGGGTTTATTGTAATCCTCTTTCTGAAAACGGATATTCACTTGTTTGCCTGAGCAAGTTGAGTAACCAGGATGAGATTCAAGAAAGTCGGCACACTCCGATATTGTTTCTGGAATCATAATGTCGTCATCTCCCATCTGGATGCAGTATTTTTCTTTTACTAGAGGCAGTAATAAATAGAGATTATCTCTCCCCGGAGGAACCCATTGATAAATAACATCAAATTTTTTAATTTCCTTGAGTCCATCTTTTAATTTACTGGCGTTTTCTTCATTACTAGAATCAGATAAATAAACCGGATGAGGACTGTTCATTAGTTCGTAAAATCTAAGCTGCCTCAATATAAAATCGGGGCGGTTCATGGTGGGGATTATAATGGCGACTCTTGTGCTCATAGATGGTTTTTAATATATAATTAAGGAATAATAATGTCCATATTATCAGTTGATAACACCTATTGACACCACTTGATACTAATTGATACCTTAAATACCATGACCAGCCCCAAAGTAGCCATACTAATATCCACCATGGATCGCCCCGACTTCCTTATTAGGACGCTCAGTTATTATGCAAAAATGAAGTCACCGCATCCTGTTTATTTATCCGACTCCAGCAATCCTGAAAATGTCAAAAAAATAACTTCATTTATAGATAAAATAAAAGATGGGCTGGAAGTCCATTATAATTGGTACCCGCCAGGTTTAGAAGTTACAGACAAAACACTGTCTTTAGTAAAAGAAAAATATGCTGTCATCAACGGCGATGACGACTATGAAATACCTTCAACCCTAACCAGGGGCGCTGAATTTTTAGATAAAAATCCAGACTATATAGCAGCCGGTGGCTACGGCGTATCTTTCCGTCTCAAAACCAGCGGACCATATGGAGAAATAAAAAGATTGGCAGATTATCCCAATCATTCGCTGGAGTCGGAAACGGCTGCCCAAAGATTATTTGATTTTATGAAAAAATGTTACGTTATTACCTTCTCGGTAAATCGTATTGATCATCTGAAAAAAATATGGGTCGTTCCTTTGCCCATAATAACTACCTGGAGTGAATTGTTTCAAGTGTGCTATTGCGCAGTATCCGGAAAAGTTAAATTAATGGACTGCCTGGGAGTAATAAGACAAATCCACGATCGGCAATATCACGCAAATCTTATGATAGACTGGCTGACCGAAAAAGAGTTCCATAATAACTACGAAACATTCAAAAGCCACATCTCAAAAAAAATTACTGAGATGGATAATATAAATGATATACAAGCACAAGATGTTGTAAAAAAAGCTTTTTGGGAATACTTGCAACTAGCCATGGCTGATGAACAAAAAGCTCTGGGAACAAATAACAAACCGACCACAAATCTTGCTATATTTAAATCATTAAGAGCCAAAACCACAACCGCCTTTCCTGTTTTAAAAACACTATACCGTAGACACTTAAGACCTTTCGTGTCCAATAAAAAACAAATGCACTACGAAGTAACCGATCCAAACTCGCCTTATTATAAAGATTTTAAAAACGTGCTTGATTCTTTCACTGGAAAGGATATAAAAAATATATGATGGAAAAAGGGTCTAAAAACAAAAATGACTTCATCCCCTACGGACGACAGGCAATTGATAATGCCGACATTAAAGCCGTTGTTAAGGTTCTTCGTTCTGATTGGCTGACCCAAGGTCCGGCAGTAAAACAGTTTGAGGAGTCATTAGCAAAATATTGCAATGCAAAATATGCCGTGGCTGTTTCAAACGGAACCGCTGCTCTTCATTTAGCATATTTGGCAATCGGCTTAAAACATGGCGATGAAGTTATAACAACACCCAACACGTTTGTTGCCACTTCCAATATGCTTGTGGCTGTTGGCGCAAAGCCGGTTTTTTGCGATATAAGATTGGACAACCACAATATTGACGAAAACAAAATTGAAGAATTGATTACACCAAAAACCAAAGCCATCGTCCCTGTTCACTTCGCCGGACATCCTTGCGAAATGGACAAAATATCAAGTATAGCTAAAAAACACGGCTTGTTTGTAATTGAAGATGCTTGCCACGCCTTAGGCGCTTCTTATAAAAATAAAAAAATAGGCAGTATCGGCGATATGTCGATTTTCAGTTTTCATCCGGTTAAATCAATCACTACTGGCGAAGGCGGAGCTATTCTGACAAACAACTACGAATTGTATAAAAAACTAGCTCATCTTAGAACACACGGCATAAATAAAGACAAAAATGGTTTTAATGTTATGACTGACTTAGGTTATAACTACAGAATTACCGATATTCAAGCGGCTTTAGGTATAAGCCAGCTTAAAAAACTGGACAAGTTTATTAAAGCAAGGCAACGTGTCTTTGATACTTACAAGAAAGAACTGGCCAATGTAAAAGAAATCGCCACTCCGGCCATAATCAAAAATGTCCAGTCGGCAAATCATATCTTTATAATCAGAACCAAAGAATCATCAAAAAGAAATGCTCTGGCTAATTTTCTTAAGCAAAATGGTGTTGGCGTAAACTTCCATTATCCATCTGTATATTCACATCCCTACTATCAACAAAATGGTTACCGTAGCTTAACTCTTAAAAACGCAGACACTTACCATAACACCTGTATCACTCTCCCTCTTTACGTAACATTGAAAAGTGGCCAAATAAAATACGTCTGCAACAAAATAAAGGAATTCTTTAAATCATGAGAACTTATTTACTTTATGAACTAGCTAACTCTCACGGTGGGTCAAAGAAATACATTTATGACCTAATAAATACCCTGCCCCGTACCGACAATAACGGTATTAACCCCGTACGAAGTAGCCGCGCCACGGTCCGAAGGACTCGCGCCAAAGGCGCGAGCGCGACTTCGTACGGGGTGAAGTTTCAAGTGTTCAAATACAACGAGATTGCCTTAAAAGATTACGAATATTATAAGGTTTACGTAAAATTTTTTATTGATAAACAAAATTGGAAAAAAATATTCGTTCACACAAAAGAAAAAGGTTTTGATGTTTGGATAGATGTTTTTGATCTTTATAGTGTTGAGGTACTCAAAGATAATATATCGCTAGTTACCGGGATAAAACTTCAATCATCGGTATTAGGCAATTTAAAAGTGTTGAAGTCTCTTTCTGAAACAATCGGAGACAAAAAGATTAAAGTTATATTAAATATTGCCGGATGCGAGATTGATAATATAAGAAAAACACTGGACGACTTTAGATCAAATTATTTCACCAAAAATGAGATTATACTCCAGGCAGGTTTCCAGGCCTATCCAACAGATAAAGAAGACCTGACCATAAGTAAAATACAAATTTTAAGAAAAGAATTCCCAGAATACACAGTATCATATGCTGACCACGTAGATGGCAGATCCCCCCTTGCTTTTGACGTGCCTGTTTACGCAGTATTGGCTGGAGCCGGACATATTGAGAAACATGTCTGTCTGGACCGAAATAAAACAAAATATGACTTTCAATCGGCAATTGAACCAGATGAATGTTCTCATCTATTATACAACCTCAAAGAATGCGAAAAAATATTGGGAACCAAGTTGATTCCCGACAAAGAAGCAAACTATCTCAAAACAACGATTGAAAAACCGATTGCCGCTGTCGCCATGCGGGCTGGTGACGTAATTAATTTTAAAAATTTTGAATTTAGAAGAACCGGACAAGAAGGATTAACCGTGGCCGAAATTAAAGAATATATGAAGAAAAAATATGTACTCAAAAATGATATAAAGCCCGGCAAGCCAATAACAAAAGGCGGTCTAAAAAAAGCCGGGGTTGGGGTAATCATTGCTTGCCGAATGAAATCAACCAGATTGAAACATAAAGCCATCTTGCTTATTCAGGGACTGGCCTCAATTGAAAGATGTATTTTGAACGCCAAAAAAATTAAATCAGCCGATGAGATAATTTTAGCAACTTCAACTATTGAAGAGGATCAGATTCTAAAAAAATATGCCTTAAAACATAAAATCCGCTTCTTTGCCGGAGACCCCGAGGATGTCATGCTCCGCTACTTAGGCGTAGCTGAAAAATATAACCTTGATGTAATAATACGAATTACCGGTGATTGTCCGATAGTTTCCTATGAGATGGCAGAATTTTTACTTCAAAAACATTTTGAGAAGGGCAACGATTATACCGGACCAAAAGAATATGTAACCGGTCTCATTAGTGAGATATATAACACAAATACTCTCAAAAAAGTTATTGCTTATCTTGGCGATGCTAAACATTCCGAATACATGACTTGGTACATGCTAACTAACAAAGATATCTTCCAAGTTGACTCCGTAGAACTGCCTAAGGAATGGATGAGAAGTTACCGCTTGACCTTAGATTTTCAAGAAGATCTTGATATGTTAAAAGCATTATTCGACAAACTCGGTTCAAAAGAGCCGAACATAAAAAACATCTACGAAGTTCTTGATAAAAATCCTGATATTCCAACAATAAACGGACAACTGTCCGATAAATACAAAACTGACAAAAAATTAATTACTTTGCTAAAAAAAGAAACAAGAATACATTTACCAAAATGAAATTAATCTACTGTAAAAAATGTGTAATGCCCAACACTAAGCCAGACTTGTTTTTTGATAAGGATGGTGTTTGCGATGCCTGCCGGTCATCTGAATTAAAGCATGCAAAAATTAAAGGGATTGACTGGAAAGCTAGACAAAAACAGTTTGAAAAAACTTTAAATAAGTATCGCTCTAAAGACGGCTATTACGACTGTATAATACCTGTTTCGGGAGGCAAGGACAGCCATTATCAGGCTCACGTAATGAAGACTGTATATAAAATGCATCCATTGCTGGTGTGTTTTGAGGCTACATATACAACCGAACTGGGTAAAAAAAATATAGAGAACATAAGACAGTTCGGTGATTTTATGTATTTTAAGAAAGATCCCGAAGTTTATAAAAAGATGGTCATAGAGTCATTTAAGCGGGTTGGCGACAATGAATGGCCCAATCACCTTGGTATTTTCACAATTCCCGTACAAATAGCAGTGAAATTCAAAATACCCTTAATAATCTGGGGCGAGAATGTTCAGCTTGAATACGGCGGCCCGGTTTTATCAACCAAAAAAAATTATCTAGACCGCCGCTGGCTTGAAGAATTAGGCGGACTTTTGGGAAACAGGACCAACGACATGCTTGGCGTTAACGGTATTACCAAAGAAGATCTTACTATTTATCAATATCCGAGCGACAAGGATTTGAAAGAGGTCGGTGTCACCGGTTTATTCTTGGGCTATTTCTTTAAATGGGACGCCAGAAAACAAACAGAATTAGTGATAAAAAAATACGGCTTTAATGTTAAAAATGACGGGCCGATTGAAGGCACATATACAAATTATGAAAACCTTGATGAGGCAAACCAGGGTGTTCATGATTATCTTAAATTCTTAAAATACGGCTTTTGTCGAGCAACTGACCACGCTTGTTTGGATATAAGAAATGGCCGAATCAACCGCGAAGAAGGACTTGAACTTGTAAAAAAATATGACGGCAAATATCCTTATTACGGCGTAAAAATGTTCATGGAATATTCCAGTCTGACCAAAAAAGAAATAGATGTTGTCTTTGACCAGTTTACAAATAAAAAAATATTCCGACTTGATAAAAAAGGTAACCCAATTCGCGATATAGCCGGAAATTTAGTTAAAAATAATTATGACAACTAGTCTTAAAAAGGTAGTGATAGTTGATTATAAAATGGGCAATGTGGCATCTGTTAAAAAGGCATTTGAAAAATTGGGGGCAAGAGTGAAGATATCAAGCACAAAAAACGATATTGGTTCTGCTCAATATATTGTTCTTCCGGGTGTTGGAGCCTTCGGAGAAGGAATTAGTAATTTAAAAAAACTTGGCCTTATTGATATTTTAAGTAAAAGTGTGCTTAAAAAAAGAGTTCCCTTTTTAGGTATTTGTATTGGAATGCAATTGTTAGCAGATACCGGGTATGAATTTGGAAAACATGATGGACTCGGATGGATTAAGGGTGAAACTATTAAATTAAAATCAACCAATCTGCCGCACATTGGCTGGAATAATATAAAAACGAAGAGCAACAAATTATTTTCCGATCTTCCTGATAATAATTTTTATTTTGTTCATAGTTATTTTTTAAAACCAGCTGATAAATCAATAGTCACCTCAACCTGCAATTATGATCAGGTATTCTCTTCAAGCATCCAAAAAGATAATATCTTTGCCACTCAATTTCACCCAGAAAAAAGCCAATTGGCCGGCCTAAAAGTTTTGGATAATTTTTTATCTTATACTCATGCTAAAAACTAGAGTTATCCCGTGCATGCTTTATAATGGCATGCACATTGTTAAAACAATCAAATTCGGCGAGATGAGAACTCTTGGAAATCCGGTTCAGTTTGCAAAAGTATACGACAGTAGAAATGTAGATGAACTTGTGTTTATTGACCTTGCCGCCACAGAAGAAAATAGAAAATCAGATTTGGAAACAGTCCGCAAACTTATGCTTGAGTGTTTTATGCCTGTGACTATCGGGGGTGGCATTAAAAACATTCAGGATATTACCAATCTACTCAAAATCGGAGCCGACAAAGTATGTATTAACACAGCCGCAATTGAAAATCCCGGATTTATAACAGAAGCGGCTAAAAAGTTCGGCAGTCAATGCATTGTCATTTCCATAGACGCAAAAAAAATAGGCAAAGATCACTACGTTTTCAAAAACAGAGGTAGAACAAATATTGGCAAGGTGGCCCTTGATTGGGCCAAAGAAATTGAACAACTAGGAGCCGGTGAAATATTTTTAACTTCCATTGATCAGGACGGCACTATGGGGGGCTATGATTTGAAACTGGTAAAAGAGGTTGCGTCCGCCGTAAAAATTCCGGTCATTGCTTGCGGTGGAGCAGGAAAAGTTCAAGATATCATAGATGTGGTCAAGATTGGAAAAGCGCACGCCGCTTCCCTTGCCAGCATGTTTCATTATTCCGGACATACCGCCAATAGCATTAAGGAAAGAATGGATAAAGCAGGGATTGCTGTCAGAATTTTATAAAAATGTTAAGCAAAAAATACACAATAATAATATTGGGTGGATTATTAAGAAAGAATCCGAATGGAAGCTTTAAAACCGGTCGGTTTAATTATGTAAGAGTGCTCGCGGGTTACTATCTTTATAAAAAATTATCCGAAAAGAATAAGGTGGTACTGATAGTTTCCGGAGGAAAGGGAATTTATAAAGATATTCCTGGGGTCCCGCCCGTAGCAAAAGTAATGAAAAGTGAACTTGTTAAGCTTGGTTTATCTCAAAAAGAAATACTGGAAGAAAACAAAACTCCGTCAACATATGCTGAACTTGTTTGGATAAAAAACTTTTTAACAAAAAATTCAAACAAAGTCATACTAGTATCTAATAGCTACCACCTGCCACGA
This sequence comes from Candidatus Yanofskybacteria bacterium RIFCSPLOWO2_01_FULL_39_28, assembly GCA_001794635.1. GTDB lineage: Bacteria > Patescibacteriota > Minisyncoccia > 2-02-FULL-40-12 > GWA2-44-9 > 2-01-FULL-39-28. The sequence goes on along the minus strand of MGKE01000002.1, from coordinate 43,705 downwards.
ATAAAAACAATGATGAATTATCTTTCAGAATTTAAAGGACTCGGTAAAAACATCCTATTAACTTCAGCAGAAAAAGTAGTTATAAAGTTTAATAATAAGTTAGAAAATAAAATTAATAGAGAACTAAAAAGTCTAAAAATGAAAAGTATAATTGCTAACGAGCAAAGAGGTATAAGAGCATTAAAATCGGGTAACTATAAAATTAGAACATGGTTGATTTAGTTATAAAAATAAAAGGTAAAATCAGAAGGATTGGACCTGGTCATCCTGTTTTTATAATTGCCGAGATATCAGCTAATCATGGACACGATATAAAAAAAGCATATAAGATAATTGACGCAACGGCCAAAGCCGGCGTAGATGCAATAAAATTGCAAACCTATACCCCAGACACGATAACCATAAACTCAAACAAGGAATATTTCCAAATAAAAGTAAATGACGCCTGGAAAGGACAAACTCTTTACGATTTATATAGAAAGGCCTATATGCCTTGGGGATGGCAGCCGAAACTCAAAAAATACGCCGAATCAAGAGGATTAATCTGTTTCTCAACCCCCTTTGACAATACTGCCGTAGATTTTTTAGAAAAAATAAATATGTCTATCTATAAGGTAGCATCATTTGAAGTTGTTGATATTCCCCTCTTAAAAAAAATTGGCCAAACAAAGAAGCCCGTAATTATTTCCCGAGGCATGTCGTCTTTGCCGGAACTTAAGCTGGCCATTAAAACACTAAAAGAAAATGGCTGCCCATCAGTCGCTATTTTACATTGTATAAGCTCATATCCGGCTGAATATAAAGAGATGAATCTAAAAACCATCCCCGACTTAATAAAAAAATTCAGAACAGTTGTCGGTATTTCTGACCATAGTCCCGGGGTTACTGTCCCGATCAGTTCTGTCGCCCTTGGCGCTTCTATAATTGAGAAGCATATTATTTTATCTAGAAAAGAAGGTGGACCGGATGCTGCTTTTTCTCTTGAACCGGATGAATTTAAAAACCTTGTTAATTCTGTTAGAAATACCGAATCCGCCCTAGGAAATCCATCTTATGGAGCCGGGGTAAAAGAATCTGAAAATATTGTCTTCAGAAAATCACTTTTTGTTGTTGAGGATATCAGAAAAGGGCAAAAGTTCACCCCGCAGAATATTCGTTCAATTCGCCCAGGACACGGCCTTGAACCTAAATATTATAATCGGGTTATCGGTAAAAGATCCGGGGTTGATCTTGAAAAAGGCACACCGCTTAAATTAAAACATATAGCCACTAGCGACTAGCCACTAGTAATTGGTCAAATTTGTATTATACTAGTCGCTAGGCACTAATGGCTAGTGGCTAGGGTATGGACCCAATCATCAGGCCGGCACAATTTAGTGATGCTGAACAGATTTGGGAGATTCGGAATGAGCCGGCATCTTTAGCCGTTGCGGCTAATCCAGAAGCAATTCCGCTAGCAAAGCATGTCGCTTGGTTTGAGAATAAATATTCTAAACCCCAAAACAATTTCTGTTTTGTGGCTGAAATTGATGGAAAAGTTATCGGTTATTGCCGCTTTGATTCGGAGGGTGATCATTACTTAAACTCAATCGCCGTTTCTTCTTCAATGCACGGTAATGGCATCGGTACCCTTCTACTTGGCCAATCAATAGAACAATTGAGAACGGACAAGCCAATCCACGCCGAGGTAAGGAAACACAACTTGGCTTCAGTAAAAATATTTGAACGAAATGGTTTTAAGAAAATATCTGAGGATGAAGAAAATTTCTATTACCAATTAACACCAATTTAAAAAGACCCGAGAGGGTCTTTTATCTTGCTTTTACTGACCAAACATCACCCCATTTATAGGGATCAAAACGCTTGTCGTCTTTAAGGGATTCTTGGGTGGTAGAGGTTGAAGCGCAGACTAGAATAGTATTATCAGAAAGAGAAACCCAGCCATTGGCATAAAATGGCGGAATAATTATTAAATTATTTTTTCTCACTGAACTTACAAATTGGAATTTTTCAGCAGGTTTTTTAGGGTCTAAAGCAACGAACTTAGCTGAACCGGAAACGATGACAAAAAATTTCCACTCCTTTTCGTGGTAATGAAATCCGCGGACAATCCCCTTGCTGTCGTTACAAACATAATACATTCTCTTGATTATAAGAGGTTTTGGCTTGCCCTGAGCTTGTTGAAAGGGCGCAATTTCTTCTAAGCCGTTAATAAACGGCGCGAAAGTTCCCCGGTCATCGGCAAAAACTGGATATTCAATTGAACGAGGTTTTTTTAAATCCGCTTTTTCCATATTTTTTTATTATCCTTCATCAAGCCAGCTAAGTGCTTATCATTAAAATGAACCGTAGATTCTTCCGGTGATACTCTTGAAAAACTAGCCAATGACGATATGTCTTGTATGCCATGCTCTAGGTTGTATTTCAATCCCTTAAGAAGTCCGGCTTTTCTAGCTTTATCTGCGCTGACATGATAGTTACGCTCGTCTTGAAACGGGTGTTCGGTTGCTTGTATTTTACATTTTGTCAGTTTGCCTATTTTTTTAGCCAAGTCCCCAATACTAATATTTTCTCTATTAAGATTGTGAATTCCTTTTGCCTTGTTATTGATGCCGTTCACAAAGGCCATAGCAATATCTTTAACGTGAATAAAAGGTCTCCACTGTGTTCCTCCAAAATAAGTCAATTTGCCTTCATTGACGGCTTTAAAACTTAACATATTTACTGCCAAGTCTAAACGAACTCTTGAATGCTTGTCCGAAAGACCAAAAGCAGTGCCAATGCGATATATTAAGGTATTAGGATGTTTGACTAAATATGATTCTGCCTCAATTTTGCTTTTTGCGTAAAATGATAGCGGATTCAAGGGCGACGACTCATCAAGCATTTTGTCGCTTTTACCATAAACAGAACAGGTTGAAGCAAACAATATTCGGCCTTTGTAATTTTTAACAAGCCACTTAATCGGTTCTACATTGACGGCTCTTGTCATCCATTCATCTATTTGGCAACCGGGATCGCCGACAAGAGCAGCCAACCAAATAACGTGGGTGTATTTTGGCAAAACCTGTTTGAGTTTTTTATAATCCCTTATGTCGCCATAGATAAAATCAACCGGCTTAAGGTATTGATGTTCGTAAACCAGCGCGTCGTAGACACTGAAAGGAATCTTTTTTGCAATCAAAAGTTCTGTCACTGCTCCTCCAATATATCCGGCTCCACCGACAACCAAAACTTTTATCCCGTTAGAAGTCTCGCTCACGCCAGAGACACGAGTCCGGAGGACCGCGGCACGGCTACTTCTAACGGGATTTATTTTTTTGTTATTTCTGGGTATCATATATTTAATGGTATCAAATGGTGTCAAAAAGTGTCAACTTGTCTTTTAAACACCCCGTGGTAACATAATAATGATATTAAACAATATGATCAAGAAAATCAATTATATTCCCAGCTATTTTTATCGGAACTACATAGCTCCCCGTATTTATAGCCTGCAAAACCAAAAGATTCTTTCAAAAAATTTAGAACTTAAAAACAAATATGCCGGCCAACGCTGTTTTCTTATTGGCGCTGGACCGTCTATGGCCAATACCGATCTTTCAAAATTAAATAAAGAATATACTTTTGTAGTCAATGAATTTGAAAGAAATCCTCAAAACAGAGCTTTATCACCAAAATTCCACATAATCAGCGAGTCTGACTACTTTACCGAGGACGGACCAGAATATTGGACTGATAGTTTTAAAGAAAAAGATCGCTACATACCCATAGAAACCGTGATGATTCTTAATATTGGGGCTAAACCGTTTGTTGAAAAATATGGCCTATTTAAAAATCATCGGATTTATTATGTTGGTACTCAAGGAATATTTACCAATAAACTACCATTCAACATAAATCTGAACCGATATGTTCCTAATCCTAAAAATTCAATTTTAATGTGCCTGATGACCGCTGTTTGGATGGGTTTTAATGAAATTTATCTGCTTGGCTGTGAACATAGTTTTTTAGCTCAACCTCTTGGTCCCAGTAAATCGCTTGGGTATATTCATAGCCACGAAGACGAAACTTCCAAATTAGACACTGCCAGCGAGGAAGTTCTTAAAAAATATTTAAGACCAAAACTTATTAACTCAAATTACGAACAAAATATGGCAAATACTTTGCAGTTATTTAGAAATTATCGTTTATTCAATGCTAAGGCGCTAAAGACCAATCCTAATCTTAAAATTTACAACGCAACTCCGGATAGTTTTCTAGATGTCTTTCCGATGATAAATTTTAATGATATAAAGGGGCTATGAAAAAATATATCAAATACAATGATATAGAAGTTGTATACAAGGAGAACTTGCATGGCGGAGGAATTAGATTCGGACAGCAGTTTATTCCGGTTGTTAAAGAAAAATTTGGCCACATTGATCATGTATTTGAATTCTGCTCTGGACCTGGATTTATCGGCTTTTCTCTGTTAGCTAATAATCTTTGTGACAAATTAACCGTAGCGGATATAAATCCAGAAGCGATTAAGGTTTTAAACGAAACAATTAGTAAAAATGGTTTAGAATCAAAAGTTGCTGCATATCTTTCTGACTGTTTAGATGCCATACCCGAAACAGAAAAATGGGATTTAGTTGTTGGTAACCCTCCTCATGTTCTTGCCAAAAACGAAGAAGAATATAAAAAAGATATAACTTTATACGATCCGCAGTTTAACATTCATAAAAAATTCTACCGAGATATACGTAAATTTTTAAAACCAACGGGCTCTATATTGTTACAAGAACACACAGAATCAACAAGTGTAGATGATTTCAAAGGTATGATAGAACAAAACGGCCTCAAAATCATAGACGTTTTTGCTTATAACTCGCCGGTTATTTTTAACTCTAAAAAAAATGGAGTTGGCTTTAACTCAACCACTTTTAAGAAACTTATTAATCCGATAAAAGTTTATAAATTTTTAAAGAGAAGGATATTCCCACCCATACCTAGAAATTATTATTTTATCCACGCTAAAATAGCATGAATATTTTAGGTTTAAAAATTTTAGGCCACGATACCGGCGCCGCTTTGTTGATAGATAGTAAAGTCATCGCCATATCTCAGGAGCGCTTAGACCGAAAAAAATACTCACGGGCATTTCCCAAAGAGTCAGTTGATTATTGCCTTTCCACTGCTGGTCTTAAAGAAATTGGAGAGATTGATGTTGTTGCCATAGAACAAATGGATATAACCACCGAACCCTTGATAAAGGAGCTCAAACGGCAGGGTTGGTGGGATAAGGTTGCCGATAAAGTCATGTTCGTCAATCATCATGACGCTCACGCCGCCAGCGCCTTCTTTTGCTCCCCCTTTGAAGATGCGGCGGTCATGATAGTTGATAGCGCCGGCCAAAAAGCCAAATTAGAAACGGAACTAATCGGCGTAGAGACCGAGACGTTTTATCAAGGCGATGAGAATGGTTTGCATCAAATCACTCGCAATTACGCGCCAATCAATCAATGGACCGGCTGGCTTATGGATTTTTCCGGTGTCGGTAATTTTTATTCACAAGTTACCTATTTTCTCGGCTTTGGTAAACATGAGGAAGGCAAAACAATGGGTCTGGCTCCTTATGGCCAGGGTAAGTTTATCTCTGAAATTCCAGAGAAACATTTTATTAAAAAAGTAGGTGACTCTCGTTATGTTTTTCCAACTCATTTTGAACCCCATCCTTCATTGGGCCTAAAGTATGTCTTTAAAAAAAGCTCTATCTCCAGAAAATCATCCCTCATTAAACATTTAAAATTACTGGCTCATTCTTTTTCTAAAAAAGCAGGAGATTACGAAAAAACAAAATATTTTACTCAAATCCCAAAAATTTTCTTTGAACATTCACGAGCCGCTAAAAATTTTAAATTCCCTGACAATTTTTACACCGAACTTGCTTATTGGGCTCAGCACAATCTTGAAAAGACCATGATAGATTACGCTCTGTATCTGCACAATATCACCAAATCAAAAAATCTGTGCATCGCCGGCGGTGTCGGTCTAAACAGTGTTGCCAATAAAAAAATACTGGATCAAACTCCTTTTGAGAATATCTTCATCCAACCGGCATCGGGGGACTCAGGATTGCCGTTAGGCGCAGCTTTGTGGGTAGCCCATCAGGTTAAAAAACTCCCGCGCAAGTGGCAAATGAATAATGCCTATACCGGTAAAGAATACTCCGATGCTGAGATTTTAAATGCTCTCAAGGGCCATCGTTATGAAAAATTAGATAACCCTTTTCAAACTGCAGCCAAATTATTAGCTGAAGAAAAAATTATCGGTTGGTTCCAGGGTAAAAGCGAATATGGTCCCAGAGCTCTTGGTAACAGAAGCATTCTCTGCTCCCCCATTCCGGCCGGAATGAAGGATAAGCTGAACGCGCAAGTGAAACACCGGGAATCATTCCGCCCTTTTGCCCCAATTTGCCTGGAAGAAAACGCCGGTGAATATTTTGAACTTGATTATCCAAGTCCGTTTATGTTGCTCATAGCAAAAGTAAAAAAAGACAATATTCCAGCAGTCACCCATGTAGACAATACCGCTCGTGTACAAACTATAAATATAAACCAAAACCCCAAAGTTTATTCACTTATAAAAGAATTTCAAAAACTAACTGGGGTTCCCGTTGTTTTGAACACTTCTTTTAACGACAATGGTGAACCGATTATTGAAACCCCGGAAGATGCTGTAAGGACTTCGAAGTCTACAAATCTTGACGCACTCATTATTGGTGATTATCTTCTTAAGCTATAATATAAAATACTGCCGCAATAACGCAGTCTGTTTACATGAACATTCTCCAAATCAATACCGCGGATACTAAAGGTGGGGCCGGTAAAGTTTCTTACCGATTAAAAAATGAATTAAAAAAATTAGGCCACCAGACCTCGCTTTTGGTTTCTCGCAAATACGCCAAGAACGACAAAGAAGTTGTCCTTATCCGTCCTGACAACAACTTGCGTAGAAGAATATTAACCAAGCTAACTTATTATTTAGCCAATGATTTGGATTTTTTCCCATCAAACCACATCTTAAAAATGCCCGAATTCAAGGAAGCGGATATTATACATTGCCACAATCTTCATACTAATTATTTTAACCCCGGCGCTTTGTCAGAAATTTCAAAACTCAAGCCGATTGTCTGGACACTCCATGACATGTGGCCGGTTACCGCTCATTGCGCCCACTCATTTGACGGAACTTTAAAAGAAAATGGATTTTTTACTTGCCCAAGTTTAGATATTTATCCGCCTATTGCCTGGCATAATGAAAAGTATTTGGAAAATAAAAAAGCTAAAATTTATAAAAATTCTAAATTCCACATAGTAACCCCCTCAAAATGGCTGGCTGAAAAAGTAAGCCGGAGCATCCTCAAAGATAAAGATCTGTCGGTAATTTATAACGGCATAGATAACTCTGTTTTTAGACCCCATGACAAACAAAAATGCCGCCAAGAACTTAACCTTCCAGCTGACAAAAAAATCATCCTTATAGTGGCCAAAAGAGGCCAATCTAACCCCTGGAAAGGTGGAAACTACGCCCAAGAGGCCATTAAAACGCTTAAAAGCCCCTCTGACACCTTTTTTATTGATTTAGGCGGTGATACTAGCCAAACTAATAAAAACACTCAAATGGTCAGTTTTATAAGCGATGAGCATTTATTAGCCAAATACTACTCTGCTGCCGATATTCTCCTATACCCATCAATAGCTGATAACTGCCCCCTGGTCGTTCTTGAAGCTATGGCCTGCGGACTGCCAATTGTGGCTTTTGAAACAGGTGGTATTCCAGAATTGGTTGAACACAAAGTAAACGGATATATCGCAAAATATAAAGATTCAGACGACCTAAAAACCGGTCTGGAATATTTATTAAACTTGTCTCCGGAAGAAATAGAAAAAATGAGACAATACTCTATAAATAAAATACAAGCCAGTTTTACTATTGAAAAAATGGCTGACCAATATATTGAACTATATAAAAACCTCTCTGCGAGAGAGGTTTAACTTTAATCTGTTTTCGGGACCATTGAACGGACGACCTGGAGTCTTTCTGGTCTATTGATATATTCATAGGCTTTTCTGGAAATAAATTTTAAGAACCATGGATCAATTTTTGTTTTCATTGATGGCTCCATCCAATTTAAATCAGCAATATCAATCCCCGGCAAAAGAAGATCGTTCTGAATACAAATCTCATAAAGCGCCGTTCCGGGAAAAGGGGTAACCATAGTAAAATTAACATACATAGATCCAGCATCCAGATGCATTTTGGCCGCTTTCAGGGTTTCTACCAATTGTTCGTAAGTTTCATTCGGATAACCAATCAAGTAGCAACTAGAAACTTCGATTCCCAAAGAATTAGCTTTTTTTATTAATGCGGCTATATCATATTTGGTATGGCTGATTTTTTCCGAAGCCCATTCATCTATCATTTCTTGCGACCCCGATTCAACGGGAAATGACAATCGGTTAAAACCAGCTTCGGCCATTGTTTCTAACATCTCAACATCTATTACCAAGTGGCCAGTGCCGTCGTTTTTGTGAAGATGGGATAAATTTACCCCATTAACGTCGCCTAATCTGATTCCATATTTTATAAGCATTTTAAAAATATCCAGCGCTCGCTTCTTTCTGGCCAAAAGAGAATCGTCTTCAATGTAAATATAGTTCGCACCAAGTTCCAAAATTGCAATAATTTCTCTTTCTACCCGTTCTACGGTTTGATATCGGAATTTTCCAATGTTACCCATCAATGAGCCGGTTACTTCTGAAGAAATATGGCAAAACTTGCACGTATAAGGACAACCTCGCGATGTCTGCATTGAGACATAGGGCTGGGGTTTGTACAAATCCCCAAGTTTTGTAACGCCGCCATGAGGTCGGTTAATTTCCCAGATACGCTCATTTGGCAACAAGTCTCTGGCTGGAATGGGTAGTTTATCCAGATTATCATTAATCATTCCCATCGGATTAATTTGAATTTTTCCCTCATACTTAAACGCAATTCCGGATATATTTGAAAAGTCCCGGCTTCCTCTTCTAAGACTATTACCAATATCAACTATTGTATCTTCGGCCTCTGAAAGACAAATCAGATCAGCTCCGGCATCAAAATATCTTTTTAGTTGGGTTCGAGCATTAATACCGCCCATAATAATCAATTTTTCCGAATAAGATTTTCTAAGAAATCTAACCGCTTCTTCAACCATATAAGTTTGCGGAGTAAAAATAGAACTTATGCCAATAACATCATAATGCTGGCATTCTTTAATAATTGTTTCGGGGGAAAGGCCAACTCTTATCATTCCATTGGAAAGAGGGGTCGTGTTTTCAAAGGCCTCTTCCATGGTATGTTTTTTACCGCCGATACAACAGTCAAGAACGTCAACTTCAAAATTATTATTACGAAGAGCGGCGGCAAGATATAAATTGCCCAAAGACACTTCTGGCTTAACTGTGCCATAAGTCGGATCATGGCGCTGGGGAGCATATAGTAATATAAATCTGGGTTCGGCAACAATTTTTTGCAACGCTGGCGATCTGGCCACCGAATCGGGTCTTAATATTTTTAATTCCTGTCCTGCCATTTTTAAAGAACTCCGAAACTGGTTTAACTTTTAATTAACTTAGCAAAAACGAACTAACAAGACAACAGTTTAAATTGTGCTTATTTTGTCCAATAACTTTTGGGCTAAAATTTTAGATTTAAGTTCTTTTTGATAAAATTGATAACCGTTCTCGGCTATTTTTTCAAGTTCTTGGTAATTATTCTTTGCCCAAAGTATTTTATCAGCTAGTGATTTTGCGTTAGCCGGTTCACAAGAAATACAGGTCTCCCCTGTTTTAACCAACTCAAAAATAGCAGCGTTTGACGCAGTAAGATATGGCAAACGCATCGCTAATGACTCATAGGATTTGTGCGGAACAGTCCTTTTTAAACGAGAGTGGTCAGACAATTGGCCCAAACTTAAGTGGCATTTCTGCATTGTTGTTCTAAGTTCTTCATAAGATAAGAGTTCCGATTTAATTTCTAAATTTTTTGGCTTTACCTTTTTTATAAGTTTTTTAATTTCGGCTAAAAGCATTCCGCCAGATATCATAATAAAATTTATTTTTTCTTTTTCCAAAATTTTGGCCGCCTGGACAACATATTCAGCTCCCGCTTCCGGCATTAAAATTCCCCTAAACAAAACGGTAAAAATCGGCAGTTTTGGTATGTCGGAGTCGCGAAAAAAATTATTTTCATCTGCCCCGATCCAAGATCGGACAAATTTATTTTTTGAAACAAAATAATGCCTGCTGATATAATCTATTTGATTATCGCTTTCTATCATTGATAAATCAGCTGAATAATAAGCCAGAAAATCAATAAGCCAATAATAAATACTCTTGGGAGACCAACATCCGACTAATTTACGAGAGGTGACCAACCGCTCATACACCGGCAGTACTGCACAATAGATCATTTTTTTCCAATAAAAAGGATGTAAAAAAACAGCCAGAAGAGAACTATCATAACCGACAATCAGAGCATCCGAGCCAGCTTTTTCTTTGCGGACAAAGCTCAAAGCTCTTAAATATCCGGTCACACCGCTAGATGGCAGTTTAAAACATAAAACTTCAACACCGTTTTCTTTTAGTCCTTTTATCCAAACGGAATTGAGGGAATAATCCAATCTAGTTTTACTTACGTATAGAATTCTCATTTAATTATTACCGTGAGATTAGCAAAAAGTAACCAAAAAAACAACGTCATTAAAAACAAAAAGTCTTCAGCGTTAATACTGAAGACTTTAACTAAAAATTATTCGCCACAAAGCTCCATTATGTTTTTTACTATTCCCCCGGTTTCGGGATGATAATATTTTTCAATAAAATGAGAAGCGGGACACGGCGCTTCGGTCATAGCAATACGTTTTGGCGGTTTTTTCAAATAAGAATGAGAGTCCTCACAAACAGCAGCAATAATTTCAGAGGAAACACTAAAATGCTTCCAACCGGTATCTACCACCAATAAGCGTCCGGTTTTTCTGACTGAATTTATAATCAAGTCGGAATCGTAAGGTCTAACCCACCTTAGATCAATGATATCCGGACAAATTTTTTGACCTGATATTTGATATTTATTATTTACCATATCAACCCCTTCTTTAACTTGTTCAATAACCGCTGACAAACAAACTATGGTCAAATCTTTACCTATTGATTCTAAATTAGCGGAATAAGGAGTGACGTAAAATCCAGCCGGCACAGGTCCGACTTTATCAAACAAAGAACGATGTTCCAAAATAATCACCGGGTCTTCGTCAAAAATAGCCATCAAAATCATACCCTTAGCATCCGCCGGCGAAGTCGGCATACCAACCTTAACCCCGGGGAAATGAGCAAATATGGAATGCAGACTTTGTGAGTGCTGGACTCCTTCTCCTGGTTTTCTGGCTACAAAACTCAGGATCGTTATTGATATCTTATGCTTGCCGCCAGAAGCGTATCTCAACTTAGCAGCTTGGTTGAACATTTGATCCATGGCTAAAAGCATAAAATCATTTCTTTGATGAATTATAATCGGGCGCATTCCTCCAAGAGCCGCTCCCACAGCAATACCGGTAAGACCGTTTTCTGAAAGAGGTGTATCAATTACCCTAACCGAACCGAATTTTTGATAAGCTGGCAGAACGTGGCCATAAACTCCAGTGATATTATCCACCCCCTCGCCCATTAAAATAACATCATCATCTAGTTCCATAGCTTGAAGCAATCCTTCAGCGGCGGCTTCTTTGTAACCCAACTTCCTATCCGATTTAATATTATCTTTAGAAACAAAAGAAGGACTGACGCTGACATCTGAAAGCAATTCGTTAGCAGACGGCGGCTTGCTTTCAAAAGCAAAATCTACAGCTTGATCAATTTCCTGTTTAACCTTTTCTTCCAATCTGCTGATTTCATTTTTTGAAACAGCTTTATCAACAAGCAGTCGGTTTAATGTCTTTAAAGGACAGTTATCTATCCAATACTTGCCCTCTTCCAAGGTCCGATAACCTAAATGCCAATCTTCGCCTACGCCCCAATGTTCCCGCCAGCGATAAGTAACGGCTTCCATGAAACATGGCTGACCATTACGAACAAGCTTAATTGCCTGATGAGCTGTATCTGAAACAGCCAAAACATCATTGCCGTTGGCAACACGAAAGGTTTTGACACCATGAGAACCGACTCGTGAAACAATCTCCGCTGCCGGCTGACGCTTTAGAATTGGGGAGTGAGTAGCGTAAAGGTTGTTTTCACAGACAAATAAAACTGGTAAATGGTGAACAGAGGCAAAATTCAAGCTTTCCCAAAAAATTCCTTCTTCAATCGCGCCATCACCGAAAAATGCCACAGAAACTTTTTTCTCATTCTTGATCTTAAAAGCCAGACCCAGACCGACAGCAAAGGCAATACTGGCTCCAACTAGCGGCGCCGAAATAACATGACCAGCTTCATCATCAAACAGATGCATTGTGCCACCTTTGCCGCAACAGCAGCCATCAGATTTACCTAAAAGCTCCGCGAACATCTTGCTCATATCCCCGCCTTTAGCCAAGTAATGCCCGTGACAACGATGAGTTGAGACAATCTTGTCGCTTTTTTCAAGGGCCGACATAACCCCAACCGCAACCGCCTCTTGGCCGATTGAAAGATGGACCGGAGCTTTGATATGGCCTTCTTTATAAAGTTCGGATACTGTTTCTTCAACTCTCCGAATTCGGAGCATCTCATAATACAGCTTCTTTAATGTGCTTAGTTCTGATAACTGACCAATGTTCATTCTTCAACTCCCTGATTTCAAAGTACAAGTTTTGCGTCTAAATATACTAGAGAAAATAGCTTCTGTCAAAAGAGTGGTTTATGATTTATCTACTCTAATAGATATCCGATCCGCCGAAAAATTTCTTCTCTTTCAACCGATGTTTTATTGCCAATAATATCAACGGCGATGGCGCTGGCAATACTGCCCAGGAAAGAAACGAATTCGGCTGGAAAGCCGGCGGCCGCGCAAGGCGCTGATATTGATAAAAAAGCGTCGCCTGATCCAACGGTATCAGTAATTTGAGTGGCCAAAGACGGAACAACCTTTAAACTGCCGTTGCCGTCATAACCGATAGCTCCGCGTCTAGCCATGGTAATAATCATGTATTTGGTTTTAAGGTTCCTATGAAGTTTTTTCAAAATAGCATCTATGTTTCCGGTTTCATCCTGCAAAGCCAAACGCGCTTCTGTCTCATCAACGCAAACATAATCCGCTTTGGGGTATTTCGTAATATAGTTAAACCCGGCATTGCCACTATTGGTCTGAGTATTAACGGCCAAAAATTTGGCTTTAGAGATGATGATATCAATCAATTTTTTGGATAGAAAGCCGTGGCCGTAATCAACTACCAGCACCAAGTCATAATGCTTGGATTTACTGTTTAAAAAACTAGCGACCCTTTTTTCTACATCCAGTGGGAGATAATTCTTGTTAAATTCGTATTCTTCAAAAAATTTAGAAAAATAAGCGTGGTCCACAAAACGACGCTTAACAATGGTCGGCTGATCAGGACAATAAAAAAAGTATGGTCTCACGTTTGACTTGAGCTTTTTTCTTATAAAGTTTTCTTTTGAATTCTTGCTCCCCAGATAAGTCACCATATCAACCTGACCCACAATACTGGCAATATGGTTAGCGCAAGCCGAAATACCGCCGGCAAATTCTTCTTTTTGAAGATACTGGGCTGAGATAACATGGGATTTAGCCGGCTTACCCAGAGGAGCTACATAACGATACTCGTCAATAATAGTCTCGCCTATGACTAAAACTTTCATTTTTTTAAGCTTCTCTACTTCTATAATCATATCGGCTACATTGTATTTTTTTCTAAAAGAATTAACGAAACTAGCCGCCTCTTGACTCAAGCCCCTATTAAAACTGTTAGAAATATCTATAGAGTGTATGGGAATGGCCTTGGTGAGAGAAAAAGTTCCGCCAACCGATTCAATCGTTCGTTTATCCTTACTAACACCGCTTTTAGGATTTTCCAACTGGGCCATCGAGTCTTCCCCTTTTACATAAATATCTGGCTTAAGTTGTTTAATAAGATCCCAAGGCCCGGTATTATCGCAAAGCACTACGTAATCAACAGAGTTAAGCGAAGCAATAGATCCAAGTCTCATTTTTTGATTAAAAATCGGCCGAGCGAGGCCTTTCTTGATAAAGAGATCAGAGACCACAGAAACAACGTGTATGTCTCCGTGTTTCTTGGCTTCATTTAAATAATAAAAGTGACCGTGGTGAATAACATCAAAAGAGCCATGGCTTAAAACGACTTTTTTGCCCTGAACCTTGAACCTTTTGATTAACTTTGCCAGTTCAGAAGCAGGTTTAATTTTTGTTCTATAACTAGACATAGCTAGGAACTATTTAAACATTAAATATATAAATATCAATGCCCCAGCGAAATTTAAAAATACATCAAACGTTGTATCCACAAATTTAAAATCAACTCTTTTGAGTCTAAACTTTTTCTTAATATAATTATTCCACGATGGAATTTTTGCAATTAAAAATTCAAAAAGTTCCCAAACAAGTGTTACAGCGCCTAACCCTATCAATATCTGTCCCCTAGATATTGAAAAATTAGAGAAAAACATGGCCACAAAAAATCCTCCTAGAAAATGTAATGTTTCAGGAAACCAATAATGCCTGGTGCCAAAACCATAATACATCCCCAAAACAAGATTTAAAACAAAAAGGCTAAACGAAGCTAGAATAGATACTATAATAAGCATGAGATTATTATAATAAATAACTAACAAATTAAAAACCCGTATTGATATACGGGCATATTTAATCGTTGCATATTCTACAAAGATGGCGGACCGCCAAGAGTCTGGCCCGGCCGCTCTGAACGTAAAATTGTTTTAGTCTTTTTTCTCTCCTTAAACTGCTTCCAGAAGTCAAGTCCTGTCATTTGTTTGAAAAAACGCCACTTTTCCCATGAGCTATATCTCATCGGATATATCCTGGTTAAATGCATGTAGGCCTTGGAAGTTGTATAAAGCCAGCCATAGAACCTGACTGCTTTTGAATTGGTGATTTCGGCCAGATAGTTAAGACATAGCATCTGCATATATGGGTTCAGCCATTGCATAAAGCGGTTACGGCTTCCGGCAAAAAGAGACAAAAAACTGCCCAACAGCTCAAAATTATGCATCACTTTTTTGTATTCGTCATCATAACAATCAAGATAAGACACTTCTTGGTAACTGGCGTGAAGTTTCTCAAAATTACCGTCAAAAGCACCTATGGCAATGGCCCATTCGGTCGCCTTGGTCTTAGGATAGGGGGCTAAAATAGGAAATTCAGGAAAGCCAGGTCTCTGGGCCAACGTAAACTTAACGGATTCTCTGTCGTATGACTTGAAATCTTCTCGTAAACCGACGGATTTTAAAAAGTTCAGAATATATCTGCGACGTTCGTATTTGTCGGTAAACCACTGTTCAGCAATTTTCTGAACCTCTTGAAGATCAATCTTGCGATGATTTATTTCTTTTAAAATCTTGCACTGACGACCGACTTCTCTCATTTTGTCGTCAAAACGCGCGTCATCAACTTTAGGCAAGAGGGGGGCCGGAATACCAAGAATGGTGTTGGGAAAAGTGGTCAGACCAACATCCCAAGCATGTTTGAACGCCCGATTGATATCATTTCCTGTCATATCACGAATAATGACATGATCTCTTATAAACGGATTACCGGATTCTATTGACATCGTAACTGAAGCCATTCCCGCTTTTTTCCAATCTCTAAGAATATCCAACTTGTGATTGTCCAAAAGATTAACAACCAGATCACACCGAGTTAAAACGTGGAACGGAAGACCTATCCTTTTTGGATATTCTTCGCAAAACTGCTGATGCCACTCCCTTTCTGCGGGATTAGGAAACGGAGGAAAAACATCGTCATAAAACTTAATAAATCTTGTGTCGTATTGTCCAACAAATTCTTCAAGTTCAGAAATCAAACGATCAACGCCGTATAATTGGCGGATACTTCCTGAATTTTTAACCCCGCGATACATTTCATTCCACTGATGCTCAAAACAATAAGTACACCGGAAAGGACAGCCGCGAGAAGCCATAATGGTGCGTTTATAGCGATATTTGAATTCGGTATTATCGTAAACCAGTCCCCTGTCCAGAAACGGTAAATCATCAAGATTAGTTTTTCTTCCACGCATAAATGCCGGATTTAGAACATAATCCACCATGCCAACGCTATTGCCGACAGATTTCAAACCCTCATTCTTTAAACCGCCGATTAGAATTAAGTTGCCAGATTGAGGGTTAGTCAGAACTCTTTGCGCATTTTCCTTGCTCACAATGTTGGGAATATTGTTTGTATCGCCGTTATTAGCAAAGGCCAAAGTCCATTCTACCCAAGCATCGTCCCCCTCGCCAACACACAAAAAATCTATGCACTCATGCCTCAAAATCTCACCCGGGAAAAAAGTAAAATGAGGCCCACCGACAATAACTTTGATTTTCGGATTAATTTCTTTAATGTTATGAGCGGCCTGGACATAATATTTATGCGAACCGGTAATGCCGGAAAAGGCAATAATATCTGGTTTTATTTTTTGAATTGTATCCCTTAGATCGTCCCTCTCCATTACCCAAATGTCAGTTAAACAACCGTTCTTTTTAGCCAACGATGACAAAAGCATTAAATTCATTGGTTCGGTCATGTCTCCATCATCACGCATGCCAAATAATATTTTGAGCTTTGTCTTTAATCCCGACACTTAATTCACCTCATTGTCAAAAAACAATTTGATTAAATATGTCACAAATCAAATCTTTTGACAATGCTCGGTATTTTGTTTAAAGTTACTAATGTAAATAATAAAAGTGAACAATTTTAAAGTAAAAACCCTGAAAGAACTTGGACGTTTAGCCAAAAAATTTAAATCACAAAATAAAAAAATAGTTTTGGCTCACGGTGCTTTTGATTTCATTCATTGGGGCCATATTCACTATTTAAAAGAGGCCAAAAAATATGGTGATGTTTTGATGGTTTCCGTTGTTAACGATAAATTCATTAACAAAAGTGAGGTTAAAAAAAGACCGCTTGTGTTTAAGCAAAAAACAAGAACTTCCTGGCTGGCAGAACTCCAAACTGTGGACTATGTCATTCTGTCTAATGCCCCCGGTCCACAGAAAGTAATGAAAGCGATATTGCCTGATTTTTATGTGCGTGGAAGCGATTCAAAAAAAAGACTAAAAAATAAAAACAGCGGTCTCTGGCAAGATAAGCTGGAAATTGAAAAATTGGGCGGCAAGTTGGTGTTTATTAAATCCCTGCCAATTCATTCAACTGATTTATTAAAATAGTGGATATTAAACTTACGATTATGGTGCCGGTTTACATGGAAGCGGAAAATATCCGGCCGACCATTGACGTAATAATAAAGGTCTTAAACAAGACCGGAGTTATCAGCTATGAAATTTTAATTATAGACTGCCTTAGACCTGACGGCACAGATGACGGCACTCCAGCAATTGCCGCCCAATTGGCCAGAGAAAATTCTAAAATTAGGCACATACACAATGATTCTTGTGTCAATTTAGGCTTTAAATACAAACAAGGCGCAAAAGAAGCTGGCGGAGAATATTACATGATGATTCCCGGAGACAACGAAACTGAAGAACAAGCAATAATTAATGTCCTTGAGAAAATGGGACAAGCCGATATTATAGTTGCCTCCACATCCAATCCGGAAGTTAGGCCCTTGAAACGAAGAATAATAGCAAAAGTATTTAATATAATATGTAATTTTATTTCCGGCTTAAATCTAAAACATTATAATGGCACCAATCTTCACAAAACCGATATCCTACGGAAACTCCCCATGAAAGTAGATAATCTTGTTTATTCCGCCGACATTATTATCCGAGCCACCAAATCAGGTCTGGCTAAAACTTACGTTGAAGTCCCGATGCCCTTGAGACCTCAGCCGAATAGAAAAACCAATTCTTTTCAAGGCAACAATATAGTCAGTGCCCTATTAACATTTCTAGAATTATTTTGGGACATAAGAATAAAAAGAAAACCTCTATAAAAGCCATAAAAATTGTTTCTTAAAAACGTATGGTGCTAATTACCATCTAGTCGGCATAGCAGGTATTTTTCGGGCACGACATAAAATCGTTCAGCCTTAGCCTATGAGGGGCACGATGTAAATTTTTGCTAAAATTTCATCTTTTACTCCCGCCGTCGCGGTCCGTAAATCCCCTCATAGGCCAAAGGCTTCACTCATTTGTACCCAATAAAAAATCCCTCAAAATACCTGCTATGCCGACTATCTGAATTTATACTAACAACAGAAAACAAAATCATCATAAGAGTTGATTTATGGGGATTTACGGAGGTTGGCTGAACCGAGTAAAAGGCGAAATTTCAGCAGAAATTTACGCCGTGCCCCAGAAATCAAGCTCTTGTGAGGATTTTGATTAACACCATGCCCTTAAAATCAGGTTGACTAGAGCATTATTATCTTGTATAAATACATCAGTTATTTGACAACGAGGTGGAAATGACTGAACAAGAAACGACTGTAAAATCTAACTCATTATCAATTATTTTACCGATTGACCCTGAACAACCAACAGACCTGCAAAGAACTTATACGTCTATTATTAAATCAGTAAGTATAGCCGACATTAATGAATATGAGATCCTGATCGTAAGCCAGACCTCGCCCGAAGGAAAAAGTGATGAGGCTACACTTCAGGTTATAAAAGACTTACTTATTGAAGACCCAAATGTAGCCCACATACATAATCCCGTCTTTGTCGGATTAGGTTTGCAATATCGGCAAGGCATAAATAAGGCAGTCAAAGACTATGTAATGGTTATCCCCCCTTACCGCTCAGTAGAAGAAAGCTCTCTTGCCAGTCTTATGCTTTATCTGGGCCAAGCAGATGCAATTTTTACTTACTCTGGCAATACAGACGCCGAATCTTCAGAAATACGCTATGTCTCTAGGGGTTATTCCTTTTTATGCAACCTTCTGTTTGCCTTGAACCTAAAAAGCTATACCGGCATCTTAACTGCCAAACGTGAACTTCTTACGAAAATTCCCCTGCGATCAAGCGACACGACTTGCCTAGCTGAAACTTCTATTTATTTGGCCAAATCCGGAGTATCCTACCTTGAATTACCGTATACGGTAAAATCTAACACCAATCTCGAACGATACCGAAACATAGCGGATGCTTTGGGAATATTCGGCTCTCTTGCTTCGCTGTTTTGGAGAGTAAACATCAAGGAAGAAAGAGTGGCTTCAGGTCAAAAAATAATTAATCAATCAAACTTTACTCTCCCCGTGCCCAACGAATCTCCTGACTTAAACGCCATTTATCAATTCGCCAGTGGCAATGCAGTTCAAGTTCTGCATCAAGTTATTGTTTATCTGGGTAAATCGGTGGACAGACATTTCTGTCCACCTAAAATTTCCGACAATGGACACCTTGCTGATTGGAGCCCTGGCGTTCAAGATGCATTTAATATTTTTAAAGTAGTTAAAGTTCTAAACTCAATAACGACTAAAGTTATCGCAATGGTGTCAATAGCAGATACTGTTTCTGATAAAGTCTCAAAGAAAAAAAGAAGGAGCAAGAAAAAGAAAGACCAAGTTTCACTGACAGTAATCATGCCCGCCTACAACGAAGCAACTAAACTTCTTTCTGCTTATGAGCGTGCCACTTGGGCAATCAATAAAGCAGACATACCTGACTACGAAATCTTGGCTATTACCAACCTCTGCCCCGATAATTCACATGATAGCACTCCTGACATTGCGGCTAACATAGCCCAAAGTGACACTCATGTTCGCCACATCCACAATGATGCCTATGTCGGACTAGGATTCAAGTATCGCCAAGGAGTAAGCGAAGCTAAAAAATATTATACGATGATGATCCCTGGTGATGGAGAGTTTGACGAAGATTCAGTAGCTGAAGTCATATCTAATATTGGAAAAGCTGATATTGTTATTCCTTATATATCCAATCAGGAAGTCCGTCCACCGGAAAGACAAACTACATCCAGGACATTTACCCTTCTGTGTAATAAACTGTTTGGCTTGAATATCAGATATTACAACGGAATTTGCATCATTCCGACTGATTATCTTAGAGCTGTACCCATGAGTTGCGATAATTTCGCCTACATGGCTGAGATACTAATTTACCTTATAAAGTCCGGCGCTGATTATCTAGAGGTACCTTGGAAAATTAAACGGGTTGAAGGTTCAAAAGCATTCAGACCGGAGAGCGTTAACGAAGTACTAGAAACCATGTCAACTCTATTCTGGAAGATTAATATCGAAGGATCAAGGGTTGCGTTACCCACCAATGGCAGGTCCTAATGGGTCCAATGTGCCACTTGGGTATGACATCGGCCTTATTGGCTGGGGCAAAATTTAGCGGCCTAGATGTATCACCAGAAATAATAGCAATCACCACAACGGGAGGAGTACTGATTGACAGCGATAAGGTTTTTGAAATATACGATCAAAAGTTTAAAAGACAGCCACCCGACATTACTGCAAGAGTCAGACTACTTCATAGCGTATTCGCATTTCCATTTGGGATTAGCTTAAGCTACTTATCTAACTCAATGTTGCCATTTTGGGCGGTTTTACTTCATATGCTTGCAGATGCATTTATTCCCGGTCTCAAGCAAGATGGACGACACTATTCCACTCACCCACCACTTAAGTGGATTATGTGTCCATTTCCTGCCAGCTTATGGTACAAAATAGTACCAATTGGCTGGCCCGTTAAATATCCAGCACAGTTAAATTTATGTTATAAACTTGCTGAACCAATAGGATTTGTAGTAACTTTAATTGCTACTATGATATTTTGGACTAATTCTTAGCGCAGAAATATTCTGCGCTTTTTGTTTGACTGGTAGTAATTTTTTTAGTACTTTATTATTTATAGTTCGTTAATAAAAAGGTTAGAAATGGAAGAAAATTTTATACCATTATCGTCTCTGACTACGAAAGTTAATCTCGCACCTTCAGCACCCGCTTTAAACCTTAAAACTATAAAACTTACCGGAAATTTCCCTCGTCTTAATGACAAAAAAGCTGCTTTTATTGTCCAGCCCAGCATGTTCCGAGCCTATACCGGTACAAGAATAAATGCCGCAACTCAAGTATATCTTATTCAATACTCGCTATGGCTTTCCGGTTATGTCAAAGAGCTTATTCCTGGGTTTGAAACGGTAGTTTGTGACATGGGTGTAATGAGTGATAAAAATGCTTTTTGCTGGATAGAATTTATACGATTTTTATTGAACGAAAAACCTAAATTTGTTTGCTGTACTGTAACAACTCCGATATACTATGAGGCTAAATTAATCGGTATTATTGCCAAGCAGATTCTTGGACCAGAAGTAGTAGTGATTCATGGCGGAGTTCATGCTACAGCTTTATATAAAGAAAGTTTAGTTGACTCCATGTGTGATGTTGTAGCCCTTGGTGAAGGCGAATTAACATTTGGCGAAATTTGCCAAGGCAGACCCTATAAAGATATACGGGGCATTGCTTACAGAGATGATAACAGACGCTGGATGACAATTACTGTTAATGAAATCTTAAAACGACTAGCCCTTGGAGAAGAAGCTTACTTTATCCAACAAAATGCTGTAATTTCACTGGATCCTTTTGTTCAAACGAGTTTGCCTCGCCCACTAATGACTAGCAAACAGTTAAATGATCTGCCCCATCAAGACTTAGAACTTTATAAAAATTCTCTAAATTATCATAACCCAAGAATTATAGTCAAAAGCCATCCTTTTATTCAATTTGAGACAAGCCGTGGTTGTCCTTTCGCCTGTGATTTCTGTTCTGCTGAAGACGATTACAGAGTTTTAAGTCCAGATCGTGTCATTGAAGAACTTAAATATTATAAGCGTTATGGAATAAAAGAATTAAGAATTACTGATGACCAATTTCTGACTGACGTAAGAAGAGGAGAAATCATTGCCGAAAAAATGCTTAGCGCTGGTTTGCATTTTGACATTAACCTTGGCAATGGTGTCCGGGCGGATCGCTGTACCAAGAAATTCTTAGAACTTTTTAAAAGAGCCGGCCTATATCAAACCGGAGCCGGTTTTGAGAGTGGGGACCAAGATACACTTGATTCAATGAGGAAGTCATTGCCCATCCAAAAAAGTTTGGATGTAATGAATATTTTTAGAGAAGTTGGCATAGAAGTCGTTGGCTTTTTTATTTTTGGTGCTGAAAAAGAAACACTCCAATCTATGCAAAAAACAATTGAGTTTGCTAAAGCCCTGATGCCAGATTATGCCAAAGTAACAGTTTACACGCCATTTCCTGATACACAAGCTTATGCTCGATGGAAAAGAAAAGGTTATATAGTATCTGAGAGATGGGACCACTATAATATCCACAAAGCGGCTGGCGTATACCGTCATCCGAATCCAGACTTAACCCCGGAAGTTTTTACAGAATGGTATAAAAAATTCTACCGTGAATTTTACAGTAACCCCGCTTATATAGAAAGACAGATTTTAAACAGTATCAAAGATGGCTCTATTGTCTGGAAAACACCTACTGCTCTTCGGACCTTTTTCCCTGATGTTTTTAGAACCAGTCCGATGGATAATGTTAAAGCCGACTATTCTGGTTAAAAATTCAACTAAAAATCCCCTACTCGGGGATTTATTTTATTGCATCAAATGTTCAAATAATGTGCCTTTTAAAATTGCGCCTGTCCTATCACTCTCGCTTACTTGCATAAAATCAGAACCCTCAAAATCAGTATCCGTCAAATCTGCTTCAAAAAAATTAGCACCGTTTAAATTCACGATATTTCTGAACTTTGACTTATGGGCCTTAATCCAACGAAAATTAACCATGCCATCAATTATAATTTCAGATAAGTCAGCTTCATTCAGGGTTGCATAAGAAAAAGCGGTTATAACCATTCTGGAGCCAACGAACCTGGCGTAAGAAAGGTCAGCTCTGGTAAATATGGCCTCGGCCAGATTGGTCTTAGTCAAATTTGCGTTGCATAAGTTAGAGTTTGTAAACTGTGCGCCTTCTAAATCAGAACCTTCAAAGTTACAATCACTCAAGTTTTGGTCGCTAAGATCCGCATAACGAAGATTGAACTGACGCATGTCCAACCCAGATAACTTATCAGCTGGAATTTCGAACAATTTTTCGCTCGTTTGCCTATCATAAACAATCATTATTCTTCCTCCACCTTTCTTCCATCTGGCATTGTTGCACCCATAAATTTAGCTTGATAGTCTCGCTCCCGTTTGTGCCAATTTATGGCATTAGTTAAATTGGCATCAATAAATTTTGCCCGCTCAATGTTTACACCCTCAAAATCAGCTTCGGTGAAATTAGCCTCATGAAACTGTCCGTAAACCATATAAGCATTTTTGAAACTTGCCCCGGTAAAATTTGTTCCCCGGCAATGAGCAAATTCAAGATCAGCTCCGTCAAAATTAGCTCCCGAACAATTCATTTTACTTAAAACAGCGTGTTTTAAATCCTTATTACTAAAATCGGCATTAACCAAACTCTCACCCAAATGAACAAAAAGAGTTTGCCCTTTTGAGTTTTTAATTTCAATGGCCATAATTTCCTCCGCTTTCAGATTATTAAGAATCTAAGTCAATCTATAAATAAATAGCGAAAAAATCAATAGACTAGTATTTTCAAAACCAGTCCCTAGACAACTTGTTTTTTTTATATTAACCTTGGGCCAATAATCTAGTTCCTTGAGAGTCGTTAATGAACAGAAAAGACTGGATTGAAAATCCAAAAATTGTTAGTCATCCCGCCTGGTTAAGACGCTGGCGACAGGATCCTTTTTCTGTCCAGCCGGTTTATATTGAAATTTCTCCGGTGGGAATGTGTAATCATAGATGCACATTCTGCGCCCCAGAAATGCTTGGTTATCCGAATCGGTCGCTAGATACAAACCTGCTTATCGCCCGTTTAAGAGAGATGAAGCAGTTAAGAGTTGAAGACCCGGATGGGTTGGGTATTAAAGCCATTCAGTATGCCGGCGAAGGCGAACCAACTCTTCATAAAGATCTCGCGAAAATATTTGCTGAAACAAGAAAAGCTGGAATTGATATCGGCATGCTCACCAATGGCACCGGCCTGACCGAAAAACTAGCTAGAGAAATTATCCCACTGGTTAACGGCTATATTCAGGTCAGTATCAATGCCGGCACTTCAGAAAGTTACGCCAAGATCCACAGAACACCAACACCAAAACATTGGGATTTAATTTGGCATAATTTGGATAAGGCAGTTCAAATAAAGCATCGCCTTGGAGTTAAAGACTGCGATATCGGCGCCAACATGACTGTTCTAGTCAAAGAAACGATTGATCATCAGCGAGGCAATACAGTCGTGCCGACAAACTGGCGGGAAATGGAACAGCTTATTCAGTATGCAATTGGCTGCGGATTGGATTATGTTTCGTTTAAACCCTACTCACAGCATCTGTATAGCCAAGAGACGGCAAAACTTTATGGTGACATGAGTTACAGGAATCTAATGAATGAAATTACGGAAACTGGCAAAGAATTAATGAATAGATATAATCATAATGATTTTGAGGTTATTTTCCGTTTTAGCCGATTTGAGGAATATGAGGCCGAAGAACGTGGTTATTGCACTTGCAGAGCAACACCGACCCTTTGGTCATACATTCAGTCTGACGGTAAATGGATTAGCTGTTCTGCTTATTGGACCGACGAAAGATTTACTTTAGGCAACATTAATACTCAATCAGTAAAAGAAATTTGGTTTGGCGAACGTCGGAGAGAACACCTCAAATTTGTTTTAAATGATCTGGATATTACTGAATGTCGCAAAACCTGTCACCCCGATAAAGAAAATGGATATTTGGACAAAATATCTCGTATGAATGATGAGGGATTTAACCAAGAAATAATTAGTTTAGAAAGTTTGAAACGGCCAAAAAGAGCTAACTTCATATAGAACTTAAAAATCCCTCACCAGTTTTTTAAAAAAACTGGTGAGGGATTTATTTTTATGCCACTCCTTTCAAATGTTGACAGAGAAGCGGTACAGTTAAACTAAAGTCACCTTGGATGTAAAAACTTTCGCCGCCGTCTTTAACGGTTCTGACCAGAACGCTTTTTAGTGGACGAAAATAATAACGACTATCGGACATGGCCCCCGGTTTTTTATAGTCAACCAGTGATGGTTCTTCTTTCCAATTACCCAATGACACCATATCAAAAACAGCAGTTGTAAAGCGTTTTATTTCTCTCCCCTCTTGGCCAGCAACATTGCGAGCCATTGATAATGCTTTAAGATAAACCTCCGGTCCCATAACTGAAGAGCCAAGATTGAGGAACACGCCATCTTCAAGTTGAAAAATGGCAGAAGCAAACTCAAGAAAATCCAGACCTGAAGTTTTGCCTATTGCTTCAAAATTAGCAGCCGGATGCTGGTCAGTAATATCATAGCCGATACCCTTGTGAACCGTGATCGGAATATCAAGTTCATAAGCAGTGTTAAATATACTGATTTCCCGATGCGGCATTTCCTGGCTACTAGAAGAATTTATCATCCGGCCAATCGCCCTGCCCAAACCAATGCCATCTTTGTATCCTGTAAAAATAGCTTCGTTAAGATATTGGCCCGTCTCTTCCCAGTTGCCGAATCGGCCGTCTTTGATATAAAATTCAACATCTTCAAGGGTGGCACCAATATGGCTTAATTCAAAGTCGTGGATAGCAACTGCCATATTTGAGGCAATATGAGTAAGAAACCCCTGTTTCATTAGATCAATTATATA
Source organism: Candidatus Yanofskybacteria bacterium RIFCSPLOWO2_01_FULL_39_28 (assembly GCA_001794635.1). Taxonomy (GTDB): domain Bacteria; phylum Patescibacteriota; class Minisyncoccia; order 2-02-FULL-40-12; family GWA2-44-9; genus 2-01-FULL-39-28. Next base: position 17,753 of record MGKE01000002.1, on the reverse strand, counting down.
CCTTGAATTGCCCCGACGCAGGACATGAGCACCCATTAGCCAAATAACCTGCCGGCCCCGATGGCGTCTCTGGATAAGCCGTTCGGCTAATATTTCTATGTCCATTTTAGTAATGGGGTTGAGATCTTTTGTGCATATAGAATCTTCTAATCGCTTCACATCGGCTAAAGTCATCTTGTTCTCTCTTTCAACCAGAGGCAAGATCTTCAATCGTTTTCGGTCAAACTCCACAATTTACGTCCTTATTTTAAAAGGTCTATACGAGATAAATACCATGATTATTAAGCACTGACAAGATCTCTATTTAAACCCATAGATCACGAAGCGGCCGTCGTTATATATTTCTTCAGCATTTTTAAATTGTTGAATATTAAAATTTTTGTTACCGCCCACAAGATCTTTGATAGCGTAATTAACGTTGTATTTTTTAAGCAGTTCGCTGATATATGGCCTGACTTCGGTATTATTTTTTTCTAGTAAATTTTGAAGTTCTTCATTTTTCTGTGAGACAAGCTCATCAAAAGTCAAACCGGATGTTTTTGGATAACATTTACTACTAAACCTTAAAAAATTTAACACCCCGCAAACACGCAGTTTCCACCCTAAATCAGTAAATTGACGCATATAACGATTCCCCGTAAGAGTTGTGTTATCAAGCGCCTCTGGAGTTATCTCTTGAAAATATATGGACAATAAGACGCGTTCTTGAATTTCCGACTTATTAACCCAATATTGATAAATCGCATCTATATAACCTAATGTATAAAATTTAGAATGAGTCGGAATATAATTGCTAATATCACCATCTGCCCAAACCACACTGGGACTATTGTCATACTTATCAAGCCACTCTATCGGTTTGGCATAATCTTGAGCGGCAACTATCCTGGCTTCATCGGCATTAAACGGCTGAATAATTGAACGCTTAGAATGTTTCAGAACTGGCATAAAATTAAGAACTAAAAGTAAAAAGATTGCGGCTTTTTTCCAAAATTTTAATTGATAAAAGCCATTACGGCTAAATAAAAAATAGGCCAAAGTTGTTGTTGAAATTGAGAGCCAAAAAAATAATTCGCGACCGACGTGATCGCCAATGGCCCCGTCTCTTCCGGTTATAACTGGACTCATCAAAACCGCCAATATACCGAATCCGACAGACATTATAAAAACCCTGGGAAACTGAAAGTTTTTATCATCTTTTAATTTTGACACGAAACGCACAGCAATAAACCATAAAAATGAATTTATAACTATCCAGCGTCCCAATTGAAAAGATAGTGCCGAAGGCAAATGAGTTTTTATAGATCCGACATACTCCAGCAATTTAGGAAATAAAGGATTAGTTGTTATGCTATAAATAGAAAAAACTGCCGGAAAACCTATAACCAGAGATCCGCCAATTATTACAATCAAAAGTTTGGCTTCAGACCACTTCTGATTTTTTAACATCCACAAAAAACAAAACGCCAAAGCCGCAAAAGCAACCTGCCACGAATAAGGATAGATATATAAAGTACCAGCAATACTGACTGCAAAAATAAAACTATTCAGCTTGGTGAATTTTTTAAGCCAAACCAAAAACATCAAGAGAAAAAACACAAAAAAGGGCAAAACTATTTCAGCTACAACCGGTCGGATCATTGATCCATACACATTGAAGTAAATCACCGGAATCAAATAAAAAGACCAATTGCTTTTTATACCCAACTGTCTCAAGAGTAGCCAAAGCAAGAAGACAAAAACAAGATTCCAAAATATGGCATTAAAAATTACAGAGCCCAAGATGCTCAATCCGGCTTTATACGGAATTGATCCGATATAATCGGCGACAGATAAAGCCGGATTTGAATCTTTGGCCTGCTCTATAATGAACGGATTATTTCCGAAAGGAAAATTGTCGGCCCCCTTAACCATCCGGAGTATATAAAAATCGCTGTCAGCAACGTAACCGGCCGGAAGAATCCCTTGCCAAGAATCGCCGGCAGTATGAACAATATACCAAAACGGCAACACCGCTAGTATAACTGTTGCGGAAAAAAGTATGGCTAATCCAACAACTTGTCTTTTAGAAACAATCATTTCAATAAATCCAGTTCTTTTTGCCAATTATAATTACCCCAGTGTTTATATTGTCTTCGTAAACTCTCATCTTCGTAGCCGGGATGACTGCCTAGCTCAACTATTTTATCGGGATGTATTTTTGCCAATTCACAAGCTTGTTTTATATCGGCTTCCCTCAAATTGCCCGCATTAATAAAACCGATAAAATAATCATTGCATTTCAAGCCGGCTTTTTTTATTTTATTTTCGGCAAGTTTTGACAAAAAATTCAAAAACATCAGTTGGAACTGCCGGAAAAGCTTACACTTCCTTAAAGATACTGGCTCATTTACTATTCTAATATATTTAATTCCGTATTCTTTAGCCAGTTTAATTGTTATATCCATAATTCCCGGCAAAAGGTGAAGATGCTGATTGCCATTAATAAAAAACGGTTTAATCCCTGCTTGAATAACTTTTTTAAATTGAGCTTCAAATTCTTTTTGAATATAGTCTTTTTTAACTAGCCCTAGAATATATTTAATAAATAAAATTTTATGATTTTTAGGCATTAACCTTCCTGAAAAAACTGATTTTTGTTCAACCAGATTCAAATGTATCCCGATTTTTTCACTTGGAATTTTAGCTTCCGAGTATTGCCTAACCGCGTCTTCAAATGCTTCTCCATTGGGCATAAGGGAAGCGCCATCAATTTTGCCCTCCTTGAGTAAAAAAATAATGCCGTCATTAACGGACTTATGTAAACCCAGATCGTCAGCAATAATTTTTAACATAATAAAAATAATCTCTAAATCCTAATTTCTAATCTCTAAACAATTTCAAAATCTAAAATAGGGTTTAGAGATTAGAGATTGTCTAGGTTCTTCGTCTCTGCGATTATATACACTGGTCTTCCTTTTATTTCATTAAACATCTTATACAAATACTCGCCCACAACACCGATAACCATCAATTGAACACTGCCTAGGGCCAGAACAACAATGGTTAACGAGGTTAGACCTTCTATCAAATTCTCCGGATAAAGAATTTTCTCTATGATAACGGAAACGCCGTAGCCAATACTGATCAAAAAAATCAATAACCCCACCCAAAAAGAAATCCGAAGAGGAAAAGCCGAAAATGATGTAACTCCATTTAATATAAATCTAGCTAATCCCTTGACGGAAGTGCCGCGACCAAACTTTCTCGCTCTTACAATATAAGGAATATATTTTTTCTTAAAACCAACCCATTGAGCCAAACCCCTGAAAAACTTTTCTCTTTCGGGCAGACTTTTAATCACGTTAACGACCCGCCTTTTGTATAATACAAAATCGCCGGCATTTTTAAATTCAAGCCCAGTTGTAACACTTAGAAATCTATATATAACCCTACCTATAAACTCCCTTAGAAATGACCTCTTTTCATTAGCAACACGTTCAGCGATAACAACATCGTAACCATTATTCGCTTGCTTAATAAATTCTGAGATTACCTGCGGCGGATGCTGAAGATCACTGTCCATTGTCACGACAAGCTCGCCTCTTGAAGCATCCAGTCCGGCGCTTATAGCCGCTTGGTGTCTAAAGTTTCTTGAAAAACGGATAATTTTAATTCTTTGATCTTTGTCGGCGTATTGATTTAAAATCTCCAGGGTTCTGTCGCTGGAACAGTCGTCAACAAAAATTATTTCGTAATTCTTGTTTAAAGAATCGCAGACAGAATAAAGATCCCTCATTAGTTCTGGAAGGGATTTTTCTTCATTAAATATGGGCAAAATAACGGACAAATATGGAGTAGCTGGTTTTTTTGGCATTGGCATTATTCTACCATAGTTATGCCGATTTGTCCATTTGAGTTGCTTCTTGAGTAAATACTACTTTGAGTCATCAACTTTCTCATCTATATATCTAAGCATCTTAACATAAGATGAAATTCTACTCTTGAGGTATTTCTCTTCGGTACTCAATGGCCGACGCTTGGCTATGTGATTTAAGAATTTTAGCTCTTCTTGCATGTCTTTAATAATGTGTTCTACTTTCTTAGCAGATTTTCTTCGGATCATTTTGAGCACCAAGAAGTCGCCTGCCTGCTTTAACCATTTACCAGCCTTAATCCTGACCAATTCTATCACAGTCAGAATGAGTCCAATTAATACCAATATAAATGCTATAAATAACCAGCTCATACTCACTACATTTACTAATCGATCAAATATTTTAAAGATATAGTCAAATAATTTTAAGAAAAAGTCTATAAATCCAGCCCTTACTATTGTTTCTACACTATCAGAGGGTTCGGATATAGCCAATCTATCATTTTGAGCGACAGCAAAAACCTTATACTTGCCAGAGGGCAAACCATCTATTGCAACAAACCAGTCGCCAGTAGTAGTAGTAGTAGTAGTAAAATGATTATCGTCTATCTTTACAATTCCTTGAGCTTGCGCGTATGGAGTAATCTCTATAAATTCAGCATTATTTCTAACCCACCCTACTACAACCTTCGTTCCTGGTTCAGCAGTGCCTTTGACAATCAGCGGTTGTCCGTTTTTGACTTCCTTTGTAAACTCTTTTATTATCGGCGACCTGATCGGCTCTATTCGGACACTCAACTTAGCCGAAGTTGAATTACCAGCTTTATCTATGGCTTTAACTTCAACCGGATAAGAACCGTATTTTTGCAATGGTATTGCATATACCTGGCCGGCTAAACTATTATCAATCTTCAACCATTCATTATTTCCTATCTTCATTTCATATCTATCTATTCCTGAAACAGCATCAGAACTTTTAAAAAGCAGTTCCGGCCTGGGATTAGTCGGATCATCTGTATCTAAACGAACTATGTCAAAGTTATCTGGCGATTGAGTATCAATATTAAATTTAAAAGAAGTGACTGGGCCCAAACCAGCTACAGTTTTGAATTGGGCATTGAGGTACCATTCCCCTTCGTCCAAGTCGTCAAGTAATTTTTCTGAAATAGGGGGAGAGTAGTTAACAAAAGGAGCAGAGTTGCTTCTTCTTGAAAGAACCAGAGCAACTTCGCTCACCCCTGATGGCACATCCCATTTAAACAACGGATTGTTATTAGAATACCACTTGGTACCATCAGGATGTGTTGGCGAAGTTATATTAACCTGATTTGAGGCTGGAACAGTAACTTCTAGCTCTCCCGGAGTTGGGGTTGAGGATTTCGGAGCTGTTGACGTTGAAATTGGGATAGGAGTAGACACAACTGTACTCGGAGAGGTAACATAAGTCGCTTTGCCTAAACTGGATAAAATATTAGTACCATAGCCATCATTGGCCAAAATTCCTCCTGACACCAAATTAATTTCCGTAGACCCACGGATAGTAGTCGCGGTGTTGGCCTTGAAAGTAACAGTCAAAAGCAGTCCATTAGAACCACTGTAACCAGGACTGGGAACTCCTCCGGCAAATCCTATAGTACCTTCAGCGTTTGAAAATTTTGGTTCTTCGGCCCAGAAGGTGAATATAGAACCGGATTTGGAAATTGAAGAGACGATAATTTTGGCTGGGTCAAAAACAATACTCCCTTCGGCGGCATTAATAGCGGTTCCTCCGGTATTAACTCTTATTACGATAGAAAAAGATTGTCCGGTTGATACTGTTCCACTAGAAGGAGAAAAATATAAAGACCCGTTTTGAGCTTCAGCAATATTATTAAAAGAAAAAATAAAAACTAGCGTAATTAAAACGCCAAAAAAAAATTTTTTAAAATACCTACTTGAGTTCACAATCTAATTATAACACGTCAAAGAGTCCAGTTATCCACCACCAAATACGCTTCAATATGTTTGGGTAAACACTTTCGCGGTAATTGCCGGCAACGTCATAAGCCCTAACCTTTAAAACCGTCCTCAACTCCTGGTCAAATAGCAGGAACGGGCTTTGGGCGATTTTGTAGTCGCCCCTTCCCTCTTTCACTTCATAACGGTCAATGCCGGTATCCTTGTCAGTGCTGAAAAATGAAATAAACTTTTGGCCGTCAAAAACGCGGGGATCCTCGCCAATCAGAATTTCAAACCTTTCCGGTTTTTTGTTGTCTTTACTTTCTTCAATTTTTTCTTCAACTGCTGTTGATGTTTGCTTTGACTTCGGTTCCGGAGAAACAGTCACAACTTCCTTCGGCTTCGGAATAACCTGAAACACTGGCCCTCCCACTGTTTGTAAACCTAGTTTTGTGCCTTGGCCATCATTTAGCAGTACAGAGGAATCGGACGTAAAAGCCAAGTTGCCCTCCCCCACCGCCGCCGCTTCAAAAGTAACCTTAGCAATAGTTCCTTTTGACGTTGTCGTGCCACCAGGCATTCCGCCAGTCAAATTTATTGTGCCTCCGTAAAAAGATGGTTCACTAACCCACAACTGAACCATAGAACCGCTCTTAGAAATATTCTTAATTTTCAGAAGTTGAGGAACCAGTATACTTATATCTACAGCATTAATTGATTGCCCCTCCGTATCCACTAACAAAGATAAAACAAAACTATCTCCCACCTTGTAAATGGTAGGTTGAGGCTCAAAATAAATCCTCGCAGCTTCCGCTTGTAATCCACTAAAAAACACTAATATTAAACTAATGACCACCAACAAATTACGCAAAAACGGTTTGCGGTCGTTGGTAAAAATAACTCGTTTTACAAATAATTTAGGTGATGCAAAGTTTATAAAATAAGCTAGTTCATATTCACCATTTCTTAAATAGTCATAAACTCTTTTAATCTCGTCGCGATTAACAAATTTCTCAGCCTTTGTTTCCACTATAATTTTGTCATCAACTATAAAGTCGGGTCTATACAGACCTATATATTTTCCGTCTTTTGGAGAGTATATTTTTATTGACTTCTCGCGCTCAAAGACAATATTTTTTCTTTTTAATTCTTCGACCAGAGCTTTTTGATACAGAACTTCTTTGTGTCCCGGCCCAAAATCCTTCCGCACTTCTATGGCAGCACCATGTATCTGATACGAGAGTTCTTTATGTAATAAATTTTCTACAAACTTCTTCATTAGTGTCTTAGCATAACTTAGTTTAATATTAGTGTACATTAGTGGATTACGGCTGATTTCATCAGCCGGTCCACTGAAAGAGCATTATACTAAAATCTATTATATTTATCTTCTTGTCACCGTTTATATCCGCCACATCCAGTCCTTTTTGCTGATTAGTCCCCCACCAGAACAACAAAATACTAAAATCAATTATATTTACTTTTCCGTCTTTATTCAAATCGCCTGTTTTGAGCTGTTTTATTCCCCGACCGACTATAAATTGAAGAACTTTAGAAAACGGACTGACCAGATCGGATATGGTTGCTCTTGATTTTGTGATGTGTTCATCTTCGGCAAGTTTATTGGTATCAAATCGTATCGCATAAGCGCCAGTATTGTCGGTAATGGTTTTGGTTATGGTTTCTTCGGATTGAACGTGGACGTTGACCGAAGACTGAGGTTGAGCTTGTCCGAAAATTCTCAATACTTCCCCCTTATTTAATTGTATAGCGCTTATATCTATAGTTGGCGGTAAAACAACATCGGTAAGAGTAATTGTGGCTCCCGTATTAATGGCAACATTAAAATTAATATTTATAGATTTCCGACCGTTGGAGTCGGTTGAATAAAGTCCTATGGTTCTTGCGCCAGCGACAACTTTGCTTAAAGTTACTTCAAATTTTGCGCTGCCGTCAGCCCTTATGGAAGCCGCTTGAACACCGTCCAGCAATATAGTGACGGTAGATTGGGGATACGAAATACCTTTGATTATTATCGTTCCATATGTTGGAGTGGTATATTCACCACCCCCCCCACCGCCTCCCCCGCCGCCACCGCTTGGAGCTGGTGTTGGTGTCGGAGTCGGCGTTGGTGTTGGTGTTGCTGCCGGCGCGGTGATTTTCTCGTTTGATTCGGCGATAACATTTTTAGCTGCCAAGCTGTCATAGGCCTCTATTTTAAAAGTATAAGTTGTGCCATTGGTCAAACCAGTCTTAGTAGATGATGTTACATTTCCCACATCTACACAGGTATAACTTCCGGTGCTCTTATGGCAAACGTTATAACCGCCGATGCTCCAGCCCTGATAGGCGGTCGCCGCCGTCCAAGATAGCGCCACTTGGGCGTCGCCGGCTGTCGCTGTGTTTAGGACTGCCGCTGTCACCTTAGGGAAATACAAAAATCCGCTCCGCAGACCGAAATTCGTAATTGACGAACTGCCAATGGCAAAGTCCCCTATCGTTGCCGACAGAATAAAACTTGACGAGCTAGACGAAGCCGTCCCGCCAAAAAGTGAGTGTTGGGAATCAAGTATTCTAAAACTATCGGATGATAAGCTCGTGCCCTTTGAAACTTCAGCCAAACCAAACACCGGCCAAATGACCAATAATAAAACAGTTAATAGAACTAAATATTTTCTTAATTCCACTCTTTTTATTATAGCAAAACAAAAACCAGAGTTATTCACTCTGGTTTTTGTTTAAGTATTTATTCTTCTTCTTCGTTCACTACCGGTCTAGGTGTCGGTGCTGGAGATTTATTTGGTTCTCCTATATTTATCGGGGCAACTTCAACTATTTTATTGTTTTCCAAATCATAAAGAATCGCTTTTCTGGCATTAGCATAGAGTAATAGCTTGTCTCCTTTTTTGGCTTTGGCAAAGAAGGGCTGGGTTTGCAATTTTTCAGGATCAGAAACGGTTGCTAGGGTCGGTGTTTCTCCTTCCGGTAATACCATTAATTTAGAAACTCGTCCTACTATTTTAGCTGTCTCTTCTTGAGTTATCTTGTTGGGATTCTCTTTCAAATCGGAATATTGACTATAAAAATAGTAAGCCAAACCGCTTACAAGAACTACTGCCACCACCAATGCTGATGTTAATTTTTTTGATAAATTTGATAAATCCATATAATTCAATTATTAATTTATATAAGAAATATAGCTATAAACAAAAAATATGTAAACAACCCCCTTGTTGATAATTAAAAATAGGGTTGATTTTTAATCATAATTCGGTATTATCTTGAACAGACCTTTATCAAAAAGGATCTCAATGAAACTTGCTGATTATGTCTTGGATTTTATCGCTTCACTGGGTATCCGCCATGTTTTTGGCCTCATTGGCGGTACTTGCGGTGTTTTAATTGACCGGCTTGGCGAATATCAAAAACAAGGAAAACTGCAGTATGTGCCAATGCTCCACGAACAAGCGGCAGCGATGGCAGTGGAAGGATATGCACGTGGAATTGGCTTTGGTGTCGTAATTGTTTCTAGTGGACCAGCTGTGACAAACATTATGACTGGAGTTCAAGGAGCATTCCACGATTCTATCCCCTGCCTGTACATCGCCGGACAACAGGATATGGCTAATATATATTGGGGTTTTGACAAGGACGAGCTGAAAGATATTAGACAAATGGGCACTCAGGAAGGTCCCCATGTCCAAATGCTCAAACCAATTACCAAATATGCGGTTATAGTAGGTAAAGCGGAAGATATCCGCTATCACCTTGAAAAAGCTGTCTATCTTGCGAAGCGCGGCAGACCCGGACCAGTATTCCTTGACATTCCAAAAGACCTTCAGGGAGTTGATATTGTTCCGGATGATCTCCGAAAATTTAATCCGGCTCAAGAGGCAGACTTCAAAGACGAGGAAAGAGAACTCCTAGTAGACGCCGACCTTGATAAAAAAGTTCTGGAGCTAATCACTCTCATTAACAAATCCGTGCGACCAGTCATTCTTTTTGGAGCCGGCATACGACTTTCAGGCACTGTTCAGGAAGCGCGCCGGTTTGCCGAACTCCTTGATGCACCGGTAGTATTGAGCTGGGGAGGAATTGATGCTTTTCCACATACCCGCGAACAGTTCATTGGAACAATTGGCGACTATGCCACTAGGGCCGGCAATTTTACTATTCAAAATGCTGACCTGGTCATCGCTCTTGGTTCACGTTTGGATCCGCGTCAGACAACTAAAGAATTTCATTGGTTTGCCCGGGACGCTAAAATTGTGATGATTGATATCAGTAAAGGCGAACTAAATAAAAAGGGCGTAAAAATAGCATTACCTATTCATTGCGACCTTCGTAAATTCTTTCCGGCGTTTTTTCAAACGGCAAATACAGAACTGAATCAGCCCGATATTTCAGAATGGTATGATTGGACACAGCACCAGTATAAGAATAGGTATCCGGTTGTTACCTCAAGTGACTATGATCAAAGTAGCCCCGTCAATCCACGAGTGTTCATTAGACGGCTTTCGGAATTGATGCCGGAAGATGGCCGAATAGTTGCCGATTGCGGTGTTAACCAAATTTTAACAATGACTTGCTTTAAAGTCCGAGAACACCAGCGAGCATTTGAAAATGGTGGAAGCGGAGCCCTCGGCTACGCCCTTCCAGCCGCTTTGGGACTTTCGTATGCTTCAGATAAAAAACCTGTAGCTTGTATCATGGGTGATGGCGGCTTTGTCTTCAATTCTCAAGAACTTGCCACAGCCCAGAATCATGGCATCCCAATCAAGGTCTTTGTGCTTAATAATAAAGCTTACGGACTCCTTGTGAACACACAAGATAAAAGCTACGGCGAACGACATACCGGTTCAACAGCAGAACTGGGCGGTTATTCAGCGCCAAATATTACCCGTCAAGCCGAGGCCTGTGACGTAAAGTCTATTTTAGTTTCTTCGTCTTATCAAATTGACTCTGCTATAATAGAGGCATTCGCATATGACGGACCTGTCGTAATTGAAGTTATGATTCCTGAAGGAAAATTCCCCTTTGTTTTTGTCAATTACGAAGACCCACTGGAAGATTCTCGGTTAGGAAGCGAATATCTGCCGATATCAGAGATAGTTGAAAACATGAGATATGTTCCTCCACTACCTAAAACTTTAAACAGAAGCCCTAAATAAAAAATATCCCGCCAATTAGCGGGGATTTTGTTTTAATAACTCAAGAATGCTCTGATAGGGTTACAGAATCGCTGAACTATTGTGCAGGAGGTACTAAATATTGCTGAAGCTGGTTTAAATAATTCGTGGCATCATAGCGGCCCGGATCAAGCCACAAGGCCTTTTGGAATGCCTCTTCGGCTTTTTTAAATTGAGCAGTTTTAAAGTATGCCAAGCCAAGCCAAGTATAACCCTCGGAGTTTTTCTCGCCCATATTAACCGCATTTTCTAGGAAAATAACTGCCGAGATCAAGCTTTGAGGATCGTTTTTCATAACCTTAACTGAACCCATGTATAGCCAGACCCAGCTATTTTTTGGATACTCCGCCGCTACTTTTTTTAATATCGATGTGGATAAATCATCGCGGCCGAATAGATATAAAAAGCGGCCCGCAACAATCCTGTCCATAACGTCATCGGAGTTTAACATGCGGTTAACTTGCCCGTTTATATGTTCCGGAGTAGAGAATTTATCAATGACCTCCTTGTTCTCGGAAATGTTTTTTACGAGAATAATCGCGTAAGTATCAATATAAACCAAAGCCCATGACGAGTCATGCAAACGATTCCACAAAAAACTTCCCACAGCAGGGCTTCCATCTCTTATGCTTATAAATATTGAGTTGATACCATATTTTTCCTGTGACTCTTGCCATTTTTCATCCCATTGTAAGGTGGGCATAAAAATATCGTTAAAAAAAGATTCGGGATAAGAATCAGCGCCGTTATTGTCAACAAAAACTTTTTCCCCGGGGAAAAGATAATAAAGAATGTAGCCTCCGATATCATAGTCGTTAAAGATCGGCCCTTTAATATTTTGCTCTTTAAAAAACTCTCCGGCGCCGCTGGAGTAACGATCCAAACCAATACCCCAGTCGGCCCGATATCCTCTTTCTGCCGCCCTTGCGTTCATTTGATACGCCTGATACGAAAAGACGGCCGCAATAATAAAAATCAAACTATATCCAAGAATAAGCGCCAATTTGGGTTTCTTTTTTTTAAGCCAGTCCTTTGTCTTAATAAAAATACTGTTAAAATTAGAGGCAACTGCCGGCAAAAAGATAATCGCGAAAAGTGACAAGAGCCGGACATGGATAAGAGCAGCTCCGGCGGCGGCGATACCCGCTAGAAGTAGAAAAATAGGCCAGTTGCTTTTCCTTAAAAAAAAGGCCGGGATAAAACTAAGAAGAAAAATAAGTGCCATTGACCCGAAACTAAAAATAGAATTAAAAATACCCCACGAAAGAAAACTGGCCTTAAAGTTAAAAAGGGGTTGGTTTTCACTGACCACAAAGGTTTCATAACTGCGTGATTGCAATGGAGCCATAGCGCCATCAATACCGTTGGGGTTGATGAAACTAACCGCGATCAAAATCAGCAAAATTAAAAGCAACTTTTTAACCATCGGATTGTTTATTAAGTTCCTCCAATTTGTCTTCCAAAACTTTTTTGGGATATGAAGAACGATTTTTTCAAATAAAAAACCGGCTACCAGCGCGATCCCGATAAAAAAGTAGATATGAAAATTAACCCATAGAAGCTGTAAGGGGCTCAGCCAGAAAATTCTTTTTCTCTCGGGATGCTTTTCTAAATCAAACAACAAGTAGAGAAAAATGGCGATAAAAAGATAGCTGAACATTTCCGGCCGTATCCTGTTGCGGCCTGCCAGGATTAAAATAGTCGGCAATGAAAACGCCGCCACCAGCCAAAAATCGGCCTTTTTCATGACCGCCAGAAAAAGAATAGTGAAAGCGGAAAGTAAGATAAGTGTTTTGAAAATAGTCAGGCCGCTAAAACCAAATACTGCCGTTACAAAGTAAAACGTTACGCTGGACAGCCATCGCGCGTTGACGAAAGGATAGTCTGTCTCAACGTAAGAATAAATATTCCGCTTAAACACATTCTTCGTCTCCCAAATTATTTTCCCGTCCGAAATATAAAGACCGGCATCGTTGTCCATATGTGTCGGTTGTATTTTAACAACCAAAAAAGAGGCGTAAAAAGCCAGAATAATACTGAAAACTATAATTTTTTTATAATCGCCGTGACTCAAATTCTTCATAAACCATTCGTGAGATCTCGCTTACAACACCCGGCAGTTTATCAAAATCATCTCCGCGGGTCATGACGCATAAAAGATAAGGATTCTTGGGATAATAAACGATCCCACAGTCATGAAATTGTTTCTGCTCGTTGTCTGCAATTTGGCGTTCTCCAAATTTGTGCGCCACCGAAATACCAGAAGGAACACCGGCCACGATACCTTTTATGAAATCCGATTCCGCCAACAACCTAAGCGCTTCTTCGGATGTTTCTGTTTTTGAGAAAAACGATGAATTGTAAAGCTGAATAAATATTGACGCGTAAGATTTTACGCTAAGATTACTTTCTGCAATATCTTCGGGGTCTATGAGGCCAAAACCGCGTATCGTGTCAAAAAACGGTTGGCCGTCTGGATATTGCTTATTCAAATACAAAGCAAGGGTAAAAGACGCGTTGTTGTCGGAATATTTAATCATGTGGCTCAATAATTCTCTAACTGAATACGCGATGTTTTCTTGAATTGGGTCTTTTGGCGTGATGCTCTGGTGGATCAAGTCCCCTTCTTTTAATCGGCTGAACTTAAGCGTTTTTTCAAGCAACTCCGGCTTATTTTCCGCAAGAGACAGATAAGTCAGCATTATCGGCACTTTCAATAAACTAGCCGGGGTAAATATAGCATGTTCATTGATGCCAAAAGTTGGACCATTTTCAAGATCCCGAAAATAAATTGAGACCTCTGTAATCTCATCTTCCTTTACTTTTTGCTGAATAAAATCCTCAACCTTGACCTTAAATTCCTTATAGGCATGTTTTTTAACAACAAACGAGTCACCACAGGCTAATTCTTTGTTAATGTATTTAAACCGAGATTGGTTACAAAAAAGATTAATATCAATAATATTAAGTTGGTTTGCCAAAAATCCTCCTCCAAGTAGTAGTAGTAGTAGTAATGGCTTTGAAATTTGAAATCTCATTTTATTTAAACCGACAAGCTTCTACTTTATCCACATTCCGCTTGTGGGGGTTGACATATAATACAGGTTTGCTATACTAGATTTACAAGTGGCTTCGGCCTTACCTCCGCAAGGGGGAGAACAGAAGAAAAGGGCTCTTAAAATAGATCTTTGAGGGCCTTTTTCAGTTCCGTAAAAGCCTGTTTATCCATAAATCCCACCTTCTCGACTAATCGTCGTGTATCAATAATGCGCATCTGTGAAAGCAATGCGGTCGCTTGTCTTCCTTGTACATCTCCAACTGAAATCCGGAGAGGATGTTTTTGTTCTGAGGCAGTTAACGGAAGGATGAGGCAAATATCAGGTCCGAACGCGCGCGCAATAACAACTGGACGAAGAAACAAGCGTTCGCTACCATCTTGTTCAGAGCCCACATTGGCGCCGAGACGACACCACCAAATTTCACGTACCGTATATAATCGGGGTTCTTCGATGTTTGTTTCCTTTTTCACTTTATTCCACCTGTCAAAATCTTTGTTCATGTTTAAATCCGCTATAGTTAATTTTGCCTTAGTCAATTATATTTAATTCTAATTTTTATTCCAGTGATTCAGGGGCAGGTTCGAAAGACGGTTCCGGCTCCGGAGGCGGCTCTGATGTAGATTCGAGTGTGGGACTTAGTGTAGGAGTCGGTGTTGGTTCCGGAGACAGTTCGGGTGTCGGCTCTGACGGTTGTTCTGGTGGCGTTTCTGTTTCTGGGGTTGGCTCCGGCGTTGCTTGACCTGAGGTAGTGTCTTCGACGCTTTGTGTGGGTTCAGTACTTGCTTCTGGTGATGATAACTCAGTAGAATTGGCCGGTGGCGATGAGGTCGGCGTTGGAGTATTTAATAGCGGATTACCAAAAATCTGACTGCATTTACCAGCAGTTGTCACCATGGCTCCATTGGTAATACGCATACAATATGGCTCGCCCGTAGCCGTGTCATAAAATGTGATACCATTCGGTTTTTCTGGACTTCCTAGTTCAATACTTTCCGCAGTCAAAGCGCCGTTAAAGAATGCGTTTCCAATATCGTCAAAACTAATCACTGGCGGTCCGGTAGCCGATGCCGATGCCAGATTGCTGAAAGTCGTTGAGAATGAACCGGAAGCAATACTAAAGATATTAAACTTACCCCCACTACTTAGTGTCAGCCCCACGTCTCTATCCACCGGTTCAATGGTGTTGACGACCAGCGTATCAGTTAAGACCCGTGGCGAGATAATTTCCAATCCGGCCATCACCCTGTCCGTATAAATTTCAGAGAGAGTTGTTTTGTCTGTAATTTCGTCTTTATGACTTAACATTTGGGCAAGGAGTAAGCGTCCAATATCCACATCGTCTGGAATATCATCCGGATCGACGCCGTATTTTGACAAAACTGCGTTAGTTCTGGCTCCCGTTGAATAGGTAGTTGAAATGAACATCAGTATCTTTCCCTGACCTTCAGGAAACCCTTCCGATTGACTGGCTACACTACCATCAAATTGTCCTGAACTAGATGACGGAAAATCCTCAAGCGCCGAACCGACAACCAGACCAGCTTTGTCTGTTCTTACGGCAACACCGGGAATGTCGGAAGCAGCCAGTAAATCGCCCTTTTTAATGGGGCCTTTTGCTGTTGAAACCTTGACCGGAGCCGTTCCTGATAAGGCAACCGGTTGGGTATCCGATGGCCTCTGTCCATTTAACTCCTGATTCATGATCTGGAAAGGATTAGTGGAAATGACTCCGACAACCCGGTCTTCTGGAGTAGCTTTTTTTAGAACCGAAGTTTTTTGGAGCCCCTTGCCTTCATCATAGCTCGCGTCATTCGGGCCAATTGCCACTACATCTCCCGCTTCCACTCCGTCTTCAACCACGAAATACTCTGCCAAGTCAGACCCGTTCGTTCCTGAAAGAGCCCAAACGATAACCATGCCGCTTGCTCCCGCACCTGCGACACCGGTATTACCCTTAGCTCCTGATCCGCCTCCGCCCGGGATAGTTCCACCAACTCCGGCTGTATTACTCTGCGCATTAGCCGTTCTAGCCAATCCGCCGTCGCCACCTCTTGGAGCTGATCCTCCACTACCTGGGTTCGATGTATTGGTAAGAAGTGGAACACTTTGTCCGTTGCCACCGTTAAGGCCGAAACTGCCATTAAGTCCGGGTCCGCCTCCAATTCCACCAATATTGCCGTTGGCCGAAAGAAGACCAGCGTTGGCCTGTATAGTTGCGCCGCCCGGAAATTGGCTCACATTGCCGGTAGCATTTATGGCTCCGGTTCCGACAACTACGGCAACGTTGGCGCTAACAGTCGTTATACCTGATCTGTATCCTCCTCCGCCGCCGCCAGCCTGGCCTCTGTTAATTGCGAGTCCGTTTCTCCCTCCGCCTCCCGCGCCCCACGCTTCAACATAAACACTATTTACATATGAAGCTCGGACCCATGTACCGTTTGCCGTAAACGCATTTATTGCCTCAATTGCAAATCCCGCATCACCGCCACTACCACTAGTATCTGTACCGCAGGAGAATTTACCGGCGCTAGAGCCAGAGGCAGTCCATAATAATTTGGAACTAGCGGCTGTATCACAGTCGGATAATCCCGCCCCAAAAAAAGCTTGTGAAATAGATGCATATCCCGAAGCCCAAATGTTTCCGGAAACAGAAGCATTGCCATCAAAGTGACTCTTGCCGTCAACTTCTAATCTTCCGGTAATTAAAAGATCATTAGCCGAAGAAAGGAATGATGAGGTGGTAGTGTTGGTCCCGAATCGATTATAAGCAGCGCTGGCAAAACCATTAACTTGAATAGTGTTACCTACTATTAGATAGGAAGCACTGGCCGTGCCTTGAACTTCAAACAGAGTTGAAGGAGCTTGGCCGTAACGGGAAAGGCCGAAGAAGTAACCGTCGGTTTTAATGTTGAAATTAGCGTCTAGGGAAGGGTTGTTGACTATGGCGCCGAAGCCGATGGAGTTTGAAGCGACGCCGGAACTGGTGTCGTCCAGTTCCCAGGTTAAGGTGCCGGCTGAATCGGTGGTTAAGACATAGTTGTCGGAGCCGTCAGCCGAAGGCCAGGTGTAAGTGACTTTGTTTAAAGTGGTGGCGCCGGAAATGCTGGCCGTGCCGCCGACTTCAAAGCGGGTATTAGTTTCTCCTCCGGCATTAATACCCAGATTGCCGGCGGTGATTTCAAAACCGGTGGAGGAAGAAGCCCCAGCCGAGATAGTCATTAAGCCGTTAAAGGTAGCGGCGTCGGTGACGACTAAGTTGCCGGCTGAATCAATGGTGACATCGCCGGAGGTAGTGCCGATGGTTGAACCATCTAAGGTGAGGGAGTCAATGGTTAAGACGCCGGAGTCGGATAAGGTGAAGAAGGTTGAACCGTTGTCCTGGACGATGAAGTCGCCGGTGCCGCCTAAGTTGATGCTGAAATTGCCGGTGCCCAGTGAAGCCGAGGCAAAGGAAGATATTTCCAGTCCCCCGTCAAAGGAAGCGCTGGAGTCTACTTCCAGATAACCGCTGATGAAGAGATCGTTGGCGGCCGATAAGCCATGGTTAGTCGTCCCCGTCCCGAACCTTGAATAAGCCGCGCTTGAGAATCCTCCGACCTGCAGTGTGTTACCCGTGAGGAGATAGGAAGCACTGGCCGTGCCTTGAACTTCAAACAGAGTTGAAGGAGCTTGGCCGTAACGGGAAAGGCCGAAGAAGTAACCGTCGGTTTT
>MGKE01000001.1 GCA_001794635.1 Candidatus Yanofskybacteria bacterium RIFCSPLOWO2_01_FULL_39_28 | reverse complement strand
TATATCTTTTTCCCATAAGCACTTGGTTATTTAATTTATTCATTTTTACATTATATCAACTTCGACCAAGTGTCTGAAATTTGGGGTCCAGGTCAAAATCTTGTTTTCCTTCAAGTAGCTCGCTACTCCCACAAAGAATTCCCGATAGGGAGTTTTTTGTTTTAAAACTGGCATTTTCTCTTGATTTTTGTTAACTTTATTATCGTAGATCATGGAAGGCCTAAGAGAAAAACCAAAAATCACCCCCATAGAATCATCGGGACAAGAACTCTCTCCAGAGATGAGAGAGCATTTTGATTCCCTAATTAAAGAAGCCTCTAGTCATTATTGGACTTTTGATAAACTCGGAAATTGGTCAAAATTTTACCATGATTGGGAAGAAAATAACCTCGCCTTTAAAAAAACATTCCTAGAGGTAAGGAAAATTTGGGTAAAAATGAAAGAAGGAGACACTAATTTTAAAGAGTTTTTCAAGGACAAAATACGTGATGATTTAAATGCCAAAGCCTATGAGGCGTATAGATATTTTACTCTTTACCAGGATCTTTATGGTGTAGGAGATTATAAATTCTTAAGCGAAATACTTGATCATGAAGCTGTCTGGACCAATTCAGACGGAAGTCTTATGCATAATCTTTTACAGGCCATGGGAGAGTCAAAAAGCCAGGATTGTGTTGCTACAATAATAAAATACATAGACCATGTTTTGTCTCCAGAGTATAAACGAAAAAGTCATATAGATTCAGACCTTGATAACGCTATCAGTGCGATGATAAATATTATAGGAGCAGATAAAACCTGTGATATTCTCGATAGTCTTGCTGAAGCGGATAATACCTTAAAAGGTTGGCTAGAAAAGAATAAAATTAAGGCAAAAATTAAAAATGGTTCCATAAAATTTTATTTATTTGGCAGTCATAGAGTAGAAGAGTTTGATTTGGTAACAGAAAATGAACGCCTTGCGACCCTGGAAACCGAGTTAGAAGAATTTGAGAAGAATCCACCTCCGCCAAAAAAACATAAAATGAGTCCTGACATGTTTGGCTCTCCGTTCAAAGATCTAGATAAGAATGAAAATGATGATTGGATTATTCCAGGGCCCTACATATCTGAAACTAATAAAACTAAAGAAGCCATATCTAAACCTAAAGAAAAAGTCAGTCATACAGAATCATTGCTAGATGATAATGCAATCAGGTGGGAACGAGGCAGACTTTTAAATCTATATGGACGATTCAAGCCGAAGGCCGAAAAGCCAATAGGCATGACAACTGGTAATTATTTGGATGGTATGACAGCCACTTTAGGTATTGGAGTTTCTAGCCCAGACCACTATCTTGGCATTTTAAATGGAGTTATTGACGAAAAAAATATAAGAAAAGAAGGCGAAGAATTGCCAACCTTGAAAGAAGTTGAGGAGGCATATCAAGTAGTCGCAGTGGCTTTTGCCAGAGGTCTATCACTGGGAATTCTTGAAAGAAGAGTTGATGATGCCATATCAGAAATCGATAGGGCCAAAGATTTTATAGGTAGTTGCGCAGAAAAATTTGATGATCCGACTCAAATCAGTTTTCTATTGTCTTTAACGGATCAATTAGGTCAACTTCAGGTTTTTCTTTCGGAACAAGTGGCTGTAACCCCGCCACCAGAAATTCCAGAAAGTGCTCAATCTTTTCTTATTACCCATCCTTCTACCAAGAGAGTCCGTGAGGTTGCTGATTTTCGAGACTTACTTGCTGAAAAAATCAAATGGTATATCGCCAACGATCTCCATCACAACCTTCAGTCTATTCAATTAAAAATTGAGAATGTGGGTACTGAAGACGAAAAGATAGTGCCTGTTAGCGGGCCGTCTTTTGGTAGATTAAAAAGTATAATCGAGGAATATAAAAGAGGAATTGAACTTTACAAAAAGGTTGAACAATCAGATGTGCCTGTATATTGGGAGGCCAGAGAATCACTCGTTAAAGATTTTGATTCTAAACGAAATGTTGTTTTTGGCAGGGATGGCAGGTATTTTTTTACTGCTCTAAAAGCCTCTGAATTTGGGCAGAGAAGATCGGTTCAAAAATATGTTGTGATTACATCATCAATGGTGGGCCATCACGATCAACGAAGAAAAGATATGGCAACGAAATATTTGCATCAGAATGGTGTTACTTTGGATTTTAACTTTATAGATACTGGTTTTAGTGGAACTATTCCCGAATTTGCGATTAGGGCCTTGGCTGATGCTGATAATACTCATTTATCCCATGATGAGGTTAATAGTAAAATCAAACTTCTATCTTCCTCGCATCCAGGTAGAGCGCAGATTGCTAGGAGGCATGGCTCAAATGCTGCACAGACCATAGAGGATAGACCAAAGAGTATAGATAGGCCAGATCATTTAGTTCTAGATGAGAATGGAAAAGTATATCCAGCAATTAATCCTAATCCCGTTAAGGAACAACTTCGGGCCTGGGTGGTTGAACATGTATCTTTTCGTAATTTTGTTCCCAAGTTAGATTATGACCATCTTCCAGCCGAACTAAAAATATCGCCAGAAACGTTAAAAAGATTAAAAGAAAAGGGACTTATATCCGACCAATTACCAGAAAAAACAGTGGATGATATTCTGCTTGATGTTGAGAAAGAATCCGAAGAAAATTCAGAAGATAACGAATGGATGACTAGGACAGCATTAGATACTCGTGTAGAAGGAAAACTCACATCATTTATGGAGAAGCACCTTGACGATATAAGCAAAGAAAAGCAGGGTGAAATTCTTAAAGACGCCATGCGTTTATATGAGGTATCACGAGATAAGGTTGCTCCAGTAGTTTTAGATTTTGCCCGATGGTGTTTGGAAAGAGCCAAACCAGGACAGAAAGTTTTGTTTCTTGCCCGTGACGGACTTGCTCCTTGGATTGCTGCCAGGATGTTGGTTAGACAAGGAAAATTCCCAGGAATAACAGAAGATCAATTGAAATATGCTCATCTCTCTCGCAATATAACCTGGCAGGAAGATGAAACAACTCTTAAACAATATCTCTCGCAATTAGGCGTGGAGGATGATGGCGAAGATTTGTTAACTGTTGATGTTGGAATGTTTGGTGCCATACACCAATCTTTGCAGGAATTATATCCTCAGAAAAAGGTGAATAGCTTATATTTAATATCTGCTTCTCGTGACGAGGGTATAGAAGGATATTTATCAGATGTTAAAAAGGGTACCGGTTCTATTGATCCCATCTGGAAAAGCATACCTGGAAATCCAGCCGTTCATTTCATAGAGGATACTTTCTCTGGTTTTTATGGTTCAACTCAGGGGCTTGAGAAGTCTGAAGATGGGACGATTAAGCCAAAACTTGGTGTTCCATATTCCAGAGAAGTTTATTTAAAGAGATTAGCTGCCATCGATGGAATCGTAGATCATATATTATCTTTGGAACCAGGAGATCCTCAAAAGAATTCAGCCGAACTTAACGTTTATTTAGCCTCACAATTCAAAGAAGATAAAAAATACATAATGGTTCCCCATGAATAAAGCAGCATTTGAACATCCAATTCAAGGGCAAGAAAAGTCGACAAATGTATGGGAGGACATAGACGAAGAATTACCCGCAACTTTAGAAGGTACTAATTTTAAGATTCCTTACGAACAGATTCCCGTTCGACAATTAATAACCAGAGCAGAATTTGCAAGAGAGGTGGGACAGGAAACCACGGTCCAGTCTCATATCGGGAGAAAGGTCAGCAGAAAATCTTTTAGGCACCCGCTATCGCAAGAAGATTATGTTGTAATAAAAAGCAATCGTGGCAACTCGCCTCAACTTGTTTTCTCATACAATAATCCCAAAGAATCAGAATTTGATCTCGATTCACCCCCTAGCCCAAAAGATGTAGCCGTTTTTCAGGTCTGAACACACCAGAATGGCCGCCTCGCCAAGCAGGACAGCTTTAAACCCATATATCAGAGCATTTAAACAATATGATTGGCCAAAAGCATTTCCTGTCCCTGAATTAGTCCTGACTCACATAAAACAACTATTTGCTTGCTTGTAATTTACCCTACCGTACGACTCACTATATATTTGACAGGGGTATGATGCCCCCCACCCGTTTTTTATATTAACTTCCATATTGGGAGCCTAGACGCGCAAACGGGGAGCCTACAAGTTTCTAGAATGGAACACCATAGAAGAAATGATTCTTCGATGGAAATACACATTCCAGACTTTTAATTTCAGTATAGCAGGTTAATAAAAACAGAAAACCACCTTTCCGGGTGGTTTCTGCTTCAGTATCCTTAACCATTTTGGTTAAAGTTTAATTATTTGATTATCCAGGTCGGGGATGCAACATCCCAACCTACTAAGTCGTTACCGAATTGTCGTTTCAATATATTCATTACTGGGTCCATAAATCTCTTGTTTTGTCCTTCGTTAGGCTCTTCATGTGAGAAATCGTACATGAAGCCTATGGTATACTGCTGGTCTTTTGAACATTTTCTGACGTACAGTTGAAGATATTTTGGGTCTTCAGCCCATTGTTTTGCGACCTCTACCAGTTGCTCTTGCGGAACTTTGTCGCTGAATTTACACATGCATGTTATGTAGTTTATCGAACCGTCATTTCTGACATTCTTTGAAGTTTGATAACTCTTAGGAAGAACGCCAAGAATACCCGATGGTTGTGTACTCACGAAAATGAAAGGAATGAAAAGGAACGGAATACTACAATGTTACACCATGTTACACCAAAAACATGATAAAGTCAAAATTGAAAATGTAGGTTTTATGGTCTTTTTGGGGTGTCCTCGTTTCAGTTCTGATAGTCAGATTTTGTTTCATGGCGCCCTTGCACAAAAATTTGGTTTTGGCTGTCAATAAGCTATGTGATGCAACTAGTCATGCAGAAATTTCAGCAATTCGTGGGGCTTCAAAGAAACTTAATAAACGTGATTTAACTGACGCAATTCTTTACGCATCATTAGAACCTTGTGTTATGTGTTTTGCCGCATCATTTTGGGCACATATTCCCAAGATTGTATTTGCCTGTGGTAGGAAAAGTGTTTCACCAAAATACTATGAAGGCGAACATGATATATTTGAATTAAATAAATCCAGCATAAGACAAATTGAGTTAATCCCTTTTAAAGAGTTCGAGGATGAAGCCCTAAAGGTTATTACTGATTGGGAACAAACTCAATTTAAATAGTGAATAGCCCCGTAGGGTAAAATATGCTATCAAAAGAGACCATTGAAGAATTCAGGCAATCTACAAAAAAGAATACAACGAGGATATTTAAGATGAAAAGGCACTTGAAATTGGCGTGAACCTTTTGAATATGATGAATGTCGTCTATCGGCCAATCAAGAAAAAATGGCTTGAGGAATTAGAAGAAAAAAGATGTTTAGTATTGAACAATGCCGGGAACTCATTGATGGCAACGAAGAATACTCTGACGAACAAATCCCCGATATTAGAGATAGATTATATGCCCTAGTGGAGAGTTAATATTTGATGACTGGCTTGATAAAAAGCGTAAAAACATAAAAGAAAGCAAAGAATAAAACTCCTTTATATAAAGTTCAGGCATTTGACACATAATATGGGTATGATAGAATATAGCTTGTAAGGTGAGGTTGATAACTACACCTGTTGCATAAAGCTAAGCAATGCCTTACAATTGAATTACTAATCCCACCGCCCTCTAGCATTGCTGGATGGCGGTTTTAGTTTTACAATAGTTCTAATGAAAAGAGTTTTTGTTTTTATTGATGGAAATAACCTATATTACCGGGTTAAAAGTGTAGCAGACCACTATACTAGAGAGAATGGTAAAAGGTATAGCACTATTAATTTTAGGTTCCGATATTTTTGCAATTCTTTCAAGGCAGAAGAAGCTGAAATAGTGGAGATACATTACTATGTCGGACAGGTAAAAAGATTTAGGAATCAGAACCACAAAGATTCGGCTAAATCAGAAAAAATGTATGCTGACCAGCAAAGGTTGGTTGGATACCTACAGAAAGAAAATATTTCGGTTAAGTTTGGTAAGTTACTCAAAGACCCAGATTCAAAGGGAGCCTATCACGAAAAAGGCGTAGATGTGCAAATAGCGGTTGAGATGATTAGGTTTGCGAGAGAAAACAAATACGATATAGCTTACTTAATAAGCTCCGACTCCGACCTTTTATCTGCCGTTCAAGAAGTGAAAAGTTTTAAGAAGGAAATAAGTTATATAGGGGTAAAACTAATACCATCTCCGGAGCAACTAGAAGAACTTAGGAGACAGAATAAAGACCTATATGCAATATCTTATGCCTTAACTAAAAACGCCTCTGACTATAAACTCATTGAGAAGGAGCAGGTTATACCATTTTTGCCTATCATAAAGTCACTTAAATTCAAAAATGACCTAGTTGGCAAGATACTCGGTGGTTCCAAAACTTCTACTTGGCGTCTATTTGACGATAAAGACCTTACGGTTGGAGATAGATTAGTATTCATAAACTCTGATAACAACAAAATATTCGCTAATACTGAAATAACTTCTATAAATATCAAAAAGCTTGGAGAATTAAAGGATGCTGATTCTGAAGGACACGAAAAATACAAAGACCAAGATGATATGCTGAAACATTATAGAGGCTGTTACGGTGATAAAGTTACTTTGGATACCGAAGTTAAGATGATTAAGTTCAAATTGATACGATAGGAATCTTCTACCAGCTCCTAACAAAACTAAACGGCGAAGGGCCAGTTATAGCCATTAAAGCGTTTCTAACTTATCCCAACGCTCGGGAGCAGGCAAAAAAATCTTGATTTTATGTAGGTTATTTTTAATTGACATCGGATTAGATTTTGGATAGAATAGGATTATGAAAAAAGAAACACCACCATTAGTAGTAGCCCCGTCTCCAGCAGAAACTGTTCCTCCTCAAGAAAGAGATTTTCTTATTCTTGCGATAAAAAGGAAACTTGAGGAAGCAACAAAGGATTTGTGGGAATTAAGCACTGTCACAGAAGACGGTAGAGACGAACTCGTTGCAGATATCAAGATCCTTGAATCCTCAGTGTCTCAACTCAAAGAGAAATGGCTTAAAAGAAGGCTGGGTTAGGATTTTTCTTTAGGTCTCTCCAACTTCGGTACATAATATGTCCGATAATTCTCCCGAATCCATGTTCAAACGGAGTCAACAGTTCGGAGCCAAGTATGACGAGAAGACGCTAAAGCGTCTTTTTGTCTTTTAGTTCCTACGTTTTTAGAGGTTTAAAGTAGATTTAGGCGATTCGAACAGATTTGAGAGTTTAGGAGAATTAATCTATGCTATCTATCAGCAGATACATCACTACAATAACCAAAGAATCCATACTGCGTTAAAAACATCACCGCGTAATTATTTAAAATCATTAAAAACAGTTGTCTAATTCTTTAGACAAGGTGTCTTAAAAAACCGTACCCTACACTTGTGTTGATATAAATTATATCATATAATTGACTGGAAAGGGACTTAAACACCCTTTGCAGTCACTATATGGATAAAATACCGACAAAAGGCGAATATTTAGAGGTTTTATTGAGATCCTCCAAAACCATCTTTTCAACCAAAGATGCTGCTTTGTTGTGGAATGAAAATGACAAGACTGTGGTTACTGATCGATTGAAGAAGTATGTTAAATCCGGAAAGTTGGTTCGTCCTTACCGTGGCTTATATGCCAAGGATAAAAATTATAACCGTTTCGAATTGGCAACGCGCATTTATACTCCTTCTTACATCAGCTTCGAGACTATTTTAACAAGGGCCGGAATTAACTTTCAGTTTTACAGCAACGTCTTCGTTGCCTCATATGTGACTCGTGATATTGAAGCCGATGATCAGAAAATTTCTTTTATTCGAATGAAAGATTATGTGTTAAGCAACACGGCCGGAATTGAACACGCGGACGGAATTGCTACAGCTACGAAAGAGCGCGCGTTCTTGGACAGAATTTACGTGAGCAAAGATTATCATTTTGATAATTTGAATGCTTTGGATTGGGACAAGGTATTCGAGATTTTGCCGATCTACAACAATAAGCGGATGGAAAAGAAAGTTAAGCAATATTTTGATCACTATAAAAGCGACCAGCCTACTAAACCAGAAAAAATATGAAATTAGATTACTCAAAGCATAAAAATATCTTATTGCAGATTTTAAAGGATATTTATTCCGATACTTCCATTGCTCCTCATTTAGGATTCAAGGGGAGTACGGCTGCTTTATTGTTCTATGGTTTGACTCGTGATTCTGTTGATTTGGATTTTGATTTATTGAACGAGGAAAAAGAAACGGAAGTATTCGAGAAGATTCAAAAAATAATTGCTAGCTATGGAACGGTGGTAGAATCCAGGATTAAGAAATTCAACTTATTGAATGTTCTTTCGTATACCCCCGGCGCACAGAAAATTAAAGTCGAAGTCAATCGCAGGCAGTTCGGTTCGAAATATGATTTAAAGACTTTGTTGGGCATTTCTATGTTGGTTATGGTTCAAGAAGATATGTTCGCGCATAAATTGATGGCCATGCATGAGCGGATCGGCAAGACGAGTCGGGATATTTACGATGTTTGGTACTTTTTGGAAAACCACTGGCCAATCAACAAAGAAATCGTTGAGCAACGTTCAGGTAAGACATTTAAAGAGGTTTTGCGATTGACGGCCGAGTAATTAGAAAAGTTGGACAACAGGTATATTTTGGATGGTTTGTCCAAATTTCCCGTACCCATCAATTCTGCTTACCTCGTGAGATTTTTCTTCTTTGATTGATGGATTAGATTCGGTAGGATTTTATCAGGATTTTTTCTCGGACGGCAAATGGACTTTGGAACCAAGGATTACTTTTTTAGTGCGTCCACTTAGATAAAAGAGTGCTCAAATCCTTTACATCAACTCGGCCGTCTCCATTCAAATCAGCCCTCTGATTTTTCGGAGTCCCCCAGTTAGTTAAAAGAATACTAACATCCACCAAATCAATTCTGCCATTATCATTAATATCGGCAATTTTATCTTTTGGTTTTGACAGGGATATATTAGTTGGAATTATTTCGGATAAGATATTTGTGGCAAATCCGTCATTGGCAAGCACTTGTGCATCCTCTATGCCAATTACCGCGTTACCGTCGCTTTTTACCATGAATGATATGGTTATAATTTTACCCCCTGTTCCAATAAAACCAGGGGAAGGCAATCCTCCTGAAAAAGCGATAGGGTTTGAAGAAGGAACTGGCTCCTCAGCCCAAAGACTGATCACAGAGTCTTCCTTGGATATACTGGTAACTTCTAATTTGTCTGATGGAAAAGTGATTTTTCCTTCCACGGCATTAATGGATTGGTTGAGAGTATTAACAAGCAAGGAAATACTGATAGTATCGCCAATATAAAACTTGCCCGTTGCAGGCGCAAGAAGCAAGATGGCGGCAGTCAATTTCCTTGAACTTGGGGCATTGATAACTTTGAAAGACAACGAATCCCGAGGAGGAGTCAATTTATTATATCTAAAAAGTAGGATCATTGTAGAAATAATTAAAATTAGGATTATAAGAAAAACATATTTATATTTTTTAAATAATGGAAACATTGTAGTGTTGGTTGGTAGTTTACTTTAGATCTTTCATAAAATAACCCAGATTTGTATCCTCCTTTTAATCGTGGCAATGGTTTTTGGTTTTTATATTATGTTTGAGTATCTATTGATAATTTTATACAATAGACCTAAATCTAAAGTAAAAGATAGATAAAGTTTTTCTAAAGTCATATTGAACTTAATTTCTATTTCTTTTAGAATACACCTATAAACAACCTCCCATGCGCATTCTTGTTGTAGAAGACGAAAAAGAAATAAGATATTTTCTGAAAGCCAGTCTGGGGGCTGAACTTTTTAGTGTTGATGCGGTTGAGGATGGAGAACGTGGTCTCTATCTGGCTTCTGTTAATGATTATGATGTGATTGTTTTAGATAATATCTTGCCGAAGAAATCAGGCCTAGAAATTTGTAGTGAACTAAGAAAAAAGGGTAAAAATACCCCAATCATTATTGTCTCTGTTAAGACAGATACGACAACAAAAATAGAACTATTAAATGCGGGAGCAGATGATTATTTAATTAAACCGTTTTCTTTTGAAGAATTAATGGCTAGAATTCGAGCCCTAATACGTCGGCCACAACAAGTTAAAGGAGAGGTTCTAACTTCCAACGACTTAATCTTGGAAACTAAAAAACATACGGTCAAGCGTGGCAAAAAAGAAATTCATTTAACAAGAAAAGAGTTTATGTTACTTGAATACCTTTTAAGCAACAAGGGGTCGGTTCTATCGAGAGGCATGATACTTGAGCATGTTTGGGATATGGATACCGACCCCTTTTCCAATACCATAGAAACTCACATCCTAAGCCTGCGCCGGAAGATCGATACCCCACATTCTAAAAAATTGATATCCACAGTTTCCGGTTGTGGTTACAAAATAGCAGACTAAGCTTTATATAAAAACTCGATTTATCTGATTAATGGCCCTAAATAGGGTTATTTATTTTATAAATAATTTATCTTTTATTTATCTATTCATTAACAATTCTTAATAAAAATATTCTAATGAACTTATAAAATTAATATAGGGGTTATTAAACTAAACTGAGAAATTGGAATGGATGAAGCAAAAAGATTTAATGATATACGGCAGGTTACTTACAGAAACAGATTAAACATCGGGTTCTTTAGAGACAAGACAAATTGGGAAAATGCCCCAGCTTTCTTAGATAAAAACCGGTTGATAATTAACAATCATCCCGTCATGGAAGATTGGGAGGATAATTATATGAAAGCTTTAGCAGAAGTAGCTTGTTCAAAAAGGGGCGTAGTTATGGAAGTTGGTTTTGGAATGGGTATTTCTGCTGAATATATCCAATCTCATAAGATTAGAGAGCACATCGTTATAGAAGCCAATAAATCGGTTTTTGAAAAATTGCAAGATTTTAAAATGAATTCAATAAAGCCAGTTAGGCCCATTTTTGGTTTTTGGCAGGACGTGACAAAAAACATTCCCGATAACAGTCTTTCTGGAATTCTATTTGATACTTATCCTATGAGTAAAAAGGAAATTCACAGTAATCATTACGAGTTCTTTCCAGAAGCTTTTCGGCTATTAAAGCCCAGTGGAGTGTTTACTTACTACTCTGACGAGATCAGAAATTTTTCTCATGAACACCGTAATAAACTTGAGTTGGCCGGATTTAAGAAAATAGACAAAAGAATATGCCAGGTAAATCCTCCCAAAGAATGTCGGTACTGGAAAAGTAATACAATCGTAATTCCAATAATAATTAAATGAAAATAGACGTAAAAACCTACGGCCTTCATCTGACAATCGATGGTTATGGCGCTAACAAGAAAAGATTAGATGATATAACTTTTTTGTTTGAAACTTTGAATAAACTTCCAGAAATGATCGGTATGAACAAAATAGGCTTTCCCCATATTATTCAATTTACCGAGGGAGATATAAGGGGCATCTCCGGTTTCATATTTATTATAGAATCGCACATAAGCATACACACCTATTCCAAGAAGAGGTTTTTTAGTATGGACGTTTATTCATGCAAAAAATTCGATCATAAAAAGGTTGTCAATATAATAAAAAAACTGTACAAGATTAAAGAGATAGAAGTCAATGTCATTGAGCGGGGGAAAAGCTTTCCCGCCTGATAGAACCTTAACAAGGAGGATGCGTGTCCAAGATTGTCATAAGAAATGTTTGTTCTGCTGATTGCGAAGCTATCATAAATCTTGAAAAAAAGGTTTGGGAAAAGATAGGCGCCCCGGTTGTTACTGAAGAGTTATTCCATAAATGGGTCAGCACTAATCCGGAAGGTTTTTTGGTTGCCGTATTTGAAGGACATATACACGGTTATGCTTATTTGGAATATATAGAATTTACTCCCGATTCTTTTAATAATATGCAGCTAAGAAAATTTCTACAAAGTGGTTATGAAGGAACGGGTCATTGTCCGAGCGGCAATACTATGAATGGTTTGTCTTTGGCAGTTGATATGCCCAATAGAGGAATCGGAAAACTTATATTGCAAAGGATTATCCAGTTGGGCATAGAAAAGAAACAAGACTATCTTATTGCATTAGCTAGACTTCCTGGATTATCTAAATTTCTGGAGACAGTTAAAGAAGAAATTAAAGCGACAACACCAATTCAGAAACTCGCCCTTTATTATGCCATAAGTTGTGTCAATTTAATCAGAGGAAATATGAGCTCAAGATTACTTGATATCACAATTCCTACACATATTAAAGTTACAGAAAAAGATCCAGTTCTGTGTCGATTCGCAGAAATAATGAAAATGTCTCTTCATGATGTTTTTCCTAGTGCTTTTAATGATCCTGAAAGCTGTAATATGACAGCGTTAATGGTTTATAACTTCAAAGACTCAAGGGGCGGATAAAAGTATATCCGCCTTTTTAAATTTTTAAATATATGCAACAATACCTCTTGCTTTTACTGACATGTTTATTTTTAGTTATATAACTGGTTTGTTTGCCATCTTATGCTTTACTTTTGGAGCTTTTCTTCTATATGAAAAAAGCGGTAAACCCTTAGCCATATTTATTGCTATTATCACCGGCAGTGCCGGTTTGTGGGCTCTATCTAACGCTTTTGCAGACGTTTCTATTACTAATGGGAGTGTCATTTTTTGGAGTGGAATGGCAGTAATAAGTTTTTTGTTCTTTCTTTCTTTTTTTCTAGTCTTCGTCGATTGTTATTTAACTAAAAGTATAAAGTTCTCCAGAATAGTTTTGTACAATATACCGACCTTAGCGATATCTCTTTTTGCTTTTTCAAAGTTTAGCACCGTAGATGTTATTATTTTATATGATCAGCCGGCACAAATAGTTATAGGGCCTATATATACTATCTCTCTAGTTTTAATTTATATAATTTACTCCATAGCCTATTTTCGTTTAATACGGAGTTACAAAAGATTATCTAGATTGGAAAAATCACAAGTTATATACATAATACTCGGCACTTTTTTTACTTTGGCTGGAGTTACTACTTTTGATATCATCCTTCCTTTATTAGGAGAATATCGTTTTTATAGTGCAGGTCCCTTGTCGACGATATTCATGATATCCTTTCTTGCTTATGCCATTTTACGTCACAGATTACTGGATATTAGAATAGCCATTCAACGAGGTTTAATTTACTCGATATTATTAGTTATTATAACCGGTTTTTACCTTGTGACCCTTTTCATATTGGGATTGGCAGTGCCTCAATCTACATCCAATTTTTATTTTATTGGCGGCCTAATTACGGCTATTTTGGGAATTTTTGGAGTTCCAAAAATAGAAATCTATTTTCGGCAAAAAACTGATAAATTCTTTTTTAAAGATAAATATGATTATTCGGAAGCAATCCATGAATTAAGCGAGATATTAAACACAAATGTTAAAAAAGTAGAGATTATTGGCAAAACCTCAGATCGACTTAAAAGTATTTTTAAAACAACTCAAGTAGATATAATTGTCAAAAATGCTGAGGGGAAAACACTGGATACTCAAAATCTAAAAGTTTTCGATGATAGAACGGAAATTCAAACATTAATAATGATAGAAGATAGAACCGTCGGCACCATAGCTATTGGCAAAAAATTGTCAGGTGATCTATATACTGATGAAGACATCCACCTGTTAAAAACGTTCGCGTATCAGGCAGCCGTCGCTTTAGAAAAAGCGTTGCTTTACGAAAAAGTTAAAGGACATGCCCAAGAACTTGAGGTAAAAGTAGAGGAGAGAACGGCTCAAATTAGAAAACTTCAGGAAGAACAAAAACAAACGATGACTGACATTTCTCACGGTCTTCAAACCCCTTTGACTATAGTAAAGAGCAAGTTGGATTTTTTGAAAAAAAAGTTTCCCGAAGACAAAAATGTCCTTGTTTTCGAGAAATCAATAGACGACATATCTAAGTTCATTTACGACATTATGAGCTTAGTTAAACTCGAAACAGACCCCAATGATTTTAAACAAGAAGTCATCAATGTCAGTCAATTACTGAATGAGCTTACCGAATATTTTTTGCTGTTGGCCAAGGAGAGAAAAATTATTATTCGAACCAAAATCGAATCCGACATAACCATTTATGGCAATAAACATAAATTGAATGAAGCTATAACTAATCTCGTCAGTAACGCATTTAAATATGCATCTTTCAAAAGAAGAGGAGAAATAGGCATAATGCTCCGTAAGGAAGATGGGCGGGCAGAATTAATTGTTGAGGATAACGGTATCGGTATCAGCACGGATCACCTAGCCAATATTTTTAATCGATTTTATCAAGTCAAAGATAATAATAACTTAGAGACAAGAGGAACTGGCCTAGGCTTAGCCATTGTTAAAAAAATTATAGAAAAACACGGCGGAACTATTTCTGTCGAGAGCCAACTTGATAAAGGAACTAAATTTATCATAAACATGCCAATATCTTATAAGTTTTAATTAGAGGTGGACCGCATTGATTTTATTGCTCTGTTTTCAAGGTGGTTTAAAAAGGGAAAGTAATTGTCCATATTTGTTGCATTTTTGAGCCAGTTTGTTATAGATATTAATATAATGGCAATCTCAAAGAAAGATAAAATATATTTTTCAATGCTGTCAGTGGGGGTTGTTTTGATTGTTGTCGGGCTTGTCTCCAAGAGCGACAACAATTCAGATACGACAATAATGGAAAACAAAGATCTTCCAGGACAGATTAATTCAGTGGGCAATGAGATAATGGCCAATGTTCTTGAGGGAGTGCTTCGCAACTCTGATGACCTTTCAAGGGGCAACTTTAAGCTTGTTTCTCAATACAGTGATATTTATATCAGAACGGCCAGAGATTTTTCAATGCTGATTGGTTTGGAAGTTTTGGTTAAAATAAACGGAGGTTTGGATAAATTTGAACTTTTAGATATTCAACCAAGAGTGGCTAAAGACGGCTATATTCTCCAACAATAAGAAGTATGAAAAAATATCATTTCTCAGCTTTCTTGTTATTTTATTTTTTAAGTTTTATTTTTGGTTTTAATAGTCTGGCTCATGGCTTGGGTCAATCGTTAGAAAAAGAAGTTAACGGTTATTTTATTGATGTTGGTTATGACGCGGTCGATTCTATAGAGGCAGGCGTTCCTATTCGTTTTGATTTTAACCTTTTAACCAAAGATAGACTTAGCACCGAAGATTTTACCAGTGTTTGGGTCAAAATAGCCCCAAGGGATAAAGGTCTTTCTTTTGCCGGTTTTTTGCATCGGCCTGAATTTCTTCTAACCGGCATGAGCTATACTTTCCAAAATGCGGGGCAATATGAAATAACGGTTCGTTTTCTGGATAAAGAAGACAAAAATTTAGCCGAAGCATCTTTTCCTTTGGAAGTTCAAGGCGGTGACTTAGAACAGCAAGCTTTACTGCAAGCTATCGGAGCTGGAATCGGAGGACTTGTTTTGGGAGCAATTACAGCTTGGCTTCTTAAGAATAAAAAAACCTCGTAATTCACAACTCTAGAGGGTCTTTTTTATTAGCAACTATAGGTTAGAATGGGATATATGGATAAGGGCGTAATTAAACAGCCGTTTTGGTCAATGAGCGTGGAAGAAACTCTTCAGATTCTTGAAGTTACCAAAGATGGCTTATCTGGTGAAGAAGCTGAAAAAAGATTAAAAACCTTTGGTACCAATGAAATCCAAGACGGAGAGAGGTTTTCCAGGTTCAGGCTTCTATTAAAGCAGTTTAAAAATCCACTGATCTTAATTTTGATAATTGCCGGAGTGGTTACAGCTTTCTTAAAAGATTGGCTTGACATGGGAGTAATATTTGCGGCTGTGGTGGTGAATACTGCCCTTGGATTTTATCAGGAAAACAAAGCTGAAAATGTATTAGAGCTTTTAAAGACATATGTTAGAACCAGGACCAGAGTTAAGCGCGACGGTCAGGAAACAATTCTTGATGCTTCCAAACTTATACCGGGAGATATTATCAGAGTTACTCAAGGTGATAAAATTCCGGCTGACGGCAGAATAATTTTTTCTAATAATTTTGAGGTTGACGAATCTATCTTGACCGGAGAGTCAACTCCGGTTGATAAAAAAATTGATTCGGTTTCTGCCGGCGCTTCGGTTGGCGACAGGTTTTCTATGGTTTTTGGCAGTACTTTAGCCGTGAGTGGTTTTGCCGATGTCGTGGTTACTGCCACGGCCATGAATACTGAGTTCGGACGGATTACCGCTCTTCTTGAGAAAAGGGAAGAACCCAAAACACCCATTCAAACGGCTATATTAAATTTCTCTTTTTGGGTCGGGTTAATTTTACTCGTTTTAACGGTTACGTTGTTTATTTTTGGATTATATTTAAATTACGATCCGTTAGTTATGTTTCTCATAGCTGTTGCGATTGCCGTTTCAGTTGTCCCTGAGAGTCTGCCCATTGCCCTCACAGTTATTATGGCCATTGGCGTTGAACAACTGGCCAAGAGAAAAGGGGTGGTCAGAAAGCTTCTTGCCGCTGAAACTCTGGGTTCTACAAATTTAATTCTGACAGACAAAACAGGCACACTTACTGAAGGAAAAATGGAACTGACCGCAGTAATTCCATACAAGAATTCTTCACCTGAAAAAATGGTTGAATTGCTTTCAGAAGCTTTAACAACAGTTGATGTTGTGATTGAAAACCCAAATGAAAATCCTGATAAATGGCAAATGTTCGGCAATTTAATGGAGGTTGCTTTGGTTCGCGGTTCGGCAAAAAGAAAAGTTTTTCTCAATGATGTTTTTGAAAAAAATCAGGTTTATGATCGTTTGACTTTTAGCTCTGACCGCAAATATGCCGCCTCTGTCCATGCTCATAACGGAAGCCGAAGGATGATGCTTTTAGGTGCTCCCGAGATTCTGCTAAATTTTACAAATCTTTCTGAAGAAGATAAGACAGAAGTCGTGGAAGAAATAAATGAAAGGGCTTTTAGTGGTGAAAGAATACTGGGAGTTATTTCTCTTGAACCAGCTCCTGATTATGAAAAGTTGAATAATCATAATTTTAAAAATTTTAATTTTGACGGATTGGTAACCTTTCGCGATCCTTTGCGTAAAGGCGTTTTTGAATCAATGCAGGGGATTAAAGAGGCCGGAGTAAGAACAATCATTGTTACTGGTGATCACCAAGGAACAGCCGAAGCAGTTGCTCGTGAACTTGGGTTGGTTGATGGCAAGGGGGCGGTATTGACTGGTAATGATATTAATAGTTTGAACAAAGAAGAATTGTTGGCTAGGGCCGATGAGGTGTCGGTGTATGCAAGAGTAACTCCAGAACAAAAGGTGGTTTTGACTAAGCTTTACCAGGAAAAAGGCTATATTGTAGCTGTGACCGGGGATGGTATAAATGATGCTCCCGCTCTCCAGACCGCTAATATCGGCGTTGCTATCGGTTCAGGAACAGATGTAACCAAAAGTGCGGCTGATTTGGTTATTCTAGATAATAACTACGAGACAATCGTGGTGGCGATAGCTCAAGGCAGGCGGATTCTTGATAATATTAAGAAAGTTATTGTTTATTTGTTGTCTAATTCTTTTGATGAGATATTTTTAGTTGGCGGGGCGATGTTTGCCGGCTTAGCTTTGCCAATTAGCGCCATTCAAATATTATTTGTTAATTTATTTTCGGACAGCTTTCCGGCGATTGCCTTTGCTTTTGAAAAAGGCGTGGATCGTCTTGGCAAAAATCCTCGTAAGTTTTCAGGTAATTTGTTTGAATCCAGAATTAGATTTTTGATTTTAGTTATTGGAGGAGCAACGAGTGCCTTGTTGTTTATAATGTATAAGACATTGCTTGGCTCAGGTTTTCAGCCAGAAATAGTCCGAACATTTATTTTTGCCTCTTTCGCTTCTTACACTCTTTTAGTTTCTTTTTCCTTAAGAAGTCTTCGCAGAAGCATTTTTTCGTTTAACCCTTTTTCAAATTTATATTTAGTTGGCGGCGTGGCTGTGGGTGTCGGACTGACTATGCTGTCTGTTTATTCTTCTTGGTTTAACCAAATACTTGGCACTACACCCCTGCCCATTAATTGGTTGATAGGTGTATTTGCTTTCGGGTTGTTTAATATTTTAGCTGTAGAATTTGGCAAGTGGGTTTATAATAAATTTATTGGCGACTAGCTTATGGAAGTTCTTGATTTCATTTTTTTTGTTTTATTACTAGGGATACTTTTCTATTCAGGCGGGCTTTTAGTCAGGTCTTTAACGGTGCTAGGCCGTTATATGCAGCTTTCCGAATACGTTGTCTCTTTTATTCTTGTGGCTTTTGCCACTTCTTTGCCGGAATTTTTTGTTGGCATAAATTCGGCCTTGAGCGGGGCTTCTCTGTTGTCTCTGGGTAATATAGTCGGAGCAAACATGCTGAATATCAGCCTGGTTCTGGGATTAGCCATAATTTTTGCTAAGGGTTTGGATACCTCTAAGACCATTGAAAAAGAGGATATGGTCTTTGGTTTTGTTATTATGGTTGCACCTGTTTTAATGGCCTTTGACGGGATAATTAGCCGTATTGATGGCCTGGTTCTTCTTACGGGTTTTATTTTTTATATTATTTATTTATTAAAAACAGAACACAAGAAATCAGTTTTCAATGAGATTAGACCAAGTGACGCGATGCGGATTAATCCCCTAAAACACTTTTTCTTATTTTTAATTGGAGCAGCTCTTTTGCTTGCCAGCTCTTCTTTTGTTGTTTCTTACGCCGTTGAGTTGGCTAGTTACTGGGCACTGCCCTTGTTTGTGGTAGGAATTTTAGTTTCATTTGGAACGACTTTGCCTGAAGTCGTATTTAGTTTTAAATCCGTCTCTCTAGAGCATGGTTCTATGAGTTTGGGCAATGTTTTTGGCAGTATCGTTGTTAATATATCTTTAATTTTGGGATTAGCCGCTTTAATTAATCCGATAATTATAGAAAATTTACCCAGAACTATTATAGGTCTTTCTTTGACGGCTATGATGGCTGTTATCATACAAATCTATAGCTTTAAAAACAGTCGCCTTAAACCATGGCTGGGTTTTGCTCTTGTTTTTATGGCTTTAGCTTTTGTTGTGGTAGAGGCACTTATAAAATAAAGCAATGCCAGAGTTTAATGTAGCCATTACAATTTCTGCTTTTATTGCCGGTGTATTGACCTTTTTTGCACCGTGTACCTTGCCTTTGGTGCCGGCCTTTTTGGGCATTATTTCCGGTGCTCAAGTCCAGGATTTAAATGATCTGTCTAAAACACAAGAAATACGCGGCCGAATTTTTAAGAATGCTGTTTTTTATGTTCTAGGTTTTTCCATCATCTTTATTTTGTTTGGAGTTGTTTTTTCTTTTCTGGGTTCAATCTTTTTGATTCGTCAAGTTCTTGAAAAGCTGGGAAGTCTTTTTATCATTGCTTTCGGACTAGTACTCCTTGGTTGGCTCCAAATTCCTTGGCTTAGTTTTGACAGACAGGTGCGTGTTCCACAGTTGTTTTATCGCGTTTCGCTGTTTAATTCTTTTGTATTGGGGGCGTTATTTGCTCTTGGCTGGTCACCTTGCGTTGGTCCGCTTTTGGGTTCAATTCTTTTTTTGGCCTCAACTTCAAGCACAGTTCTTGAGGGCGTATTTCTATTAATAGTTTTTTCTATCGGTCTCGGAATTCCTTTTCTTGTAACCGCTCTTTTAATAGGCAAGGCTTTTGGCGCATTCAGTGGGTGGAGTAGTTTTCTTTCTATAATAAACAAAATTGCCGGAGTGCTGCTGATTT
Source organism: Candidatus Yanofskybacteria bacterium RIFCSPLOWO2_01_FULL_39_28 (assembly GCA_001794635.1). Classification (GTDB taxonomy): domain Bacteria; phylum Patescibacteriota; class Minisyncoccia; order 2-02-FULL-40-12; family GWA2-44-9; genus 2-01-FULL-39-28. The sequence goes on along the minus strand of MGKE01000001.1, from coordinate 36,337 downwards.
TTATAGGTTTTCTGTTAATTTTTGGAAAATTTACTTTAGTTCATACTTACTTTAAGCTTTATTTTTATAATTTCCAGGCGTTTGAAATTTTTATTAATAAATTTTTATAAATTAAAAACCCTCGGCAGAGGGTTTAGAGTTGATCAATTTGTTGTTGGAACTTTTGGATTATTTTACTCCTTTTGACTTTTAGAGTTGAAGTTAGTTCCAGTTGGGACGGATTAAGCAGAATAAATTTTTTAACCTTATAGATCCCTTCGCTGATTAAAGTCAGGGCTTTTTGGATGTCCTCTTTTAGATATCCTGATTGGTGGTCGGGACTGAATATCAGGGCTACCATATAGGGCTTGCTTTCACCGCAGACAATAACTTCTTGAACTCCATCAATTTTTCTAATTTCATTTTCTAGTAATTCAATTTTGGCTTCAGACACAAATTCTCCTTGGGAAAGTTTGAACCCATCCTTAATTCTTCCTTGGAATAGAACACGACCAGATTGCCATGAACCCCTGTCTCCAGTGCCATACCCATTCACAAATGTTTTGTCAATTTTGTAGTAACCCATCATTACGCAGTTTCCGGCAACAGTTATCTCGCTGTCTTCACCGGCAAACACATTAGCGTCGCCGATTATCTGGCCGTCCATAATAATCGGTCCAGCTGTTTCAGTCTGGCCATAAATATCGTTTATATTAATACCCAGTCCAGCGAAAAATTTTTTATCTTCAGGAAAAAGTCGGGCACTGGCACTTATAAAAAATCTGGTGTTATCAAGACCGAGTTTGGATTTAATTCGGTTAGCAACAAAGTTTTTAATAAAACTGATTTGAAAGAGGAAGTTTGGGATTGGTTTAATCTGTTTCTCTACTCCAATTCTTAAATTGGACCAGATTTTAGGGACAGCAAGGAATATTGTCGGTTTCACATCAGCTAAGATTTTAGGGAACGCTTTTCTGAAGTTTTCCCTGTTTTCTGTTATTTCTTTAATATGTTCAGTGAAATAAACAGTGTAACCATTGTCTAATTGTCCAAAAAAGGTAGCTACTAGTTCAGAGATGTGGCCTAGGGGAAGATATGACAATAGCCGTTCCTTCTGCGTAATTCCGAATACTCTTGATACTGCTTTTACCCGGTTAGAGATGTTCTTATAATTGAGCATGACTCCCTTCGGGTTTCCAGTAGTTCCTGAAGTATAAGGCATAACCATGAGCTTATCTTCCTGAATGTCATTAACAAAAGAAGTAACTTGTTCAGTTTCTCCTTCGCCTAGATTTATAATGTCCTCAAAACTCATACATCCTATTCCCGAACCAAGCAGGTATTTAATCAGACACTCGTTGGTTGCTACTAATTTAGGTTGGCAATCCTTTAAAATTGATTTTAGTTCATTGTAACCCGGTTCTTTTACGACCGGAAAATTTATAGGAACAATTATCGCACCGGCCATAATTATTGCTGACATTACGAAGAAAGATTCAGGCAGGTTGGTTGCAATAACTGCTATAAAATCTCCCGGCATGACCCCTTCAGTTTTAAGAGTATGAAGGGACTGAAGAGATTTGGTGTTATACTGTTCCCAAGAATATTCAATTCTGGTGCCGTCAGCTTTTAATAAGACCAAGGCTGGAGATTCAGTTTTACAGAGACGAATACCTAACGGCTTTGGCCAAGTCATGGAAAGACTACCTCGGTCATTTAGTTAAGGTTCTGATATTAGACTTTATACTTTTTTTATGAATTGTCAAATTTTTAAAATTCGGCTATATTAAAGAATACTATGAGTAAAAATTGGTTTAAGATCGTTGTTTTTGTTGTTGTTTTTCTGGGGATAGGGGCGTTTTTTGTTTTTTATAAAAACAAGCCGGAGGTTATTAAAGAACCGATACCGACAGCTCAGGTTTATAAATCACCCAAATCTACTGTGACATCAAAAACTATTCCAGCCGAACCAGAGTTAATTACTGATATTGGTTCAATGCCGGTAGAAATTAACTTGGCCGTCCCATTTACAGTTCAGGCACCCTATGCTAATTGGGAAGATCCTTATGGTGATTTTTGCGAAGAAGCATCGGTTTTGATGGCGGCGAGTTATGTTTTTGGCACAACTATTGCTGGTCCTGATTTTGCCGATCAAAAAATGCTTGAAATAAAATTATTTGAAGAACAAAGATTCGGTTATCACAAAGATACTTCTGCCGAAGAAACAGCAACAATACTTAGAGAATTTTACAAAATAGATAAAATCAGGCTGGTTTATAATCCGACCGAAAATGATATTAAAAAAGCATTGGCCGAAAAGAAAGCTGTTATTATTCCCGCTGCCGGTCAGCAGTTAGGTAATCCATATTTCCGCCAGCCGGGGCCTTTATACCACATGTTAGTCATTAAGGGTTACACCAAAGAGGGTAACTTTATTACTAATGACCCTGGTACTAAAAGGGGCTCTGACTTTATCTACTCTTCATCAGTTATAATGAATGCTATCCATGACTGGAATAACGGGGATATAGATAATGGGAGAAAAGTTGTAATAATTGTTGGTTAGTTTTGATGCGGATCTAGTTCCAAATCAATTTGTGGAGAGGAGGGGAGTTTTTTGAGCTGGTAGGGAAGGAGAGTTATTAGAAAGATTAACTCAATAAAACTAGCTAAGGAAAAAGAGATGGGAATAGATAAAATTCCGAATCTTGGAGAAAGTAGATATCCTCCGCCAATAGCAATGGCAAGACCTAAGATGCTTAACACGACAGGGATAATCGTGTTTTTTGTTGCGTAAAAAGCTCTGGCGAAAAGATGGCGGAGAGATTCTGTGGGCATAGCCAAAGTAAACATTCCCAGCATTGCGGCTGTTTTTAAAATAGCTTCTTCACTAAAAGCACCGCCGCCAAGAACAATTCTTATTAGAGGTTCACGAATTAAAAAGGTAATAATTGCTGCCAAGGTGCTTCCGCCAAGAATGAGCCAGAACGAGTTTTTTAAAGTTTTCTTGAAATCTTTGAGAGAATGGTCGGCGATAGCTTTGGCCATGATCGGGAAAGAGGTGGTTGAAAAAGTTATGCCGATCAGACTTACCGGAACACTTTGGAAGTTGCGGGCAAAACTAAGAATAGCTATTGAACCGGTTCCGAGACTTGAGGCAATAACGGTAAATCCCCAGAACATTGCCAATTCTACCGGATGGCCGAACATTTTAGGAATCATTAACTTAATTGTTTTTTTAAATTCACCAGTTTTGAATTTAAAGTTTGGTTTAAAACTAAAACCCGACAAGAAAGCATCAATGGCCCGGCTTAAAAGATGGAATAAAGCTCCAATGACTGTTCCGATGGCTACGCCCATAATTCCAAATGTCGGCGATAGAAACAAAGCGCCGCCTATAATGCCAAGATTGTAAAGAATAGGAGAAAGGCCATAAAAAAGAAATCTTCTTTTGGCTACAAGTAGCGCTCCTAAAGCATTTGATATACCAAATAAAATAGGAGATAGAGCAAGGATTCTTAATATTTTGGCGACCATCAATCTTTCTTCCAGATTAAAACCCGGGGCAACCAGAACACTTACTGATTCGGCAAAAAAAGCAAGCAGTAAGGCCGCTATGGCCATTGTAGTGATAGCGGCGGAGATAACCGAATTGACATAATCGTAAGAGCGTTTGTGACTGAAATAGTTACCCTCCTTCGCTAAAGCTTCGGAAGGGTTACCATTCTTCTGCGAAGAATGGTAAAAAAGTTCAGTAAAAATTGGCACAAAAGCCGCGGCAATGCCGCTGGCTATCAGAATATTAAACAAAAGATCCGGGATTAAAAAAGCGGCGTTATAGGCATCAAGGGCGCGGGATGCGCCAAATGTTTGGGCAAAAACTCTATCACGTAAAAGGCCAAATATGTATGATACCAAAGTAGTTAGGCCAAGAGTTACACTGCCGGCGGGGATAAGTTGAATTAACTTTCTCATCTTATATGTTAAAATAATAACATGTTTCAACCTAATAAAAAATCTCTAAAAATTCTTTTTGTTGCTTCTGAAGCGGCTCCTTTTGTGAAAGTTGGTGGTTTGGGAGAGGTAATGAACTCTTTACCTAGGGCTTTGCGTAATCTTGGCCATGATGCTCGGGTTTTAATTCCCAAATATGCCACCATAGATATTGATAAATATCCTCTTAAAACAGAAATCCACGAGTTAAAAGTTGAAAGCGGCGATCGAGACCCCTTTGGAATACTGGTCTCTAACATTCTTCGTTATGATGGAAGTGATGGCTGGGTTAATTATTTTTTAGAAAATATGGAATATTACGAGAAGCGAGCCAATGTTTATGGTTATTCTGATGATACGGTTCGCTGGATTTTGCTTTCTAAGGCTGCTTTAGAATTTGTTAAAAAATCAGACTGGAAACCCGATTTGGTTATTGCCTCTGACTGGCAGTCAGGTTTTATTCCAAATCTTGTTCATACCGACTATAAAGAAGACCCCATTCTTTCAAAGATTCCGATAATTTTTTCAATTCACAATTTAAGATATCAGGGTTTGTTTGATCCTAAATTTGTTTCTGAGATGGATTTTGATGCTGGTCAAGCTCCAATTACAGATTTTTTTGATGAACGAACAAAAAAACTTAACGGTATGCGTCGTGGCATATTTTATGCCGATGTAATTAATACTGTTTCCCCGACATATGCCCGTGAAATACTTACAGAAGAATTTGGTGAAGGATTGGATAAACTTTTGAATGAACGCAAATCTCGTCTGTTCGGTATTTTAAACGGTATTGACACGGAATCTTTGGATCCGGAGACAGACAAAGACCTCATTGCTAATTACTCCGTTAAATCATTGGATAAGCGGTTAGAAAATCAGGTAGCTCTACAGAAACAATTCGGTTTACCCGCGACCAAGGGAGACGTTTTTGTTGTTGGCATGGTTAGCCGAATGGATGAACAAAAGGGCTTTGATCTTGTTATTCAAGCCCTTGGTCCATTGATGGAAAATATCAATTTCCAGTTTATTGTTGTTGGTGAAGGCAATCCAGGATATCGCAGTTACTTTGAAGAATTAAAAGCCAAGTATCCTGATAGAGTTGGAACGCATTTTTCTTTTGATGCTCGTTTGCCTAGGATGATTTTTGGTGGAGCCGATGCGGTTTTGATTCCATCCCGCTTTGAACCATCCGGGCTTGTTCAGATGGAGGCCATGAGATATGGCTGTATCCCGATTGTAAGAAAGGTTGGCGGGTTAGCCGATTCGGTCACAGATTTCAGCCCCGAAACAGAAGAAGGTACTGGTTTTGTTTTTGAAAAATATGATCCCTTTTCTTTGACTATTGCAATTGTTCGGGCTAGCGAATTGTATCGTCAGAAAAAGGGGTGGGAAAAACTTATGAAAAGAGCTATGGCCGAAGATTTTTCTTGGGAACACTCGGCAAAAGAATATGTCAAACTTTTTGAACTGGCTCTTAGGTTTCATAAAGACAACCAATAATGTATTGGGCCAATTTTATTCATATTTACCAGCCACCGATTCAAAAGGAGGTCTGGATTAAGAGAATTGCAGAAGAATGCTATCGGAAAATTTTTTCCGGCCTTTTAGATATTCCCAGATCTCGCTTGTCGCTGAATATTAACGGCGTATTGTGTGAGTTATTAGAAAAATACGGCGCTAAAGACGTTCTGGAAAATATTAAAAAACTTGTTGATCGGGGCAATATAGAACTTACCGGAAGCGCTAAATACCATGCCTTTTTACCCTTGATGCCGGAAGCCGAAATTGAAAGACAGATCTCTTTAAATGAAGAAACCCTCAATCATTATTTTGGTTCTTCATGGAAAAGGGGCGGTTTTTTCAGTCCCGAGATGGCTTATTCAAAGAAAGTTGCCCAAGTTGCAAAAAAGATGGGATATAAATGGATTATTGTAGATGAGCTTGGTTTTCCTTCACAGCGTGGGCCGGCTGATAATGCAATTTATAGAATAAAAGATTTGGATGAATTCAAAGTTTTTTTCAGGGATCGTCGTTTGTCTTTTACTATTTTGTCTGCTCAGATTGGAGCGGGAATTTTACCTACAATTTTACGTTATATAGGAGAACAAAGATTAAAATCAGACGTTTATAGCGTTACGGCTATGGACGGTGAAACGTTTGGCCATCATCGTCCAGGTCTGGAGATGCTTTTGTTTGATATTTTTAAATCAAGCGACATAGAGCCGGTATTAGTCAGCGATTTAATAAACAAATTTCCAAACTCTGTTGTTGTTGATCCCAAAGACTCTACTTGGGCTACTACCAGAAAAAATTTAAAAGAAAACAAACCTTTTGCCCGCTGGAAAGATGAAGATAATAGTGTTCAGAAAAAACAATGGGAGTTGACAGATTTAGCTATTAAACTGGTTCAACAAAATCTTTCTGACACAGAGAGTCGGTCTATGCTTGATAGAGCTCTTCACTCCGATCAATACTGGTGGTCATCGGCTAAACCGTGGTGGAGTTTGGAAATGATTGAACGAGGCGCTTTTGAGCTTAAGCAAATTATTACCAGGTCAGCCATTGCTTCAGAAGAAGACAAAAAAAGAGCCGAAGAATTATACAAAGATGTTCTTTTTACTGGTTTTGAATGGCAAAGAACCGGTTTAGTTGACGAGATAGCTCGCCATGAGAACGAAGAGATCCAGGAAAAAATGGAAGTAAAAGAACGGCTCTTTGTTACTAAAGAAGAATATCGTCAAATGATAAATAATCTTAAGAAACAAGTCAGTCTCTCGGCTAAAGCCGAGGATTATTACCGGGCAGCAATGATAAAAGACCGGATAAGAGAACTGACCGAAGAAATGGAGAAGTCAGGTCCTCAATAAAAAATCCCAGTTGCGGGATTTTTAATTTTTTTTGAAAAGTTGCATTGCCTCATAGGGACTGTCGGTCATTATTCCACCTACCCCCAATTCAGAAAAATAATTCATATCGTCCGGACTATTTACAACTCCGCCTAATACCTTAACTCCTGTTTCAGATACTTCCACGATTTGAGTTCTAAGATCGGTTGTTAGGGTGACCAACTCAAATAACGACCTACTTATTACCTTGATAATAAATGGTTCTTTGAGCCAGCCAATAGATATCATGTTTGGTCGGTATATTTTAACCAATTGAGGCAAATTGACTGGCCAGGTGGCAATAATATGCGTCTGTATATCTGGATTTATTTCTTTGGCATATTCTAAAAGCATTTTGTCTGATTCAATTTGAAGGAAAGATATTCTTTTCTGAAAAGCAGTTAAATAAATTTGGTCTTCAAGATCGTAAAAAGTTACCAATTCCATCACTTTTTTGACCAATTCTTTTGAGTTTTGTTTGATATCAAGGCAACATTTCATTCCTGGTTTAGAAATCATAAATTCAAGCAAATCAGTTAAGTTTATGATTGGTAACTTGGTTGCAATTATTTCTTGCCAGGTACGGGTTACCAAATCTGGCTTTATGCTTCCCGGGTGGTAAATTATTATTTCTTTGTCTTTTGAAAACGATACATCCGCTTCTACCCCGTCCACTCTCATTTGCCTTAACATTCTTAAGCCAGCCAAACTATTGCCAAAGTCAATCAAATTAACCCTAGAACGATGGCTCCAAATCTCCATATAGACTCGCTTTCAAATAACTGGGCTTTATTTATGTTATAATTCTTTTAATGGATAAATCAAATCTAACCGAAGAAGAGTGGAAGACGTGTCTGACACCGGAGCAGTATAAGGTCTTAAGGAAAGCTGGGACCGAGGCGGCTTTTACGGGTAAATATTACAAGCATCACGAAACTGGCATGTATGTTTGTGCCGCTTGCGGACAGGAACTTTTCTCATCAGATACAAAATTTGATTCAGGTACCGGCTGGCCGAGTTTTACAGAACCGGTAAACAGAGAACTTGTGGAATTAAAAGAAGACAAAAGTCACGGCATGATTCGGACAGAAGTTTTATGCAAAAATTGCGGTTCGCACTTAGGCCATGTTTTTCCTGACGGGCCAAAAGAAAAAGGCGGTCAAAGATATTGTATCAACTCCCTTTCCTTAGATTTTAAAAAAAGTTAAAATAAGTTAAATAAAACTTAATCATAACATGGCACACAAAGACATTGAATTAGTTTATCAAAATACCGCCAGAGTCGGAGATGATGAGTTGGGTGCAGGCAAAGAAAAGTTAAGAGATTATATTGACTACCTTGGCAAAATTTATAAGTCAATGGACTATGAGACTCCGGAGTCGTCCATTAACTTGTCTTTGGATGAAAAATCCAAGAATGTTTTGTTTGATAAAGTAAAAGAAAGAAGAAACAAAGAACTTAAATATGTTGTTGTTGTTGGGATTGGCGGTTCTAATCTTGGTACGATGGCTTTGTATCGAGCTTTGAGGGGGCGTCTGGATGTTTTTATCCATGAAGACGACCCTAAAATGATATTTGCTGATACCGTTTCACCACCTCTTTTAGCTCAAATTGTTGATTTTTTAAATAATCAAGTCAAAAATCCGGAAGAGATTTTGGTTAACATGGTTAGCAAATCTGGCCAAACTACGGAAACAGTTGCTAACTTTGAGGTGATTTACGATGTTTTAAAGAAACGCTTTGGCGACAGTGCAAAAGACCGACTCATGTTTACTACTGCCAAAGGCACAAAATTATGGCAGTTGGCCGAGGATAAAAAAATAGATGTTCTTGAGATTCCTCAAAAAGTCAGCGGTCGTTATTCTGTTTTGTCTCCAGTCGGACTTTTTCCGCTTGGCTTAGCTAATTTTAATATTGAGAGGTTTTTAGAAGGAGCTTCAGAGGTGGTCCAGAAATGTCTTAACCACGATAGTTATCAGAATCCGGCTTTAGCTTCGGCTATTTTAACTTATTCCCACTATAAGCAGGGAATCAAAATTTATAACAATTTTTATTTCAATCCGGAGTTGAAATCTCTTGGTAAATGGTATACCCAGTTGATGGCTGAAAGCATCGGCAAGGAGTATGATCTTAATAATCAGAAAGTTAATACTGGAATTACTCCGATTGTTTCAATCGGTTCTACTGATTTGCATCCGATGGCCCAGTTGTTTTTTGCTGGGCCCCGGGATAAATTTACACAGTTTGTTTATGCTTCACAGAAAGATAATTCACTGGTGGTTCCGTCAGAGCTTTTTTTGCCGGAACTGGCGCCTGATATTAGTGGTAAAAAAATAGTTGACATAACGAATGCTATCTTTGAAGGGGTAAAAATCGCTTTTTATAAAAACGGCCTGCCGTATTCCGAAATTGTCATGCACGAAATTACCGAGGATACTCTGGGACAGTATTTACAATTAAAAATGATTGAAACCATGTTTTTAGCCAAATTATTAGGGGTTAACGCTTTTGATCAGCCGAAGGTTGAGGATTACAAAAGGGAAACCAGAGAAATATTAAAAAAACTATGATTGTGAAAATTTATACAACACCAATCTGTGCTTATTGCAAGATGGCCAAAGAATATTTTACCTCCAAAAACGTTAAATACGAGGAAATAGGTTTGGTTGGTAATCCGGCGGCTCAACAATTGGTCATGTCCAAGACGGGCATGGTCGTTGCCCCCATACTTGAAATTAATGGCAAGTTTATAGTAGGATTTGATAGGATTAAAATAAATGAAGCCTTGGGATTAAAATGAACGAATACTTTTTAAAAAAAGAAGAGAAAGACAGAGCAGTTCAAGAAGAGCGTAAAAAGAAAACTATTCAGAAGGTTATCCGGTGGCTGGTGATTTTAGTTGCTTTAACTTTAATTGGCTGGCCGATTTACAGCTATTTTAAGACGGCTTCAAATAAAGCTAGTAAACCTGCCCCAGGAACTTACTTCCAAGCTCAATCTAGAGACCACATTGATATCGGAGCCGAACACCCAGCCTATAACTCAAATCCTCCAACCGGTGGCTGGCACTATGATGCTCCAGCTCAAACCGGAATTTACGATAAAGAGTTTCCGGATGAACAGCTGATTCATAATTTGGAACATAGCCATGTCTGGATAGCTCATAAACCTGATTTATCATCTGAACAAATAGAAATGTTGGCTAATATCGCCAAGGGTTATGGGTCAAGGATAATTATGACTCCGCGTTCGGCTAATGATTCGCCAATTGTTTTGGTGGCTTGGGAACACCTTTTAAAGATGGATTCAGTTGACGAGGCCTTAGTTCATGAATTTATTGAAGCTTATCGTGGTATAGCCGGTCCGGAAAAAATTCCAGATTCTGGATTTAAAGATTTTAGGGGTTTAGATGACTCAAAACTTGAGTCCGGACCGGCTATGAAAAAATAACCCCACACTCATTCATTAGTGTGGGTTTAGGCGCCGTCATCTTCATCCTTATCTTCTTCATTTTCTTCCCATCTTATTCTTAGAGACCGAAGGTATTTTCTATCGTAGGCGTTTAACGATAATTTTGGTCTGATAGCCAAAGCGGCAACTTCTTTTGTTACGCTTTCCTTTATCTCAATAAACTCAAATTTTTGGTCATAGTTTTTACTATTCCAGTGTTCAGCTAACTGGTTCCACCAGAAGCAGGCTTTTTCAAGTAATTTTTTTTCAGCCCGCTCTTTAGCGTAAAATTCACATACCAATATTACCCCCCTTATCATATAAAGATCTTTCCAAGTAAACTTATCGGCCGGTAGTTTTGACATCTGATTGCTATAATAAAAAAGCATCTGAAACGGGAATTCTTCATTGGACTCATTAGTTTCCATGGCTTCGCCCCTTGATAAGAACTTTTATTCATTTAACCAGATTTTTAATAAAAATTCAATTCAAGAAAACAGAATCCTTGACGATGGTCAAGGATTCTGTTAAACCTATTAAATTCAAAGAAGTTCGGAGTCGGATGCTTGATATTTTCCCTCCCCATTTTTTCTTTGAAAAAATGGGGAGGGACATTTCCCAGTTAAGCATCCGACTCCGGGTTTTTTAACTTTAGGTTAAAAATACAGTATAATTTAGGCCTTGAGTAATATTATGGTTCAGAGCTACAAAATAGCAAGGTTTTGGGTCTGGTTTTTTCTAGTTTTATTCTCGTCCAGTAACATTGACTTGCCTCATATTTTTTACTGGTTTATACCAATTGCTAATGCGGAACCAATCGCCATTTTTTCTGATACTTTTGACCAGGATTCAAGCGGTTTGAAAAACGGCTGGGTAACCTTTAGCGGTTCATCGGCTCCCAGTAGAAAAACAACTGACTCACCAGATAGTTTTATTGTCGGCCTTGATGGAACAAAAGGAATGCTTCTTGAAGGCGCGAGTGGGTCTAATCCTGATGATGGGGCCGAAAGGCACATAGCAACTTTTGGCTATACCGAACTTAAGGTCATGTATTCCAGGACCATAGAAGGTTTTAGCGACGGCGATGAATTTAAGTCAGAATATTCTCTGGACGGAGGAACTTTTACAGTCCTGGAAACACTAACGGCGAGCCAGCCTCATTCAAATATTGAATTTACGATAGAAAATACAGATAGAAACACAAAACTCACCTTGAGATTTTATGTTAACGGCAATCATGCCAATGACAGGGTGGGAGTTGATAATCTAACGGTAACAGGAGAGAATCCGGCACTATTTTATCATGGTTTTGAAAGTAACCTGGCCTCCACTAGCTGGGTTTTTGGAGAAAATGTAAGTATTGTTGAAGACGATGCTGGCTATAGTGAGGACGATTTGGATGTAACTAAAATTTGGACAGATGATAACGGTGAAGATTTGGGTGAGGAAAAAGGGCAGGGGATCAGTCTTAAAAATGATGGCATATTGACAAAATCTCTGGACACCTATGACTATAAGAATATTAAAATCAGATATGCCCGAAGAGTTGATAGTCTTGAGGCCGATGAATCATTTCAGTCGTATTATTCTGCCAACAATGGTGAAAACTGGACTTCTCTGGAAACAATAAATGGCGAAACAGGGAACTCAGACGATACTCTCTATGAGCCAATTGTTTTTGGACCCCTAGACGGAGCAAACAATGTCTCAAGCTTAAGTTTTAAGTTCCAAATTAATGGTAATTCTGATAACGACGAAATTTTTATAGATGATGTGGTTGTTTGGGGTGATTTGGAACCGTTACCGCTGGCTCCCATAGCAAGTCCACTAGCTGGAAGTTATTTTTCAATCCAAAAGATTGAGCTCTCGTCCACCAACTCTAACTATATTAATTTTACCACCGACGATACCACACCCAACTGTTCCTCTGGCGATCTCTATGATTCACCGATATCAATATTTTCAACTAAAACTATAATCGCTATTGGTTGCACAGATGAGGAATCAGTTTCGACGGTAGCTTCATTTTCTTACACAATAGAAAAAATTGAGGCCGTCCCTCTTGATTTTCAAAGTCTGCTTGATGAGAATGTGTTTGTTCTGTATGAAGGAACAACAGCTTCTTCAACAAGTCAAATTACTCTGGCTCAGAACGTTGAGATAAAAGCTTCCAGCACTTCATATGGTAAAATTATTTTAGAAAAAGACCTTGTTATTTCTCGTGTTGACGATAGCTCGTTTGATTTCGGTCAAATTACTTCTTTTGATGTTGATCTTAGTTCTTTGGCTGGTCTTGCTTCAGGCATTGTGATTAATGGCGCTCTCCAATGGGGGATTCCAAATGTTGGATTGAAGTTCAGTATCCCAATAACAGTTAATATTTTTGTCGGTACTGAATTTAATGACCAGTCTCTGGAAGTGGTGCGTTCAATAACCGGTACTGGTGACTGGACTAGTGATGGCATTGTATCGCCGGCAACTTGTACTGTTACCGAAGGTATTTGTACCTTCCAGGCGACTAAGGCTTCCTATTATGCTACCACAAGCAACTCAGGTAATGACTCAAGCGATAATGGGGGAGATAATGAAGAAGGCAGTTCTTCTGGCGGTGGAGGTGGATGGGGAGGAGGCTGGATCGGAGAATTTATTAATGGCCCTCTTGCTTCTCCGTCACCATCTCCAGTTTTGACACCGATTCTGATACCGACCCCAATCCTAACCCCAATACAGATAGCAAGACCCGTTGATGATAATATAACAATTGTAAAAGCAATTGCTGGGTCAGGTGTAGACCAGGACTCTGGTTCTGAACAAAATTCTGTCAAGCAATCTGATTCATTAGAACTTTCACCCGAAGTTTCACCGGAGATTAAGTCTTTGGCCTCTATCGGTGTATTATTAAGTTGGTTTAGCTGGCGATGGCTTATTGCGTTGTTAGCTGTTATACTTATTGCGGTCTTTCTAAATCGCAACAAAAATAAGTTGGTATAGTATCGTATAGGATAGAATATAACTTTTACATGGATCAATTATTGGGTATTGATTTAATTGCTTTAATAAAAGCGGCCGGATATATTGGTTTGTTTTTGATTGTTTTTGCTGAATCAGGTTTATTTATCGGATTTTTCTTACCAGGGGACTCACTCTTATTTACGGCTGGATTCTTGGCAGCTCAGGACTATTTGCATGTTTTGCCTTTGATTATTATTACATTTAGCGCCGCTGTTTTGGGAGATAACTTCGGCTATGCTTTTGGCAGGAAAGTCGGGCCGGCTATTTTTAAAAGAGAAGACTCGCTATTATTTCACAAAGATCATCTCGTTAGGGCCAGTGAATATTATAAAAAATACGGAGGCAAAACCCTAATTCTGGCCCGTTTTATGCCCATTGTCAGAACTTTTGCTCCGATTGTGGCCGGAGTTGGTACTATGAAATATTCAGATTTTTTCTTTTATAATTTTATCGGCGGCCTTGCTTGGGGAATAGGAGTACCATTAGCTGGTTATTTTCTTGGTAGCGCTATACCGAATATTGACCAGTATCTTATACCAATTATTTTGGCCATTGTTTTTACTTCAGTTATTCCTCCGGCTTGGCACTTTTTGAAAGAAAAACATCACCGTCAACAAGTAAAGAAAGCGGTAAAGCAATTAAGCAGGATAGTTTTGGGAAAAAATAGTTACAAAAGTTTTAGAAATTAGGGACTTCTTTCCAAGAGTTGATGTCTATATAACTACTGGCCGGAGATAATATTGGGTTAGAAATTTCCGGGCATATATTATTGGCGATAGTCACAAATAAATCTTGAAGATCGGCCGAGGTGGGGGAAACAAAGAAATGATTTTCATCTGTTGCCATAGATAATAACAACTCTTGTCCGGCGAGACCAGAAGGATCATCTCCGAAATGAATAGTAAATATTTCAGTACCAGCTGCCTTTGCTGAATTTGCCGCATTAGAGGCCGCTGTTAAAGGATCGGTCGTAGGTTCGCTTGGGTCGCCATCGGAAATGATTATAATTACGTTTGGAAGACTGGTGCCTCTAGAACTTTCTAATTCAGCTTGAGCAACATCAATAGCGTCTTTTAAATTTGTACCAACAGAACTGTTTGTGTTGGTGGCAGTTTCAACGGCATGAAAAAGGTCATTATCGCTATCATTTCCCGGGTCATCGTCTCCATAGACGTCAGTTAATTGACCTGAGGTTAAAATCTCAGCTTCAATTCCACCATTGGCGCTATCACCAAATCGTCCAACTCCAATTTTGGCTGTTGGAAAAACGCCAGAGAATAAATTTATCAAATTTTTAGCTGCTACCTGTTCATCGGCCCTAGCTGTTGCGTTCATGCTTCCGGTTCGGTCGAGCATCATTATTGTATCGGCACAAAGACTAGGAATGGGTGACGGTGTTGGTCCAGATTCAGGTTCTGTGGATGACTGAGAAGGGCTGATAATAACTCCCACCTCTATGTTGGTATAAGCAGATCCAACAACAGAGCTTGTTCTAATGGTTCGGGTGTCATCTATTGGGTCAATATCCAATATAGAACATTCCTCCGAACCTATGCTTATAGTCTCATTTCCAAAATAGTTAACATCTTCTAATAATCTTTGAACAGCAATATTGGCGCAACCTTCGGCTAGTTGCAAACTTTTTTCTTTATTGTTCCGGTCAAGAAGATTGAAACGGGCAGTAAAGCCATCATAACTCAAAGAAAAAGTGGCTACCATTAAAACCCCAGCAATAATAATAGCTGAGATTAAGGTTATATAACCACTCTCCCTTTTGTTTGCATGAATCTTGTCCATAATATTAAATCCCCAATATTCCTATGGGCTTATTAACTTCAAAATATCCCCCATTTAAATAAAAAGAAGCAGTAATATAATCCGCAGGTTTAAAATTATCAATGTGATTAAACTTAAAGCTCAAACTTGAAACATTGACGAATGAATTATTGATTAAAATTGGTTCGCCTGTTCCTTTTTTGATTCTTATTTTTCCATCAACTTGATCAAGTATAATTGGATTTTTAGCATAATTTTGTTTATTTATTGAAAGATAATTACCCGATAGACCAGGACCGGGATAATTAATATCGGAGATTTCGCTTAAAACCCATCCGATTTTTTTTACCAAAAAGTCACCTTCATTACTAACTACAACCTTTTCTTCTAATTTAGATTCATTTCCTAATATTTCGTAGGCAGCCATTAAGGCGCCGCCGATAACCAGCGACATTAAACCAAGATAGATTACTATCTCTAGCAAACTGAACCCTTTTTGGCTTAAAATCGTCATTTAATTATCAGCTATTATTCCCAAACCTCTTTCGTTGTAATTTGCTGTATAAATATATTTATTATCTAAGTCAAAATCAGTTATATTTTGATTATGATAACAAGATGAAGTCGGGGCTACACTGGTTTTATCGGTTGTATCAATAATAATTACTTCTCCTGAGTTACCTGGTATTGAGGCGAAAGCAAGATTACCGGAAGCCATTATTTTTTGGATTCCCAACTCTTGACTGTCTAAGGTGGTTGCATCGGAAAGGTTTATCTGGTTTAAGTTAGAAATATTCAAAACATATAAATTATCACCAACACCACTTCCCATGCCAATATAGGCATACTTTCCAAGGATATATAATGTCTTTGCGCTTTTGTTTCCCGGCATATCAAAGAATCCTCTAAAAACAATCAAACCAGGATCAGAAACGTCAAGAACAATAAATTCGGGATAGGCACTATTAATAGCAGACAAAGTCATGTAAGCTAAAGTTTTTAGGGAGCCGTCAACAATCTCCTCTCTTATGAATAAGTCCTCCACACTTCCGTCTATTTGGTAGCCACCCAAAAATGTTGGATTAGCTGGATTTAAAACACTGTAAATATAAAATTCGTTATCGTAAGTATTATCAGTGCCCACATAAACGAGGTTGTTATGGTAAAATATCTTTCTACCTTCTGATCCGTATGTTCCAGGCAATGACCTAGAAGTAATTAAAATCGGATTTGATAAATCCGTCAGGTCAACTATTCTAAGCTGGCTATCAGATGAATTTCCTATGGAAAAAGCGTATTTACCAGCCACATCAACATCATTTAAAGAAGAGCCTGTATCAAGCGAAGAAACCGCGAAAGGAGAGTTAACGTCATTGATGTCAATAACCCAGAGATTATTACTGCCAGCTGATCCTTCGGCCGCTAAGACTGCATAATTATTTTGTCCACGTTTTATTAAATCTACTCCGGTGGATACAATATCTGGAGATGGATAATCAAAATAACCTTCTTGGCAGTTTATGTTTTCCCAGTTGGTTTTTGAAAGACTTGTTGGACCGCAATCACCCGACAAAGAAGTTGTGCTGAAGACATTGATTAGTATTGTTTCTAATTCAACTTTACCTGGCCTGTTCGGATCAGTTTGCCATTCAACGCTTGATTTAGCGTTTTTTAAACAAGGGCTGATATCGTGTACCAGCAGGTTTTTTTGAAAAAATCCATCAAACAAGGAAGAACTGTCTGTTTTAAAATAATCTAAACGGCTTTGGATTTTGGCATCTTCAATAATTTTCTCAGCTTTACCCAGTGCCTCACTGTTGAGTTTAGTATCCAAAGCCACTGTTTGATTACTAAAAACAACCAAAATAACAGTTGTTAAAACCGTTACAATGATGACCATAGATATTACTATGTCTAAAATAATAAAACCGTTTTGTGATTTATTTTTAGTCATATTACCAATCAATCCTGCCCTCGTAGTTAATATGAATAGTTGCCATTTTTGTTCCTCTGGTGATTGTAAAACTATCGCTTGCAGTTGAATCGCCTGACAGTTGGCTAAAGACGATTTCGTCAATTCCAGAAAAAACCAGATCATTGCTACCCTGGGGTATTACTTTATCTTTGGATAAATTTCTGGAAACATAATCTTGCCCTTCAAATATTATGTAACTGCCCGGTATAATTTTAAAGCCGTGAGGAGAGTTGCCTATGTTGTTGATAGATTCAGACCGGGCTCTAATGATTGAAGTTACGGCACTGCTTATATTTGACTCAAAATTCCTTGATATAAGTTCATCAATGTTTAAAAAAGGATACAACCCGACAAGAATTACAACTATCGCCAGAGCAATTACTGTTTCAAGCAATGTAAAACCAGCATTCAATTTTATTTTGGATTTAGGCATGAATACTTTTAGTAATTTCGTATATTGGAGCAATTACTGATATGGCCACCAGCCCGACTATGAGACCCATAAATATTAAAAGAACTGGTTCAAGAGAATTAGAAAGGTTTTTAGTTAGATCATCAACTTCGTTTTCGTAATATTTGCTCAAGTCCATAAAAGCCTCATAAAGATTTCCAGTTCTCTCGCCAACAGAAATTACATGATTGGCCATGTATGGAAAAAGGGAAGGAGACATTGTGAGGCATTGAGATATTTTTTTACCGCTGGTAATGTCTTCTGCTAATTCATACATCACTTTTTTGTAAACCGGGTTTGTGGTTGACTCGGCCGCAATATTTGCGGCCGATACAATGTTTATGTTGCAATTAATCAAAAGGCCCATATTTCTTGAAAAATTTGCCAGCTGATAATTTTTTAAAAGAGTACCTATAATAGGAACAAAGAAAGATGCTTTATTAGCGTAAAAATTAAAGACTTTAACCCTCTTATATAAAAAAGTTAAAACTAAACCAAGTAATAAAATCACACCCCCGGCATATGGCCAGTAGTTAACGGCAAAATTGCTTGAGGCTATTAGTATTTTGGTGGCGAGTGGTAAATTGGGCCCAAAGCTACTAAAGATAGGAATGACTTTTGGAAAAACATAAAGCGCAATTACCCCAATGAGACCAATTGTAACAGCCATTATAAATAGGGGGTATATCAGAGCGCCTACGACTTTTTTCTTTAGTTCATACTTTTTTCTAAATTCTTCAGACAGATACTCAAGGTTTTGATGAAGAATTCCAGTTTCTTCGCCGATCTTGATTAGGTTAATAGTAAAATCACCGAAGATTTGGCGGTGTTTTAGAAGACCGGTTGATAAGTATTGTCCGTTAGATACATCTACAATAATCTGATCCCACATCTTTATTCTTGATTTAGAATTACACTGATCTCTTAATATGTGCAAACTTTCAACTATCGGAATATTAGCTTTAATTAAAAAAGCTAAGCGTTTTGCAAATTCAGCTTTTTCATGAAAAGATAATTTTCCAGAAAAATTAAACATTTTATTCACTAATTACTCTCAATACTTCCTCAATCGTGGTGATACCTTTGGCTGCTTTTTTTAATCCGTCTTCAAACATGGTTTCCATGCCATTTATCATGGCGGTTTTTTTAATTTTCTCCGCTGACTCTTTTCTTAATATGCATTGCCTAATATCATCGTTCATAACCATAACTTCATAAATACCGACCCTGTCTTTATAACCGGTATTATCACAGGCTGGACACCCTGTTCCTTTGTAAAATTTGGCATCGTCAAAAATTAAGAGCTTAAGATTTGTTACACTTGTTATCTCCTCAGGTTTAAGAGTATAGGCGACTTTACACTCGGGGCATATTTTTCTAACCAACCGCTGACTGATTACGAGATTGACGGTTGAAGAAATTAAATAAGGTTCAATTTTCATATCTAATAATCTTGGCAACGTGGTAGCGGCATCGCTTGTATGAAGAGTAGATAGGAGCAGGTGTCCAGTAAGAGAACTGTTAACAGCTAAATTTGCGGTTTCCTCATCTCTGATTTCCCCAACCATTATAATGTCAGGATCTTGTCTCAATATAGATCTAAGGCCGGTATTAAAATTTAAGCCAGTTCTATTGTTGACGGGAATCTGTCTAATATTATCTAAAGAATATTCAATTGGATCCTCCAGTGTAATTATTGATGTACTTTCCGTGTTTAATATTTTTAAAATTGAATATAGGGTTGATGTTTTACCTGAGCCGGTTGGTCCAGTAGCTAAAATCATACCGCTAGTTTTTTTAATAGCATCTAGAATCTTGCCTCGTTTTTCTTTACAGAAACCCAATGCATCCAAATCAAGACCCCGGTTGTTATTGGATAAAATACGCAGAATAACACTCTCTCCGTGATATGTTGGGGTGGTTGCTACCCTGATGTCAATTATTCCCAAGTTGGGCATAGTAACCTTAAAACGTCCATCTTGAGTGGCTTGGTGTTCATCAGTTCTTAAGTGTGACAAAATCTTGATTCGGCTTATAATTTCTGACTGAAGATATGACGGAAGGGTAAGCATTTGTTTTAAAATGCCGTCAATTCTAAACCTAATTCTAATGTTGTTTTCCGCCGTATCTATATGAATATCCGAAGCTTTAACGTCGCAAGCATAAGCCAAAAGCCAACTAACCAAATTAATTATGGATATTTCACTTTTTGCCAACTCGGCGTCTATTTCTTTTTTATAGGGATTATCAACTATATCTATAGCCATATCCTTATATTATATAATAGTATATACGATAAGTCAAGTGTTGTGGTTTTTGGCTAGAAAGTGTTGTATAATGAAAATATATGTATCCCCACACTCAGTTAGGATCTGTGATTTGTATTTATTAGTGACTGTGCGGGAAACCAAAATTTATCTTTAATTATCGGTTTAGATATTTTTCTTGAATCACAGGAGGGAGATATCTTAACTGAGTGTGGGGATGTATATATTCGGAGTATTTGTTGTTATTTTTGGTCTAGCTTTTTTATTAAGAAATTTAGGGATACTTTATTTCCCAGGTAGTTTTTGGTCGTTGTTTTATCCGATAGTTATTATCGGTCTTGGTGTCGCCGTGGTTTGTATTACTCATGAAGGCAGGAAACTTCTTAAAAAAATCAGAGAGTGGCTGAATTGGTCTAGTGGAGTAAAATAGCCGCGGGTTGTATAAATACAAAACCCAACCAATATATAAATTGGGGGTTTTTATTTTCTTGACGCAACTAAACTTATTTGTTAATATCTTTTTATAAACTAGTTCCTTGTGGTGAAAGAATGAGAAATTATGTACTTGTTAGCGTCAGTAATTACAGAGGTGCAGAAGTAATTATTGCGGCGTCAACCAACAAGAAACTTATTTTTAGGAAAGCGGCAAAGCTGGCTAGGCAAGAAGTGAAAAGTAAAAGCTGGGAACATCATGATTATTACGTGAATCTTACCGATAACAGGACCGGTGAAGAGGTGGATACTTTAGAATTTGTTTGTGATCGCAGAGAAAAAACTTTTGGTAAAATAGTGCGTGATAGAGGGTGTAGAGAAGAGAGAATAGTTGGTTCTTGGATTTAAATAGCCACCTTGGCTATTTTTAATTTACCGCGTAGCTCTTCCCATTTTGAATCCTTTGAGCGACTTTACTACAAATACAAGATATTTCTGACATTTTCTGTGGAATACAAAATTGGGATGTAGTCCCTCGAAGGGACCCAATTTTTATTCAAGAAAATGAGGAAATATTGACGTATTTGTTAACGAGCGAACCGGATGAGAAATGGGGAGAGCGAGAGCGGGAAATTAAAATGATATCGTATCCCCGACTTTGATGTTGTGGCGGTCTGACCAGCCGGCATTGATTTCTAAGACGTATTTTACTGGAGATGAAGGAGAAAATGTTGCCGGAAATATTTCTGGAGATAAATTTTTTGCCATATCAACCATTGTCTTTTTTTCGTCTATCCATATTATGTCTAATGGAAATTTCATATCTTTCATCCAGAAGCTGTGCTTGTCCGATTGGGAAAAAACAAACAGCATTCCTTCGTTTGCTTTCAAGAATT
Source organism: Candidatus Yanofskybacteria bacterium RIFCSPLOWO2_01_FULL_39_28 (assembly GCA_001794635.1). Classification (GTDB taxonomy): domain Bacteria; phylum Patescibacteriota; class Minisyncoccia; order 2-02-FULL-40-12; family GWA2-44-9; genus 2-01-FULL-39-28. The sequence goes on along the minus strand of MGKE01000001.1, from coordinate 15,217 downwards.
CTCTGCCAGATAACCCGCGTGATTGTTCATGTGGTTCGTCAGCTATCTCAACTTTCAATGGCCGGCCATTTATATAAATTATTTTTTGTTCAAGTCTGGTTATTGGGTATTCTGACGTTGGTTTTTCATTTTTAAAGAAATAAAAAGAAGCAATGACTAAAAGAAAGATAGCAATGATGACTGTGACAAGTATTTTTCTAAACATAAAATAATTATAGCCTGATTTGCATTTTGAAGCGATACATGCTATCATATAGCCAGTGTAGGTTTTCTCGTGGGTGTTTCTCTAAGTATCTCTAAGGAGTAATTAGTAGGAACGAGCCCCCACACTCATAAAATGAGTGTGGGGGCGAGGCGAGAGGTCGTTCCTGCAAAATTTTAAGCACATATTCTTATTAAATGAAACGCTGAATAAGAGGTTCATTTAGTGGAATGTTTGTGCCTTTATTAAGTGGCAAAGAAATTATATGTAGGTAATTTGTCCTATAATGCTACTGACGACAGCTTGAAGCAATTATTTGCTGATGCTGGCGAAGTCACATCAGCTAATGTGATCATAGACAAAATGTCTGGACGATCACGAGGCTTCGGTTTTGTCGAAATGGCAAACGATGCAGAAGCTGATGCAGCTGTTGAGAAATTCAATGGCCAAGAGCATGACGGCAGAAAGCTTGTAGTCAATGAAGCCAGACCGTTGGCCGACAGACCTCCGAGAAGGAGCTTTGGCAGTAGTGGTGGCAGCGGTGGAAGCCGTGGTGGATTCGGTGGAAGCCGTGGTGGATTCGGCGGAGGCCGAAGAGAGGAATACTAAACCTCTAAACCAAAAACCCCGAAAAGGGGTTTTTGGTTTGAAGACTTAGTGCTATAATTTAAAAATGCCGTACGTAGCTGATTTTGTTATTATTATACTTCTTGCTTTTGTCGGTTTTCTCATAGCTTCCTACATTCGCCATCACAAAAAAAATATTAAAGAAGCGCTGATCTGTCCGCTAAGGGCCAATTGTGATACGGTCATTCATAGTGACTATTCTAAATTTTTTGGTTTTTCAGTTGAGAACCTGGGGATGTTTTACTATGGATTTATAGCTTTGACCTACGGTCTTGCCATTATATTTCCAAGTCTATATTCTAGTTTTGTTGCTTACGGACTTCTTGTTGCGACGATCCTTGCTTTTATGTTTTCAATTTATCTTACTCTAGTCCAGGCTTTTATTTTGAAGAATTGGTGTACTTGGTGCATTATATCGGCCCTAATTTGTTTAACCATTTTTAGTATAGCGATTTCAGATTCTTCTGTTTTGGGGTTACTTGGATTTTAATAACGAACAAGTTATATGTTTAAAGTTAAAAATGATTCTAAGTATCATTGGACTAATCACGCCATCCAAAAGATGGTTTTTTACGGCCTTTCGCCGGATAGAGTAAAAAGAGCTATTAGAAATCCAAAAAGGGTTGAAGAAGGAGTCGCAGAAAACACAATTGCGGTAATGACTCCCGGTCCTAATATAAAAAAACCATCAGAAATTTGGACTATGTATCAAACAAGAGGAAGTAAAAAAATAATCATTTCCGCTTGGAGATATCCGGGCGTTAGCCCGGTTGGAAAACAAATCCCTATTCCGGCGGATATTTTAGAAGAACTTAAAAACGAAGGAGTGATCTCATGAAAATAGGTTGTCATGTTTCTATTGCTGGGGGTATTATAAATGCGCCGGAGCGGGCGGCTGATTTGGGGTGCGAGGTTTTTCAGATGTTTACTCGGTCGCCACAGGGTGGTCCGGCTCCGAAGATAGATAATGAAATTATTAAAAAATTTAAAGAAGAAATGAAGAAACGGAAACAAGCCGATTGTTATATCCATGCGCCATATTACATTAATTTTGCTTCAGCTAATCCAAAGACCAGAGAAGCTTCAGTGCGAGTAGTCAGAGAAGAACTTGAGCGGGGGAGTTTGATTGGGGCCAAATACGTTATGACTCACTTAGGAAGTTCAAAGGACATGTCTCGGGAGGAGGCAATTAAAGTTACTGCTTCTGGAATCCGGGCGGTGATGATGGGCTACAAAGGCACTACAGAATTTTTATTAGAAATATCAGCTGGGGCAGGGAATGTAATGGGTGATACTTTTGAGGAACTTGAACAGGTAATTGGCAATGATGAGAGGATTTATGTTTGCATTGATTCAGCTCATATGTTTGCTTCCGGATATGACATTAAAAGCAAAGATGGATTTAATAAAACAATTGATATTATTAAAAATACTATCGGACTTGAAAAAATTAAACTTATCCACGCTAATGATTCAAAAGTCGGCCTTGGGGATAGAAAAGATAGACACAATCACATTGGAGATGGTAAAATAGGAATTGAAGGGTTTAAAAATTTAATTAAAGTTTTTAGCCAGGTGGACTTTATCTGTGAAACTAAACCGGATAAAGTAAAAAAAGACATCACCAAGTTAAAACTATTAAGATAAATGGCAAATTTTATGGGTGGTTGGGACAGTATGTCTAACTGGGGAGGATTGGGGACTTCTTTTGGCATGGGCTTTGGCGGCGGACTTGTTTTTGGTCCGATTATGCTTCTGCTTATACTTTGGACGCTTTATTGGAAATACAGGTCTCTTTGGCATGCTGCCAAAAATGACGAGAAGGGCTGGTTTATCGCCTTGTTAATAATCAATACACTAGGAATATTAGAGATACTCTATTTGTATTTCTTCTCAAAAAAAGCATTGAAACATAATGAGCAGACTGTGCCCATGGTTCCTCCTCAGTCAGGAATGTAGTGGGCAGTATTTAGAATGTAGTATGCAATTTTAAATAAAAATACCCCGACATTCGTCGGGGTTTTTCGTATAAAACTAGCGGTTAGTTTTGGCGCAGCCATTGGCGACTCCCCATAATCCGCTTTGGTATCCGGTAGAATAAAGTAGCGTCCCGGTGGCCGTGTCACAGACGGCAGTTAACTTATAGTTATAAAACCTATCGCCTGGAACAATATATTCGGATTTCTGGACTTCAAATCTAATTGGTGATTGGGCTTCGACTGTGGCAAAGAATGGATTTTGAACTTTTTGGTTGAGAGCGTCATCAATGGTAAGAAAATGTTCTGCACAAATTGCAAACATCCCACCCAACAGAACTGCTACAAGGTACTTACGCATTTTGCCTCCTTTTTGTTTGGCTTCTTACGCGCGAGTATATAATAGTCTAAGATTTAAATTTTGTCAAGGAAGTTAGGTAAATTCATCATATGATGAATTTACCTAATATTGTGAGAGAAAATTGGTTAAAGTTTTTTTCTTAAATTCAATGAATCTATTTTTAGCTATTGATTTTCTTATCTTTTCAAGCAGATTATTAAAAAACCACATGTTGTGCATTAGACACAGACGCTGACCTTTGGTATTTTGCTTACGAATTGGATTTTTGAGTAATGCGCTTATTTGGGATCTGGATATTTTTTTGGAACAGGTAGGACAACCACAGCTCGGTTCTATTACCTTTTTGTCTTTTGAAAAATATCCTCGGCGGATATCTATTGTTCCCTTTTTAGTATACAAGCGGCCATGGCGAGCTTCGCGGGTGGGGATAACACAGTCAAAAGTATCTATTCCGTTTTCAACCGCTTCAAAGATATCTTCAATTTTACCGACACCAAGAAGATGGCGTGGCTTTTCTTCTGGCAAGTGGGGGATAATCCATTTCAAAACTTTGGCAATCTGTTTTTTGGTGTAGGAACCGCCAATCCCAAATCCGTCAAAAGTCATAGTGCCGATTGATTTGGCGCTTTTTATTCTTAAATCTTTGAAAAGTCCTCCCTGAACGATGCCAAACAAGGCCTGGTTTTTACCTTTATGTTTTAAACAAATTTTTGCCCACTTATCCGTGAGTTCTAGTGCTTTTTTATTGTAAGCATAGGTGTCTAGGGGGGAGGTAATGTGGTCAAAAGCGAAAACAATGTCAGCCCCGATTTTTTCTTGAATTTTCATTGATAATTCTGGACCGAGAAATAGTCGTTTGCCGTTAAAAGCAAAATATACGCCATTAGAAGTTATTTTAATCTTGTCTCTTTTGAGTTTGGTATTAGCGTCTGGGGTCCCAGTCATAAACTTTCCAGCTTTGTTCTTATCGCTGAAAGCCAATGATAAAACCTGAAAACCGCCACTATCAGTCATGGTTGAAATTTTGCCGAATTTAAGAGGTTTTTTGTTGGCAACTTTCCAAAGATGAAAAGTATTGGCAATAATTAATTGGGTCTTTGTTTTTTTAATATCTGAAGGCGAGAGATATCTTATTTGGCCGTAAGTCCCAACTATTACATAAGATGGGGTTTTGACAATTCCGTGAGCCGTCTTTAAAACACCCAAACGGGCTTTTGAATTTCTATCCTTTTTTATGATAGTGAACATATGCATATCAGCTGATTTATAAAAATTAGATTATTTATAATCTTATCCTAGGATATAGTTATAAATTTTTTAAAAAATCCGTCTTGTGGACGGATTTATCTTATTCTGTAATTACTAAGCGTATAAATGTGCCTATCAATACCCCTATTCCTTATCTCATAATCAGCCATGCCTTCCAGATTCTTCTCTATAACTACATTATTGAATATGGTATAGTCTATCGAAAAACTGAATTCATATACGTCAACATCAAAGGCAATTGGTGACCACCAAGCTCTCCAAGTGGTTACAAAATGATTGTTGATGCCGCCTTCAATTCTGATGATCTCAAAGTTGTCCAGGTTTATATATACTTTGCCGGCAGTGTGATTGATAAAAGCATCAGTAACTGTTTTGCTGGTCAAATTGGGCTTAGGAGTGAATTTTATTAATGCACATTGGACGTCATTGATTACCCCAGTACTATCATTGTTCTCAATTAAGAAATCAAACCTGGTTGCAAATGCTTGGTACAATTCATCCACGTTTAGATAGCCAAGTTTTGGCCTTCCAGTAATTGTTTTCCTGCTTGTTTTTATTGATTTGGATCTCTTGTTGTCGTAGGCCTCTTTATTAGCATATTCTTCGGTTACGGAAACTACATCTGTTGTTATCGTTTTTCTAGGCTCAACATTAATTTTAGCCAGGCCTTTGTCTACCAGCAATTTGGCGATTGTTTCTTGGGCTAAAATCGGCGGGCTGGGATAAGCCGATAGAATCACACACAGCAATAACAACCTCCATTTGAAAGACATCAAGATACACTTTTTAAGTTTAAAAATACTCCCGATATTATATTACATAATTTGATTTTTTGCAAATTTAATCATTTAGTAATTCACCTTCTTGTTTTTACTTATCTATGATATAATCAGATCAGATAATATGGCTAACATAAAAATATATTCAACTCCAACTTGTCCTTGGTGCAAAAAAGCCAAGCAGTATTTAGATGAAAAAGAAATTAAATATGAGAGTATTGATGTTTCATTAAACCAAGAAGCTCAGAAAGAAATGATAGACAAAAGCGGTCAGATGGGCGTGCCGGTTATTGATATAGATGGGAAAATTATCGTCGGGTTTGATAAGGAAGAAATTAATCAAATACTAAATATAAAATAAATGTGAGCCATCCGCCTTCGCCAAGGCTTCGGCGGGATGCTCATAATTGCAGTTATTCACTGCGTTCATAAGCAATTATGGCAAAAAAGGAATTTAAACAATTAAACTATGCCCCAGATTCGTTAAAGGGAATTTCTCAAAAGACGATTGAGATTCATCATGGTAAACTTTATAAAGGATATGTTGATAAATCCAATGAAATCAAGGAAAAGTTAAGGCCGATAGTTCAGAGCGGTAAAGCCGAAGGCAATCAGACATATAGTGAATTGAGAGGACTTAAGAATGGAGAATCATTTGCTAATAACGGAGTTTATTTGCACGAGAATTATTTCGCCGTTCTTGGCGGTGACGGTGTGCCACGAGGAGAAATTGTTTCCAAATTAGCCGATAGGTATGGTTCCTTTGACGGTTTCAAGACATATTTTTCAGCTTGTGGGATGGCAGCTCGGGGTTGGGCTGTGTTGGCTTGGGATATGCACGAAAAAGAACTGCGTATTTTTACTTGTGATGCTCAGAATCATGGCGGTATTTGGGGCACAGTTCCAGTTTTGTGCATGGATGTCTACGAGCATTCCTATTTCATTGATACCGGTTCCGACCGAGCAACTTATATAAAATCATTTTTTGACAATCTCAATTGGGACAAGATAGAAGAACTCTACCAAAAGGCCAAAAAATATGAACTCGATTAATTTTAAAAAATATAAAGGCAAAACTGGCCAAGAGATACAAGATGAGATTTTTAGGGAAATGCCAGCGGGTAAGAAGTTGAAATTAGCTTCAAAACTAACCGTGCTTTGCCTTAAACTTCACAATCTTAATGAAAATAGTAAATCCGGAAAAGTTACTCATTCAAGTAGTATCTATACTCGATCAACTCAAGATTGAATATTTTATTACTGGTGGTCTTGCCAGGGCTGTTTGGGGTACGCCCCGTTCCACATCTGACATAGATGTTGTTATTAAAATTCTTGAATCTCAAGTCAGTCTGTTGGCCAAAGCCTTAAGGAAAATATCAAGATTGGGCTATATTGATGAAGATACGGCTAAAGAAGCTATACGAAATAAAGGCGAATTTAATTTCATTGATCCGGACAGTGGCTTAAAAGTTGATTTTTGGGTTGCCAAAAATAACGAAAAATCACTTTCCGAATTTCGTAGACGGGTATTAAAAAATATTGAGGGGGTGAAGATATATTTCATATCTCCGGAGGACCTTATATTAAATAAATTAGAGTGGCACAATCAAGGCGGGTCGGCTGTTCAGTTAGAAGATGTGAGATCGATTTTGAAGTCTTCAGGAAAAAAACTGAATTTTAACTACCTCAAAAAGCAAGCCATAAAACTTGAAGTCGACGACTTGCTAGAGGAACTACTACAGCCTTTGACGGGCTGATTTTATTTGGTAAGATGTGGGGGATGTTCGTTGAATGGTTCTCGGTTTGTTTTTAAGTACTTGTTGTTTAGCCTTTGGAGAATACGGCAAAACAAAAATCTAACGCCAACTAGAAAACCAGACGCGGTATTCGTAAGCGTTGGGTGAAAGATCTAAACCGTAAGAAAGTGGAGCAAAGAAAATAAAAGAAATTACCGAAGCGATTATTAGGGCTCTGAATAGTTTTTCAGAGTTTTTTTGTTGAGAAACAAACCAGACAAGAATCATGAGGGCAAAAATATAGGCAGTTAAATAATGATACAGAAACATGACCCGTTTTACGCCTATGAAGGGAAGCACATTAACAACATAACCGGCGGTCAGAAAAACAATAACAGAATCTTGCCACTCAACTTTGTTGAGCGAGCCTCGCTCCAAAGGAGCGGGAATTTTAAATCTTAAATTTTGAATCAAAGAAATAAGGGCAAAAATAACCGTCACAGTAGATAGCCACCATATAACAGGATTTCCAATAAAATAAATTCTGGCATTTTCGTTAACCCAATAATATATCGGCCGGGCCATAAATGGCCAAGAGTACCAACTACTTGAGTAAGGATGTTGGGCGGTTAAACGCTGGTTGGATTTATACATTTCAGCATTCAGTTCTGTGAATTTTTGGAAAAGATTGGATTTTTTTACTTGGGAATCTTTTTCAAAACGATTTTCTGAAAGAGTTTTTTGAAATCCCGGACTCATGAAATTATTTCCCGGACCAGATTTATCCAAAATAACTAAGTGAGTTAGGAAAATAACAGAATAAACAAATACAGCAACAATTAAGGGGAATATGATTTTTTCTATAATTTGTTTGGGATTTTTGTTTTTTATAATCTGAATAAATTCAACAAAAAGAGGTAAAGCCAAGAATCCTAACCCTGTCCATTTAATTGAAATAGCAAGGCCAGAGAAGAGGCCAAAAAGTAGAAAGTAGTTTTTGGATTTAAAGTAAAACAATAAAGATAAGAAGCCGAAGAGTAAAAGAAGCGAGTCAAGAAGGATGTAGTGAGACTGCGTTAGGATAGCGTTTTCAAAAACTATAAGTAAGCCACCCCAAAAGGCCGCTGAACGGCTTATCCCCAGTTCAACTAAAAGTAAGAATATTACTAAAGGCAGCAAAGCCCCGGCTAAACTTGGCAAAAAACGCAATATCAAATATTGTTTATCGGGATACTCGTTGCCTATTTCAGAAAAAGCAAATCCTGGTTTGAAATCAAATAATTTAGCAAAACCGGCAATTGCCAGTTTTCCACCTGGCGGGTGGATGTCAAAAAAATATTCTCTGGTATAATAGCCAGAGATGAATTTGCCAAAATGCACTTCGTCAAAAACAGTTTCACTGGGATAACCGAAAAACATAAAACGAGTTATAAGACTAAGGGCTAACAATATTAACACGAGATACTTTTTGTTCATGATTATTATGATATAATATATTTAGCTAAATTTAAAATTCAAAATGAAAAAATCAAAATGACAGTGTAAAGTTATAAAATTTTAATATTTTGAATTGTCATTTTACATTTTGATATTTACATTTTTCATTATGTTTGACCTTCTTATTATTGGCGGTTCAGCCGCCGCAACAACTGCTGGTATATATGGTATTCGTAGGGGTTTGAATCTAAAAATAATAACCAAAGATTTTGGCGGGGAAGTTGCCACTTCCGGGGAAATAGGCAACTGGCCCGGTGATGGCAATACCGACGGCATCACATTATCTGATAAATTCAAGAAACACCTTGAATATTATAAAGTTGACATTGAAGAAGGTGTTTGGGTTAATAAAATTACCAAGCAGGAAGACGGCACTTTTTGCGTTTCTACTAAAAAAGGAAACGAAACAGAGAAAGCGGCCGACAAGGTGCCGAATGGAAACGAAAGCGCTTTGAAATGTGACTATATTGCTAAAGCAGTTATTGTTGCTACCGGCGTCCATCCACGAGAGTTAGGAATTACCGGAGAAAAGGAGTTTCGCAACAAGGGTGTCAGCTATTGTTCAACTTGCGATATGCCTTTATTTACGAGCAAGACCGTAACGGTTATTGGCGGCGGCAATTCGGCTTTGGAATCAGCTCTTATGGGCGTTGATATTGCCAAGAAGGTTTATGTGATAAATAAAAACCCAGCTTTTAAAGGTGATGACGTTTTAATTAAAAAATTAAGTTTTCAACCCAAGGATAAAGTAGAAATAATTTATGAAGCTGGAACAAAAGAATTTGTTGGTGACAAATTCCTGGCCGGTATTAAATACATAGACAAAGAAGGTAAGGAATATGAAATCCAAACAGACGGAGCCTTTGTTCATATCGGCATGGTTCCAAATTCTGGTATTGCTCCCGATAATGTTGAGAAAAATCCTTTTGGGGAGATAAAAGTTAATACCAGATGTGAAACCAATATTCCTGGACTATACGCCGCTGGAGATGTTTCCGATGTTCCCTTTAAGCAGATAGTAATTGCCGCCGGCCAAGGCTGTTTAGCAACTCTTTCAGCGGTTCAATATTTAAATCAACTTTCAAAGTAGAATCTAGAATCTAGAATTTAGAATCTAGAAAATTCCAAATTCAAAATTCCAAATTCCAAATTCATTTGATATATCTCGGAAGCGATCATAAGGGATTTGCCCTTAAAGAAAAAATAAAAGAAAAATTGACTGAATGGGACTATGAGTATGAAGATGTTGGGCCTTTTGAGTATGATAAAGATGACGACTATCCTAAATTTGGCGAAGCGGTGGCTAGAAAAGTCGTATCGGGAAAAGGTAATCGGGGTATATTAATTTGCGGTTCAGGTATAGGTATTGATGTGACCGCCAACAAAATAGACGGTATTAGAGCGGGAACTATATCTGAGCCAGATCAAGCCAAGGCCTCGGTTCACGATGAAGATTTAAATGTTTTGGCGTTATCAGCCGATTTTTTAAGTGAGGACAAGGCGATAGAGATAGCTAGAGCTTTTCTTGCGGCAGAATATGATACAAAAGAAAGATATGAACGCCGTCTGGAAGAAATAAAAAAAATAGAATCTAATAATTAAAGTTATATATGAAAATATTTGTAACAAGACCGATACCAGAAGTAGGAATCAAAATGCTTCAAGCCAAGGGCTACGAGGTTTTGATTAACGAGAAAGCCGAAAACAGGTCGGCTACCAAGGATGAGATGATGGTCGGAATTAAAGGCGCTGATGCAATTTTGTCGGTATTAACCGATAAGATTGACGCCGAAATTATGGAAGTTGGACTTCCGACGGTAAAAATAATTGCTAATTACGCCGTTGGTTTTGATAATATTGATTTGGAAGCGGCCAAGCAAAGTAATTTGATGGTTACTAACACACCCGGGGTTCTTACTAACACTGTGGCCGAGCACACCTTTGCTTTGATGCTTTCAATAGCTCATCGGATAAGCGAAGCTGATCGGTTTTCCAGAGCCGATAAATATAAAGCTTGGGGACCGAGTTTGCTTTTGGGGACTGACTTATCCGGCAAGACGCTCGGAGTAGTTGGTTTGGGCCGTATTGGTACGCGAGTTGCCCTTCATGCGGTTAGAGGTTTTGAAATGAAAATTTTATATACTGATCCCAAAGCTAATCCAGAATTTGAGAAAGAGTTTGGAGCTCAATATTTTGAAAGAATAGACGACATGTTGCCTCATTGTGACTTTGTATCTATTCATGTCCCTCTTTTAGATTCTACCCATCATTTGATAAACGAAGAAAAACTCAAGATGATGAAAAAAACGGCTTACCTCATCAACACTTCCCGTGGTCAGATTGTTGACGAAAAATATCTGGCCGAAGCTTTGAAAAATGGGGTTATTCGCGGAGCGGCGATTGATGTCTTTGAATTTGAACCAGAGATTACACCCGAATTAAAAAATTTAGACAACGTAATACTCACTCCTCATATTGCCTCGGCTACCGAAGAAACTCGAAATAAAATGGCCGAAATGGCCGCTCAAAATATCATTGAAGCGCTTGAAGGAAGGACACCCCCCAATTTAATAAGCTAATAAGCTGGTAAGCCAGTAAGCTGATTAGCTAGCTTATGCGCTTACAAGCTTATGTGCTTACAAGCTTGACCGAAATCATTCCTGCTATTCTCACTGACTCGTCAGATAAATTCAGAGAGTTGGTTCATAAACTAGAGTTTCATACTGGCCGAATTCATATTGATATTGCCGATGGTGATTTTGTGCCTAACAAAACCATTAAGGGTTACAATGATTTAAGAGAAATAAAATCATCTGCTCAATTTGACGTCCATTTGATGGTAAAAAGACCCCAAGAAGTTATAAAAGAATGGTTTAACACTCAAGCTGAAAGATTTATTATTCATGCGGAATCGGATGTAAATTTGAACGAAATCATAAAAGATATCAAAGAACGCAACAGAAAAGTAGGTTTGTCATTAAATCCTGAAACTTATGTTGATAAAATTGAACAATATCTTAACGAAATTGATTTTGTCCAGTTTATGACCGTTCACCCAGGATTTCAGGGCAGTAATTTTGTTAACGAAGTTGTTGATAAAATATCAGCATTTCACAAGAAATATCCTGATATAATGATTATGTGTGATGGTGGGATAACATCTGAAACTGCTCCTAAATTGGTCAAAGCCGGAGCCTCGGTGTTGGTATCGGGGAGTTATATTGTTAAGAGTCAGAATTTTAAGAAAGCCATCGAAGAGCTTAATGGGGCAATTTTAAAATAAAACCATGAAAAAGAGTTTTTTATTGTCATTTTTAATTTTAATTTTATTAATAATTATTATCTTATTTTTTGCTCCGGAATATACGGCAAGGGTTATATGTTATTTTTCTGATTGTTGGATTGGCCCATTACCATTTTTGTAACTAATCTTTATTCTATGTACGACATTATTTCAATCGGTTCGGCAACAAGAGATGTTTTATTCAGTGCTGATGAACTGAAGAGATTTAATAAGATGGATGACTTTCCGACCGGAGAGGCCATTTGTCTTGGTTATGGTTCAAAGATTGAAATGAAAAAAATTGTTCTGACTTCAGGCGGCGGGGGTACTAATGCCGGAGTTACCTTTTCCAGACAAGGTCTCAAAACTGCTTGTATCGGGGTAGTTGGACAGGATTTCAACGGAGCAGAGATACTAAAAGAGCTTGAAGGCGAGAATATTGATGTTAAACATTTCCAGAAACACGACGACAACTACACGGCTTATTCAGTTATTTTGGTCCATCCTGGAGGTGAGAGAACTATTTTGTCATATAAAGGAGAAGGTCAACATTTTGATCCTAAAAAGCTAGATTTAGAAAATTTAAAATCAAAATGGCTTTTTTTGGATAGTCTCGGCGGTGTTTATGAGGTTTTGGAGAAATCAGTTAATTGGGCAGTTGAAAACGGGGTTAAATTAGCGACTAACCCCGGAGGTAAAGAACTGGCTCACGGTCTGGAGAAACTGAAACCATTGCTTAAACACTTTTCCGTTGTAATTATGAACCAAGAAGAAGCGGCCGGACTGACCGGTATTGATTTTAAACAAGAAGACGAGATTTTTAAATTTATGGATAAAGTCATTGATGGCGTATTCGTTATGACCAAGGGGCCGGAAGGGGTAGTTGTTTCTGACGGCAAAAATATTTATTCAGCCGGAGTACCGGATTCACCAGTTGTGGAGAGAACCGGGGCTGGGGATGCTTTCAGTTCAGGTTTTGTGGTAGAATATATACAAGGGACGACAAGGGACAAGGTACAAGCAACAAGTGAAGAGAAAAAAGAGACAATTATCAAAGCGATACAGTTTGCTACCGCCAATGCTTCTTCTGTTGTGACTCAATATGGAGCAAAAGCCGGAATTTTAAATAAAGACGAATGGGGTCCGTGGCCGTTAGTAGAAGTTAAAGTTAGAGAAATTTAAATATGAATAATTCTTTTGTTAAAGTAGCTAAAATTTTGCGAATCTCCCAGGGAGATCTTATGAATTTGGATCAACAGATGACATCTATTACCGGTCAGGCAAGTGTAATAGATGCTATTGTGGCCGAAAATAATGCTCTGGTAGAGAAAACCTTGGTTGAATTAGGATTACCCAAAGATTCTTTGGCCGAAGAAATATATGGGGCCTTGATTAATAAACTAAGCCACATTGATAAGCACTTATTTGAGCTTTTAGATAAGCCGGATTTGGGAAACATGTCATCAACTTGCGGTAAAATGTGCGAAGTGGCCTTTCAAGTCTTTGCTCCTCCAAAGGGCCTTTTTATAAAAAACGAAAAAGTTACAGAGCTTTTAAATAAATACAAACCAGATAATCTTCTAAAACATTTTGGCTATTCTTCCGTCGGTGAGTTAGTTGAAAAAGAAGGTTTTGCTTCGGTTGTCAGCGCTCTTCGTTTTGCTCAAGACCAGGAGTGGATGCATAAGTTTTTTGATGAAGCCTATAGTGACTTGAAGCCAACCGATTTTGAGGAAAGGGACGTTGAATTGATTGTTTTAGACAAAAAGTGGGTTGAAGTGGCAGAAAAGTATCTTGAGAAGAAATATCACAATGTTAGCCACCTCAAGGAGTTTGGAGTTATATTTATAACCCCGATTAAGATAGACATTCCAGGAGAAACATCAAGAATGTTCACTCTCATTCTTCACTATTTGCATGAAGTGCCGTTTTATTCGGCTCTGTTTAGGCGTTACATAGGTGATTCTGATTTTAACATTAAGTTTAAATCACTATTGCGGGGTGATGTTCCATCAGGACAAATCATGGAAGGCGGTCAAGTTATCTGGAGAATAGTCCAGAGGTATTTAGCTAAAGACAACGAAAACGACCCTCGTTTATTTCAACCCCATGTTAATCCGGAAGCCGAACATTGGTTTAGAGCCGAAGGTGATTTCCAGCGATTATCCAGGATGCTAAAGAAAGACGACGGAGGAGTAAGTTTAAGTTGTTGGACAGGATTAGATTTTGTCGGAGATTTTTTTAAAGACAGAAACGGGGAAGAAGTTTTAGTCAGCTTTAACTTTATTGATCTTACAATGTCCCTAGTTAAAAAGGGACACATTAAATACCTTTATCATCATCAAGAGGCCCTCTGGAACAAGATTTTTTCTGAGTACATGGGACGGGAAACCATGAATCGGTTGATTGACGAGAATATCATTCGTGGCTTTATTGAGCTCTAGAGGATATAGACCCGCTTTAAATATATGAACACCCTTAGTGAATATTTAAAAAACGCTCGTGAGGGTGGTTATGCTCTTGGGCATTTTAATTTTTCCACTGAAGATGTTTTGAGGGGGATTGTTGAAGCGGCGCGGGATGCTGGAGCGCCAGCAGTGATGGTTGGAACATCAGAGGGTGAGGTAGAATTTTTTGGAATGTATGAGGCGGTAGCCTTAGTTGGTGCAGTTAGGAAGCATTTTAATTTCCCAGTTTTTCTCAACGCCGACCATTTTAAGAGTTTTGATAAGTGCCGGGAAGCGATCGATGCCGGTTATGACTCCGTAATTATAGATGAGTCAAAGATGTCATTTGCCGATAACATTTCTGCTACTAAAAAAGTTGTGGAATACGCCAAGTCTGTCGGAGGCAAGACTTTGGTTGAGGGGGAAATAGGATATCTTCGCGGTTCGTCCGAGGTTCAAACTAAAGTTGAAATAACGTCAGCTGATTTTACCAAACCGGAAGAGGCGAAAGAATTTTACGACAAAACGCGGGTTAATCAACTAGCGGTTGTTTTTGGCAATATTCATGGTATTGTTACCGAACAAGAAGAAAAATTAGACATAGATCATTTTAAAAAAATAGTGGCAACAGTGCCAAATGTTTATTATGTATTACATGGCGCTTCCGGACTTGAAGATTCTAATGTTCAGGCGGCTATTAAAGCCGGTGTGACTAATGTCCATTTCAATACTGAACTTCGGGTGGCTTATACCAAAGGTCTCCACAAAGCTCTTCACGACAAACCAGGTGAAACTACGCCCTACAAGTATCTCAAACCGGGGGTAGAAGAAATGAAGAAGGTGGTTTCTGCCAAAATCAAACTTTTTATGGGGAAATAATCCCTCTCGCCTCTTTAATTTATCATCCGGTTCGTTGAGCTTAGCTCGGTCTTTTTTTGTTTGGTCCTTGTTAGACAATAATTAAGTGTTACCGAAATCAGTATCTCTATTGTAGCTCATTTCTTGTAAATTTAGCACCAGCAAACAGCTTTTTTCTAAGT